>NZ_JACJHR010000066.1 GCF_014174495.1 Amycolatopsis echigonensis
GCCGAGCCGAGCCGAGCCGAGCCGAGCCGAGCCGAGCCGAGCCGAGCCGAGCCGAGCCGAGCACGCGGGCGGGCCGGGTCGAGCGGTGGGGTCAGGCGCAACGGGGCTGAGCGGCAAGCCGGGCGAGTGAGCCCGCAATCCTGTCCATGAGGTAGGCGATCTCCACACCCCGGTCTCCCCTCCGCGCTAGCGTCGCCCGTCGCCCGTCGCCCGTCGCCCGTCGCCCGTCGCCCGTCGCCCGTCGCCCGTCGCCCGTCGCCCGTCGCCCGTCGCCCGTCGCCCGTCGCCCGTCGCCCGTCGCCCGTCGTCGGCAAGCGGCAAGCGGCGCGGCCGTGGGCCGATCTCGGCGCAGCGACCTCGTCTCCCGGTGCCCGGCCCTGCCCGGCCGGGCACCGGGAGCGCAGAACGCGGGCGGCCGTGAGTCGCCGCCGGCGTCCGCTTCGAGGGTGGTCAGGTGCGCCGGTTCGTCGTGTGCCGCTTGCGGAGCACGGTGGCGGCGACCTGCATGAGGACCACTCCGCCCGCGGTGGCCAGACCGGCCGGGACTCCAGCGGTCGCGAAGACGATCGCGGTCGCCCCGACGAGCGGGGTCAGCAGAACCGCGATCAGCTGCCACGGCTGAGTCGCGCCGTCCGGCTGCTGCGCGGCCAGTTCGACCGACGTCCGCGCCGTCTTCCACGACGGATAGGCCGGGCGCGTGCTCGGCCGCAGCGAGGGCACTGCCGGTGCCAGCTGGGGCATGCCCGGTTCGTGAAACGTCACGGTCACCCGGCCGGGGTGTTGACTCACGGTGACGGCATACGGTCTGTCGTCGCCGGTGTCCGGCTTTTCTGTCCGACGGGGTGCCTGGCCTGCATTTTCCGCGCCAGGAACGGTCATTGTGCATCCTTTCTTGTCCGCCGGAAAGATACCGGAACGCAGTTCCCAGGCTGCCCCCGGGGGAACCGGTTCCGGTGGCTGCGAGGGGCGTCGAGGGAATGGAATATTCCACCCGATTAACCCCTCCTGCCTGCGGCAATGCCATCTTTGCACGCTCGCCGCCGATCGCGCTAACCCGGGGCGGGAATTCTCCGTAGGAACCGTCCTGTCTGGTCTTTCAGGAACGGGTATTCACCATCTTCCGGGCCATTCATGATGTTATCCATCAGCTCGTATTCGACCTGATCGGATGAATATCCGCGGAGATCCACTTTGGAGGCTGTCGCGTTGATCAACCCGGCGAATGTGACCGCAGCGCTGCTACCGTGAGTGTGCGCCGCAGACGGGGGAGGGCATGGACGCACGGACGCTGGCTCGCGAGGAGCGCGCCGACTTCGCGGACTTTCTGGAGACGCTCACGCCGGACCAATGGGAACAGCCGACGCTGTGTGCCGGCTGGAACGTGCGCTCGGTCGTCGCTCATGTCGTGAGCTACGACGAACTGAGCGGCCGCCAGTTGGCGCAGCGGTTTGGCCGCGCGCGGCTGTCGCTGAAGCGGTCCAACGAGATCGGCCTCGCCGAGTACCGGGTGCGCGCGCCGGAGGAGCTGATCGGCGTCATGCGGCGGTACCCGCAGCCGGGCCGGATGCTGGGCAAGTTCGGCGGGATGGTCGGGTTTCTCGACGGCCTGATCCATCAGCAGGACATCCGCCGCCCGCTCGGGCTGCCGCGGACGATCCCAGCGGCCCGGTTGCGCCGGGCGCTGGAACTGTCGCTGCGCGCACCGCCGGTCGGGGTGTCGCGTCGGCTGACCGGGTTGCGGGCCGTCGCGACCGACTTGGACTGGGCGTCCGGGAACGGCATCGAAGTCCGCGGCCCGGCGGAGGCCATGCTGCTCGCCCTGGCCGGCCGCCGCGCGGCGGCCGACGATCTCACTGGCCCGGGCCTCGATGTGCTGATCAGCCGCACCACCGTGGCGTGATTTGCATGGCTTGCGGGGTCCTGGCGGCTGCGGCGTGACTCCGGCAGGGCTCGGGGTGCCCACGATGTACGGCCCGGACACTGCTTCCGCTCCGTTGTCAGTCGTTGTGGTGCGGAGTTCGATTCCCGGCGTGACTCCGGCTGGCGCGGAGTGGCCACCCGGCGTTCTTGGGCGCTGCTTCCGGCGCGTTGTCGGCCGCACCGCTGTGACGCAGAGTTCGATCCCTGGCGCGACTCCGGCTGGCTCGTTGTATCCACTCCGCATGCCCAAGCGCTGCTTCCGCCACTCCGCCGGGGTGCGATCCAGCCCAGCGTGCTGGCTATTCGCGCCACTGTCGTGTGACAACCCCCGCGCAGGGGTTGCGTATGCGCTTGGCGACAGCAGTCATAGCGGCGACCGCACTCCCGGAAGCGAGGTGATGCCCGCGGACGCCCGCCGCTTTCCCCCTCGCGGTGCCCGTGACTGCTGCCGCGCCTCGCATCGCTGAGGCAGCACGGGTGCCGTAACAATCGCGGCGGCGTCCGCCCTCCCGGGGGTGTCACCACCTGGTGACATCTAACCCGTCGGTAACCCGCGGCTCGGTCCCCGGCGACCGCGGAAATGCTTGTGGCTGCGGGAAAATCCCGATTCCGGTGATCACTCGGAACGGGGGCTTGCGTTACGCGGCGGCGACATCCCAAATGGGACTCCATGCACCACAAGGGGAGGAGTCCGGTGTTCAGATGGCAGCAGGCGGAGGGAAAACGGCACGCGCTCGACGGGCCGTTCGCGCCGCGACCCGGGGAAACGTTCACCGCGCTGTGCGGAGCCGAAGTCACGGTCGCCCGCCAGGACGTACCGCAGCTCGGCGGCCACTGGTTCGACCCGACGTGCTCTGACTGCGCGCAGGAATGGCTCCGCCGACAGGAAGAGGCCCGCTCGAACGAAGAACGGTGCCTGGCGTGAGCAGTGCGGAGGGATGGCGCTTGGCACTCGCTGGGAACGGCGCATGACCGGACGCTGGAGCAGGCTCCCCGAGCAGCGCAGTTCGGCCGTCGGGCTCACCGGCCCCGAACTGGTTGCCTGGATTCGCGACCTGCAAGCCACCCTCGCGCTGGACCTCGGCTTCCTGACCCGCGCGCTCGACGAACGATGCCCGCGGCCCGACGCGGTGCGGGACCTTGGCGAGCGCCTTCTCGACCTCGGCCGCGCGTTGGTCCGGCGGGCAGATCACCTCAACGAGGTCGTCTTGGCGAGCCTGCCCGCGCACGGCTGGCTGCCGCAGGCGGGCGCGCCGGAGAACGCGATCCGGGTCGCGCACCAGGTCGGACGCCGTCCGCTTCGGTGCGGGCCGGTGTTTCTCGGCTTGTGCGGGGCCGCGTGTTTTCCGGTGTACGGGCAGGATCCGCACAATCACACGAAACGGTACGAGCGATGTGCGGAATGTCAGAGCAAGGGAGGTGCGGCAATGCTTCGCGAGTGACGGGAAAAGCTCGGCAAGGGCAACGGGCCGTGAGGGCTTGAGCTGCGGGCCGGACCCGGCGAAGCGGCGGGAGCTAGCGGAAGGCTGTTCGGCGCGAGGGTGAGCTAGCGCTGAGAGACCCCCGCCACAGGGCACGCAAACCGGATCACCTGGGCGAAACCCGGCCTTCAACCCAGCAACGCTCGGGCTTTTCCGGTTTCCTGTACCGATGAGCGAGGAGACCTCTACCCGTTCCACCGAGCGGCTGTTCCGGATCGCGATCACGCTGAAGGGCCTCGACGGAGGCCTTCAACTGGTCGGGGCGCTGATCCTGGCGTTCATCCCCGCGACGTTCGTCAACGGGTTCGTCAACGCGGTCATCACCCGCGACCTGCTTGGCGACCCCTCCGGCACGCTCGCGCGGCATCTGGAAACCGCCGCCGAGCATTTCACCGGCGGGGGCACCAAGACGTTCGCCGTCGCGTACCTGCTGGCGCACGGGTTGCTCAAGCTCGGCCTCGTGTGGGCGCTCGCGCGCAAGTGGGTGCGCGCCTACCCGGTCGCGATGGTCGTGCTCGCGGCGTTCGTCGTGTACGAGATCTACCGCGCCTTCGAGACCCACTCGATCGCGCTGCCGTTCTTCGCGGCGCTCGACGCGGTGATCATCGTGCTCGTCTATCGCGAGTACCGGAACCTCAAACGCGATCACGCCTGACCCCGCTCAGGCGGCGGTGGGAAACCTCTCCGTCACCCGCGTCCTCACGTCCGCGGGTTCCACGAACAGCGCCGTGGCGTTGTCGCGGCCGCCCAGGGCGATGGCGGTCGCGACCAACGCCGAGGCACCGCGGGCCGGGTCGGCGAGGATTTCGTCGATCGTCGCGGGCGGCAGGACCTTGTGCACGCCGTCGCTGGTGAGGAGGAGACCGCCGCTCGGGGTTTCCGTCGTGCCGATCTCCTCCGGTTTCGCCGTGCGGACGCTCGTGGTCACCAGATGCTCCATCCGCGGCGAGTACGGCTGGTGCCGCGAGCGGAAGTACTCCGCCAGCGTGTGGTCCTGCGTGAGCTTGTGGATCATCGACCCGTCCCACGCGTACGCCCGCGCGTCGCCGACCCACGCGATCCGGTATCCGCCGGCGAAGGGCATCGCCACCACGAGAACCGCGTCTCCGGTGCCGCCCAGGCGGCGAACTGCTTGCTGTGCGGCCAAAATCGCCTTGACCGGACCGGCTTCGACCGGGGTGCGCGCGGCAGCCGCGGCGGCGACCTGGGCGGCTCGCCTGGCACCGGGGTCGTCCCCCACGCCGTCGGCGAGCGCGAACGTGATCCCGGGTGCCCCGGCGGCCGCGTAGGCGCTCACCGCATCGGCATTGCGCTCGCGCGGCCCCTTCTCGCTCGCGGTGTGCCAGCGTGGGTATCCGGCCATCGTGACCTCCCGGGCGTTCGCGGCGGATGCCTCTCCGTGCTTTTCAGAATGCGCCTCGTTCCTGGGAAGAGGCTGAGGATTCCCGAACTCACCGGGTGAGCTGGTAGACAGTTTCGCGACCGATCGTCGTCGCGGTGAAGTTCGCGGCCACCCACTCGGAAATGTCGTTCGACCCGCCGCCGGGACCGCCGCCCCGTCCGCCGTCCACGTAGTACGCCACTTCGCCCGCCGCGACGTACTGCTTGAACTGCTCCAGCGTCGGGGCCGGATCGCTGCCGTCCCAGCCACCGATGCCCATCACCGACTTGCCGCTCGCCAGCTCCAGGCTCGCCGCCGACTGCGAACCGGTCGTCGCGGCGGCCCACTTCGTCGTCGTGCCGCCCAGCACCTGCGCGAGGGTTCCGCTGGTCTCGTCCATCCCGCCGCCGAAACCGCCCCTGCCGCCCATGGCGGTCGTACGCGGGCCGGAAGTCGGGATGGAACCGCTGTGCGGCAAGGAAACCGTCTCCACGGCGTACCCGGCCGTGCCGACCCCGAGCGTCAGGACGATCGCCGCGGCGAGGCCGATCAAGACCGTCCGCACCCGCGGGACCCCGACCACCACGACGGTGCTCACCAGCAACCCCAGCACCACGATCGCCCAGCGCAGCGCGGGCAACCAGTCCGGCGTGCGGTCGAGCAGGATGAAGTCCCACACCGCGGTCGCCGCGATCATCCCGCCCAGCACCATCCGCGGTCCGGGGTGCGCCCGGCCGCGCCACAGCGCGTGCCCGGAAAGCGCGACCAGCGCGGCGATCGCGGGCGCGAGCTGCACCGCGTAGTACGGGTGCACGGTGCCGCTCATGAAGCTGAACACCAGCCCGGTCACGAACAGCCAGCAGCCCCAGACCAGCAGCGACGCCCGGGTCCGGTCGGTGCGCGCGGCGCGCCGGGTGAACCACAATCCGGCGACCAGGCCGATCAGCGCGGCGGGCAGCAGCCACGAGACCTCGGTGCCGAAGCTCGCGCCGAACATCCGTCCGAGGCCGGAACTGCCGCCGAACGCGGTATTGCCCCCGCCCATCCCGCCGCCGGCGCCGCCCATGCCGCCGTTGCCCTGCCCGCCAAAGATCCGCCCGAGCCCGTTGTACCCGAGCGCCAGCTCGAGCAGACTGTTCCCGGTCGACCCGCCGATGTACGGCCGCGAAGCCGAAGGCCAGATCTCCACCAGCGCCACGAACCAGCCAGCCGACACGACCACCGCGACCCCGGCGTAAACCAAGTGCAGCAATCGCTTCCCGAGACCGGTCGGCGCGGCGACCAGGTACGCCAGGGCGAACGCGGGCAGCACGAGAAACGCCTGCATCATCTTCGTCAGGAAGCCGAAACCGATTGCCACGCCTGCGAAAGCAAGCCATCGAGGGCTCGCCTTCTCAATCGCTCGCACGGTGCAGTACGCACCGGCGATCAGCAGCAGGGTGAGCAGCGCGTCCGGGTTGTTGAAACGGAACATCAACGCGGCGACCGGCGTCAGCGCGAGTATCGCCCCGGCCAGCAAACCCGGCAGTGGCCCGGAAACCCGGCGCACCGTCAGGTACAGCAGGCCGACGGAAGCGACGCCCATCAGAGCCTGCGGGGCGAGCACGGTGAAGCTGGAGAAGCCGAAGACTCGCGCGAAAGCCGTTCCCACCCATAGTGCAGCGGGCGGTTTGTCGACAGTGATCACGTTCCCGGCGTCCAGCGAACCGAACAGCCATGCCTTCAGGCTCTGCGTGCCCGACTGCACGGCCGCGGCGTAGAACGAGTTGCCGAATCCGGAAGCGGTCAGGTTCCAGAAGTACAGGACAGCGGTGAGTGCCAGCAGGCCGAGCATCGACGGGCGGGCCCAGCGAGGCTCCGCGCGATCCGGCGCGTCCGGGGCAGCAGGCCGGGCGGACAGGACAGTGCTCAAGACGACTCCTCGGTAGCGGCACGGCGCGGATTGAAGACCCAGCCCCGCAGCAGCAGGAAACGGAGCACCGTGGCGGCGAGGTTCGCCAGCACGAGCACGGTCGTCTCCAGGGCGAGCCCGGGATTGGTGGTGTGGTTGAGCAAGGCGAGCGAACCGCTCGTCAGCGCCAGTCCGAGGCCGAACACGATCAGCCCCTCGAACTGGTGCCGCCCGGCTCCGGCCCGTCCTCGGACGCCGAACGTCACTCGCCGGTTCACCGCGGTGTTCGCGATGGCGGTGACGAGCAGTGCGGTGAAGTTGGCCGCTTGCGCGCCGACCACGGTCCGCAGCAGCAGGAAAAGCAGCAGGTACGCGACAGTGCTGGCGATGCCGACCGCGGCGAACCGCACGAGTTGTTTGACCAGGCTCGGGGACACCCCGGGGGCCTCCACGCCGATCGGTTCGCGGCCGAGCTGCTCGCGCAGCCGGTGCACGGGAATCTCGCCGGTGAGGGTCGCGCGGGTGATCCGGGCGATGCCCTTGAGGTCGGCCGCGGCGGTCGCGAGGAGATCGACCGACGAGTCCGGGTCGTCGACCCAGTCGACCGGCACCTCGTGGATCCGCAGCCCGGACCGCTGGGCGAGCACGAGCAGTTCGGTGTCGAAGAACCAGCCGGTGTCGCGCACGTGCGGGAGCAGCGCGCGGGCGACGTCGGCGCGGATCGCCTTGAACCCGCATTGCGCGTCGGAGAACCTGGCGGCGAGCGTGCCGCGGAGGATCAGGTTGTAGCAGCGGGAGATGAACTCGCGCTTCGGCCCGCGGACCACGCGGGCGCCGCGGGCGAGCCGGCTGCCGATCGCGACGTCCGAATGTCCGGACAGCAGCGGCGCGACGAGCGGGTCCAGCGCGGCCAGGTCGGTGGACAGGTCGACGTCCATGTAGGCCAGCACGGCGGCGTCCGAATCGGACCAGACGGCCCGCAGCGCGCGGCCGCGGCCCTTCTCGTCCAGGTGGCGCACCTCGACCTCGGGGAACTCGCGGGCCAGTTCCTCGGCCACGGCAAGGGTCTTGTCGGTGCTCGCGTTGTCCGCGACGGTGATCCGGTAGGGGTAGCCGGCGCGTTCGGCGAGATGCGCCCGCAGCCTGCGGATGCACGGTTCGAGGTCGGTTTCCTCGTTGTAAACCGGGATGACGACGTCCAGCACGGGCTGCGGGCCGCCGAGGCCGACCGGAGTCGTCCCGGGCCGCGGGGCGCTGCTGCGGGAAGGGGCGGTGGCGTTCATGGGTTCACCGTCGTCTGCCGGGCTTTGGCCACGTTGTGGTGTTCCTGTGCCTGCGCTGTGCGACGTACGCCCGCTCGGGTGATCTTGGCCGCACGGCACGGAATCAGGCACCGAGGTCATAGACCGTGACACCGTCCACAGTGGTCATTTGGTAGTTCTCGGCCACCCACTGGACGATCCGGGCGGCGGCGTCGCTTCCGCTGCTGGAGCCGCGCATGGTCAGGCCGTCGCCGAGGAAGTAGCGGATCTGCCCTTGCCGGACGTACTGCTCGAACTGCGCGAGCGTCGGATACGGGTCGGTGCCGTTGAATCCGCCCACCGCGAGCACCGGTTTGCCGCTGCCCAGCTGGTATCCGGCGGCGTTGTTGGACCCGACGGTCGCCGCGGCCCACCGGTGATCGCCGGACTGCCGAAGCAAGGCTGTCAGGTTCGCGCCGGGCAGGCTGGTGCCGAGCAAACCTCCCGGGCCGCCACCGCCGAACATCCGCCGGGTGTTCGGTCCGGCGGACGGAATCGCGCCGCTGTGCGGAGTCGCCGCGGTGGCGAAGCTGTACGCGCCGGTTCCGGTCAGCAGCACGACCAGTCCCAGCACCGCGGCGACCCGGCCGAAGTGCTGGACGAAAAACAGTGCGATCGCGGCCAAAAGCCCAACGATGAGGACCGTCGGGGCAAGCCACGGTTGCCAAGAACTGTCCAGCAGCAGATAACTCGTCACCGTCGTCAACGTGACACCGCCGCTCAAAAGCCCTACAGCGGCCGGATTGCCGCGGATGCGCCACAACTGGACGGCGGCGATTCCGACGAGCGCAGCGATCGCTGGGGCGAGCGCGACGGTGTAGTAGGGGTGGATGATCCCGCCCATGAAGCTGAACACCGCGGCGGTCACGATCAGCCAGCCGCCCCAGAGCAGCAGCGAAGCGCGGCCGCGGTCGGTGCGGGGCGCGTAACGGGTGAACCACAGGCCCGCGCCGAGCCCGAGCACCGCCGCCGGCAGCAGCCACGCGATGCCGCCCGCCATCTCGCTGCCGAACAACCGGAACAATCCGGTGCTGCCCCAGCCGCCGCCCGGACTGCCGCCGACGCTGCCGGTCTCGTCGCCGGTGATGCGGCCGAAACCGTTGTACCCCAAGGTGAGTTCGAGCAGGCTGTTGTTCTGTGAGCCGCCGATGTACGGCCGGTCCGCGACTGGCCACAACGCCACTACGGCGAGATACCAGCCTGCCGAAACGACGACCGCAGCAAATCCTGCGAGCAAATGCAGTAGTCGCTTGCCGACGGTGGTCGGTGCGGCGACGAGGTACGCGAGCGCGAACGCGGGCAGCACGAGGAACGCCTGCAGCATCTTGGCGAGGAAGCCGAATCCGATTGCCACGCCAGCGAAAACGAGCCATTTCGGGCTGGCCTTCTCGAGCGCTCGTACCGTGCAGTAGGCGGCGGCGATCAGGAGCAGCACCAGCAACGCGTCCGGGTTGTTGAAGCGGAAGATCAGCGCCGCGGCTGGGGTGAGGGTAAGCACCGCGCCAGCGAGCAACCCCGCTGCCGCGCCTGAGGTGCGTCGGACAGTCGCGTAGAGCAGCCACGTGGAGCCGACACCCATCAACGCTTGCGGCACCAGGATGCTCCACGCATTAACGCCGAACAGCCGCGCGGACAGGCTCATCACCCAGAGCGCGGCGGGTGTCTTGTCCACCGTGATGCCGTTGGCCGCATCGGTGGAGCCGAAGAACAACGCCTTCCAGCTCTGTGCTCCGGCTTGGGCGGCGGCGGAGTAGAACGCGTTGGCCCAGCCGGACGCGGCGAGATCCCACAGATAAAGCGCGGCCGTGGCGACGAGCAGCAGCACGAGGGCCGGGCGCACCCATCTCGGCTCGGCGCGCTGGACCGGCACGGCGGGAACGGTCGAAGGGGTCGCGACTGCGGTCATGCGGTCAGCCTCGCGGCGTGAGCTGGGGCCGGGATGTGCTTACCCTGTGTGCCCGCTGTGGGACCTGCGGTCATCCGCGACCGGCGTCCGCTGAGCCGGGACCGCGATCGGCAGCCGCACGGCGAATTCCGTCTTGCCGGGGCGGCTGCGGACCGTGATGGCGCCGTGGTGCGCGGTCAGCACGGCGGACGCTATCGCCAGGCCCAGCCCGGTCGAACCGGCTGCCCGCGACCGGGACGAATCTCCGCGGGCGAAGCGTTCGAACACCGCTGGCTGCAGCTCCGGCGGGATGCCCGGGCCGTTGTCGGTCACGGTCACCACGGCACTGCCGTCCGCGGACCGGGCGAGCGCGGTGACGACCGTCGTGCCGGGCGGCGTGTGGACGCGCGCGTTCGCGAGCAGATTCGCCAAAACCTGGTGCAGCCGCTGGACATCGCCCAGCACGAGGATCGGTTCGTCCGGCATCGAGAGCTGCCAGCCGTGGTGCGGACCGGCCACGTGCGCGTCGCCGACCGCGTCCGCGACCAAGCGGGTCAGGTCGACTTCGGCGACGTCGAGCGGACGTCCCGCGTCCAGGCGGGCGAGCAGGAGGAGGTCCTCGACGAGTGCCGTCATCCGGTCGGCCTCCGACTCGATCCGGGTCATCGAATGCGCGACGTCCGGCGGGGCGTGGCTGCCAGACCGTCCGGCGAGTTCGGCGTAACCGCGGATGGCGGCGAGCGGGGTGCGCAGTTCGTGGCTGGCGTCGGCGACGAACCGCCGGACCCGCAGTTCGCTGGCGTGCCGGGCTTCGAGCGCGGACGAGATGTGGCCGAGCATGTGGTTCAGCGCCGCACCGACCTGGCCGACTTCGGTGCGCGGATCGGTGTCTTGGGCGGGGACACGGACGGACAGGTCGACATCGCCGCGGTCCAGCGGAAGTTCGGAGACTCGCGAAGCGGTTTCCGCAACACGTTCCAACGGCCGCAGGGTTCGGCGGACGGCGAAGGCACCGAGGAACGCCGCACCGGTCACCCCAGCAGCGGCGACGCCGAAAAGGATCAGGCCGACGGTCAGCAGCGTCTGCTGCATGGGTGCCAGGGGAACGCCGGTGATGACGACGCCGTCGGGGACCGGGAACGCGGTGAGGCGGTAGTCGCCGAGGCTGCCGATGGTGCGGGTGTAGGGGCGGCCGTTGGTGGGGAGGTCTTGCAGTGCCGCCAGTTCGTCGGAGGTGAGGGTGACGCGCTGGCCGTGCTGGGTGAGCCAGCCGCCGGTGCCGTTCGTGCCCTCGGGGGAGAAGTGGGCGTTGACGGTGCCCGCGCCTTGTCCCGGGGCGTCGAGCGGGTTGCGTTCCCCGTCGCCGGGCGGGCCGGGGTGAGTCGCGAAGTCCAGGGCACGGGCGGTCGCGGCGGAGAGCTGGGTGTCGGTCTGGGACATCAGGAACGCGCGGAGGGCGAACTCGCTGATCACGCCGATCACCAAGCAGACAAGGGACAACAGGACGACGACGGACACCGTGAGTTTCGCGCGCAGGGAGCGGCGCCCGAACCGGGCGGCGGCGGATCTCGTGCGCGAACTCATGCCCCGAGCGTGCGTTCCGACGGTGTGGGGGCGATGTGTGCTTCCTGTGAGCGCGCTGTGCGGTTGCGCCCGGTTCCGGCGATTCGGGGCCACAGGCGCGACTTGCCGGGAACACAGGGCGACCACAGCAGCTGTCCGCACGGTGGGGTCAGCAAGCCGCGAACGAAGGAGAACGCCATGACCGCACCGCATCCCGCTCCGAACCCGCCCGCCGCGCCCGAACCGGCCTGGGGCGCCGCGCCCGGACCCGGCCCGGCCCGGCCGAACCGGGCCAAGTGGATCGCCGGAGGGATCGCCGCGGTGCTGATCGCGGGCGGCGGCGGTGCGATCTGGGCGGCCACGTCGTCCTCGTCGACCAGTGCCGATCCCGCGGCGTCGGCGGCGGGCGGCCCGGCCGGACAGGGCGGTCCCGGCGGCGGCCTCGGCCCCGTCTTGCACGGCGAATTCGCGACCAGCTCCGGCACGAAGTTCACGCAGACCGGCGAGGTCACCGCGCTGAGCGCCACCTCGCTGACCGCGAAAAGCACCGACGGGTTCACGAAGGTCTACGTCATCGACTCCGCGACCGCCACCGGAATCAGGACCGGCGAGGACGTGACGATCGTCGCGACGGTGAACGGCGCCACCGCGACCGCGACCTCCGTCACCGAGGCCGGAACCCAGCCCGGCGGTGCCGGCCCCAACGCTGGCTGACTCAGCCCAGCGAGCGCGCGGCCGCGGTCGCTTGCCCGGCGTAGGACCGTCCGAACAGGACGGTGTGCACCAGAAGCGGGAAAAGCTGGTGCAGCGCGATCCGCTCCCGGTATCCGTCCGCCAACGGTGCGACCTCGTCGTAGGCGGCGACGATCCGCTCGAGATGCGGGCAGCCGAACAGATGCAGCATCGCGAGGTCCGTTTCCCGGTGCCCGCCGTGCGCGGCCGGGTCGATCAGCACCGCCCCGTCCGAATCCCACAGGACGTTCCCGCTCCACAGATCCCCGTGGAGCCGGGCGGGCGGTTCCGGCGGACCGGCCATCGAGGGGATCCGCGCGCAGGCCCGTTCGAACACCGCCGGGTCGAGAAGGTCGGAGGCAATCCGGACGTAAGGGAGGACCCGGTGTTCCGCGTACCACTCCGGCCACGACTCGCCCGGGGAATTGCGCATCGGAGCGGTCCCGATCCAGGCGTCGGTCAAGCCGCCCGGGGGAGGGGCGCCGAACGCCGGGGCTCCGGCCGAATGCAGCCGGGCGAGATTCCGGCCGAACTCCTCCGCGTGCGATGGCGTGCTCTCGCTCACCCGGTCCAGCACGAGCCACGTGTCGTCCGCGCCGTGCACGCGGGGGATCCGCACCGCGTCCGCCTCGGCCAGCCAGCGCAGCCCGGCCGCCTCGGCCCGGGTCGCGCCCGGAGCGTGGCCGCGCTTCACCACCGCGTCGACGCGCCGGTCACCTTTGGTCAACACTACTTCACTGAGGGTGCCCGACCTGCCCTGTGGGACCGCCTCGAACCCGCTGAGCCGCGCCGCCGCGGCGGCCGGACCTTCGCTCTGCTGCCCGGAAACCACGTCCCCGACGCTACGGGCGCGCGGCGGGTTCCGCTGATCGACACCGCCTCGGCGGGAGCCCCGCAGCCGGTCTTGTCAACCCTCTGGCCTAGACTCGGATATCCCGGTCAGCAGGTGACCGGGGCGGTCCCGAGGGACTGTCCGCCCCCATCGTTTACCGCTCGAGGAGAAGACCTTGAAGAGCACCGTCGAGCAGCTCAGCCCGACGCGAGTGAAGATCAATGTCGAGGTGCCGTTCGACGAGCTCAAGCCGAACTTCGACGCCGCGTACCGGAAGATCGCCCAGCAGGTGCGCGTCCCCGGTTTCCGCCCCGGCAAGGTCCCCGCTCGCGTCCTGGAAAGCCGGATCGGCCGCGCGCCGGTGCTCGACGAGGTCGTCAACGAGGCCATTCCGGCCAAGTACATCGAGGCCGTCCGCGCGGGCGAGGTCCGGACGCTCGGCCAGCCCGAGTTCGAGGTGACCAAGCTCGAGGACCGCGAGGTGCTGGAGTTCAGCGCCGAGGTCGACGTGCGGCCGGAGATCGAGCTGCCCGACCTCGCCGGCCTCGAGATCAGCGTCGACGACGTCGAGACCACCGACGAAGAGGTCGCCGAGCAGCTCGACGAGCTGCGCGCCCGCTTCGGCACCCTGACCGGCGTCGAGCGCCCGGCCCAGACCGGCGACTTCGTGTCGATCGACCTGTCGGCCAGCGTCGACGGCAAGCCCGTCGAGGAGGCCTCCACCACCGGCCTGTCCTACGAGATCGGCTCCGGCCAGCTCGTCGACGGCATCGACGAGGCCATCGTCGGCGCGGCCGCGGGCGAGACCAAGGTGTTCACCACCAAGCTGGTCGCGGGCGAGTTCGCCGGCCAGGACGCCGAGGTCACCGTCACCGTGCAGTCGGTCAAGGAGCGCGAGCTGCCCGAGGCCGACGACGAGTTCGCCCAGCTGGCGAGCGAGTTCGACACGATCGACGAGCTGCGCGAGGACCTGCGCACCCGGCTCGGCCGCGTCAAGAAGATGCAGCAGGGCGTCCAGGCGCGCGACAAGGTCCTCGAGATCCTCCTCGAGCGCACCGAGGTGCCGCTGCCGGAGAAGGTCGTCGAGGCCGAGATCGAGAACCGCAAGCACGACGCGGTCCACCCGTTCGACCACGACGAGGAGCAGTTCGCCAAGGCGCTGGAGGCCGAGGGCCGCACCCTCGACGAGTTCAACGCCGAGGTGAAGGAGGAGTCGGAGAAGGCCGTCCGCACGCAGCTGCTGCTGGACACCATCGCCGACAAGGAGCAGACGTCGGTCAACGACGGCGAGCTCACCGAGCGGATCATCTACCAGGCGCAGCGCTTCGGCGTCAGCCCGGACGAGTACGTGCAGCGGGCCCAGCAGTCCGGCCAGCTGAGCGCCATCTACGCCGACGTCCGCCGCGGCAAGGCTCTGGCCTCCGTCGTGCGCGGCACCACGGTGAAGGACGCGTCCGGGTCCGAGGTCGACCTGAGCGAGCTGTTCGGCGCGGACGAAGAAGCCCCCGCCGAGGAGACGCAGGTCACCGAAGAAGCGGCGGCGACCCCCGCGGAGTAAAGCTGTAAGCGAACTTGGGCGGTGTCAGGCATTCTGCACCGCCCAAGTTCGTTAGGGTCGGTTGCAAGATCTCAAGCATGAACACGACAGCGGCGGCGCGGCTCTCACAGGCGGCCCGTCGCCGGTGAAAAGGCAGGCAGACGTGAAGCAGCACATGCCCGAGGGGCGGACCGGCACCGCGGGGCTCAACCTCACCGACTCGGTGTTCGAGCGGTTGCTCCAGGAGCGCATCGTCGTTCTCGGCTCCGAGGTCAACGACGAGGTCGCCAACCGGCTCACCGCGCAGCTCCTGCTGCTCGACGCGGACGACGCCGAATCGGACATCCGGTTCTACATCAACTCGCCGGGCGGCTCCGTGACCGCCGGGTTCGCGATCTACGACACCATGCAGCTGATCCGCCCGGACGTGGCGACCTACGCGATGGGGATGGCGGCCTCGATGGGGCAGTTCCTGCTCTCGTCGGGCACCCCCGGCAAGCGCTACGCGCTCCCGCACGCGCGCATCCTGATGCACCAGCCGTCCGCGGGCGTCGGCGGCACCGCGTCCGACATCGCCATCCAGGCGGACCTGTTCAACAAGTGGAAGCAGGAGCTCGCGAGGATCACCGCCGAGCAGACCGGGCAGACCACCGAGCAGATCATCAAGGACGGCGACCGCGACCGCTGGTTCACCGCGCAGGAGGCGAAGGACTACGGCTTCGTCGACCACGTGCTGACCCGCGACAGCGGCATGAACAACAGCAACTGAGCGCCGAAGCACACAGGAGAGCATCATGAGCAACTTCCGGCTCCCGGGTGACTTCCGGGCCCCGAATATGCCGCTGTCGCCCCAGTCGCGGTACATCCTCCCGTCCTACGTCGAGCGCACCAGCTACGGCGTGAAGGAGTCCAACCCGTACAACAAGCTGTACGAGGAGCGGACGATCTTCCTCGGCGTGCAGGTGGACGACGCGTCGGCCAACGACGTGATGGCCCAGCTGCTGCACCTCGAGCACGAGGACCCGGACCGCGACATCAGCATCTACATCAACTCCCCGGGCGGGTCGTTCACGTCGCTGATGGCGATCTACGACACCATGCAGTACATCCGCCCGGACATCTCGACCGTGTGCCTCGGCCAGGCCGCCTCGGCCGCCGCGGTGCTGCTGGCGGCGGGCACGCCGGGCAAGCGCATGGCGCTGCCGAACGCGCGCGTGCTGATCCACCAGCCGGCCACCGAGGGCACCTACGGGCAGGTCTCGGACCTGGAGATCCAGGCCAACGAGATCCAGCGCGTGCGCCGCCAGATGGAGGTCATCCTGGCGAAGCACACGAACAAGGAACCGGACGAGATCAAGGCCGACATCGAGCGGGACAAGATCCTCACCGCCGAGGAGGCGAAGGCCTACGGCCTGATCGACGAGGTGCTCCCGTACCGGAAGGCCTCGGCGAACTGACCGCGACGGGCCGGTGCGCGGCGAATCCGCGACGCGCGCCGGTCCGCTGGTCTACTGTCGGTCGTCGACGTGCCCGACGCGCTCGGGTGTTCCCGCCCGCGCCTTCGGGCGGGTACCGTCGGTGGCAATGCGTGTGGGTTCCGGGAACGCCTGGCAGTCCCGGGGCCGCCAGAGAGTAGTGCAGGTGCGCTCGCGCACCGGAGGGGACGAGGTCAACGGCCATGGCACGGATCGGTGACGGCGGCGACCTGCTGAAGTGTTCTTTCTGCGGCAAGAGCCAGAAGCAGGTGAAGAAGCTCATTGCCGGGCCAGGGGTCTACATCTGCGATGAGTGCATCGACCTCTGCAACGAGATCATCGAAGAGGAGCTGGCCGAAGCCGGCGACGTGAAGCTCGACGAGCTGCCGAAGCCCGCCGACATCCACGAGTTCCTCGAGCAGTACATCATCGGCCAGGACGACGCGAAGAAGACGCTCGCGGTCGCGGTGTACAACCACTACAAGCGGATCCAGGCCGACGACAAGTCCGGGCCGAAGGATTCCAAGGACGAGCCGGTCGAGCTGGCCAAGTCGAACATCCTGATGCTCGGCCCCACCGGCTGCGGCAAGACCTATCTCGCGCAGACGCTGGCGAAGCTGCTGAACGTCCCGTTCGCGATCGCCGACGCCACCGCGCTCACCGAGGCGGGCTACGTCGGCGAGGACGTCGAGAACATCCTGCTGAAGCTGATCCAGGCGGCGGACTACGACGTCAAGCGCGCCGAGACCGGCATCATCTACATCGACGAGGTCGACAAGATCGCCCGCAAGAGCGAGAACCCGTCGATCACCCGCGACGTGTCCGGCGAGGGCGTGCAGCAGGCGCTGCTGAAGATCCTCGAGGGCACCACCGCGTCGGTGCCGCCGCAGGGCGGGCGCAAGCACCCGCACCAGGAGTTCATCCAGATCGACACCACGAACGTGCTGTTCATCGTGGCGGGCGCGTTCGCCGGGCTGGAAAAGATCATCAACGAGCGGGTCGGCAAGCGCGGCCTCGGGTTCGGCGCGGAGATCCGCACCAAGGCCGAGATCGAGGGCAGCGACGTGTTCTCCGAGACCATGCCGGAGGACCTGATCAAGTTCGGGCTGATCCCGGAGTTCATCGGCCGGCTCCCGGTCGTGGCGACGGTGAACCACCTGGACAAGGAATCGCTCGTCTCGATCCTGACGCAGCCGCGCAACGCGCTGGTGAAGCAGTACAAGAAGCTCTTCGAGATGGACAACGTCGAGCTGGAGTTCACCAAGACCGCGCTCGAGGCCATCGCGGACCAGGCCGTGCTGCGCGGCACCGGCGCCCGCGGCCTGCGCGCGATCATGGAGGAGGTCCTCCAGCCGGTCATGTACGACATCCCGAGCCGCGAGGACGTGGCGAAGGTCGTGATCACCGAGCAGACCGTGCGGGAGAACGTCAACCCCACGATCGTGGCTCGCCAGCCGTCGCGCCGCACCCGCAGCGAGCGCGGCGAGAAGTCGGCCTGACCCGGCGGCCGCCGGGCGTTGAGCAGGAGTCGGCTGTCCGGGTGTCCTCGGCAGGCGCGATAATGGACAGGATGACAACCGTGCCGCTGACCGCACCCCGGGGGGACGAGACCGCCGACCCCGGCGAAGCGGTACCTGCCGAGACCGAGCCGCCCGCCGCCCCGGTCGGCCTCGTGGAACTCAGCGAGCGGGTAGCCGCGTCCGTGCTGACGCGGTTCCCGTGGCTGATCCGCGCGTCCGAGATCCTGCTCGCGCTGTTCACGCTGGTCTGCCTGGTCGCGGTCGGCACCCGGCTGTCGGCGCTGCCGCTGCTGCCGATCCCGCTGTTCGTGGTGGCGTGGCTGTTCCTGCGCCGGTTGCGTGCGGCGCAGACCCGGGCGCAGCAGCTGCGCTGGTCGCTGCTGATGGCACTGGCCGCGATGGTCGGGTTCTGGGTGATGTCGGTCGTGGCCCGCTGGGTCTCGTAAGTGCTGACGCCGGTGGAGGTCGTGCGTGTTCATCACGGTTAGAACCGCGATAAACGCGCACCAGATCGGCAGCTAAACCTTCTGCTGCAAATGCTTCCCCAAGAACCCCACCATGCTCGGCACCGTCGTGCGGAAAAACGTGTCGCTGTGCTTCCCGTGCGCCGTGTAGCCGATCGTCGGGTGCGTTTCCGCGATATACCGCCGCACCCCGGTGATGAACGGATCTTCCGTGCCGCAGTAAACCGCCGTCGGAATGCCTTGCAGCGCGGACTGGTGGCGCAGCGGATCCAACGACGTCCAGTCCGTCATTCCGGTGAAAATGTGGCGTTTCGCCATTTCCGGCCACGACGTGATCAGTGCCGGGGCGATCGCGGCGACCGCGGCGGGCGGTTGGCGGCGTTCGGCTCGGCGGCGGGCGTACAGCAGCGCGCCGAAGCCGCCCATCGACACTCCGGCGCACGCGAACGGCTGGCCGTCCGCGCCGCCGAAGCCGCGGGCACGCAGCCACTGCGGGACTTCTTCCAGCAGCATCGCCATCGGGTCGTCGCCGGGGCGGACCTGGTGCCAGTAGTTGTCGCCGCCGTCGACCGCGAGGAAGCCGTACGCGGGCACGGCTTTGCGGGCGACGTCGCTGCCGAGTTGCTTCAGCAGACCGCTCGGCGCGGCCGAGCGCGCGGAACCGTGCAGGCCGTGCAGCATCAGCGAGATCGGCAGGCCGGCCGGCGGCTTCTTGCTCGGCAGAAGGAAGGCGAGATCCACTTCGCGGCCGCGGGCGTGCGAAAACACCCGCTCCACCCGCATGCTGCCCAGTTGCGTGACCGGCGTCGACGACGTGACGCCCAGCGCCCGCTGCATCGGCTGGTTGAACGGCACCACGCCGGTCCCGCTCCCGACCGCGAGCCCGGCGATGCCGAGGCCCGAGGCGCCCGCGATCAGCATGGACCGGCGGCTCACCCGCCTTCGGCCCTCGGCTTCCTGGTTCACCGGTTCCCCCTCACCCATATAGCGTAAGACGTGGAGAAGGGACGAAACGTTGCCTTCTGAAGATCTTCACTCGGTTGTTGTGACCAGCCCCACGGACGCCCGAGCAGCGGCGGGGCTGTCTCCGAGCCCGACGACGAGCGTCACGCAGAGCGGCGCGAGGACCTCGGTCACCCCGCGGTCGCCCCGGCCGAAGTGGCCCAGCAGTTCGAGGGTGACATAGCCGTGCACCGCACTCCAGACCTGTGAGGCGACGACGAGGGGGTCGCCCTGGAGCCGTCCGGCGTCGATGGTGCGCGCGAGGGCGGCGACCATGCCGTGGAATGACGCCGCGGCCTCGGTGTCCGGGTCCTTCTTGAGCAAATCGCCGACTGCGTGTCCGTGCGCCCCCGCCTCGCGGAACATGAGCGTGAACAGCTCCGGGTGCTCCACCGCCGTTTGGCGGTAGGCGAGCGCGAGGCGGTACAGATCGGCGACCGGGTCGTCGGTCTGCTCGACGGTCGCCATGTTCGCGATCAGCCGCCGAAACCCTTCTCGCGCAACGGCTTCCATGAGCGCGGCCATCCCGCCGAAGTGGGTGTAGACGGCCATTGTGGACGCGCCGATCTCGGCCGCCAGCTTGCGGGCCTGCAGTGCTTCCGCGCCGCCGTCGGCCAGCAGCCGGATCGCCGCCTCGACCAGTTGCGTCCGCGTGTGTTCGCCCCGGGTCCGCTCACTCATGCTTGCCAGTGTCCCATAACCCTGTTATACCGGTGCCCATAACCACGTTATGGACGGAGCGGGTCATGGGAAATCTCTTCCTCCAAGGCAACTTCGCGCCGGTCGAGCGCGAGTACACGAGCACCCGGCTGACGGTCACCGGGAAACTGCCCGACTACCTCGACGGCCGCTACCTGCGCAACGGGCCGAACCCGGCCGACCCGGATCCCGAAACGCACCACTGGTTCCTCGGCCGCGGCATGGTGCACGGCGTGCGGCTGCGCGACGGCCGCGCCGAGTGGTACCGCAGCCGCCGGGTCGGCACCGACGAAGGCGGAGCCAACACCAACGTCATCGGGCACGCCGGGCGCACGATCGCGCTAGTCGAGGGCGGACTGCCGCAATGGGAGCTGAGCGAGGAACTCGACACGCTCGGCGTTTGCGACTTCGGCGGCACCCTCTCCGGGTACACGGCGCACCCGAAGCGCGACCCGCGAACCGGCGAACTGCATGCCGTCTCCTACCAGTTCGGACTCGGAAACCGGGTGCAGTACTCGGTGATCGGCACCGACGGCCGGGCGCGGCGCACGGTCGACGTCGAGGTCACCGGTGCACCGATGATGCACGATTTCTCGCTCACGCAACGGTATGTCGTGTTCTACGACCTGCCGGTCACCTTCGATCCGAACCAGGCGCCGGTGCCGGTCGACGTGCCCGACCCGCTGACCGCGCGCACCGGCCGCGGCGTGAGTTCCTTGCCGTACCGGTGGAATCCGGACTACCCGGCGCGTGTCGGCGTGATGCCGCGCGAGGGGGACAACAGCGACGTCCGCTGGTTCGACGTCGGCCAGTGCTACGTCTTCCATCCGCTCAACGCCTACGACGAGGACGACCGGATCGTGCTCGACGTGGTCCGGCACCCGAAGATGTTCGACCGCGCGCTGCACGGCCCGGCCGAAGGCGAGCCGACCCTCGACCGGTGGACCGTCGACCTCACGTTCGGAAAGGTGGTCGAGGACCGTATCGACGAGCACGGCCAGGAGTTCCCGCGGGTGGACGAGCGGCTGGTCGGTTTGCCGCACCGGTACGGCTACGCGACGGCGGTCGACGACCGGTCGCGCAGCGTCGGCGCGGTGTACAAACACGACCTGCGCAAGGGTTCCGCGGAGGCGCACCGGTTCGGCCCCGGGCGCGAGCCGGGCGAGTTCGTGTTCGTTCCGTCCAGCGCGGACGCGGGCGAGGACGAGGGCGTGCTGATGGGCTACGTCTACGACGCGGCCGAGGCGCGCAGCGACCTCGTCCTGCTCGACGCGGGCACCCTCGAAACCGTCGCCGCGGTCCACCTGCCGGACCGGGTCCCGCACGGCTTCCACGGCAACTGGGTGCCCGCCGGAGCCTGATCAGGTGAGCAGGCGCTGGTCCCCGGTGTAGAGATTCATGCTGTCGCCGCGCAGGAAACCGATCAGCGTCATGCCGTTCTCCTCGGCCAGTTCGACCGCGAGCGACGACGGCGCGGACACCGCGGCGAGCAGCCCGATGCCGGCCATCGCGGCCTTCTGCACGAGTTCGAACGAGGCGCGGCCGGAGACCAGCAGCCCCAGATCGGGCGCCGGGATCCGGCCCGCCTGCAGGGCCCAGCCGAGCACCTTGTCCACCGCGTTGTGCCGTCCGACGTCCTCGCGCACGACGACGAGCTGACCGTCCGAAGTGAACAGTCCGGCGGCGTGCAGGCCGCCGGTGGACGAGAACACTTTTTGCTGTTCCCGCAACCGATCCGGCATCTGCGTGAGGACGTCGGTCTTCACGGTGAATTCCGACGCGGCGGGGGAGAACCGGCTGCGCAGCTTCACCGCGTCGAGCGCGGCCTTGCCGCAGACGCCGCACGACGAGGTGGTGTAGAAGTTCCGCTCGACCCCGGTGTCCGGAGGGGCGACACCTTCGGCGAGTGCGATGTCGAGCACGTTGTAGGTATTGCGGCCTTGGTCGTCGACGCCGTCGCAGTAACGCGCCACGGCCACGTCCTCGCGGGACCCCAGCACGCCCTCCGACAGCAGGAAACCGTGCGCCAGTTCGACGTCGTGGCCGGGCGTGCGCATTGTCACCGCCAGCGCCTTGCCGCCGACCCGCAGTTCCAGCGGTTCCTCGGCGGCCAGCGAGTCCGGCCGGCGCCGTTCGCCGGCCGCGGAGATCCGCCGTACCGGCCGCCGCACCGTCACTCTGCCCATCGCTCGCTCCGCTCGTCCTTATTGTCGTCTTCGGCCGTGTCTCGCTGTTGTCACCGACAAGACATTCGACAGTCATCCGGCGCAACGCCGAGGATCTGGTAAACCATTCCCAGCACCTCGTCACTGTTGGGAGGAGACCGCCGATGGCTGTCCCCGGCTTCCTTGCCCGTTCCCGCATCGTCGCACCGCCCGGCTGGACCCGCTGGCTCGTACCGCCCGCCGCGCTGTCCATCCACCTGTCGATCGGCCAAGCCTACGCGTGGAGCGTCTTCAAGACGCCGTTGGAGAAGACTCTCGGACTGACCGGCACGGAGTCCGGGCTGCCGTTCCAGCTCGGCATCGTGATGCTGGGGCTGTCCGCCGCGTTCGGCGGCACCCTCGTGGAGCGCAACGGGCCTCGCTGGGCGATGACCGTCGCCACGATCTGTTTCTCCGCCGGGTTCCTGCTCGCCGCGCTCGGCGTCGCGACCGGGCAGTTCTGGCTCGTCGTGGCCGGCTACGGCGGCGTCGGCGGGATCGGTCTCGGCATCGGCTACATCTCGCCGGTGTCGACGCTGATCAAATGGTTCCCGGACCGGCCGGGCATGGCCACCGGGATCGCGATCATGGGCTTCGGCGGCGGCGCGCTGATCGCGTCGCCGTGGTCGTCGGCGATGCTCGGCTCCTCGCCCACGACTGGCGACATCGCGACGGCGTTCCTGATCCACGGCATCGTGTACGCGGTGTTCATGACGATGGGCGTGCTGATCGTGCGCGTCCCGGCCGACGACTGGCGTCCGGCGGGCGAGGTGAAACAGGCCGCGGCCAAGCCGATGATCTCGACGGCGAACGTCTCGGCGGCGAACGCGCTGAAGACGCCGCAGTTCTGGTGCCTGTGGATTGTCTTGTGCCTCAACGTGACCGCGGGCATCGGCATCCTCGAGAAGGCCGCGCCGATGATCACCGACTTCTTCAAGGGCACCTCGGCTCCGGTCGGCGCCGCGTCCGCGGCCGGGTTCGTCGCGCTGCTGTCGCTGACGAACATGCTGGGCCGGTTCGTCTGGTCGTCGGCCTCGGATCTGGTGGGGCGCAAGAACATCTACCGGTTCTACCTCGGCGTCGGCGCGCTGCTGTACCTCGTGATCGCGTTGACCACGAACGCGTCGAAGCTCGTGTTCGTGCTGTGCGCGATGCTGATCCTGTCCTTCTACGGCGGCGGATTCTCGACGCTCCCGGCGTACCTCAAGGACCTGTTCGGCACCTATCAGGTCGGCGCGATCCACGGCAGGCTGCTGACCGCGTGGTCGGCGGCGGGCGTGCTCGGGCCGCTGATCGTGGACGGGATCGCGGACAGCCAGAAGGCCGCCGGCAAGACCGGGCCGGACCTCTACCAGCTGTCGTTCTGGATCATGATCGGCCTGCTGGTGGTCGGGTTCGTCGCGAACGAATGCGTGCGCCCGGTGAAGGAGAAATTCCACGAACCCGTCGACCGCGGCGCGGTGGGGAGCGAGGCGTGATGACGAGTGCCGAGGGCCGTTCCGGCGGCCGGACCCTTCTGCTGGTGATCGCCTGGCTGTGGGTGCTCGCCCCGTTCGTTTACGGCGTGGTCGAGCTGATCCGGAAGGTGGTCAGCCTGTTCGGCGGCTGAGCGCCGCGGGACCGCACTGCCCGGAAACAAGGGCTGGACAAATGGTCAAGAGTCGTTGACCATTGTCCCCGTGACTGGGGACGATCAAGCGGGCTACGTTCCGCCTCAAGACACTGTCCATGTCGAGACGACCGACCAGCTGCGCGCCGTGAGCAACGTCGTGCGGCACCGCGTGCTCGCGGTGCTGCGCGACGGGCCCGCGACGATCACGCAGGTCGCCGAGCAGCTGGGGATCGCGAAAGGCAGTTCCAGCTACCACATGCGGGTGCTGGAGCGGGCCGGGATCGTGCACGTCGTGCGCACGCGGAAGGTGCGCGGGGTGCTGGAGCGCTACTACGCGCACGTCGGGCGGAGCATCGAGCTGCCCGAACCGGCCGCGGGACAGCGGGACGTGCTGCTGCAGCACGCCCTCGACGACCTCTCGACCGCGCCCGAGGGCTCGCCCCGGTTCGTCCGGATGCAGCACACGCGGATCAGCGAGGCGCGGTTCGAGGAGTTCGAGCGCCGCCTGGCCGGACTGCTCGACGAACTGCGGGACGCGCGCGACGCCGACGAGGCGGCCGCCACCGTCGCGGTCGCGTTCTTCCGTCCGGGGCCGGGTGCGGCCAGATGACGCAACCTAAAATGCCACCCGCGTTCAGTCGCTTGTGGACAGCCGCGACGGTCAGTTCTCTCGGCGACGGCGCGTATTCCGCGGCGTTGCCGTTGCTGGCGGTGCTGCTGGACAGCGATCCGCTGGTGGTCAGCCTGGTGACGGTGGCGGTGCTCGCGCCGTATCCGGTGGCCGGGCTGTTCGCCGGCGCGCTGGTCGACCGCTGGGACCGGCGGCGCACGATGTGGATCGCGGACCTGGTGCGGGCAGTGCTGCTGGGGCTGACGGTGGTCGCGGGCGCGTTCGGCTGGCTCAGCATTCCGGTCCTGCTCGCGGTGGCGTTCCTGCTCGGCACCGGCACCCTGTTCTTCGACACCGCCGCGCAGGCGTACCTGCCGGATTTGCTCGCGCGGGACCAGACGTTGCTCCGCCGTGCCAACGGCTACCTGCGCGGGGCGTCGACCGCGGCCGGGCAGTTCACCGGACCGCCGATCGGGAGTTTCCTTTTCGCCGTGGGGAAAACCCTGCCGTTCGCGGTGAACGCGCTGACCTACGTGGCCAGTGCGACGCTGATCCGGACGCTGCCGCCGACGCCGGTTCCGGAGCGTGCGCCGGGCCGGTCGGTGTGGGCGGACTCGAAGGAGGGTTTCGCATACGTAGTCAAGGATCGGCTGCTGCTCGGCCTCGCTCTGCGGCCCGCGGTCGGGAACCTGGCGTTCGGCGCGTTCGGGGCCGTGCTGGTGGTGTTCGCGAAGGACGCGCTGGGACTGCACTCCGCCGGATACGGTTTCCTGCTCGCCGTCGAAGCCGTCGGGGGGCTGGTGGGTGCGATGGTGCTCGCCGGACCGCTGGAGAAATGGCTGGGAACCGGCACCGCGCTCACCGTCACCGCGGTGATCGAGGGCGGCGCGGTGCTGGTGTTCGGCCTCGCCCGGGACCCGTGGCTCGCCGGGGCGATGTTCGCGCTGTGCGGCTGCGCCATGGCGACGACCATGGTGCTCGGCGCTTCGCTGCGGCAGGTCGTGGTCCCGGCGCGGCTGATGGGCCGGGTCGCCGCGGCGTCGCGGCTGGTCTCGGCTTCGGCCGCACCGGCAGGCGCGGCGCTGGGCGGCTGGCTCGCCGCGACGGCCGGAGTGCGAGTGCCGTACCTCGCGGCCGCCGGGGTGCTCGTGTCGATGACTCTGGTGACGATGAGCATGACGAGCAACAAGCGGATCGAAGCGGCGCTCGCGAAAGCGAAAGAGGCTACCCCCGTCGCATAGCCGTCGATGCGGTGAAAACGACCGGGAGCAGCAAAGTCAGCACGAAAACCGTGAGCCACACGCGGCGCGCTGTCCGTTTCGGCTGGGCCAGCGAGGCGGTCAGTGCGCCGATTACGGCCGCGACCGGCAGCGCGAAAAGCCCGAAGTGCAGGAAGGAGGCGAGCACGATGACCCCGAGCACGGCTGGCTCGGTCAGCCCCTTCGCGCCGATCAACAGCGCCAGCGCGAGCCCGCACAGCGCGAGGGCGCAGACCAGGTACGCGCCGACGCCGTGCAATGCCCCGGTGAGTGCGACGCGCGCTCGGCTCGTATCCGTGTCCACTCAACGAGCCTGACAGGTCGCGGAGCACGGCGGATGCGTGGAACTACTCGGTTTGGATGCGTTCGAGCAAGCTTTCCCGGGCAGACTCCACGTGCTGTTCCGCGACCCGGGCCAACCGCCCCCGGTCGCCGCGGCGAATCAACTCCGCCAGTTCGCGATGCTCGGCGACCACCCGAGCGCGGTAATGCTCGTGCCCGAGCGAAACCCGTTGCAGCTGAAACAGAAACACCTGCGACCGCACCGCATTCCACGCCTCCGTCAGGCGGCCGTTGCCCGCGGCGGCGTATACGCGGTCGTGAAAAGCGATGTCCAGCGCCAGCAACCGCGGTCCCTCCGCTTTCGACCGGACCGCCGCCGCCAAATCAGCGACCAGCGCGTCCAAGGCGTCCAGATCCGCTTCGGTGGCAGCGGTGCGCGCCGTCACCGCGGCGAGCCGGTCCAGCGCCGCGCGGACCGAGTAGACCTCGTCGACGTCCTCGGCGGTCACGTCGACCACCGTGGTCGGGCGGTGCCAGTCGCAGCGGACCAGGCCTTCCCGCGCGAGCTGGGCGATGCCTTCGCGCACCGAACCGCGGCTGATCTCCAGCGACGCGGCGAGTTCGACCTCGCGCAACGGCGCGCCGGGCCGGAAATGCCCGGCGAAGATCGCTTCGCGCACCCGGTCGGCGGCTTCGTCGGCGAGCCCGCGGCGCGCCGCCTTCCTCAGGGGGGTGACTTCCACGGGTTAATGTTGACATTCGGACATTGGCCAGTCAACGTGAAGACCCCGATCCCCGCGCCGAAGGAGTGCCGCATGGCTGTCCGTCCCGCCTTCCACCTGGCCATTCCGGTCGACGACCTGCCGAAGGCCCGCGAGTTCTACGGTGGCGTGCTGGGGCTGGCGGAGGGGCGCTCGGCGGACGCGTGGGTCGACTGGAACTTCCACGGCCACCAGGTCGTCACGCACGTGGTCCCGGGCGCTCGCGCGGAAGCGGGCCGCAATCCGGTCGACGGGCACGACGTGCCGGTGCCGCACTTCGGGCTGGTGCTCGACGTCGACAGCTTCCACGAACTGGCCGGGCGGCTGCGCGCCGCGGGCACCGAGTTCGTGATCGAGCCGTACCAGCGGTTCGCCGGCGAACCGGGGGAGCAGTGGACGATGTTCCTGCACGACCCGGCCGGGAACGCGCTGGAGTTCAAGGCTTTCCGCGACGAGACGCAGCTGTTCGCGAAATGAACGTCCTCGTCACCGGAGCTTCGCGCGGGATCGGCCGCGCCATCGCCGTCGCCTTCGCCACCCGGGGCGACCGGATCGCCGTCCACTGTGGATCCAACCGGGAGGCCGCGCGCGAGACGCTCGAGGAGCTGCCCGGTTCCGGGCACGTGCTCGTGTCCGGCGACCTCGGCAACCCCGAAGCCGCGCAGTGGATCGCCGACGTGGCCGAGGAACAGCTCGGCGGCGTCGACGTGCTGGTCAACAACGCGGCGGTCGGGACGACTCCGGCCACCCGCACGCCGATCGCCGAAATGTCCTATGCGGACTGGCAGGACGCCTGGCAGCGCACGCTGGACGTCAACCTCCTCGGCGCGGCCAACGTTTCCTTCCACGTCGCCCGCCACCTCATCGACCGGGGCGTGCCCGGCCGGATCGTCAACATCGGGTCGCGCGGGGCGTTCCGCGGCGAGCCCGAATACCTGGCGTACGGGGCGAGCAAGGCCGCGCTGCACGCGTTCGGCCAGTCGCTGGCGGTCCAGCTGGCCCCGCACGGCATTTCGGTCACCTCGGTGGCTCCGGGTTTCACCGCGACCGAGCGCGTCGCCGACCGGGTCACCGACGAGGTGCGGCGGCAGAGCCCGTTCGGCCGGGTCGCCGAACCGGAGGAGATCGCCGAAGCGGTGGTGTTCCTGGCCTCGTCGGAGACGCCCTGGGCGTCCGGTTCGATCCTGGATCTGAACGGAGCCTCACACCTGCGCTGAGCTGTGAGCTGTGTCACGAATGCAGCACATCGAGGTTCTCGGACGTCCAGAGGGGCGTGCGGATCGCAGGGAAAGTTATCGCCGGAGCACTGTCGACGGTGGTGTTCGCCGGGACGGCGTACGGATTCTCGACGCTGTCGTCGCTCGAGGACATCACGCGCAGCGACGTCATCGGCACCGGCGGCAGTACCAGACAGGGGGAGCAGCCCGCCGACGGAGCGCTCGACATCCTGCTCGTCGGCCGCGACGCGCGCAAGGACCCGAAGGGCAATCCGCTGCCGCAGAGCGTGCTGCAGGAACTGCGCGTCGGGGACAACGGCGACGACCTCACCGACACCCTGATCGTCATGCGGATTCCCAACGGCCAGCAGGAGGTCAAGGCCTTCTCCATCCCGCGCGATTCGTACGTCCCGCTGCCCGGCGGCGGAAAGGGCAAGATCAACGCCGCGTTCGGGCGCGGCAAGGCGGCGGCCGCGGCGAAACTGCGGGCCAGCGGGGAAACCGACAAGGACAAGATCGAACAGGAATCGCTCACCGCAGGCAGGCAGGCGACACGGCAGGCGGTCGAGGACCTCACCGGCGTCACGATCGACCATTACGCCGAGGTCAACCTGCTGAGCTTTTCCGAGATCAGCAAGGCCGTCGGCGGCGTCGAAGTGTGCTTGAAGCAAGCGACCAAAGACGAGAACTCGGGAGCGGATTTCCCTGCGGGCAAGCAGCGTCTTTCCGGCGGCGCCGCGCTCGCTTTCGTGCGGCAGCGCGACAATCTGCCCGGCACCGACTTCGGCCGGATGCGGCGGCAGCAGGTGTTCCTCGCCGCGCTCGCGCACCAGGTGCTGTCCGCCGGGACGCTCGCCGACCCGGGCAAGCTGAACGACCTGATCGACGCGGTCAAGCGTTCGGTGGTGCTGGACCAGTCGTGGGACGTGCTCGACTTCGTCGGCCAGATGCGCGGGGTGTCCGGCGGCGGCATCCAGTTCACGACCGTTCCGGTGGTGAACCCGGACTACCGGTACGACCGGTCCCATCCGTCAGCGACCGCGGTGCAGGTGGATCCGGTGCAGGTGAAAGCGTTTGCGGCCGGGTTGATCGGCGCGCCGCCCCCCGCCGCGCCGCCGGGCGCGCCGAAGGCGGCGGTGGAGGTTTCCAACGCGGGGGAAGCAGCCGGGCTGGCGGCGCGGGTCGCGGATGTGTTGAAGGGCAAGGGGTTCGCCGCGACCGCCGCCGGCAACGCCCCGTCGCAGCGGACGTCGATCGTGCGCTATCCGGCCGCGCTCGCCGCCGAGGGCGCGGAGGTGGCCAAGGAACTGGGCGGACTGTCCACTAAGGAATCAGCGGACGTTCCGGCCGGGCACATCCAGGTGGTGCTCGGAAAGGTCTACGCCGGACCGGGGGTGTCGGACGGCGGATCCGCGGCTGGTGTGCCGGTGAAGACCGACCAGCCGCAGCCCGTCACTTCGGAGGGTGACAACTGCATCGACTGAGGTCGTGAGTGGCTGCGCCGGCTCTCACCGGCACAGCCACTCACGAGCGGGTCACCCGTGGTGGTGCGGCTCCAACCGGATCACCACAGCCTTCGACACCGGCGTATTCGACTTCTCCGCCACGGAATCCAGCGGCACCAACGCATTAGCCTCCGGGAAGTACGCCGCCGCGCACCCGCGAGCCGTCGGGTACGCCACCGCGCGGAAGCTCGGCGCCCGCCGGTCTCCGTCGCGCCATTCCGAGACCAGGTCCACGATCTCGCCGTCCGCGACGCCCAGTGCGGCCAGGTCGTCCGGGTGCACGAACACCACCCGGCGTCCGTCCTCGATGCCGCGGTAACGGTCGGACAGGCCGTAGATCGTGGTGTTGTACTGGTCGTGGCTGCGCAGCGTCTGCAGCAGCAACCGCCCCTCGGGGACTTCCGGATACTCCAGCTCCGACACCGTGAACGTGCCCTTGCCGGTAGCGGTGCCGGTGAACTCCCGCGAGTCGCGCGGGGCGTGCGGCAGCACGAAACCGTCCGGTTCGCGGACGCGCCGGTTGTAGTCGTGGCAGCCCGGCACCACCGCGGCGATGCGGTCGCGGATCAGGTCGTAGTTCTTCTCGAACGACCGCCACGGCACCGGGTGGTCGGCGCCGAGCAGCCGCTCCGCCAGCCGGCACACGATGGCGACCTCGGACAGCAGCTCGTCGCTCGCCGGGGCCAGCCGTCCGCGCGAGGCGTGCACCTGCGACATCGAGTCCTCGACCGTCACGAACTGCCGGCCGGATTCCTGCTCGTCGCGTTCGGTGCGGCCGAGCGTCGGCAGGATCAGCGCGGTGCGGCCAGGAACGACGTGCGAACGGTTGAGTTTCGTCGATACGTGCACGGTCAGCGAGCACGACCGCAGCGCGTCCGCGGTCCGGTCCGAATCCGGGGTGGCGGAAGCGAAATTGCCGCCCATCGCGAAGAACACCTTGCCGCGGCCCTCGAGCATCGCGCGGATCGAGTCGACGGTGTCCCAGCCGTGCTTGCGGGGCACGCTGATGCCGAACTCGGCTTCGAGCGCGTCCATGAACCGCTCAGGCATTTTCTCCCACACGCCCATGGTGCGGTCGCCTTGCACGTTCGAGTGGCCGCGCACCGGGCACAGGCCCGCGCCCGGTTTGCCGATCATCCCGCGCGCCAGCGCCAGGTTCACGACCTCGGCGATCGTCGGCACGGCGTGCTTGTGCTGGGTCAATCCCATCGCCCAGCAGTAGATCGTGCGCTCCGACGTCGCGATCATCCGCGCGATGCGCTCGATCTGCTCGCGGGCGAGGCCGGTCGCCTTCTCGGTCTCCGGCCAGTCGATCTCGCGCAGCTGCTTGGCCCAGTCCTCGAAGCCGTGCGTGGACTTCTCCACGAACTCGCGGTCCACAATGGACCCCGGCGCGGCGTCCTCCCACTCCAGCAGCAGATGCCCGACCGCCTGGAAGAGCGCGAGGTCGCCGCCGAGGCGGATCTGCGCGAACTCGTCGGCCAGCGGCGTGCCCTTGCCGACGACGCCGCGCACGTTCTGCGGGTTCTTGAACCGCATCAGCCCGGCCTCGGGCAGCGGGTTGACCGCGACGACCTTCGCGCCGTTGCCCTTCGCCTGCTCCAGCGCGGACAGCATCCGCGGGTGGTTCGTGCCCGGGTTCTGCCCGACGACCACGATCAGGTCGGCCTGGTGGAGGTCGGCCAGCGACACCGAACCCTTGCCGATGCCGGTGGTCGCCGACAGCGCCGCACCGGACGATTCGTGGCACATGTTCGAGCAGTCCGGCAGGTTGTTCGTGCCGTACGCGCGCACCAGTAGCTGGTACACGAACGCGGCCTCGTTGCTGGTGCGGCCGGAGGTGTAGAAAATCGCCTCGTCCGGGCTCGCCAGGCCGCGCAGTTCGTCGGCGATCAGGCCGAACGCGTCGTCCCAGGAGATCGGCTCGTAGTGGGAAGCGCCTTCGCGCAGCACCATCGGCTCGGTGAGGCGGCCCTGCTGGCCCAGCCAGTAGTCGGTGCGCTCGGCCAGCCCGGACACCGGGTGCGCGGCGAAGAACTCGCGGCCGACACGGCGTTTCGTCGCCTCCTCGGCGACCGCCTTCGCGCCGTTTTCGCAGAACTCCGCCAGCTTGCGCTTCTCGCCGTCGATCTGGCGCGGCTCGGGCCACGCGCAACCCGGGCAGTCGAAGCCGTCCCGCTGGTTCAGCAGCCGCAGCGTGCGGGCGGTGCGGACCGGGCCCATCTGCTCGACCCCGCGCGCCAGCGATACCGCGACTCCGGGGATTCCGGCCGCCCAGCCTTTCGGCTTGCCCACTTCGAGGCGGGCTTCGTCCACGTCACCAGTCGGAGCTTCGCGAGTCATGGGCACATCATCCGCCTTGGGGCCGCGGAACCCAAGACGGGGGTCGTCACACCGCTTCCTGCCGCTCGCGCGCGCGTCGTTCGGCCCGCGCCAGCGCGCGGTCCGCGGCGGTCACGATCAGCAGCAACCCGCTGGTCACGATCAGCACGACGGCCAGCCGGTGCAGCCCGCCGGAGTCGGCGTGCCCGCCATAGCACTGGGCGATGACCGTGGCCGCGACTATCGCGCCGAGGTATTGCGCGGTCCGGAAGAGACCGCTCGCGGTGCCCATCGTCTCGGCCGGGGTCTCGCGGTAGAGGGTCGTCTGGTTGGCGACGCTGGTGAGACCTTGGGCCAGGCCGAACAACGCGGCGAGCACGAGCAGCCAGATCAGCGCGGTGCCGTCGTTGACGAACAGCAGAGCGACGGATCCGGCGAGGAGCGCCGCACCGACTACCAGCAACCGCAGCCGGACGCCGGTCGGACGGCCGGACAGCGCGGCCGCGCACACGGCGACCCCGGACATCGGCAGGAGCAAGAGCCCGGCGGCGGACTCGGCGAACCCGCGGGCCTCCTCGAGCCACTGCACGTAGCCGAACATGATCGTGTAGATCGCCAGGAAACTCAGTGCCTGGCGCAAATACGTGCGCAGCACCGGGCCGTTGGCGGCGAGCATCCGCAGGTCGATGAACGGCTTCCGGGCGCGCAGCTCGACCCTCGCGAACAGGCCGCCGAGCACGATCGCGGCGGCCAGCAGCCAGAGATCGCCGACGCCGGGCTCCATCAGGTAGCACAGCAACACCAGCAGCGCGGCGGAAAACAGCGCGATCCCGGCGACGTCGATCCGCTCCGCCGGCTTCTCGGCGGGGGTGTCTTTCGGCACCCACAGCAGAGTCAGCACCAGGGAAATGCCGGCCAGCGGCAGGTTCACCGCGAAGATCGCCGGCCAGCCGAAGAGGGCGATCAGCACGCCGCCGAGCGTCGGGCCGATCACCATGACCGTCTGCGCGGACATCGCCAGCACGGACAACACCCGCGCGGGAACGCCTTCGCCGATCTGGTCGGCGCGCCGCCGCAGCACGGCCATCGCGGCCGGGAATCCGGCGCAGGTGCCGATGCCGAGCACCGCTCGCACCCCGGTAAGCCATTCCACGGAGATCGGGATCATCCCGGCGATCCCGGCCACCATCACCACGGACGCGCCGCCGAGCAGCACGCGCCGCGCGCCGTAGCGGTCGACGAGCAGTCCGACGACCGGCTGCCCGACCGCCGTGGCCAGATACAACGCGGAAATCAGCCAGGCCGTGCGGCCCGGCCCGGCGCCGAAGGCCTGCCCGATCGGGACGAGCGCGACGGCGATGAGCGTGGAGTTGATCGGGTTCAGCACGGCGCTCGCGACCAGCGGGGTCACCAGGCGCGCGCCGAAACGGGATTTCGCGGGGGCGGTCGCGGTGTTCGTCGGTGCTCCTCAGGGTTGAGCCGGTCAGCGCTGGGCGATCCGCTGCAGCAAGGGCAGCGCGCGCCGGACCGTTTCGAGTTCGTCTTCGGTCAGTTCGTCCGCCAGTGCGGCGGCGAGCCATTCGTCGCGGTGCTGCCGGATCCCGATGACGGTCTTGGCGCCGAGATCGGACAGCGAAATCACGACGCGCCTGCCGTCGGCGGGGTCGCGCGTGCGGTTCAGGTAGCCGAGCGAGTCGAGCACGCCGAGGGTGGCGGCCATGGACTGCTGCCGGACGTGCTCCGCGGCGGCCAGTTCGGCCTGGGTCCCGGGACCTTCGCGGTGCAGCCGGTGGAGCACCGCGGTCTGGGTCGGCGTGAGGATCTCGGCGTTGTCGACCTGCCGCAGCCTGCGGTGCAGCTGGCCGACGACGCCGCGGATCCAGCCGGCGGACTCGGCGACGCGCGGCGGGACGGGCGGGTCTTCGGACATAAGCACAGTCTAGCCTGTTGAGCTCAGCCTGTGCATCCCTGGCCGGGGCTGGTCCCGGTAAGGCCGGTCACCATGCCGGTATTACGGAGCTGACCTTCTGCCACCGTTCCCCGGGCAGCTGCTCGGCGGCTCCTGCGAGATCGCCGTGGCGAAACCGGTCACGATCACTGCTTCCCGGGGCGGCATCGGTCCCATCGCGGTGCGGAAAATCAACGCCGACAGCGTCGAGGCGAGCATGGCTGTCCCGCTCGGCCCTACCTCGGCACCACGGTGAAAGAGGGCTGTACGGCTTCCTTCTCCGTCGGCGGCGACGCCACCTTCCAGGTCATGGGGTGCTCGGACGAACCCCGGGATGTGCCGGGCACGCAGGTCAAGCGGCTGGTGACGGTGAAGAGCAGCGCGGACGGCGCCGCGGTCCTGGACCTGAAATCCTCGTCCTAGAGCGGCTGGCTGCTGGTCTCGGACGGGGAGCCGAGCCCGACGACGTACCCGATCTTCTCGTCGTTGACCCCGATCGGCTGCACCTGGTGCACCACGATCGCCGCGGCGAGCAGCAGCACCAGGCCGACGATCGCGGCGATACCGGGCCAGCGGCTCGGCGCCGCGCCGTCGCGGCCGTAACCCGGGGAGGGGGCGTTGCGGCGTTCGCGCTTGCGCCGCTTCTTCATGTCCTTCTTGGCGCCGAGCCACGCGTCGCGCTGGGCGTGCTTGCGCCACTCCGGGTCCATGAGGTCCGGATGGGTTTCCATCCGGTCGTCCGGATCCTCCGGCCGAGTCATCGAAGCACCGCCTTTCCCCCTGCGTAACCCCGCCGCGGCGGGTTCGTAGACTTGTCCATTGTGACCGAGAACGCTCCGCAGCAGAAAACCGACCTTCCGGGTGCCTGGGACCCGGCCGCCGAGGAAGCCCCGATGTACGACCGCTGGGTAGCGGCCGGGTACTTCACGGCTGACGCCTCGTCGGACAAGCCGCCGTTCTCGATCGTACTGCCGCCGCCGAACGTCACCGGCAGCCTGCACATGGGCCACGCGCTCAACCACACCCTGATGGACGCGATGAGCCGCCGCCGCCGGATGCAGGGCTACGAGGTGCTGTGGCTGCCGGGCATGGACCACGCGGGCATCGCGACGCAGAACGTCGTCGAGCGCCAGCTGGCCGGCGAGGGCCTGTCGCGGCACGACCTCGGCCGCGAGAAGTTCGTCGAACGCGTCTGGGAGTGGAAGGCCGAGTACGGCGGCAAGATCCTCGGCCAGATGAAGCGGCTCGGCGACGGCGTCGACTGGTCGCGCGAGCGCTTCACCATGGACGAGAACCTGTCCAAGGCCGTCCAGACGGTGTTCAAGAACTTCTACGACGCGGGCCTGATCTACCGCGCCGAGCGCATCATCAACTGGTGCCCGCGCTGCCAGACGGCGCTGTCGGACATCGAGGTCGACCACAACGACGACGACGGCGAACTCGTGTCGATCCGCTACGGCGACGGCGACGCCTCGATCGTCGTGGCCACCACGCGCGCGGAGACGATGCTGGGCGACACCGGCGTGGCCGTGCACCCGGACGACGAGCGGTACACGCACCTGGTCGGCACCGAGATCGAACTGCCGCTGACCGGCCGGAAGATCCCGGTGGTCGCGGACCGGCACGTCGACCCGGAGTTCGGCACCGGCGCGGTCAAGGTGACCCCGGCGCACGACCCGAACGACTTCGAGATCGGCCGCCGCCACGACCTGCCGATGCTGACCGTCATGAACGAGCGCGCCGAGGTCACCGTGCCCGGTCCGTTCGAGGGTCTCGACCGGTTCGAGGCGCGGCCCGCGGTGGTCGCCGCGCTGCGCGAACAGGGCCGGATCGTCGCGGAGAAGCGGCCGTACGTGCACGCGGTCGGGCACTGCTCCCGCTGCGACACGGTCGTGGAGCCGCGGCTGTCGCTGCAGTGGTGGGTCAAGGTCGCCGAGCTGGCCAAGGCCGCGGGCGACGCGGTGCGCGACGGGCGCACGAAGATCCACCCGGCCGAACTGGAGAAGCGGTACTTCGACTGGGTCGACAACATGCACGACTGGACGATTTCGCGTCAGCTGTGGTGGGGGCACCGGATCCCGGTCTGGTACGGCCCGGACGGCGAGGTCGTGTGCGTGGGCCCGGACGAGCAGCCGCCGTCGGGCGAGGGCTGGACGCAGGACCCGGACGTCCTCGACACCTGGTTCTCGTCGGGCCTCTGGCCGATGTCGACGATGGGCTGGCCGGACGAGACCGCGGACCTGGCGAAGTTCTATCCGACCAGCGTGCTGTCCACCGGCTACGACATCCTCTTCTTCTGGGTCGTCCGGATGATGATGTTCGGCGTGCAGGAAATGGACGGGCGGCAGCCGTTCGACCACGTGTACCTGCACGGGCTGATCCGCGACGCCAACGGCAAGAAGATGTCCAAGTCGCGCGGGAACGTCATCGACCCGCTGGAATGGATGGACGCTTACGGCGCGGACGCCACCCGGTTCACGCTCGCTCGCGGAGCGAACCCGGGTGCGGACATGGCGCTGGCCGACGAGTGGGCGGCGGGTTCGCGCAATTTCTGCACGAAGCTGTGGAACGCCAGCAAGTTCGCGATGATGAACGGGGCCACGGCGGAGGGTTCGCTGCCGCCCGCTTCCGAGCTGACCGAATCCGACCGGTGGATTCTCGGGCGGCTGGCTTCGCTGGTGTCCGAAGTGGACGGTCTGTTCGAGGACTTCCAGTTCGCCAAGGTCGCCAACGCGCTGTACCAGTTCACGTGGAACGAGCTGTGCGACTGGTACCTCGAGCTGGCCAAGGTTCAGCTGTACCAAGGGGATTCCGCCCGGGTCGAGGCCACGCGGAAGGTGCTCGGGCATGTGCTGGACACGGTGCTGCGGCTGCTGCACCCGTTCATTCCGTTCGTGACGGAGAAGCTCTGGACGGCGTTGACCGGCGGCGAGTCGTTGGTGATCGCCGAGTGGCCGTCCGCGGTCGAGGGGTATGCGGACCCGGTCGCGGACGCTCGCGTGGCTGATGTGCAGAAGCTGATCACCGAGATTCGCCGGTTCCGCGCGGACCAGGGGCTGAAGCCGGGGCAGAAGGTTGCTGCTCGGTTGTCCGGGGAGGCGTTCCCGGACGGGCACTCCGGTGCGATCCGGTCGTTGGTGCGGCTTACCGAGCCGGAGGACGGGTTCTCGGTCAGTGCCTCGTTGGAGGTCGCGCTGGCTGGGGGCGTCGTGACGGTGGAGCTGGATACTTCCGGCACCATCGACGTGGCTGCTGAACGGAAGCGGCTGGAGAAGGACCTCGGGGCTGCGCGGAAGGAGTTGGCGCAGACTGAGGGGAAGCTGGGCAATGAGGCGTTTATCGCGAAGGCTCCGGAGCAGGTGATCGAGAAGATCAAGGTGCGGCGGGAGACCGCGGTCGCGGATATTGGGCGGATTGAGGCTCGGTTGGCTGCGTTGCCTGCTTCCTGAGGGGGCTTGGTTTCGGCTCGTCGCCTGGCGGCGACATTGCGCACGGGCCTCGTTGGGGGCACCCCGAAGTTTATTGTGACTACGGCGCGGGGGTGCTTGTCAAGGCGGGAAAGATGCCTTGACAAGCACCCCCGCGCCGTGTTTTTGGCTTCGTATCGGGGTGCGGGGTGGTGTGGGTGCCTGGTTGGCTGGGTGCGTCGGTGCGGTTGGGGTGGGATGGGTGCCTGGTTGGCTGGGTGCGTCGGTGCCGGTTTAGGTCCGTGTAGGGCTCCTTGAGGGAATCAGATTCCTTCAGGGAGCCCTTCACTGCGTTGTCAGCGGAGTTGTTGGCGGATGACTTTGGTTTCTCCGGCCATTCCGGCGTATAGCGGGTGGTAGGGGGCGGCGGCCAGCAGGTTCAGGTCATTGCCGTTGATCCAGGCGACGCCGGGGGGCTGGCAGGCGTCGTGGCCGAAGGACGGGGTGTAGGTGTCCACATAGGACGATCGGCCGTCGGCGGCGACCGCCTTGCTGACGGCGGCATTCAGGGCTTCTTCGACGCTCGAGAGCCAGGCGTAGTCGCCGTTCGCGAAGGGCAGGACGTTCGGGCAGTAACCCTTCGCCGGGGCGATGCGGGGGTAGCCGATGGCGAGCACCCGTGCGTGCGGCGAGCGGGCGTGGATTCCGGCCAGTACTTGCTGGATGCTCGCTTGCGTCTTGGGCAGCAGCGCCTTGATCGTGTCCACGCCGTTGACGGTGAAGTGCCGCTGGCACGGGTTTCCGGTCGGATCCGAGTCTCGCAGGGTCGGGCACGTGTTGACCAGCGTGCCGAACAGGCCCGAATCGTTGCCGCCGATGCCCAGGGTGACCAGGTCGGTGTCCGAGCGCAGCGCGGAGAACTGCGGGGCGTTCTGGCCGAGCGGCACGCTTTGCGGCTTGGTCATGTTCGAGGTGTCCGCGCCGCCGCAGCTGACGTCGGTGAAGCGGTCCACGGCCAGCGAGCTCGCCAGCATCGACGGGTAGTTGGACGTCGAGCGGAAACAGCCGAACGGATCGAGCCGGGGCAGCGGGATGAGCGGTCCCGAGGTGTACGAATCGCCCAGGGCGACGTAGTGGCGGTAGTGCCGGGGCGCGGCGCTGGCGGCCGCCGCCGTCGACAGAAGCAGTGCGAGCGCCGCGATCGCGGCCAGCACTATCCGGATGATGCGCATGCGAACCCCGTCCTCCCGAGCGGTACGACCCGCTTTACCTTTCGGCGCCGCGGGCGCTGGCGCCCTCCGCCGATCGGGTGGTCGGGGCGGGTTTTCACCCGGCTGCGGGGTGATCCGCGGGCTTCCGCCAGGCCAGCAGGTACCGCCAGAACACCAGCGGGCGGACTGTGCTGCCGGGAAGCAGGCGCCCGGCGTCCCGGCGGACGTCGTTCAGCGTCGGGAAGTCCATCCGGACCGGGGCCTTGGCGACCGGGTCCGGGCCGCCGTTGAGCTGGTCTCCGGCGAAGACGACCAGCCTGGCCAGGGCGTTCGCGGGGACGGCGACGAGTTCGCGGGCGTAGTCGCCGGGGCGGCTGGAGCGGGCGCAGCCGAGCACCGCGAGGACACCGCCGGGGGCGAGGGCGTCGCGCAGTCTCGTGACGGTTTCGAACGGGACGTGGTGCAGCGAGGCCAGGCAGGAGATGTAGGCGTAGGCCTCGGGCTCCAGCGGTTCGGTCGTGACGTCCGCGCGGCGGTAGTCCACCGTGCCTGGTCCAGGCGAACCGGTGGCGGCGGCACGGGCGATCATTGCGTCCGACGTGTCGATGCCTTCGACGGTCATTCCGGCGGCCGCCAGCTTGCGGGCGAACCGGCCGTCGCCGCAGCCGATGTCCAGGGCACGGCCGGGGCCCGGCGGCAGCAGCCGGAGCAGTGTCGGGTGATAGTGATGGTTGTGGTCGAAGGGCATGTCGCCGACCTTGCCACGGATCGCCGCGGGCGTGATCGCGCCGAGGCCCGGGGCCGCCGGGGGCGCGGCGGGCGCCGGGTACCCTCGACGGTGTGCCAGGCCGAATCTTTCGCCTGGTCTTCCCGGTCGCGCGACCGCGCCGGGACAGCGACTTCAAGGAGTGCACGAGTGCCGCGCGGTGAGGAGCCCGAGGAGACCCGGCGGCCGGATCTCTCCGATCCGGACAGTTTCGCGGGAGTCGACGAACTGGGCGCGCTCGCCCACGGCGACGACGACGAGTACGACGCCGGGAACGAGCTGGAGCCCGACCTCGACGCGCCGGACGCGGCGTACACCGTCGGCGGCGGTTCGCGCGGCGGGATCGGCGGCATCGGCCAGCTCGGCGACAACCTGGCGCTCGGCCCGGTGCCGGACCTGCGCCCCGAAGAGGGCGCCGAGCTGCACGAACTCGACGACGAGGGCGCGCCCGCCGAGTTCGGCGACGAGAACGGCCCGGAGGCGCGCCGCGACCTGATGGCCGCCGAGGCCGAGCTGAACCAGCGCTGGCCGGAGACGAAGCTCGAACCGTCGCTCGCCCGGATCCAGGCGCTGATGACGCTGCTCGGCGAGCCGAACCGCAGCTACCCGGTGGTGCACGTCGCGGGCACCAACGGCAAGGGCTCGGTCGCGCGGATGATCGATTCGCTGCTGACCCGCATGGGACTGCGCTCGGGCCGCTACACGAGCCCGCACCTGCAGCTCGTCACCGAGCGGATCGCGCTCGACGGCCGCCCGGTCTCCGCCGCCCGCTACGCCGAGCTGTACCAGGACATCGCGCCGTACGTGGCGATGGTCGACGGCGCCAGCGAGGACGGCGTGCCGATGAGCAAGTTCGAGGTGCTCACCGGGATGGCGTTCGCGGCGTTCGCCGACGCCCCGGTCGAGGCCGCGGTGCTCGAGGCGGGCATGGGCGGCGCGTGGGACGCGACCAACGTGGCCGACGCCCAGGTCGCGGTCATCACGCCGATCGGGCTGGATCACACCGAATACCTCGGCCCGACGGCGGTCGACGCGGCCGGGGAGAAAGCCGGGATCATCAAGCCCGGATCGGTCGCGGTGATCGGCGAGCAGGACCCCGAGGTGCTGAACGTCCTGCTGAAGCGCACGGTCGAGGTCGACGCCGCGGTGGCGCGGGCGGGCAGCGAGTTCGGCGTGCTCGAACGCGAGGTCGCGGTCGGCGGCCAAATGCTGAAGCTCCAGGGCCTCGGCGGCGTCTACGACGAGATTTTCCTGCCGCTGCACGGCGCGCACCAGGCGGCGAACGCGGCGCTCGCGCTGGCCGCGGTCGAGGCGTTTTTCGGGGCGGGCAAAGACAAACAGCTCGTGGTCGAGGCGGTGCGCGAGGGGTTCGCCGAGGTTGAGAACCCGGGCAGGCTCGAACACGTGCGGGCCGCCCCGGCGGTGCTGGTCGACGCCGCGCACAACCCGATGGGCGCGCGGGCGCTCGCCGCGACGATCGCCGACGAGTTCAACTTCCGCCGGCTCGTCGCGGTCGTCGGCGTGCTGGGCGACAAGGACGCGCGCGGCATCCTGGACGCGCTGGAGCCGGTCGTGTCCGACATCGTGGTCACGCGGAGTTCGTCGCCGCGGTCGCTGCCGGTCGAGGACCTGGCCGAGCTGGCCGCGTCGATCTTCGGCGAGGACCGCGTGCTCGCCGAACCGGACCTGGAGACCGCGATCGAGACCGCGATCGGCCTCGTGGAGCAGACCGACGACCCGGAGGAACCGCTCGCGGGCGGCGGAGTCCTGGTGACCGGTTCAGTGGTCACCGCGGGCGACGCGCGCACGCTGTTCGGGAAGGAGCCCGCATGAGCGAGAACCCCGAGACGCCGGTCAAGCCGCCCGCGAAGGACCCGATGAAGGGCTTCCGCGGCGTGCTGGCCGGAACGCTGATCATGGAGGCGATCACCGTCGCGCTGGCGCTGCCCGTCGTCGCGAAACTCGGCGGCGGCATCACCAGCTTCACCGGCTGGACGGTCATCGCGCTGGCCGTGGTGCTGATCGTGCTGTGCGGTCTGCTGAAGCACGTCTGGGCGGTGCCGGTGATCCTGCTGCTGCAGCTGGCGATCATCGGGGTCGGCGTCACGCAGCCGGCGATCGCGATCATCGGCATCATCTTCCTGGCCGCGTTCCTGTGGTTCCTGTGGCTGCGCCGCGACGTCGCGCGCCGGATGGCCGCGGGCACGTTGCCGAGCCAGCAGCAGCCCCAGGCTTGAGCCCGCGGCCGTACCGGCTCAGCGGTAGACGCTGACCTCGATCAGGTTCCGGTCCGGGTCGCGGAAGTACACGCTGCGGATCGGCCCGGTCGCGCCGGTGCGGTCGACCGGGCCCTCCTCGATCGGCACTCCGTGCGCGGCCAGATCGTCGACGACCTGCTCGAGCGAATCGGCCGTGATCAGGCACAGGTCCGCGCTGCCCGGCGTCGGCCGGTCCGCCTTGGGTTCGAACTCGTGCCCGGCCTCGTGCAGGTTGATCTTGCTGGAGCCGAACGCCAGCGCCTTGCGCCCGGCCCCGAACGTCACCTCGGCCATGCCGAGGACGCGGGTGTAGAAATCGACCGTCGCGCCGAGGTCGGCGACGGTGAGGACGAGGTGGTCGAGCCGGTCGATCCGCATGGTTTCACCCTATTCCGATGTAACGGCCGGGCCGCCACGGCGACGGTGCAAGTGTGATCGTGGTGCGGGAGCTGAGCGCGGAGAACTGGGCGGAGTGGCGCGACCTCCGGCTGGCGGCGCTGCGCGAGGATCCGGCGGCGTTCAGTGCGAAGCTCGCGGACTGGCAAGGCGAAAATGATGCCGAACCGCGCTGGCGGGCCCGGCTGCGGGACGTGTCGTTCAACGCCCTGGCCGACCTCGACGGCGTTCCGGCGGGGATGGTCAGCGGGCACCTTTCCGAACGCGGCGACAAAGCCGAGCTGCTGTCGATGTGGGTCGCTCCCTCGGCCCGCGGCAGGGGAGTCGGGGACGCGCTCGTCCGGGCCGTCGTGCGCTGGAGCGAAGGACGCGGGGCCGGTGAGCTGATGTTGCGCGTCGCGGGCGGCAACGAGCAGGCGCTGGTCTTGTACCGGCGGCACGGATTCGTGAAGCGTCCGCTGTCTTCGGAGGCGGCCTCGTGCGAGCACGAGATGGTTCGGGAAGCACACCGAGCGTAACGACTGGTTGTGAACTTCCTCCTGCCGAGTGAGCCGTTCACCCGGCGGTCAGCCCGAATTGGCCGCTTGGCCGTGGTTGCCGGATAGAACGACCGTCATGACCGAAACGACCCCATCGCGGCGCTCCGTCCTCAAAGCCGGAATCGCCGTCCCCGCGCTCGCCGCGGCAGGCGGGCGTGCTGCTGCCCGGCACCGCCTCGGCCGCCCCGCTCGTCCGCCGCGACCGTCCGGTGCTCACCCACGGCGTCGCGTCCGGGGACGTGACCGCCGGCTCCGGCATCGTGTGGTCGCGAGCCGACCGCCCCGCGCGGCTGATGGTCGAGATCGCGCGCGACCCGTCGTTCCGGCACGCGCGGCGGGTGCCCGGCCCCTTCGTCACGCCCGACACCGGCGGCACGGGCAAGGTGCGCGTCGCCGGACTGGCCCCGGGCACCGAGTACCACTACCGCGTCACCGCGGTGGACCTCGACGGCCGCAGCGCGAGTGAACCGGTCGCCGGCCGTTTCGCCACCGCGCCGGTCGGCCGCGCGAACACGCGGATCGTGTGGAGCGGTGATGTCGTCGGCCAGAACTACGGCATCAACCCGGCGCTCGGCGGCATGACGATCTTCTCCGCGATGGCCGACCGCCGCCCGGACCTCTTCCTGCACAGCGGCGACACCGTGTACGCCGACGGCCCGCTCACCGAAACTGTCACGCTCCCTGGCGGCGCGGGCACCTGGCACAACATCGTGACGCCGGAGAAGTCGAAGGTCGCCGAAACCCTCGACGAATACCGCGGCCAGCACGCCTACAACCGGCTCGACACCCACTTCCGCCGTTTCGCCGCGGAGGTTCCCGCCTATGTCCAGTGGGACGACCACGAGGTCGTCAACAACTGGTACCCCGGCGAAATCCTCAACGACCGTCCCGAATACACCGAAAAACGTGCCGACGTCCTCGCGCAGCGCGCGTTCCAGGCGTTCCACGAATGGCATCCGATCGACCGCCTCCAGGCCGTCGACGGCCGGGTCTACCGGAATTTCCGCTACGGCAGCCGGGTCGAGGTGTTCGTGCTCGACATGCGCACCTACCGCGACGCCAACACCTCGGACCAGACCAAACCCGGCCACATCCTCGGCGAGGCGCAGGCCCGCTGGCTGGCCGACGCGCTCCGGCGCAGCACCGCGACCTGGAAGATCGTCCAGGCGGACATGCCGATCGGCCTCGTCGTGCCGGACGGCAAGGACATCGAGGCGGTCGCCAACGGCCTGCCCGGCGCGCCCGGCGGCCGCGAGACCGAGCTCGCCTGGGTGCTGCGGCAGATCTCGCGGCACCGCGTGCGCAATGTCGTGTGGCTGACCGCCGACGTGCATTACACCGCCGCGCACCATTACTCGCCGGAGCGCGCCGCGTTCCAGGACTTCGACCCGTTCTGGGAATTCGTCTCCGGACCGCTCAACGCCGGCGCCTTCGGCCCGAACAAACTCGACCCGACGTTCGGCCCGGAAGCGGTGTTCGTGCACGCTCCGCAGACGCAGAATTCCTCGCCGGCGCAAGGGTTCCAGCACTTCGGCGAGGTGAATGTGGACGGTGCGAGCGGGGCGCTGACGGTCGACCTCCGCGACGCGACAGGGGCCTCGCTGTGGTCGAAGACGCTGCAGCCGCAGCGGCCCTGACCGGCCCGGCCGACGCGTCGGATAGGCTCAGCGCCGATTAACACGAATCCGCACAAGGAGAAATACCGTCGTGACTGAACGCACGCTGGTCCTCGTCAAGCCCGATGGCGTCGCGCGCGGCCTCGTCGGCGAGGTCGTCTCGCGCATCGAGCGCAAGGGCCTGAAGCTGGCCGCGCTGGAACTGCGCACCGTCGAGCGCTCCGTCGCCGAGGAGCACTACGCGGAGCACAAGGAGCGCCCGTTCTTCGGCGACCTGCTGGAGTTCATCACGTCCGGCCCGCTCGTCGCGATGGCCGTCGAGGGCCCGCGCGCGATCGCCGCGTTCCGCCAGCTGGCCGGCGGCACCGATCCGGTCGAGAAGGCCACCCCGGGCACTCTGCGGGGCGACTTCGCGCTAGAGACCCAGTACAACCTGGTGCACGGTTCGGACTCGCCGGAGTCGGCCGAGCGCGAGCTGAAGCTGTGGTTCCCGGACCTGTGATCGGGCTGATCCGGCTGGTCCGGCACTGAGCCTCCCGAACGCCGGGCAGGGACTTCGGTCCCCGCCCGGCGTTCGCGTTTCCTAGACCCGGGCGCCGCCGTCGACGCGCAGGACGGCGCCGGTCACGTAGGAAGCCCGGTCGCTCAGCAGCCACGCCGCGGCTTCGGCGATTTCGGCGGGATCGGCCGCGCGGCCGAGGGGAGTGGTCTCCGCGAGCCGGTCGAGCAGTCCCGGCGATTCCGCCTCCCACCGCCGGATCATCTCGGTCATCGTCGTGCCGGGCGCGATCGCGTTCACCCGGATCCCCTCCGGCCCGTAAGCGACCGCCGCCGATTCGGTCAGGCTGTTCAACGCGCGTTTCGCGGCGCCGTAAACGGGCAGCGCGGGGTTCGCGCCGAAGCTGCCGATGCTGGACGTGTTCACGATGGCCCCGCCTCCACCAGCCCGCATCGCCCTTACCTCGGCGGCCATCGCCAGCCACGGTCCGCGCAGATTCACCTGGTACAGGCGGTCGAAGTCGGCCAGCGGCACCTCGTCCAGCGGGCTCGGCGGCGTGCCGGTCGCGCCGTTGTTGAACGCGAGGTCGAGGCGGCCGTGCAGCTCCAGCACCCGGTCGATCGCGGCCTGAACGCTTGCCGGGTCGGCGAGATCGCACCGGACGTAATCCGCGACGCCGCCCTTCGCGCGCACTTGTTCGGCCACCGTCTTCAACTGCGTTTCGGTCCGCGCGTCCAGGACGACCTTCGCGCCCTCCTCGGCGAACAACCGGGCCGCTGCCGCGCCGATCCCTCGCCCGGCGCCGCTGATGAAGGCGATCTTGCCGTCGAGCAGGCTGTTCGTTCGTGTTTCGGTCATGACTTCGATGGTCGTTCGACGACGAGACGGCAGCCAGGCATCGGGGGTACCTGGCTGAGCCCGCCCGGACTGCGCAGACTGGACGGGTGGACCGAACGGAACTGGCGGGTTTCCTGCGCAGCAGGCGCGAACGCATCGCCCCGGAGGATGTCGGCCTTCCCGCGGGCAGGCGGCGGCGCACGCCCGGGCTGCGGCGCGAGGAAGTCGCGCGGCTGGCGTTCATCTCGGTCGAGTACTACACGCGGCTCGAACAGGCCCGCGGCCCGAACCCGTCGAACGAGGTGCTGGCCGGGCTGACCCGCGCGCTGCGGCTCTCGGACGTCGAAGGCGACCACCTCCACGAACTCGCCGGCGCGCCGAGGCCCGCGCGGGGCCCGTCCCGGGAGGTCCGGCAAACCATTCTCGACCTGCTGGACCGGTTGCCGCAGACGGCCGGGATCGTGCTCTCCGCGACGTACGAGGTGCTCGCCTGGAATCCGCTCGCCGCCGCGCTGCTGGAGGATTTCTCCGCTCTGTCCCGCGAGGAGCGCAGCTTGCCGCGCCGGGTCTTCCTCCCGCGCGGCCGTGACCGTTTGTACGGCTTGGTGGAAGCCGAGGCGTTCGCCCGCGCGATGGCCAACCGGCTGCGGGTGACCGCGGCGAAGTACCCGGACGACCCCGAGGTGCGCACTCTCGTCGCGGATTTGCTCGCGGGGAGCGAGCGGTTCGCCGCGCTGTGGGCGTCGCACGACGTGGTGGCCGCATCGACGTTCAGCAAGACGTTCGAGCATCCGGTCGTCGGGACCGTGTGCGTGGATTGCGATGTGCTCGGCATTTCCGACCGGGACCAGGAGGTCGTGCTGTACACCGCCGCGCCGGGCTCGCCGGGCGAGGAAGCACTGCGGTTATTGTCGGTGCTCGGAACCCAGCGCATCGGTTAACCTCCACCGGTGACTGCTCTGCCGCTGCCGCCGCGCGACTACCTGCCGCACCTCCGCACGCTCACTGGGGCCTTCGCCGCGGAAGCCCCGGGCGACCTCGGCAATCCGGTCCCGTACTGCGGCGACTGGACCAAGCGCGACCTCGTCACGCATCTGGGCAACGTGCACCGATGGGCCGCCGGGATCGTCCGCACCGGCGAGCTGAGCAAGCAGGAATTCGACGTTTCGCCGGGCGGCGACCTCGCGTCCTGGTACGGCGAGAGCGCCGCCGAACTCCTGGACGAGCTCGAAGCGGCCGATCCCGCCGACTCGTGCTGGGTATTCGGCGCCGCGCCGAAGACGAAGGCGTTCTGGTTCCGTCGCCAGGTGCACGAAACTGCCGTCCATCTGGTCGATCTGTTCGGCGCGCGCGGCCGGACGGCGCAGCTTGATCCGCTGATCGCCGCCGACGGCGTCCACGAGGTGCTCGGCACGATGCTGCCGCGCGTCGCGCGCTGGAAACACGAGGTTCCGCTGGCCGCGCCGATCACCTTGCGCACCACCGACACCGGGCACGCGTGGACCGTCGTTCCCGGCGAACCGCCCGAGCTGGGCGAGGGCGAAGCGGTGGCCACCGTCGCGGCGCCCGCGCGGGATTTGCTGGTGCTGCTGTGGAATCGCACCGACACGCAGCCCGAGATCGCTGGCGACGCGGCCGTCGCGAAGGGGTTCCTCGCCGCTCGTATGACTCCCTGAGCGGATAATCCTGCGCCATTCAGGTCCCGTTCACCGCGGGGACTTCCGGCGGTCGCGCCGATGGATTTGGCTGGTCTGAGCCATTTTCGCGATCGGGGGGTATCTGGTGAAAAGATCAAGATCCGTGCTGCTCAGCGTCCTGCTCGCGCTGTCGCTGGCCACACCGGCGCAGGCCGACCCGCTCTCCGCTCCGCTCGGCTCGCCACCGGTCGAGACCGCCTCCGCTTTCTCCTCGGCCAGGGAAGCTCCAGCCGTCGCCGCGGCGCCCGCCGCCGACGACGGTCTCGAGACCAGCAGCGCCACCAACGCGGTGGCACCTGGTCTCAACCTCACTCAATTCGACCGCTTCGACCCGAAGGGCTGGATCCGCGGCGACGCGCTGAGCGTCGACCTCACCAGCAAGGTCCTGAAGCCGACTTACCTCAGCCCGGGCACCGTTTCCGCGCGCACCCCGCTGTCTCAGCAGGTCGCTCGCGCCGGTGCGGTCGCGGGCGTCAACGGCGATTTCTTCGACATCAATGCCTCCGGCGCGCCGCTCGGTGTCGGCATCGACAAGGGCGAGCTGCACAACGCACCCGCGTCCGGCCACAACACCACCGCGGCGATCACCGAGCAGGGCCGCGCGAAGCTCGCCGACATCTTCCTCGAAGCGTCGGTCACGCTGCCGGACGGCCGCGCTGTCCCCGCCACGAATTTCAACAGCCCGGTGCTCGCGAAGGACGCACTCGGCGTGTACACACCGCTCTGGGGCGCTTCGGCGCGCGCGACGTCCGTGGCCGGCGCGCAACGCGTCGCCGAGGTCGAGATCCGCGACGGCGTCGTGACGCAGGTGCGCCCGCAGCCGGCGGACGGCCCGATTCCGGCTGGCAGCACGCTGCTCCTCGGCCGTGAAGCTGGTGCGGACGCGCTGTCGGCGCTGCACGTCGGTGACCGCGTTGGAGTCTCGTACGCGCCGCGAACCGACGCGGGCAAGATCGCGGTCGCGGTCGGCGGGAACAAGACGCTGCTGAAGGACGGGCAGCTCCAGCAACTCGACGACGTCACCCTCGCGCCGCGCACCGGCGTCGGCTTTTCCGCTGACGGCAAGCGGATGTGGCTCGTCACGGTCGATGGCCGCCAGGCCGACAGCCGCGGGATGACCGAACTCGAAATGGCCCGGCAGCTGAAGCGGCTCGGTGCCGACGACGCGATCAACCTCGACGGCGGCGGCTCCTCGACGCTGCTCGCGCGTGGCGAAGGAGAAGCCGCGCCGTCGGTGCGCAACTCGCCTTCGGACGGCGGAGAACGCTTGGTGCCCAACGGCATCGGCGTCGCGACCGTGCCCGGCAGCGGACGGCTGACCGGCTTCGTGCCCGCCCCCGCGCAGGAGGGCGACAACTCGACTCGCGTCCTGTCCGGCCTGAGCCGCGCGCTCGTGCCGAACGGACACGACGAGACCGGTGCCGCAGTAGCGTCGAAGCCGTTCTGGACCACGTCGAACCCGGTCCGCGGCACTGTCACGAAGAATGTCTTCACCGCGCAGCCCGACTTCCTGCACCCGGACGCGCGCGCCGACGTGACCGTCACCGCGCACCAGAACTTGGTGAAGGGCAGCACGAAGCTGACCGTGCTGGGGAAACCGGTCCGCCTCGGCGCGAGCACGAAGCAGGTCGCGCTGTCCGGTGCCGACGCGCGCGGCGAGTTCCAGGTCTACGGCTACGACGCGGACGGTTACGGCACTTGGATCGAACCGTCGGACGTGAAGCTGGAATACGACCCCGCCGTGGTGAAGATCGAGCCGTCGGGCAAGGGTTTCGCGGTCGCCGCGAAGACCGCGTCCGGGGCCACCGCGATCACCGTGCACGCGGGCGGACAGACCATGCACTTGGCGGCCTCGGTGGGCACTGAAGCCCGGGTCGCGGCACCGCTGGCCGGTCCGGAAGGCTGGTCCGCGACGGTGTATCCGGCGGTCGTCGGCGCGGCGCTGTCGTCGGCGGACGGACGCAACGGCGGCAAGGGTCTGGCGCTCGACTACCGGCTCACCGGCACCACCGCCACCCGCGCCGCGTATGTCAACGCCGCCAACCCGATCGCGGTGCCGGGCGGCACGCAGAAGATCGGCATGTGGATCAACGGCGACGGCAAGGGAGCCTGGATCCGCGCGGAACTTCGCGACGGTGCCAATACGGCGTCCATTGTGGACCTTTCGCTGAGCGTCACCTGGACCGGCTGGCGATACGTGACCGCCGCGGTGCCCGCCGGACTGCCGGACGGACAACGGCTCACCCGGTTCTATGCCGTGGAAACCGCGCCCGCCAAGCAGTACGAGGGCAGGCTGGTTTTCAACGACCTCACCTTCGAGGTCGCGCCGACCACCTCCGTGCCGCACGATCCGGCCGTGCCGGACCCGGCGCTGGTCACCAACGGCACGCTCGGCAACGGCGGCCTGAAGATCGCGGTCGTCAGCGACGCGCAGTTCACCGCGGATGCTCCGGACGGCCCGCTGGTCGGCCAGGCCCGTCGAGCCCTGCGCGAAGCGGTGGCCGCGAAACCGGACCTCGTCGTGATCAACGGCGACTTCGTGGACCGCGGCACCGCGCCGGACTTCGTCCTGGCCCGCAAGATCATCACCGAAGAGCTGGACGGCCGCGTCCCCTGGTACTACGTCCCCGGCAACCACGAAGCGGAGGGCGGCAACGGCCTGAACAATTTTCAGGCCGCGTTCGGGGAAGCGCACCGCGTGGTCGACGTCCACGGCGTGCGGTTGATCCTGATGGATTCCTCGCGGGGTTCGCTGCGCGCTGGCGGATTCGACCAGGTCCGCATGCTGCGCGAGGCGCTCGACAACGCTGCGCAGGACCGCTCGGTGCGCGGTGTGGTCGTCGCGATGCACCATCCGGTGAAGGACCCGAGCCCGACCGGCAATTCCCAGTTGGGCGACCGGAAGGAGGCCGCGTTGCTGCAGACGTGGCTGACCGGTTTCGAGGAGAAGTCCGGGAAACCGGCTGCTTCGCTGGCGTCGCACGCCGGGGTGTTCGGGCTGTCGCGCACGGACGGCGTGCCGTACCTGGTGAACGGCAACTCGGGCAAGACCCCCGCCGCGGCCCCCGGCGACGGCGGTTTCGTCGGCTGGACGCTGGTGCGGGTCGACCCGTCGGACCGCGGCCAGCCGGTCCAGTTCGAGACGCGCCCGAACGTCGACGCGCTGACGGTGACCGGCCCGGGCACTCTTTCGCGGGGCGGGACCGGAAAGGTGACCGCTGCGATGACCCAGGAAGGCCGATCGATCCCGGTGGCGTACCCGGTGAGCGCCGCTTGGGGCGGTCGCGGGGTGCACATCGGCGGCTGGCCGCCCGCGCCCTGGGATGTGGTGTCGCTCGACCCGGCCACCGGGACGGTGCGGGGCCTGCGCCCGGGAACGGCGGAGATCTCGGTGACGGTGAACGGGGTGACCCGTTCGGTGCCGGTGACGGTGCGCTGAGCCGGGTTGGTGCCGTGGGAGTCCGTGAGGGGACCTTGGGGTCATGGGGTGGTTGCAACGCCGTCTGGTTGAGGGGGCGGGTTGTGATGGCGAGGGTGCGGAAGTACCGGTGGTTGCCGCGGTCGGTGCGGGTGGTGTTCTGGGAGCAGGTGCGGCGCGGGCTGGCGGCGAAGCCGGCGGCCCGCGCGGCGGGGCTGAGCCCGAACACCGGGGTGCGGTTGTTCCGCCCGGCTGGCGGGGTGATCGGGAATGCGCCCCGTCGGGCGGGGCCGGTGCGGTTGAGCCTGGCCGAGCGGGAAGAGATCGCCTGTTTGCGGGCGGCGGGCCACGGCGTCCGCGCGATCGGGCGGGCGCTCGGGCGGCCGGCGTCGACGGTGTCGCGGGAACTGTCCCGCAACACCGGGTCCTCGGGTTACCGGGCCAGCAGCGCCCAGCACGCCGCGGAGCAGCGCGCGAAACGCCCCAAGGTCGCGAAACTGGCCGCTGACGCCGAGCTGCGCGAC
>NZ_JACJHR010000067.1 GCF_014174495.1 Amycolatopsis echigonensis
TGTCGAGGGCACCGCCGTGTTCTCGCGACTTTTGTACAGAGCCGCGCATGCTCACCACCTTGCTGAAACCGACCGCGGGCACGGCGACCGTCGGCGGGCACGACCTGCTCACCGACGCGGCGGGGGTGCGCCGCAACATCGGGTACGTCGCGCAGGGCGGCGGCACCGCGCCCGAAGTGCGCGTGGACGAGGAACTGGAGCTGCAGGGCAGGCTGTACCGGATGAGCAAGGCCGACGCGATCGCGCGCGCCAAGGTGCTCACCGAGCAGCTCGACCTGACCGGCCTCGGCCAGCGGGCCACGAAGACGCTGTCCGGGGGTCAGCGGCGCAGGCTCGACATCGCGCTGGGGCTGATCCATTCGCCGGGACTGGTGTTCCTGGACGAGCCGTCCACCGGGCTCGACCCGCAGAGCCGGGCGAACCTGTGGGAGCACATCCGGCGGTTGCGCGCGGAACAGGGCGTCACGATCTTCCTGACCACCCACTATCTCGACGAGGCGGACGCGCTGGCCGACCGGCTGATCGTGATCGACGACGGCCGGATCGTCGCCGAGGGCCATCCGGACGCGCTGAAGGAGCAAGTCTCCGGCGACGGCGTGGCGATCGAGGTGGATCCGCGCTCCGCCGAAGCCGCCGCGGACCTGGCCCGGCAGCTGCCCGGCGCGCACGAGTTCACCGTGCGCGAGGGGTCGATCCGGTTCCGGGTGCCGCGCGGCGACACCGCGATGCCGGAGCTGCTGCGCGCGCTCGACGCCAAGGAGATCCCGACCAGCTCGATGCAGGTCACGAGGCCGACCTTGGACGACGTATTCCTTACTCTCACCGGCCGGTCGCTGCGCGAAGCCGAGCAGCCCGCGCCGGCGGAACCGGAGGTGTCCGGTGTGGCATGACACCTGGCTGATCTTCCGCCGCGACATGTTGGGCGCCCTGCGGAACCCGGCCTGGCTGCTGATCGGCCTCGCCCAGCCGCTGCTGTATTTGTTCTTCTTCGGCCCGCTGCTGGTGAAGTCGCTCGGGGCGCAGGGGATGTCCGAGGTCGACGGCTGGATGGTGCTCACGCCCGCGCTGATCGCGCAGCTGGCGCTGTTCGGCAGTTCGTTCGTGGGCTTCGGGCTGCTGGCCGAGTTCCGGTCCGGCGTGGTCGAACGGCTGCGCGTCACCCCGGTGCACCGGTCCGCGCTGCTGCTCGGGAAGGTGCTGGCGAACGCGTTGCAGGCGGCCGTGCAGGCGGTGCTGATCATCCTGCTCGCCTACCTGGTGTTCGATCTGAACGCACCGTTCGCCGGCGTGTTGCTGAGCCTGCTGATCGTGTTCCTGCTCGCGCTCACGCTGGCGTCCTGCTCCTACGCGCTGGCGCTCACGCTCAAGAGCGAGGAGGCGTTCCCGGCGCTGCTCAACGCGGTGCTGATGCCGTTGCTGCTGCTGTCCGGCATCCTCATCCCGATCACGTCCGGGCTGGCCCCGAAGTGGCTGTACACGATCTCGCAGATCAACCCGTTCCGGCACGTGGTCGACGTGGAGCGCAACAGCTTCCGCGGCGACTTCTCGATGGGCGCGCTGTTCACCGGCAGCGTGGTCGTGCTGGTCATGGCCGTTTTGGCCGTGTGGTGGGGAACGCGCACCTTCCAGCGGGAAAACGCCTGATCAATCCCTATCGACACGCCGGGAAAGGTCACCCCGCTCCGGAACCGCGGACGTAGGGTGGCCTTTCACCCGTCGTGGGGCTGGTCAGGGGTGCTAGGTGGCGGAACCGGAGAGCGGGCGCGGACTCACGCTCACTCATCGCGAGCAGGTGCTCGATTGGGCGGCGGTGCGCGGCGCCGACGTGCGGTTCGCCTCGGTCACGATCAGCGAAAACGTCAATTGGAGCGATCCGGGCGCGGAGCGGACGCTGGCCGCGGCTCAGCACGCGGGCATCCACACCGGGGCCCGGCATTACGCACGGCCTGGCGCGGTGCACGACCAGGCCGACCATTTCGTCCGGACGGCAAGCAGGCTCGGCGCGTTCGCGCCCGGGTCGCTCGCCCCCGCGCTCGAGGTGGACGCGCAGAGCGTCGACGACCGGTTCGTGAAGGCGTGGATCAAGCACGTGCGGCACGCCGCGCGGATCCGCCGGGTGCTCGTGTACGCCGGGCACGACTGCTGGGCGCATCGCCTGCACCCGGACCGCTGGGCCGATTCCGACGTCGTGCTGTGGCTCGTGCGGCACAACGGCATTCCCGGGCGGCCCGGCTGGTTCCATTCGCGGCTCGGGCTGCACCAGCACGCCTTCACGTCAGGAGTGCCGGGTGTCTGCGGTCCGGTCGCCCAGGACGCGGTGGTCTATCCGTTCGCGCTGTCCGATGTGCTGCTCTGATCACCTTTTCCGCTGGTCATCGCCGGTTTCCGGCACAATGGCGCGATGCGTTTCCAGCGGCTGCGGACCGACCTGACGCCTTCGCGGGCGCTTGTTCTGCTGTCCGCGTACGCGCGGGCGCACGGTCTGCCCGAGCCCGCCGCGGTGTGCGGGGACTGGTTCGGGTCGCGGGCGGTGGTGGCACCGTTCGTGGCGGTGACTCCCCGTCCGTTCCCGTCGGATTTTTCGGTGTCGGGTCCTTCCGAGCGCATCGGCGGTGGGTGGTTCGGTTTTCTGGCTTACGACCCGGCGGATCCGTCCGGACGTTCGACCGGGGTTCCCGCGTCGGCCTGGGGCTGGGCGGATCACGTGCTGCGCTGGGACGCGGCGGGCGGGTGCTGGTTCGAGTCGCTCGAAGGGGACGCCGACGCGCAGCTTGCCGTGATTGAGCGGGCGCTGGCTGGTTCGGCGGAGTTCGCGTGGTCCGCTAGTGCGTTGGACCGGCCGTCTGGGCACGAGCTGGCGGTGAAGGCGTGCGTCCACGAGATTGAAGCGGGCGAACTGTTCCAGGCGAACATCTGCTCGCGGTTCACCGGGACGTTCGAGGGATCGCCCGCCGCGCTGTTCGCGGAAGGAGTGCGACGGCTGGCTCCGCGACGGGCGGCTTACGTCACCGGTGAATGGGGTTCGGTGGTTTCGCTGTCGCCGGAACTGTTTGTGGAACGCCACGGCCGCCGCGTGCGGTCGTCGCCGATCAAGGGCACGCTGCCCCGCCGCGGTCCGGCGGACGACGGCAACGCGCTGCGGTTGCGGCAGTCGGCGAAGGACGTCGCGGAGAACGTGATGATCACCGACCTGGTGCGCAACGACCTGGGCCGGGTGTGCGAGGTCGGCAGCGTCGTGGTGCCGGAACTGCTCGCGGTGCGTCCGGCTCCGGGGGTATGGCATCTGGCGTCCACTGTGGAGGGTGTGCTGGCGGACGGCGTGACCGACGCCGAGCTCCTGGCGGCGACATTCCCTCCGGGTTCCGTCACCGGCGCGCCGAAAATCCGGGCTCTGGAACTGATCGCCGAACTGGAACCGGCCGCGCGCGGCGTGTACACCGGCGCGGTCGGGATGGTGTCGCCGCTGGCGGGGCTGGAGCTGAACGTGGCGATCCGGACGTTCGAGATCGCCGGGGACCGGATCGCGCTCGGGGTCGGCGGCGGGATCACCGCGGATTCGGACAGCGCCGCGGAATGGCAGGAATGCCTGCACAAAGCGGCACCGTTGGAGGAACTGCTGGCCAACCCTCGTGAGTGTTGATCACGGTGAGAACCGTGATCAACACTCACGAGGGTTATCGGCGCGGGTCGAGCAGCAGCTTGCCCGTCGTGCCGCGGGAACGCAGCGCCTCGTGTGCCTTCCGCGCGTCCGCCAAGGCGTACTCGCCGCCCGCGATCGCGCGGAGCTTCCCGTCCTGCACCATCGCGAACAGCTCGCTGAGCGCGGTGCCGAAAACGTTGCCCGGCAGGCGGAACACATGCGGCAGCCACATCCCGGCGACGGTCGTGCTGTGGCCGAGAAGATTGCGCAGCTCGATCGGCTTCGGCGACCGCCGGCCGGCCATCCCGTAGAACACCAGACGGCCGAACGGGGCGAGCGCGGCGATGCTCTGGTCGGTCGTCGGGCCGCCGACCATGTCGAGGACGACGTCGACCCGCTTGCCGTCGTTGGCTTCCCGGAGCACCTCGGTCATGTTCTCCGCGCGGGAATCGACCGCGACGTCCGCGCCGAGTTCGATCGCCAGCGCGCGCTTTTCCTCGCTGCTCGCGGTCGCGATGACCCGGCCCGCGCCCCACGCGTTCGCGAGCTGCACCGCGATCGACCCGACCCCGCCCGCCGCGGCGTGCACGACCACGGACTCGCCGGGTTCGAGGTGAGCGTTCTTGCGCAGCATGATCCACGCGGTCGCGCCCTGGACCAGCATCGAGAGCGCGTTCAGATCGTCGACGCCGTCCGGCACCGGGAACGTCATGGCCTCGTCGGCCGCGACGCGCTCGGCGTAACCGCCGCCGTCATTGAGCAGCGCGACCACCCGCTTGCCGTCCGCCGTGCGGCCGACGACCTCGCCGCCCGGCACCAGCGGCAGTTTGCTCGGGGCGAGATACGAGTTCTCCGCCTGATGCGTGTCCGCGTAATTCAGCCCGACGCGGTCGACCTCGATCAGCACCTGCCCCGGCCCGGCCACCGGATCGGGCAGCTCGACCGGCTTCAGCACCTCGGGACCGCCGAACTCGGTCACCTGCACAGCACGCATCTCCGCGGCTCCTCTCGCTCTCGGTGAGACATCCTGCCACATGTCTCATTCCTGCGACACTCTCTGCTAACGTCTCACCCATCGACACGCCACTGTCCGCCCGCGCCTCGCGACCCGACGCCGTCGCGGCCTTCCGTCTTGCCCGCGCCCGGTTCCTCGCCGGAGACCGCGTCGACATGCGAGACCTGGCCGGCGACCTCGGCGTCAGCCGCGCGACCCTGCACCGCTGGGTCGGCAGCCGAGACCACCTCCTGAGCGAAATCCTGTGGGCGGAAACGGCGGCGGTGCTGGATAACGTGAGTTATGCGGGCCGCGGCGGGGACGGCATCGCGGAAGCGATCGGGGCGTTCGTGCGCACGGTCAACGCGTCCCCGCCGTTCCGCGCGTTTTTGCGGCGGGAGCCGGAGCGCGCACTGAGGTTGTTGACGACCAAGGCGAGTTTGGTGCAGTCGCGCACCATTGAGAAGGTGTCCGCGCTGCTGTCGGACGAGCTCGCAGCGGGCCGATTGGAGTCGCCGCTGCCGGTGACGGATCTGGCGTACCTGCTGGTGCGGGTCGGCGAGTCGTTTATTTACACGGACGCGATCACCGGGGAAGAGCCCGACGCGGAAAAGGCTTTGGTGGCAGCGAAAATGCTTCTCCGCGGCGGGAGTGCCTACTAGAGACGGGTGTTCGCTCCAGGCCGTCCTCTGCGAACACCACGTGGCCGCAGACACCCCCGAAGCTGACTCACTTCCGTGCCGCAAGCACCGCCGCGTAAAGCTCCTTTGTGGACACCCCCGCCGCACCGGCCACCTCGGCCGCCACCGTTTTCAGCCGCTCCCCCGAGGCGACCCGGTCCGCCACCTCCGGCACCAGGTCCGATACCTCCACCTGCCGAGGCGTCGCGCCCTCCAGCACCACCGTGATCTCGCCGCGCACCCCGTCCGCCGCCCACTCCGCCAGCTCCGCAAGGGTGCCGCGTTTGACCTCTTCGTACGTCTTCGTCAGCTCCCGGCACACCGCGGCCCGCCGCGACTCGCCCAACGCGGCAGCGGCGTCCGAGAGCAGCGAAGCCACCCGATGCGGCGACTCGAAGAACACCACCGTCCGGCGCTCCGCAGCCAGTTCCGCCAGCCACTTCGTCCGCTCGCCAGGCTTGCGCGGCGCGAAGCCCTCGAAGCAGAACCGGTCGCACGGCAGCCCGGACAGCGCGAGCGCCGTCGTCACCGCCGACGGGCCGGGAAGGCAGGTGACCGGCAGGGCCTCCTCGACGCACGCGGCCACGAGCCGGAAGCCCGGATCGGACACACTCGGCATCCCGGCATCGGTCACCACCAGCACGGTCTCACCGTCGCGCAGCGCCTCCAGCAGCTTCGGCAGCCGGGCAGTCTCGACGTCCTCGTAGAAGCTCACCACCCGGCCGGAAGGCGACACGCCGAGCGCGGAGGCGAGGGTGCGCAGGCGCCGCGTGTCCTCGGCCGCGATCACATTCGCCGAGCCCAGCGCCTCGATCAGCCGGGCGGACGCGTCGCCGGGATCGCCCAGCGGGGTGGCGGCGAGGACGAGCCGTCCGGACGCAGAAGTCATGGCAGTCAGCCTAACCAGACGCCACCGGTGGATCAGGCCGTACTATCGGGCCCCGTGACCGCGCTGCTGACCCGTGCCGACGACGAGAGCGTGCGGCCGGACCCGGTCGACGCGCGCCGTCCCCCGACCGACCGCGAAGCCACCCTGCTCGGCCGGGCGATGCCCGCCGACCGGCTGCGCGGCTGGATCGTCACGATCGTGCTGACCGTGATCGGCGGCGTCGTCCGGATGCAGAATCTGGGCTTTCCCACTGACCACCTCAGTCCCGTCTTCGACGAGAAGCACTACGTGCCCCAGGCCGCGCAGATGCTGCGCAACGGCGGGTACGAGGACAACGCCGGGTACGAGCTGATCGTGCACCCGCCGCTGGCCAAGGACTTCATCGCGCTGGGCGAGTGGCTGTTCGGCTACAACGGCTGGGGCTGGCGGTTCATGTCGGCGGTGGCCGGCACGCTGATCGTGCTGCTCACCGTGCGCGTCGCGCGCCGGCTGACCCGCTCTACGCTGCTCGGCGGCATCGCGGGCGTGCTGGTGATCTGCGACGGTGTGCTGCACCTGCAGTCGCGGATGGGGATGCTCGACATCTTCATCGCGTTCTTCGTGCTCGCCGCGTTCGCCTGCGTGCTCTGCGACCGCGACCAGGTGCGGCAACGGATGGCCGTAGCGGTGCGCGAGGGCTGGGTCAACGAGTCGCCGTGGGGACCGAAGCTCGGCTTCCGCTGGTGGCGGTTCGCGGCCGGGCTGATGATCGGCCTGACCTTCGGCGTCAAATGGTCGGCGCTGTACTACATCGCGGCGTTCGGCCTGCTCACCGTGTTCTTCGACGTCGCGGCCCGGCGCGCGGCGGGCGTGCAGCGGCCGTGGGTCGGCACGATCCGGCGGGACGTCGCGCCCGCGCTGTGGGCGATCCTCGTCGTGCCGGTGCTGATGTACCTGGCGGCGTACTGGGCGTGGTTCGCCAGCGAGACCGCGACGGACCGGCATTACACCGAGATCAAGAACATCGACCCGGGCATGTTCGGCTGGATCCCGCCCGCGCTGCGCTCGCTCGGCAGCTACACGGCCAACGTGCTGCATTTCCACGAAACTCTGGTGACGCCCAAGGACAATCCGCATCCGTGGGAGTCGAAGCCGTGGACGTGGCCGATGGGCCTGCGCCCGATGCTCTACTACTACGACGGCAACGTCACCGGCTGCGGCGAATCGCGCTGCCTCGGCGCGACGATGCTGATCGGCACGCCCGCGATGTGGTGGCTGGCCGTCCCGATGCTCGGCTGGGGCCTGTGGCGCTGGTTCTTCCGCGCGGACTGGCGCTACGCCGCCGTGCTCACCGGCTACTTCGCCGGCTACCTCCCCTGGTTCACCAACATCGACCGGCAGATGTACTTCTTCTACGCCACGCCGATGGCCCCGTTCCTGGTGCTCGGCCTGGTGCTCGCGCTCGGGCAGATCCTCGGCAGCGCCCAACGCGGGTTCGAGCGCCGGGGCACCGGTCTGCTCGTCGTGTCGCTCTACGTCGGGCTGGTGGTCGCGAACTTCGCCTGGCTGTGGCCGATCCTCAACGGCGTCCCGATCACGAACGACCATTGGCAGGCGGAAATGTGGCTGCCGTCGTGGCGCTGAAGTAGGCACCCGGCGGCACCCCGACCGCCCGGCGGAAGGCGGCGACGAACGCGCTGGCCGTCGCGTACCCGACCCGGTGCGCGACGGTCGTCATCGGCGTTCCTCGCGCCAGCAACGGCAACGCCGCGCGCAGCCGGGCTTGCGTGCGCCAGGTGCCGAACGTCATCCGGCAGTCGCGGACGAACGCGCGGGCCAGCGTCCGCTCGCTCGCGCCGACGTCCCGGCCCAGCTCGGCCAGGCCGCGCGAGTCGGCGGGGTCGGCGAGCACCGCGTCGGCGACGTCCCGGGCTCGGGGGTCGGCGGGTGTGGGGACCACGATCGGCGCGACGTCCATCGGCTCCAGCAGGTCGAACGCGACCGCTTCGGCGCGGCGGCGGGCGTCGTCGCTGATGCCGTCCGCGGACAGGTGCTCGAGCAGTTCCCGCAGCAGCGGCCGGACAAGGACGATTCGCGGGGACGGCCAGTCGACCGGGCACTGCTCCGGATCGGCGTAGATACCGCGCAGTTCGACGTTCCCGGCCGCGCCGGTGCGATGGCGGACGCCGGCCGGGATCCAGAGCGCGCGCGTGGACGGCAGCACCCACTGCGCGTCGCCGACCATCACCGCGGCGACCCCGCTCGCGGCCCACACCAGCTGATGCGCCGGATGTTCGTGCCAGGGGAACCAGGCTCCGGCCGCGATCGGGAGGTCGCCGAGCAGCATCGCGCCGGTTTGACCGTACTGCGACATGACGTGACAGCCTATCGTCTTCCAGTCAGCGCGGCGTCTCCCTAGCGTCGAGGCCATGCCGATGAACCTGATGCACCGCAAGCTCTGCAGCTCGGAGAAGTGGGCCGCCGCGGTGGCCGAGGTGCTGCCGGACTGGCTCGCCCGGTTCGAACTGGGCGACGACGTGCTCGAAATCGGGCCTGGTTTCGGGGCGACCACGCGGGTGCTGGTCGACGCTCTCCCTCGGGTGACCGCTCTGGAAATCGACCCGGCGTCGACCCGGCTGCTGCGGGAGAAATACGGCGACCGGGCCGGCATCGTCGAGGGCAGCGGCGCGGAAATGCCGTTCGAGGACGGCCGGTTTTCCGCGGTCGTGTGCTTCACGATGCTGCACCACGTGCCGACCGACGACCTGCAGGACCGGATCTTCGCCGAGGCGTTCCGGGTGCTGCGGCCCGGCGGCGCCTACTGCGGCGTGGACAGTCAGCTCAGCTTCGGATTCCGGCTGCTGCACCTCGGGGACACGATGAACGTCCTCGACGCGGACACCCTGCCCAGCCGGTTGGCGGCGGCCGGGTTCGAGCAGGTGCGCGTGGGGACGGAGCGGAAGCGGCTGGAGTTTTCCGCCGTGAAGCCTTCGTGAGTGCCAATCCCGGTGAGAACCGTGATCACCACTCACGAGACTCAGCGGGGTGAGCGGCGCGGCACGATCTGCGTGACCGGCCCGTCCAGCGCCTTGCCCGACCGGCTCAGCCAGCCGTCGACCTCGCGGCGCACCGAGTTCAGCGTCGGACGGCGGCGCGGCTCCGGATCGAGCGACGCAGCCAGGATCCGCGCGTGCACCGAACGCTGCGGCAGGTGCGTCACCGGATCGGCCCGGGCCGCGGCCATCAGCGCGGCCATCGGCGTCTCGCGGGTGCCGCGCGGCGGCTGGCCGGACAGCGCGTAGCTGACCGTCGCGGCGAGCTGCCAGGCGTCCGACGCCGGGCTCGCCGGGGAGCCCATCGCCTGTTCCGGTGCGACGAAATCGGGCGTGCCGATCATCATCCCGGTGGCGGTCATCTTGGAATCGCCCTGGCTGCGGGCGATGCCGAAGTCGATGAGGTGCGCGATGCCCGCCGGGTCGAGAATGACGTTGGACGGTTTCACGTCGCGGTGCAGCACGCCCCGCTCGTGCGCGGCGACCAGCGCGCCCGCCATCGTCGACCACAGCCGGCCCGCGGCGACGTCGTCGATCGGGCCCTGTGCGTCGACCACCTCGGCGAGCGGGCGGCCCTGCAGGTACTCCATCACGAGCGCGAGCCCGTCCGGCTCCTCGACCAGGTCGTACACGCGAACGCAGTTGGGGTGGTTCACCACGGCCAGCGCCCGCGCCTCGCGCTGCATGCGCTCCTCGGTGTCGCGGTCGGGCGCGTGCGCGATCTTGAGCGCGACGGTGCGGTTGAGCTGCGTGTCGACGGCTTCCCAGACCGTGCCGAACCCGCCGTGCCCGAGCTGGCGGACGCGCCGGTACCGGCTGCTTCCCGCGTTGCGCGAACCGGGCGGCGGCGGGATCGCGCCGGGCGCGGCGGCCAGCATCCCGGCGGGCGGCGGCTCCGGAGCGGACGCGAGCGCAGTGGCGGGGTACGGCTTGTTCTGCGGCGGCGGAGGCGGCGGCAACGGCTCCCGGCGCGACGGCGGCGGCACGGCGGGCGGTTCGTCGCGGCGCGGCTCCGGCCGGTTGATCACCGACCACGGAGGCGGGCCGACCAGCGCGACCGGGATCAGCCCCAGGACGCTGAACGGCAGGAATCCGAGCCAGAAGTGCACGGCGGTGTTGGCCGACATGCCCGCGGTCGCGACCGCCATGACCACGAAGGGAATCCAGAAGAACCGCGACGGCCACTTGGGCCCGCGGCGGAATGCGGTGCGTGCCTGCAGCATCACGAACAGCAGCGAACCGACCGGCAGCACGGTGAAGGCGAGCAGGTAAAGCACGTAGGCGAGCTTGAGGCCGCGCGGGTAGAAGAGCGTCTCGAAGACGTTCGACCCGCCGCCGAGGTAGGTCTTCTGCGTGCCGATGAACGAGCAGTAGTTCGTGCTCAGCGAGGCCCCGCCGGACAGTCCGCTCGCCTGGCCCGCGTTGGCCGCGCGGAAGGTTTCCGAGATGCCCGACGCCATCAGCCACGGCAGCACCAGCACGCTGATCACGCCGATGAGCCCGAACACGGTGAGCGTGGTCGTGTCGTACCGGTTGCCGGTCCCCTTGCGCACGATCGCCACGATCAGCGCACCGGCCGCCGGGAAGAGCGCGACGAGCGCACCCGCTGTGGTCGTCGCCCACACCCAGTCGCCCGGGCAGAACCCCGGGCCGAACAAGGTGTGCGCGAACGAGAGCAGCGCGCTCGCGATTCCGCTCACCGGCTGGTTCCCCTCACTGTCAGTGTTGCCCATGTGCCGCTGCGCGGCCGATCCCCACGGTCCAGCTTAGGACGCACGCGGCCTCCGCGGGGTTGCCGGGTCGCGCCGGGAACGTGATCCACTGCATCGATCTTGCCGGGCCGACGATCTCCGCTGGCCGCACCCGACTCGATCAACTCGCCCGTGCGGCGGCGCTCCCCGCGCTACGTTCCGCGTCCGCACGAACACAGTCCCGCGTGGTGATGCCTGGGGAGGGTCACGTCCTGCCGGCGACCAGTACGCCTGCTGCGCCTCGCCTCGATCACCAGCCTGCCGGAAGCCGTCGCGCCGAGCAGGTCGGGCAGGTGCGGCCCCGCTGACCTGCGACCAGCCGCGGGAAAGGCCATCATGAGGGCAGATTCGGCCGTCAGACGTCAAAGGAGACCTCGTGGGCGCGTACACGGAGACGTATCGGCGCAGCCTGGACGACCCGGAGCACTTCTGGCTCGAAGCCGCCCGGGCGATCGACTGGACCAAGCGGCCCACCCGCGCGCTCGATTCGTCCGCCGCGCCGTTCTACCGCTGGTATCCCGACGGCGAGCTGAACACCTCCTACAACGCGCTCGACCGGCACGCCGACGGCGGCCGCGGCTCGCAGGACGCGCTGATCTGGGACTCGCCGGTCACCGGGCGCAAACGCCGCTACACCTACTCCGAGCTGCGGGACGAGGTCGCGACCTTCGCCGGCGCGCTCGCGTCGCTCGGCGTCACCCGCGGTGATCGCGTGATCCTCTACCTGCCGATGATTCCGCAGGCCGTCATCGCGATGCTCGCCTGCGCGCGGATCGGCGCGGTGCACTCCGTGGTGTTCGGCGGGTTCGCCCCGAAGGAGCTGGCCGCGCGGATCGAAGACGCGAAGCCGAAGCTGATCCTCGCCGCGTCGTGCGGGATCGAGCCGACGCGGATCGTCGAGTACAAGCCGATCATCGACGCCGCTCTCGAGACCACCGAACACCAGCCGGAGCACGTCGTGGTGTTCCAGCGCGAGCAGGCACGCGCGGAGCTTTCCGGCACCGACCTCGACTGGTCCGACCTCGTCGCCGACGCCGACCCGGCGGATCCGGTTCCGGTGAAGGCGACCGACCCGCTGTACATCCTCTACACGTCCGGCACGACCGGGCGGCCGAAGGGCGTGGTCCGCGACACGGGCGGGCACGCGGTCGCGCTGGCGTGGTCGATGGGCGCGCTGTACGACATCCACGCCGGGGACGTGTGGTGGACGGCCTCCGACGTCGGCTGGGTCGTCGGGCATTCGTACATCGTCTACGCGCCGCTGCTGATCGGCGCGACAACTGTGCTGTACGAGGGGAAACCCGTCGGAACTCCGGACGCCGGCGCGTTCTGGCGGGTCATCTCCGAGCACGGCGTGCAGGCGCTCTTCACCGCGCCGACGGCGTTGCGCGCGGTGAAGAAGGTGGACCCGGACGCGGACGAGCTCAAAAAGTACGACCTGTCCCAGTTCCGCACCCTGTTCATGGCGGGCGAGCGGCTCGACCCGGAGACCTACCACTGGGCGCACGACATCCTCGGCACGCCGGTCGTCGACCACTGGTGGCAGACCGAAACCGGCTGGCCGATCGCGGCCAATCCGCGCGGTCTCGAACCGATGCCGGTCAAACCCGGGTCGGCGACGAAGCCGGTGCCCGGCTGGGACGTGCGCATTCTCGACCAGGCGGGCGAGGAGCTTCCGGCTGGCCGCGAGGGTGCGATCACGCTGAAACTGCCGCTGCCGCCGGGTTCGCTGCCGACGCTGTGGGGCGACGACGAGCGCTACCGCGAGGCGTACCTGTCGCGCTACCCCGGCTATTACCTGACCGGCGACTCGGGCTACCTCGACGAGGACGGTTACCTCTTCGTCATGGGCCGCACCGACGACGTGATCAACGTGGCCGGGCACCGGCTGTCGACCGGGTCGATGGAGGCGGTGCTGGCGTCGCATCCAGCGGTCGCGGAGTGTGCGGTCATCGGGGTCGCGGACCAGCTGAAGGGGCAGGTGCCGCGTGGTTTCGTGGTGCTGAAGTCCGGTGTGGACGTGCCCGAGGACCAGCTCCGGGACGAGCTGGTCGCGCTGGTTCGCCGGGACATCGGGCCGGTGGCGGCGTTCCGGGACGTCTCGGTGGTCAGCGCGCTCCCGAAGACGCGTTCGGGGAAGATCCTGCGCAAGACGATGCGCGGTATCGCGGACGGCCGCGACGAGGCGGTTCCGTCGACGATCGAGGATCCGTCGGTGCTCGACGCGCTGCGGGCGATCCTGCGGCCCTGAGCATCCCGGCGAACGGGACACGCATCGCCGGCCGACCCTTTCGGGCGTTGTCAGCGGCACCGCAGTGGTCTATACCTCTTGAGGTCCGCCTTCTCCGCGACGCGACCGGAGGTATGCCGTGAGGAAGACCCTGTCCAGGGCCGTGCTTGGGGTGGCTGTGCTCGGGCTCGCCGCGGTGGGAGCGCCCGGGCCGGCCACGGCGAGTCCGGCGGCCGGCGAACGGCAGGTCACCGATCTCGTGCCGGTGCCGGTGCACGCTGTGGCGAAGGCGGACACCTTCCGGCTCACGCCGCTGACCGTGATCCGAGCCGGGCGCGGCGCCGGTGACGTCGCCGCGTACCTGCGCGGCTTGCTGCGGCCCGCGACCGGATTCCCGCTGCCGGTCGTCCCGGCGAGCCCGGGGCTGTCCGCGATCTCGCTCGACCTCGGCCACGCCGACCCGCGCGTCGGCGACGAGGGATACCAGCTCGACGTCACGAAGAACGACGTCCGGCTGCGCGCCAACACCGCCGCCGGACTGTTCGAGGGCGTCCAGTCGCTGCGGCAGCTGCTGCCGTCGGCGATCGAGGCGAAGACCGTGCAGCACCGCACGTGGACGATCTCCGGCGGCAGCGTGCTCGACTACCCGCGCTTCGCCCACCGCGGCGCGATGCTCGACGTCGCGCGGCATTTCTTCACGCCCGCGCAGGTGAAGAAGTACATCGACCAGATCGTCCAGTACAAGGTCAACACGCTGCACTTGCATCTCAGCGACGACCAGGGTTGGCGCATCGAAATCAAGAGCTGGCCGCGGCTGGCGACCGAAGGCGGCAAAACCGCGGCGTACGGCGACCCGGGCGGCTACTACACGCAGGAGCAGTACCGCGACATCGTCGCGTACGCCGCGAGCCGACACCTGACGGTCGTGCCGGAAATCGACATGCCCGGACACACGAACGCGGCGCAGTCGGTGTACGCGGAGCTGAACTGCGACGGCGAGGCAGTCCCGCCGCGCACGGACATCGAGGTCGGGTACAGCTCGCTGTGCATCAATTCGCCCACCACGTACCGATTCGTGGAAGACGTGATCCGCGAGCTCGCCGCGATCACCCCCGGCAAATACCTCGGCATCGGCGGCGACGAAGCGCATTCGACGTCCGCCGCGGACTACAAAACCTTCTACGAGAAGGTAAGCCCGATGGTCGCCAAGTACGGCAAGCTGATCACCGGCTGGCACGAAATCGCGAAGACGCCGTTGCCGACGTCCGCCGTGCCGCAGTACTGGGACCAGGGCGGCCCGAACGCGGACGTGGCCGCCGCCGCGGCACGCGGGAACAAGTTCGTCATGTCTCCCGCCAATCACGCCTATCTCGACATGAAGTACACGGAATCGACGAAACTGGGCCAGGATTGGGCTGGCCTGGTCGAAGTCCGCGACGCGTACGAATGGGACCCGGCGACGCTCGTTCCCGGCGTCGGGGAGAAGTCGGTCGCCGGGGTCGAAGCTCCACTGTGGACGGAAACCATCCGGACCAGCGACGACATCGAGTACATGGCCTTCCCGCGCCTGCCCGGCATCGCGGAGATCGGCTGGTCGCCTAAGTCGGCCCGGGCCTGGGACGGCTACCGGCAGCGCATCGCCAAGCAAGCACCGCGCTGGGAAGCGCAGGGAATCGACTTCTACCGCTCACCGCAGGTCGACTGGAGGTAGCTCCCGCGTGCGGTCCACTTTGGACTGAATCATCGCCAGATAGGTCTTCGGCAGCGCGGTGCTGGCCAGCACCCGCTCGGCCAGCTCCCGGACGTCCTGCTGCGCGTAGTTCGCCGAGGACGCGAGGAACGCCTCGCTGACGGTCGGCTCCTCGGCCCGTTCGATCAGGTCGAGGGGCCCGGCGGTCGGGACCGTGCCCGGCCGCAGCACGCGCAGGTACCAGCCGCACCGGCCGGTGCTGATCATCGCGGGCACGACGTCCTTGCGGCCGGTGCGCATGGCCAGCTTGAAGCACGGGTTGCGCGGTTGCGAGACCTGCACGATCGCGTCGCCCCACGCCCAGACGTCGCCGATCCGGGTCTCGTCCTCCAGCATGCCCCGCACGGAAAGGTTCTCGCCGAAATCGCCGTGCGCGACGTCGTAGCCCTCGCCGGTCCAGGACGGATAGTGCTCGGCCGGGTAGACGTAGACGGCCTTGTCCGGACCGCCGTGCACGGTGAGGTCGGCTTGCCGGTCGCCGTTCAGGTTGAGCTCGGACAGCGCCAGTTCCGGTGCGTCGACCCGGGTTTTGCGGATGGCGCTCAGGACCGGCGTGTCCCGTCGAAGACCGAGCACCGCGGGTTCTCCGACGTAGACTTCGTTCAGCGACAGCATGGCTCCGAACCTAGCAAGAGCGGGACGGCGTTTCCCCCGGTTTTCCCGGCGGCGGAGCCTGGACGAGCGTCGTCAGCACCGCGGTGAACCGGGTCAGCGCCGGCGGCAGGGATCGTCCGGCCATCGTCTGTACCTGCGCCTCCCGCTTCCGGAAGACCGGGTTGTCCACGAGCACGTACGCGACGCCCTCCGCGGCCGCGTCCTCGTGCGGGTCGCCGAGGCCGCCGACCAGCGCGATGCCGCCGCCGCGCCGGACGAACTCGTACTGCGGGGCCAGTTCGCCGCACTCCAGGACCCCGTTCACCGTCCGGTCCTCGATGCGCAGGGCGATGTCCAGCAGCTCCCGCAGGCTTTGCCCGGGGACGGGCAGCGCGATCGGGTGCTCGCACAGGTCGGCCACGCTCAGCCGGTCGCGACCGGCCAGCGGATGGCCGATCGGCACGATCGCGTACACCGGCACCACCACCGCGCTTTCCACCCGCACGCCGCGCTGCAAACCGGTCGCGTAGGTCACCGCGACGTCCGCCGAACCCTCCAGCACCCGGCGGGTCGCCTCCTCGCGGCCGACGACTTCGAGGCGGAACGCCACTTCGGGATGGTCCTCCCGGAACTGCGCCATCGCCTGCGGCACGACGCGCCGGGCGAATCCTTCAGAACACGCCACGGTCAGCGTCCGGGCCTGCCGGGCGCGGCCGGAACGCAGTTCGCCGAGCAGCGCCGCGGACTCGGCTTCGGTGCGGCGCAGGTAATCGAGCAGCAAGCTCCCGGCTTCGGTCGGCAGCATGCCGCGCGGATGCCGGACGAACAGCGGCACGCCGATCGACGTTTCGAGTTTCGCGATCTGCCTGCTGATCGCCGACGGCGCGACAGTGAGCGCGGCCGCCGCCTCGGTCACCGACCCGGTGCGGGCGACCTCGAGGAAGTAAGTCAGCCCGGCTGGCAGGAGGTGCATCGCAGCGCCCTTCGGTCTGGTTTGCCGAAATGAGAACGACAACCCGCCCAATCGGCAATGGTCAGGACGTATCGGCGCAGCTTACGCTGCCCGGACTGCTGGCACCGACTTCGGGAGAAGCGCCCGTGACACCGACCGAATTGCTCGCGAAAGCCCGGGACCAGGTGGACTCGGGCGCGTTCTTCGCCGAACTGGCCCGGATGGTCAGCTATCCGACGGTGAGCACCAGTCCGGACGGCCGGGTTGCCGTATCGGCATACCTGGACGAGGTGCTGGCTCCCGCGTTGACGACGCTCGGCTGCACGGTCGAGACCTTCCCGAACCCAGATCCGAGCGGCGGGCCGTTCCTCGTCGGCACCCGGACGGAATCGCCTGAGCTGCCGACACTGCTGTGTTACGGGCACGCCGACGTGGTCGACGGGCACGCCGGCCAGTGGAGCGAGGACCGCGACCCGTGGACGCTGACCGCGGACGGCGAGCGCTGGTACGGCCGCGGCGCCGCCGACAACAAGGGCCAGCACCTGGTCAACCTCACCGCGTTGCGGCTGGTGCTGGATCACCGCGGCGCGCTCGGGTTCAATCTGAAGTTCCTCTTCGAAACCGGCGAGGAAATCGGCTCCCCCGGGCTCGCCGACTTCGCCGCTCAGCACCGGGACCTGCTGGCCGCCGACGTGCTGATCGCCTCCGACGGCCCGCGCCTGGACGCCGCGACGCCGACGCTGTTCCTCGGCGCGCGAGGCGGAGTGCGGATCAACCTCGACGTCGACCTCCGGCCGGACGCCTACCACTCCGGCAACTGGGGCGGTCTGCTGCGCAACCCCGCCACGACGCTCGCCGGAGCGATCTCGTCCCTGGTCGACGGACACGGCCGGGTCCAGGTGCCGGAACTGCTGCCGAGCGACCTGCCGGAGACCGTGCGCGAGGCGCTCGCCGACGTGGTCGTCGCGAACACCCCGGGCGATCCGGTCCCCGACCCCGGCTGGGGCGCGCCGGGCCTGAGCGCGGCCGAACGGCTCTACGGCTGGAACACCCTGGAGGTACTCGCCTTCGGTGCGGCCGACGTGGACCGTCCGGTCAACGCGATCCCCGGCCGGGCCCGCGCGGTGCTACAACTGCGTTACGTCACCGGGACGACGCTGGACGGAATGACCGAGGCGATCGAGAAGCACCTTGCCGCGCAAGGGTTCTCGATGGTCGAGGTGAGCCTGTCGGAGAGCTATCCGGCCAGCCGGACGCCGGTCGACAACCCGTGGGTGCGGTGGGCGCAGTCCGTGCTCGCCGGCACCGGTCTCGCCACCCTGCCCAGTTTCGGCGGCGGGCTGCCGAACCACGTCTTCACTGACATTCTCGGCCTGCCCACGCTGTGGCTGCCGCACTCCTACCCGGGTTGCCTGCAACACGCGCCGGACGAACACCTGCTCGCGCCGATCGCCCGTAAAGGTCTCGTCCTCGCCACTTCGCTGTTCGACGCCCTCGGCCAGTCCGGAAAGGATGTTCGATGAGCACCTCCGCGACCAAAACCCGCAGCGGTGCCGTCACGCGCCGCGCCGTCGCCGCGGCGGTCATCGGGAACGCGCTGGAATGGTTCGACATCGCCGTCTACGCGTTGATGGCGGGCTATATCGGCAAAATGTTCTTCCCCGGCCACAATCCCGGCATCCAGCTGGTGGAGGCGTACGCCGTCTTCGGCATCACCTTCCTGATCCGGCCGCTGGGCGCGCTGGTCCTCGGCTCGTACGCCGACCGCCGCGGCCGGAGGCGCGCGCTGGTGGTGACCATCCGGCTGATGGTCGCCGGCACCTTCCTGCTGGCGATCCTGCCCGGGTACGACACGATCGGCGTGTTCGCGCCGATCGGCGTGATCGTCGCGCGGCTCCTGCAAGGGTTCGCGGCGGGCGGCGAATTCGGCGCGGCGACGTCGTTCCTGATCGAGCACGACGACCGGCGCAAGGGCTTCCTCGGCAGTTTCCAGTTCGCCAGCCAGGGTTTGGCGACGCTGCTGTCGTCGGCGTTCGCCGCCGGGCTGACCGCGCTGCTGCCCGCGGCCGAGATGACGTCGTGGGGCTGGCGGGTCCCGTTCGTGTTCGGCCTGCTGGTCGGCCCGGTCGGCTACTACCTGCGCCGGCACGTCGACGAAGCTCCTCGCCCGAAGGAGGACCGGCCGGAGTCCGCGGTGCGCGAGGTGTTCCGCCGGAATTGGGGCGGACTGCTGATCGCCGGCGGTGCGCTGGTGGTGTCGACGTCGCTGAACTTCATCCTGCAGTCGCTGCCCGCGTTCGCGATCAAGAATCTCGGGCTGAACGCGTCGGCCTCGTTCGCCGCGCTGCTGATCACTTCGGTGCTGCTCACGCTGGTGCCGCCGGTGGCCGGGCTGATGTCGGACCGTTACGGGCGGATCCGGATGATGGCCGTCGCGGCGACGGTGATCGGGATTTCCGTGGTGCCGCTGTACGTGTGGGTCACGTCGGCACGATCGTTCGCCGTGCTGGCCGTCGCGATGGCCGTGCTCGGCTTGCTGAAAGCGGTCTACTTCGGACCGTTGCCCGCGGTGATGGCGGACGCGTTCCCGGCGCGGACGCGAGCGACCGGTCTGGCCTTCAGCTACAACACGGCGGTCGGCGTCTTCGGCGGATTCACCCCGGCGATCGCCACCGCGCTGGTCACCACCACCGGCTCGCCGGTTTCGCCGGGCTACTACCTGGTGGCGACCGCCGCGGTGAGCCTCGCCGCGTTGTTCGCCGCTCACCGGACCCGCGGGATCCGGTGAGCGGCCGGCGCTATCCGTTCAGTTCCGCGGATTCCTCGTCGCTGAACAACCGCGACCGGATCAGGAACCGCACGCCTTCCGGAGCCTCCAAGGAGAAACCGCTCCCGCGTCCGGGCACCACATCGATCGTCAGATGGGTATGCCTCCAGTACTCGAACTGCGGCCCGGACATCCACACCGGCACCGCGTCGATCCCTTCCACCGTCAGGTCACCCAGATGCACGTCGCGAGAACCGACCCGGAATTCGCCTACTGGGTAACACATCGGGGCGCTGCCGTCGCAGCATCCGCCGGACTGGTGGAACATCACCGGTCCGTGGGCTGACACCAGCCGCCGCAGCAGGTCGGCGGCGGCCGGCGTCAGGTCCACCCGCTGGGGCATCAGAAGAAGCCCAGCGCCTGGTCGGAGTAGGAGACCAGCATGTTCTTCGTCTGCTGGTAGTGGTCCAGCATCATCTTGTGGTTCTCGCGGCCGATGCCGGACGCCTTGTAGCCGCCGAAGGCCGCGTGTGCCGGGTAGGCGTGGTAGTTGTTCACCCACACCCGGCCCGCCTGGATGTCGCGGCCCGCGCGGTAGGCGGTGTTGCCGTCGCGCGACCAGACGCCGGCACCGAGGCCGTACAGGGTGTCGTTGGCGATCTTCAGCGCGTCGTCGTAGTCGTCGAACTTCGCCACCGACACCACCGGGCCGAAGATCTCCTCCTGGAAGATGCGCATCTTGTTGTCGCCCTCGAACACCGTCGGCTGCACGTAGTAGCCGCCGGACAGGTCGCCGCCCAGGTCGGACTGCGCGCCGCCGGTGAGCACCTTCGCGCCCTCCTGCTTGCCGATGTCGATGTAGGAAAGGATCTTCTCGAGCTGGTCGTTCGAGGCCTGCGCGCCGATCATCGTCTCGGTGTCGAGCGGGTTGCCCTGCTTGATCTTCTTCACGCGCTCGACCGCGTCGCCGAGGAACCGGTCGTAGATGCCGGCCTGGATCAGCGCGCGCGACGGGCAGGTGCAGACCTCGCCCTGGTTCAGCGCGAAGAGCGCGAAGCCTTCCTGCGCCTTGTCGTAGAACGCGTCGTTGGCCGCGGCGACGTCGTCGAAGAAGATGTTCGGGCTCTTGCCGCCCAGTTCGACGGTCACCGGGATGATGTTTTCGCTGGCGTACTGCAGGATCAGCCGGCCGGTCGTGGTCTCGCCGGTGAACGCGACCTTGCGCACGCGGTTGCTCGACGCGAGCGGTTTGCCCGCCTCGACGCCGAAGCCGTTGACGATGTTCAGCACGCCCGGCGGGATCAGGTCGCCGATGATCGACAGCAGCAGGTGGATCGACGCCGGGGTCTGCTCGGCGGGCTTGAGCACGATCGCGTTGCCCGCGGCCAGCGCCGGGGCGAGCTTCCAGACCGCCATCAGCAGCGGGAAGTTCCACGGGATGATCTGGCCGACGACGCCGAGCGGCTCGTGGAAGTGGTAGGCGACGGTGTTGTCGTCGATCTGCGAAATGCCGCCCTCCTGGGCGCGCAGCGCGCCGGCGAAGTAGCGGAAGTGGTCGATCGCGAGCGGAATGTCGGCGGCGAGGGTCTCGCGGACCGGCTTGCCGTTCTCCCAGGACTCGGCGACCGCGATCTTCTCGAGGTTCTGCTCCATCCGGTCGGCGATCTTGAGCAGGATGTTCGCGCGCTCCTCGGGCGAGGTGCGGCCCCACGCGGGCGCGGCGCCCTCGGCCGCGTCGAGCGCCCGGTCGATGTCGGCCGCCGTCCCGCGGGCGATCTCGGTGAAGGTCTTCCCGGTCACCGGGGTCGGGTTCTCGAAGTACTGCCCGCCGGCCGGCGCGACGTATTCGCCGCCGATGTAGTGGTCGTAGCGGGTCTCGTAGTCGACGACGGAGCCGTCGGTGTTCGGTGCGGCGTATACGGCCATCTTGCCCTGCCTCGTTGCTGGTCGGTGACGGTCGGCGGCGACCGTAGGCCGGGCAACGTTGCGCCGACGTTGCAGCCTTGTGACCAGGGTCTCTACTCTCGAGCACGTGGCAGAGCCGCCCGAACCCGACCTGCTGCGCGACCCGGAGTCGTACGCGCAGCTGCTCCGGCACGTCCGCGAGGCGGTGCTGTCCGGGGCCGCCGCGCCGCGCTCGCCGCGCTCGGTGGTGTCGGAATCGTGGGAACGCTCGCTGGCCGCGCACGTCGACCCGGACGCGGGCGAGGCCCCGCTGATCTGCGAGGCGGACGAGCTCACCGACCTGCGCGCGGAGCATCCGCTGGCCCCGGTGCTGCCGCTGTTGCGCGAGATGCTGGTGAGCATCGCCGACGACGCCGAGCACATGATGATCGTGACCGACGCGAACGGCCTCATCCTGTGGCGCGAGGGCGCGACCGGCGTGCTGCTGCGCGCGGACCGGGTCGCGCTCACCGAGGGCACGCGGTGGAGCGAAGAGGCGATCGGCACGAACGCGATGGGCACCACCCTCGCGACCGGCCAGCCGGTGCAGATCTACTCCGCCGAACACCTCGTGCGCCGCTATCACACGTGGACCTGCGCGGCGGCCCCCGTGCGCGACCCGGACACCGGCGCGCTGCTCGGCTCGATCGACGTCAGCGGACCGCTCCGCACGGTGCATCCGGCGATGTTGTCGCTGGTCACGGCCACCGCGCAGCTGGCCGAGGGACGGCTGCGGGCCCAGCTGGCGGTCCGTGACGAGAAGGTGCGGCGGGCGAACATGCCGCATCTGGCGTCGTTGCGCGGCCGCCCCGGCGCGCTCCTTTCCGCGGGCGGACGGGTGCTGGCCGCCGAGGCGTGCACCCTTCCGTCCACTGTGGAGGTGCGGAAAGGCGGCGGCACCGTGACGCTGCCGGACGGCCGGATCGCCACCGTCGACCCGCTCGACGAGGGTTATCTCCTCCGGATCGCGACGTCCGGCTCCGCGCCCCGGCGGAAGTTGTCGCTCGAATACCTCACCGACGGTCCTGGATCGACCACGGTGGACGGTCGAGACATCCCGTTCACCTTGCGGCACGCCGAATTGCTGACCCTGCTCGCGCTGCAGCCGCGCGGCCTGTCGGCGGAGAAGCTGGCGCTGCAGCTGTACGGCGAGTCTGGCAATCCGGTGACCGTGCGCGCCGAGATCCACCGGTTGCGCACCCAGCTCGGCACCGGGGTGTTGCAGACGCGCCCATACCGGATCGCGGCCACAGTGGACGCGGATTTCCTGCGCACCAAAGCCGCCCTGCGTGCCGGTGACGCCGCCGCCGCGGTCCGGTCGTTCCAGGGACCGCTGCTCGCGGAGTCGGAATCGCCCGCGATCCTGGAGGAACGCGAGTCGATCAGCGCGCAGGTCCGGCAACTGGCGCTGAACAGCCGGGACGCGGACACGTTGTGGGCGTTCTGGGAAACCTCCTGTGGCGCGGACGATCTGGCGATTCTGGACGCGTTGTGCGCGGTCCTTTCGCCGTCGGATCCGCGACTGGCCGCGGTGCGGACTCACCGCGCCCGGCTCGGCTGATTCTTACCGCGCCACAGCGGTTTCCCGGATCGCGTCGTCGACTGTCGCCCGGCGGGACGGCTCCAGGTACAGCTCTCGCAGCAGCAGACCGTCCATGTGCTGCACCGTCAGACCGGGTTGCTTTCCGGTGAGCCCGTTGAGGAATCCGCCGAGTTTGAAGGCACCGCGCACCGGCCAGGACGGCATCGGGCGCACCCGGCGCGGTCGTCCCGCCGCCGCGGCCAGCCGGGCGAGCATGTTCGCCCATTGCAGGTTTTCTTCCGCCACCGGGATATCCGCGCCCGATGCCTGTTCCAACGCGTCCACCGTCGCGACGCCGACCCCGCGCGCGCTCGTCGCCGCGGTACCACCGGCAGGCGCGAACAGCGGTGTGTTGGAGCGGACCCACTTCACGATCGGCACCGACCACTGCGGCACGCGATCCTCGGCAACACCGAAAACGAACGGCACCTCGATCACCGCGACCGGCAACCCCGGCCCCGCCGTTTCGCGCGCGACGCGGGCCTGCTCCAGCCGACTACGCACGTACGGATGCTTCGCGGCCAACCCCCACTCAGGGTGTATGCGGTCGAAGTACGTGTAGTACGACCCGAGAACCGCAGCGCGCGTACAGCCTGCTTCGTGCGCCGCGCGCAACAACGCGGCGACAGGTGCGACGTTGCCCGCGCGCAGCCGAGGCTCGACCGGCCCGCGTCCGACCGCACGGTCGTCCATGCCACCGGCGAAGACGACACCGTCATGTCCGTCGAGTGCTTCGCGCAGCTCGTCGTGCGAAGCCTTCGAGACGTCGAGCGTCCGGTCGACACCCTCGCGCGCCGTACGTGCGATCGCGGTCGTCTCGTGCCCGCGTTTCCGCAGTTCATCGAGCACGTGCTGACCTAGCAGGCCGCTGCCGCCCACTACCAAGATCTTCATGCCGCGTCCGTTTCTCCGTGCAGGTCTGAGCTGGCCACGTCGGCGAGTTTGGCAGGCCCGCCGCGTGGCTCTGCTGAGGCCTCACGGCTCGAGGTCGACGACTCCCTTGCCGGTCGCGATGTCGAACGGCACGGACGCCTGGTCGTGGACGATCACCCAGTCGCCGCCGGTCTTCCGGAAGACGAAGGTGGCCCGGACCCACATGCCGTTCGCCTCGGTCCCGTCGCGGAGCAGCCCGCTCACGCGGCCGAAGCCGTGCCCCACGGCCAGGTCGGCGCCCACGGTGACGGTCAGGTCGCGGACCTCGTAGTCCACCTTTTCGAAGAGCGTGAACACCTTCTCCCAGTTCTTCAGCTTCGCGTCGATCCCCACGTGCTGCAACGGCGGCTCGACGTCGAAGGAAACGACGTCCGGGGCGTAGACCCGCTTCAGGCCTTCGAGATCCTTCGCCCGCAACGACTCGATGATCTTGTCGATGCGCCCCCTGATCTCGGCTTCGTCCCCTTCGCGTCGCGCGCGCACCGAGGCGAGCGCGGTGCTCCACCGGACGACGTGATCGAGCAGCATGTCCAGCGCCGCGACGTTGTACTCGCCCGGCTTGAAGACCTCGCCCTCGAACTCGGTGGCCAGGGGCAGCGTGACCTGCGGGGCGACGTCGGCCATTTGCAGCGCCCCGCAGACCAGCCGCAACTGCTCGACCGCGCGTGCCCCGCCGACGCCGCCGTACGACACGAAGCCGGCCGCCTTGTCGTTCCACTCGAAGTACACGGTGTCCATGGCGTTCTTGAGCACGCCGGGCGCGGAGTGGTTGTACTCCGGTGTGACCAGTACGAACCCGTCGAACGACGCGAGGACCGCCGCCCACGCCCGGGTGTGCTCGAACCGGTAGCCGCCCGGCGCCATCGGCGGTTCGTCGAGGTGCGGCAGCGGGTGGTCGCGCAGGTCGACGAGCTCGAACTCGGCGTCCGTACGCCGAGTCGCCGTCTCGTGCACCCATCGCGCGACCTGGTCGCCCATGCGGCCCGGGCGAGTGCTGCCGAGCACGATTCCGATCCTGATCATCGTTCTCCCCTGTTCGGAAGTGTCTTCGCCCGGTACGACGAAACCGCCCGCCGGAACGTCAGGCATGACATTCCGGCACGCTGTTTCGTCGGAGGAGACATGACAACAGCACCGGAGCCGGTCACCGGCGAGCGCAGGCACCTGGTCAACCTCGCGTACCGGCTTCTCGGTTCACTCGCCGAAGCCGAGGACGCCGTTCAGGAGGCGTACGCCCGCTGGTACGCGTTGTCGCGGCCGCAGCGGGAAGCGATCTCCTCACCCGGCGCGTGGCTGACGACGGTCGCCAGCCGCATCTGCCTTGACCTGCTCGGGTCGGCGCGGATCCGGCGCGAACGGTACGTGGGCGAGTGGATCCCCGAGCCGGTGCCCGACCACGCCGAGGGGGCGCACGGCGACCCCGCCGACCGGATCACCCTTGACGAGTCGGTCAGCATGGCGTTCCTCGTGGCGCTCGAAGCGATGACCCCGGCCCAGCGCGTCGCGCTCGTGCTGCACGACGTCTTCCGCTACTCCTTCGCCGAGGTCGCCGAGATCACCGGCCGCACCCCGGCGGCGTGCCGCGAACTGGCCTCCGCGGCCCGTCGCCGCATCCGCACCGCGCGGCCGTCCGCGACCCCGGCGGCGCACCAGGCCGGCCTGGTGCGCACCTTCAAGCAGGCCTGGCAAGCCGCGGACATCGACACCCTGATCGGCCTCCTCGACCCCGACGCCACCTTCACCGCGGACGGCGGCGGTCTGGTCCAGGCCGCCCTGGAACCGATCAACGGCGCCGAGGCGATCGCCCGCTACCTCACCGACCTGGCCGTCCGCGGCGGCGGCTCGATGACCTTGGTGGAGCGTGCCGTCAACGGAAGCCCCGGCCTGGTCATCCGGCGCGGGGAGGAGACCTCGGCGGTGTACGCGTTCGACGCCGCGGGCGGCCGCGTCACGCACATCTGGGCCGTCCGCAACCCGCAGAAGCTCCGGCTGTGGACCGGCGGCTGATGCGATGTCCGTCCGCCTGAAGGTGCCGGCGGCCGGGCGCGCCTAGCTGCACTTCGACAAGTTCGAGCTCGCATCTCCGCCAGATAGTAGCCATGGCTATAGTTTCCATTTACACTATCTACATGGAACCAACGCTCGGGCATCTCGTCTGGCGGCTGTCGATGAAATGGCGGTCCTCCGTCGACCGGGCACTGGCCCCGCTGGGCCTGACCCACGCGCAGTACGTGGTGCTGGCGTCCCTCAGCGGTCTGTCGGCGCGCGGTCCGGAGCCGAGTCAGCGTCAGCTCGCGGACCACGCCGGCCTGGAGCCGATCTACGTCTCGAAACTGGCCAAGGCACTGGAGAACGCGAACCTCATCGAGCGGCCGGTGCATCCGGACGATCCGCGCGCCGTCCGGCTCGTGCTGACCGACCGCGGCCGGAAGACGGTCGCCGAGGCCATCGCGATCGTGCATGCGCTCATGGCCGAGCAGACCGCCGCCATCGGCGGACCGAAAGGCAAGCAGGCCAAGGAGTTCCAGGAAACCCTGCTCGCCCTGCTGGGCGAAACCCCCTCACCGTAAGGAATCAGACATGACCGCGTTCAACGCTCGTACCGTCGTGATCGCCGCCGCCGCTTTGACCGCGCGGCGGGACACCATCCTCGGCCAGGCAGGGCTGGGTTTCGTGGAGTCGCTCGTGCTGCGGGCCGTCGCGGCCGGATCGGCGACGCCGGAAGAAGTTGCGGCCGCCGTCGTGACGCGCAACGTGATCGACGAAGCGCAGGTGTCGGCGGCGCTGGAAAACCTCACCACGGCCGGGCTGATCGACGGCGCGATCTCCGCGACGACGAAGGGCGAAGCTCTCAACGACCGGATCAACGCTGCCAACGCGCGTTCCTCCGCCCTGCTGCTCGACGGGATCGACGAGCGGGACCTGGCCACCGTGACGCGGGTGCTCGATCTGATCACCGAGCGTTCGGCGACGCCCGTGGCGCTGTAGGCGGCCCCCGACTAGCACCTCCGGACACTGCCACCACGGCACCCCGAGGTAGACACCGTCTACATACTTTGATAGACAGTGTCTACAAGATGAACCAGGGGTTACGGAGAGCGGAATGGGTTTCCACACGTTCGTCGCCGTCGGCGACAGCTGCGCGGAGGGGCTGGACGATCCCTACCCGGATCACAGCCAGTACCGCGGCTGGGCGGACTACGTCGCCGGGCGGCTCGCGCGCGACGAAACCGGCTTTCGCTACGCCAATCTGGCCGTTCGCGGGCGGCGGCTCGACCAGATCACCGCGGAGCAGCTTCCGACGGCCGAGCGGCACGAACCGGACCTGATCGCGTTGTTCGGCGGCGGCAACGACGTGATGAGCCGCGGCTGGGACGCTCGCACGGTCGCTCGTCGCGTGGACACCGCGATCCGGCAGTGCACGCAGATCGCGCCGACCGTCGTCACGTTCACCTTGAGCGACATCGCGCATCGCATGCCGCTGGGCGGGCGGATGCGGCCGCGGGTCACCGCGCTCAACGACGCCATTCGCGAGGCTTCGGTCAGCTACGGCGCGAAGCTTGTCGACCTGTGGCCGGACCAGGCCGCGCACGACTCGCGCTACTTCGGGCCGGACCGGCTGCACCTGTCGCAGGCCGGACATCTGCGCGTCGCCGGCCACGTGCTCGACCGGCTCGGCGTCGCGCACGACGGCAGCTGGCTGCAGCCGCTGCCCGGCGCTCCGGCCCCGGGCAGCGCGATCGCCGACCTGCGCTGGCTGTGGCAGGAGGTGCTGCCGGTAGGGATCACGCGGCTGCGCAACCGGCTCATCGGCCGGTCCCCCGGCGACGGCTTCCTGCCGAAGCGTCCCGAGCTGCTGCCGGTGGCGTTCTCCGAAGCTCAGGTATGAGCGCGCGGCAGCGGTTGATCCGTACCGCAGCAGACCTGCTCGTCGGTTCTGGCGTCGAGGCCGTGACCTTGCGCGGGATCGCGAAGGCAGCTGGCGTGTCGCACGGTGCGCCGCTTCGCCACTTCTCGGGACGCGCGGAGCTGCTGTCCGCCGTAGCAACGCTTGGCTTCACACAGCTGCTCCATCGCGGCGCACAGTTGCCCGACGGCACCCCGCGCGAACGCGTCACGGCCGCCTGTCACGCGTACGTCGACTTCGCCGTGACGAACCCCGCCATGTTCGAGCTGATGTTCCGTCGCGACCTCATCGACCCGGCGGAACCAGGGTTGGTCGCGGCCAGCAGCGCCGTCTTCGACACCTTCGCCGAGCTAGTGCGTCTGGACCGCGCCGAAGCGGACGACGACCGACTGCGTCCGGGTACGGATCCACGGCTTGTCGCTGCGTCGCTGTGGGCCGCGTTGCACGGTCTCGCGCAGCTGTGGTTGTGGGGCGGACTGGCCGGAGCCAGCTTCGCGCCTTCGCCGGAATCGGCGTTGGCGGTGACACTCGACGCGTATCTGGGGTGAAGCTCCAGCGGAGAGCCCGGAATCCCCCTGGCTCTCCGCCGAACAGCGGGAATGGATGACCATTCGGAGGTGACGGTAATCGGCCGACCCCTTCCGCGGAATCCGCCCTTAGCCGCAGTCGCGGGCAAACCCTGCCGGTAGGCGGCCTGCCGCGATCGCGGTAGGGATGAGGAAACCGCCGGTCAGGAAGGTAGTTTCAGGGCCGCGATGCGGATCCTCCGGGCGCGGCCGCTGTGCACGGATTCGCTGCTGGCCGCCGCGATCGGACTATTACCTTTTCGCCGGTGCGCCCGGCCTCGAGGAGCTTCCCGCGCTGGTCACCCGGGTCCGCGAAGCCGGGCTGACGGTGCGGCTGCGGGTCGCCGGAACGCCTCGGACGCTGCCGTCGGGTCAGCAGTTGTGCGCGTACCGGGTCGCGCAGGAAGCACCGACGAATGTGCTGAAGCACGCCTCGGATTCCGTCGCGCGGGACGGGCTGGAGGCCGTGCAGGAGCCGGCGCGACTGCGGCCCGAGGTGATCCTGATGGACATCCGGCTGGTCGGCACCGGGATGCCGAACGGGGAGATCGCGGCTCGGCTGCTGGTCAGCGAGGCGACGGTGAAGACGCACCTCAACCGGTTGATGTCGAAGCTCGGGATTTCCAGCCGGGCGCAGGCGGTAGTGGTCGCTTACGAAACCGGCTTGGTCCGGCCTGGCCGGTAGCCGAATTCGTTGCGCAGCACGCGTTCCGCGGCGTGCTGACCGGCCATTCCATGCACTCCGGGGCCGGGCGGCGTCGCGGCCGAGCACAGGTAGACGCCGCGCAACGGGGTCCCGTACGGGTCCCAGCGCAGGACCGGCCGACCCAGCACCTGGCGCATCGTGACCGCGGCGGCGGCGATGTCCCCGCCGACGTAATTGGCGTTGTACGCCTCGAACTCGCTCGCCGGGATCGCGCGCGAGGCGAGGATCGTGTCGCGGAAACCGGGCGCGAAGCGTTCGATGCGGCGGATGATCGCGGCTGTCGGGTCGAGCGGATCTCCGTGCGGGACGTGGGCGTAGGCCCAGATCGGCTGTTTGCCCGGGAGACCGCGGGACGGGTCGGCGGCCATCGGCTGGGAGAGGAGGACGAACGGATCCCGCGCCCGCTTCCCGGCGGTTACCGCGTTTTCCGCCGCGTGCACCTCGGCTCTTGTCCCTCCGATATGGACAGTCCCGGCGCGGGCGAGTTCCTTTTCGCGCCACGGGATCGCTTCGGAGACCAGGAAGTCGACCTTCGCCGCCGCCGGTCCGTAACGGACTTTCTCCAGCGCCCTGCGGTACTGCTGGGGCAGCAATGGACCGGCGAGGTCGAGGACGCCCTTCGGCGCTAGGTCCAACAGCACGGCACGCGCATGCGCCAACTCGCGTACGTCGGCGACGCGCGCGTTGGTGCGTACGCGACCACCGTGGGCCTCGATGTCCGCGACGAGCGTGTCGGTGATGTGTTGCGAACCGCCACGCGGGATCGGCCAGCCCGTGGTGTGCGCGAGATGGCACAGCAGTACCGCTATGCCGCCGCCGATGAGCGACGGCAGCTTGCCAAGCGCGTGCGCCTCGACACCAGCGATGAGCGCCGCTGCCTCCTTGCTCCTGAAGGAATTCACTGTCGCTGCGAGAGCGCGCGTTGCGATGTACGCAGCTGTACGCGGACGCGGCGGGTGGCGGAGGTCGCCGAGGAGCACTTCGGTGATCTCAGCGCTGTGCTCGATCAGCGGTGCCATGAAACGCCGCCACTGCGCACCGTCGGCTCCTAGCCGCGCACAGGTGCGGTCTAGATCCGCGTACGCGATGCCTGTGGTCTTCTCGTCGATCGAATGCGCGTACGGGATTTCCGGATGGCAGAGGTCGAGATCGAACTGGCGGAGAAACGGCGAAGCCGCGGCCATCGGATGGACCGCCGAACAGATGTCATGGACAACGTCGGAGTCGAACAACCGCTTCGACCGCGCCCCGCCGCCCGGCTCGGCCGCCGCTTCGTACACCTCGACCGACAACCCGGCCCGCGCCAGCACCACGGCCGCGGCCAGGCCGTTCGGCCCCGAGCCGACGACCGCGACGTCCAGCGTGATAGGCGGAGACACCTCTCGAGCCTACGGCTGCGACGAACCGGGCGCCCAGTGTCACTCCCGAACATCTGATCGAATATTGTCGTACCCCACGCCTACCGTGCACCCCATGCCGGTCCGCACGGGCCGCGCCTGCTGGAGAGGGGGGTCATGCCCGACCACGACACGTTGCTCGAGCGCGTGCGGAAGCTGCTCGCCAAGGCCGAGGACCCGGCCGTCACGCCCGCCGAAGCCGAGCTGTACAACACCAAAGCGGCGCAGCTGATCGCGCGGCACGGGATCGACAACGCGATGCTGGCCGCGTCCGGGCAAACCGGCGACGACATCACGGTGCTGAAGCTGCCGATCTCCAATCCGTACAGCCGCGACAAAGCCAGCCTGCTCACCAGCATCGCGTATCCGTTGCGCTGCCGGACCTTGCTGCATCGAGTCGGTCAAGGAGTCGAAGAGGTCACCGTGTTCGGCTTCCGCACCGACCTCGCGCGGGTCGAGCTGCTGTTCACCAGCCTGTTGCTGCAGGCGAGCACCCAGCTCACCCGGGTGCGGCCGGAGGAACGGGTGTTCCGCGAATCGCTGGCGGCCTACCGGCGGACGTGGCTGCACGGTTTCGCTCGTGCGGTGCATGAACGGCTGACCGCGGCGGAGGAAAACGCCGCGCGGACGTACTCCGACGTCGCCGGCGGGAAGTCCGCGGAGCTGGTGGTGCGGGACCGGACGGCGCTCGTGCAGCAGGCCTTCGACCGCGAGTACGGCGACCTGCGCTCGGCGGCCCCGCGACGGTTGTCGGGATCGGGCTACCGGGAGGGCCACCGGGCCGGGACCCGGGCGAACCTCGACCCGGCGGCACTGGGCAGGCGGAGGTCGGCGCTTCCGGTGCGGTGAGCTCGATGCCGCTTCCCGAAGCGCGGACGGGCGCGCCAGGCAGCGAGGGGAGATCTCGTGATTCGCGTCGAAGACCTCGCCGCCCGGCCGGAGCTGCGCGCTCCCGCGCTCCAGCTGGGGTTCGTCGGCGGAGAGTTCCTCGGCCACGGCCTTACCGGCGGGCTGGCCAGCTCGAAGCGGATCGCCGCGCACTGGCCCGAGTTCTTCCTGGTCCTCCTCGATGACGACGTTCCCGTCGCGCGGGCGGCCGCGATTCCGGTCGCCTTCCCCACCTCGGAACGGCCTGAACTGCCTGACCACGGCTGGGACGGTGCCCTCGTCTGGGCCGCGGAAGACCATCTCGACGAACGGTCGCCCACCGCCCTTGTCGCGCTGGAGGTGTACGTCGCGGAAACCGCACGCGGGCGAGGCCTTGCCGCACAAGCGCTGTTGGAACTGAAGAACCGGGCGCGCCGGGCCGGGCTTTCCCGGCTGGTCGTGCCGGTGCGGCCGACCGGCAAACCACCCCTGGAGTCCATTGTGGACTACCTCGGCCGCGGCACCGATCCCTGGCTGCGCAGTCACGAGCGGCTCGGGGCCGAGTTCCGGAAGATCGCACCGTTCGCGATGACCGTCACCGGCACGCTCGCGCAGTGGGAGCAGTGGACCGGTATCCGCCTCAAAGACGGGCACACCGTCGTGCCCGGCGGCATCGCGCCCGTGCTCGCGTCGACGGAACAGGATCTGGGCGTATACGTCGAGCCGAACGTCTGGTACGAACACCCGCTCTGACTAGGCCCGTTCCCAGCTGGGCAGCCAAACCCCGTCCCCTGGCTCCGGTCCCGTCACCAGGTAGTCGCGCAGTTTCCGCACGTCCGGATGCGCGGGCTCCCGCCGCCACAGCAGCGACATCGGGTACACCGGCGTCGGGTCGACCACCAGCACCCGGCGGAGGTCGTACTCGTCCGGCCAGAAGTAGCGCGAGCCAGCGCCCACGAAGGTCGACAGGTCCGGCGACGTCGCCAGTTCGTCCAGCATCGTTTCGTTGCCGAAGACCGGACCGGACACGTCGATGGTCAGATCGAACGCTTCCGACAGCTCGGCGTAGTACGCGCCCCATTCCATGGTCGCCGACAGCCCCGGCATCCAGATCCGGTGGCCAGCCAGTTTCGCGATCGGCACCGACGACAGGTCGGCGAACGGGTGCCGGGGGCCGACGAGCAGCTCGTGCGGGTCGTAGTCCACCACGCCGCTCGTCACGCCGCCGGGCAGGTCGCGCTTCGGCACCCCGCGGAACGCCGCGTCGACCGAACCGGCCGCGACCGCGGCGACGGCGGCGTCGAAGCTCAGCTCGGCGCCGGTGGTCACGACCTCCAGCTCCACCTCCGGGAAGGCCCGGTGGAACTTCAGCGCCAGCTGCGCCGACTTGGTCCGCCGGTTCAGCACGTCGACCCGCAGCGGGCGCTTCTCCGGCCGCACCGCGGCGAGCGCGCGTTTCTCCGCGTCGAGCAGCACCCGTGCATGCGGCAGGAACGCCTCGCCGTCGGTGCTCAACCTGGCCCCGCGCGCGGTCCGGGTGAACAACTGCACCCCGAGCTCGCGCTCCAGCGCACCGACGCGCTTGGACACTGCTTGCTGCGTGATCCCCAGCTCCGCGGCCGCTTCCTGGAACTGCCCTCCGTCGACAACGGCGACGAAGGTCCGCACGAATTCCAGCTCCACGAGCCAATCCTAAGCGCTCGCGCCGCCCGCGGCGGGCACCTGCCCCAACACCGCTACTTGTCTGAGGAGTTGTGCTACGCTCCGCCTCGATGTTCACGCGCTTCCTTCTCCTTCGCCGCCACGGCGGGGCCTGACCGGACCGGCCCCCCGCCGTGGGGCAAGCACGCGCGCCGGTCGGCTCCCGACCTCCGAGAAGGACCGCAGATGAACACCGTGTGGAACCGGCAGCGAGCTTCCCGCATGCCGTCGCACCGCTACCGCGACGTCTACCAGCGGGTTGACGTCCCCAACACTGACCGAGCTTGGCCCGGCAACCGGATCACCCAGGCCCCGCTCTGGGTGCCGGTCGACCTGCGCGACGGCAACCAAGCCCTGGCCGAACCGATGGACCCGGCGCGCAAACGCCGGTTCTTCGAGTTGATGACCGGCATGGGATACAAGGAAATCGAGGTCGGCTACCCGTCCGCCTCGCAGACCGATTACGACTTCGTCCGGCTGCTCGCGGACACCGGCCTGGCCCCGGACGACGTCACGATCGTCGTGTTCACCCCGGCACGGCGCGACCTGATCGAACGCACCGTGGAGTCCGTTCGCGGCATCCGCAACGACGTCGTGATCCACCTGTACACCGCCACCGCGCCGACCTGGCGCACGGTGGTCCTCGGCCACGATCGAGCGTCGCTCAAAGAACTGATCCTCTCCGGTGCCCGCGACGTTCTGCGCGCTGCCGGCGACCTGCCGAACGTCCGCTTCGAGTTCTCCCCTGAGGTCTTCAACCTCACCGAACCCGACTACGTGCTGGAGGTCTGCGACGCGGTCACCGAGACCTGGCAAGCGAGCCCAAACCGTCCAGTGATCCTGAATCTGCCAGCGACCGTCGAGATCGCGACGCCCAATGTGTACGCCGACCAGATCGAGTACATGCACCGCAACCTCGCGCGCCGCGATTCGGTGATCCTGTCCGTGCACCCGCACAACGACCGCGGCACCGGCGTCGCCTGCGCCGAACTCGCCGTGCTGGCCGGGGCCGAACGCGTCGAGGGCTGTATTTTCGGCAACGGCGAGCGCACTGGAAATGTCGACCTGGCGACCCTGGCGCTCAACCTGCATGCCCAAGGCGTGGACCCGATGATCGATTTCTCGGACATCGACGAGATCCGCCGCACCGTCGAGTACTGCAACCGGATCGAGGTCCACGCACGGCATCCGTACGTCGGCGACCTCGTGCACACCGCGTTCAGCGGCACCCATCAGGACGCGATCAAGAAGGGTCTCGCCGAACATCACGCGCGTGCCGCGGAAACCGGTGTGCCCGCGCACGAACTGGACTGGCGCGTCCCGTACCTGCCGATCGACCCGGCTGACCTCGGCCGTGACTATGCCGCCGTCATCCGGGTGAACTCGCAGTCGGGCAAGGGCGGAATCGCCTATTTGCTGGAAAACGAGTACGGCATCACGCTGCCGCGTCGGCTGCAGATCGATTTCGCGCGCCGCGTCCAGGACCACACCGACGGCTCCGGCCACGAGGTGACCGCGACGGAACTGTGGCGGCTCTTCGAAACCGCTTACCTCCAGCCGAATCCGGCCATCACGGTGTCCCGCTTCGAAAACTCGGCCGACGAGCACACCAGCATCACCCTGCGCGTCGACGGGATCGAGCACACCAGCACGCACACCGGAATCGGACCGGTCGAAGCGCTCACCGCGGCGCTCGGCGAGCACGGGTGGAAGGTGGACATCGTTGCCCTGCACCAAACCAGCATCGGCTCCGGCAACGGCAGCGAAGCATTGACGCTGCTGGAATACCGCACCGACAGTGGTACACAATGGACAGCCGGGCGCGATCGTTCGGTACTCGCGGCCAGCCTGACGGCGGTGGTGAACGCCGCCTGAGCGCTGCGGTGCGGGCGTGGCCTGGCCGCGCTCGCACCGCTTCAGCCGTTCCCGCGAAGAAATGCCAGCACGGCCAGCACTCGCCGGTTCCCCTCGTCCGTCGGCGGGAGGTCGAGCTTCGACAGGATGCTCCCCACGTGCTTGCCCACCGCGGCGTCGGACACCACCAGCCGCCGGGCGATCGACGCGTTGGAATGGCCCTCGGCGATCAGCGACAACACCTCCCGTTCCCGCGCCGACAACCGGCCAAGCGGATCGGCCCGCCGGCGCAGCAGCTGACGCACCACCTGCGGATCCACCGCCGTTCCGCCGTCGACGACCTGCCGCAGCGTCGCGATGAATTCCTCGACGTCGACCACCCGGTCCTTCAGCAGGTAGCCGACCCCGCGCCCCTCGGCGGAGTCGAGCAACTCGGCCGCGTGACGGTGCTCGACGTACTGGCTCAGCACCACCACGGCCAGCTCCGGCCGCGTGCGCCGCAACTCGACCGCGGCGCGCAGCCCCTCGTCCGAATGCCCGGGCGGCATCCGGATGTCGGTGAGCACCAGATCCGGATCGTGCTCGCGCACAGCGGCGTGCAGACGCTCGGCATCGCCGACCGCGGCGACGACCTCGAAGCCGAACCGCTCCAGCAAACCGCACAATCCCTCGCGCAGCAGCACCTCGTCTTCGGCGAGGACGACCCGCATCGGCTCTTCCCTCAGCACGGCAGCTCCACTCGTACGACGGTCGGCCCGCCGACCGGACTGCGCACCCACATCCGTCCGCCCAGCACCGCGACCCGGTCGCTCAACCCGGTAATCCCGGTGCCACGCGACGGATCAGCACCACCAGCTCCGTTGTCCCATACCTCAATCGTAAGAAGACGACCGACAATTCCAGCGGTCACCGAGGCACAGCTGGCCGCGGAATGCTTGGCGACGTTGGTCAGCGACTCGGCCACCACGAAGTACGCGGTGGACTCCACCGGCTCCGGCAGCCGCGCGGGCACCGTCACGTCAACGGTGACCGGCACCGCGCAGCCGTCGGCGAGTTCCTCCAACGCGGCGGGCAAGCCAAGTTCGGCGAGCGCGCGCGGGTGGATTCCATTGATCAGCTCGCGCAGTTCGACCATCAGCTTCTTGGCCTGGTCATGCGCGTCCGACACCGCCTTCGCCGCCTCCGAATCCGGCGGCAGGTCGACCTTCGCGAGCCCAAGCTGCAAACTCATCCCGACCAGCCGCTGTTGCGCGCCGTCGTGCAGGTCGCGTTCAATGCGCTTGCGTTCCGCGTCGAACGCCGACAGCAGCCGCGTGCGGGATTGCGACACCTCGGTCAGCTCGCCGCGAAGCTTCTCGGCGGCCCCGTCGGTGAGCAACGATCGGGCCAGCATCGCGTGCAGGCCGGCGAATCCGGACAGCAGATAGCCGGACAGCACGAGCAGCACCACACCGGCCAGCGCGTACGGCACCGCCCCCGCGGGAGTGGAAACCTCAGCGAAGCCCACCGAAATCGTCTCGTTCTCGCTGACGAGCAGCGGACTGAGCACCAGGATCGCAGCGAAGAACGCCGCCATGCCAGCTACCGAGTACAGCGCGGGAATCGCGGTGCACAACAGAACCGCGTACCCGAGCTCGCGCCACGACGCCGGTTCGGTATAGCGAGCCCGCATTCGGGGCCACCAGCCTGGTTCGCTGACAGGTCCAAAGGGGACAGTCACCGGGTTGAGGTCGACCATGCGCAGCCGCTGCCGTTCGACCCCGGCCACCACTGCCGCCCACGCCGGCCCCGCGATCAGGAACAGCAGCATTCCGAACACCGAGAACACCGCGACCAGCCCGAGCTCAGAAGTCTGCCCGTGCACGACGCGGCTGACCAGCACCGCGAGCGGCAGCAGGCAGAACCCGAACAGGAGGCCGAACAGCAGCGTCATCGGACCGGTGCTGACCCCGTAGAGCAACGCTCGCCACGGCCAGGAGGAAATCAGGAACGTCCGCTGCGACAAGGCATCCAGCAGAGTGCGCGGTTTCGCGGTCGGAGAGACGGTAGCCACGAGATCCAGACTAGCCAGCGTGCGGCCCGGTTTCGATCAGCTTACCCGTAGTCTCGAAGGTAGGGCTAGGCATACCACGGAGGCTGGACGCCGTCCCGCGCGAGCAAGCGGCGCGGCGGCCTGCACCAGGTCGGCACAGAAGTCCCGGGGCGTGTCCAGAACGCGATCTCGGCATTGACTTCGAGTTAACTTGAGGTCTTACCTTCGGCGTCGTGACCGAAACGACTGACGCCGGAGTGCGGCGCCCACCGAGATCCTTGCTGGCGACGCTGCTCGGCGTCAGCACCATGACCATCATGGCCAGCGCCACGATCACGCCCGCACTGCCGGGCATGCAGCGGCACTTCGCCGCCGAACCGCACGCGGAGCTTCTCGTCCGGCTGGTGCTTACATTGCCCGGACTGGCGATCATGGTGTCCGCGCCGTTGCTTGCCAAACTGAGCGGACGGACCGGACGCGTGCCGGTGCTGCTCGCCTGCCTCGCCCTCTACACCGTCGGCGGCGGATCCGGTCTGCTGCTGGATTCACTCCCCGCGCTGCTCGTCGGACGAGCTGTGCTCGGGATCGGCATCGCTGGGATCATGACCACGTCAACCGCGTTGATCGCCGATCACCACGATCCCGTCGAGCACGGCCGAGTGCTCGGTTTGCAAGGAGCGGCAATGGGTTTCGGCGGCGTCGTCGCCCTGCTGCTCGGCGGCTTGCTGGCCGCGGTGGACTGGCGCGGGCCGTTCGCCATTTACCTGCTGGCGATTCCGATGGTGGCGCTCGTGCTGCGATTCGTGCCGGACGCGCGGGTCCAGCCGACTGACCCGAGGGACACCACCACGGCCGCGTCGCCGTGGCAGCCTCGGCTGCTCGGGCTGTACGCGCTGATCTTCATTGGCGTCGTCGTCTTTTATACCGTTCCGACGCAGGCTCCGTTCTGGCTGGCCGAAGTCGGCGGCGCGGGACCGGCCGTCGCGGGAGCTTTGATCGCCGCGGTCAATCTGGTGATGACCTTGGTGGGCCTGAATTTCCGCCGCCTGCGCGCCCGCTGGTCCTTCCCGAGGCTGGCCATCGCGATGTTCGCCGCGTTCGCCGTGGGGCTGGTCGTCCTCGGGACCGCCAGTGCATTGTGGACGGCCGCACTGGGCATGGTCGTGGTCGGACTTGGCGTGGGACTGCAAAACCCGACCATCAACGGCTGGCTGGTTTCCACCGCATCCCCTGGCGCACGCACCAGGTCACTGGGGTTGCTGACGTCCGCGTTGTTCCTCGGACAGTTCTCGTCGCCGCTGATCGCGCAGCCGGTGATCGACGCCGTCGGAATGGGGACGACGTTTGTCCTATCCGGAGCGCTGGCCGCGGTCGTCGGCGTTGTCATGGCAGCTATCCATTGGCGCTCACCCTAGAGACATAGTCGACGACCTGGGCGTGCGCGGCGAACCAAACCCCGTCGTGCGAAGCGATGTGTTCCAGCAACTCAGCGAGAATCGCGATGCGGGAACGATGTCCGATGATATGCGGATGCATGGTGAGCTGGAAGAGGCCGCCCTCGGCTACGGCGAGGTCGAACTCGTCGCGCCAGATCGGCAGCACCTCCCGCGGCGGGGTGTACGGACGCTGCGGACCGTAGCGATTCATCGTGAAATACGGTGCGTCGTCGCGGATCCATTCCACCGGAATCTCGACGATGCCGGTCGGTTCGCCGTCGGCGAGGATCTCGTAGCAGTCGTTGTCCGCCATCAACGAGGAGTCGTAGGCTAAGCCCAGTTCGCGGATGATTGAGAGGGAGCTTTCGGAAAAGTCCCAGGACGGCGTGCGAATGCCGACCGGACGCTTGCCGGTGAGCCGCTCCAGCGTGTCCGCGGCCCGGAAGGCGAGGTCGCGTTCGGCCGAGGGCGGCAGCTGAGCGTTGCTTTCGTGGATCCAGCCGTGCAACGCGACCTCGTGCCCAGCGTCCACATAGGACTGGGCCTCGCCGTCGTGCAGCAAGGCCGACACCGCGGGCATGAAGAACGTCGACGGCGCACCGAACCGCTCAAGCAGCTTCAACACCCGCGGCACGCCGACCCGCGCACCGTACTCGCCCTGCGACAGCTTGCCCGGCAGCACGTGACCGTCGCGCAGCGAGATCGTTTCGTGGTCGGAATCGAACGACAACGCCACAGCCACCCGCGCCCCGCCCGGCCAGGAATCCGGCCGCAACGGCCGCCCGGCACGCACGCGACCTACGTGGTCCCGCCAGGTCTGGTCGCTCCACTGCCACGGTTCGGTCATGCTTCCTCCCCCTGCGACGCGAGGCTTCCATCGTATCGCTGTGCCACGATGAGGCACATGCACGACGAAGAGGCCGACAAGCCGGCCAGCGGCATCCGGTCGATGAACAGTGTCCTCAGCACGCTGCGAGTCTTCGAGGAAGTTGCCCGGCGGCAGCCGATCGGCGTCTCCGAGCTGGCACGGTGCACGGAGATCCCCAAGAGCACCGTGCAGCGCGGCTTGATCACGCTTCAGCAGGCGGGATGGCTGAGAGTCGTGGACGCGGAACGCGCGCGCTGGGGAGTCGCGCCGAGGGTGCTGGCGCTCGGTTTGCGCGACTGCGGGAAGCCGGACCTCAAGGAGGTCGCCGACCCGGTCGTCAAACGCCTCGCGGCCGAGACCAACGAAACCGTCATGCTGGCCGAACGCGACGGCGACAGTCTCGTGGTCGTCGCCAGCCAGGACACCGACCAGGTCGTGCGGGTCGTGCTCGACGTCGGCACGCGGGTCCCGTTGCTCGCGACGTCCGGCGGCACGGCGATCATGGCACAGCTCGACGAATCCGAGGTCGAGGAGCTGTTCACCCACGAACTTCCCGAGTTCGCCCAGAGCCCGGCACCGGATTTCGCCGCACTTCGCCGCGACATCGCCCAGACCGCGAAGCGCGGGTACGCGCTCAACGGGTCCTCGTCCTGGTACCGCCCGCAGGTGTCGTCGATCGGTGCGGCCATCACGGACCCGACCGGACGTCCAGTGGCGGCGATCACTCTCGCCATTCCCGACACGCGCTACACCCGCGCGCAGGAGAAAACCTTCGCGCCGCTGGTCGTGGCCGCAGCGGCCGAGGTCAGCCGACTGCTCGCCGAGAACTGATCACCATATGTGCCACATCGCGGAATGAGGCGTACCGTGTGGCGGCATGAGTGAGTTCAGTGCGTCCAGCGCGGAGACCACCCCGTTGCGCTTGCGCGACGTCACCTTCCGCAATCGCGTCTGGATGTCCCCGATGGCCCAGTACGCGGCCGGCCCGGACGGCTTGCCGACCGAATGGCATCTCGCGCATTACGGCCCCCGCGCGATCGGGGGCGTCGGCCTGGTCATGGTCGAGGCCACCGCGATCAGCCCGGACAACCGGTGCACCTCGGCCGACCTCGGGCTCTGGAACGAGGAGCAGGCGCTCGCACACCGGAAACTGACCTCCTTCGTCTCCGGCCACGGGGCGGTGCCCGCGGTGCAGCTGAACGCCGTCGGCCGCAAGGGATCGCACCAGGTCCCGTGGGTCGGCGACGGGCAGAACGATCCGGTGCCGGTCGCCGACGGCGGCTGGGAACTGATCGCCCCGTCGGCGATCCCGTTCGGCGACCTCACGATGCCGCGCCCGGCCACGGCCGCCGACCTGGACCAGGTCGTCGAGGAGTTCGCGCACGCGACCCGGATGGCCGAGCTGGCCGGGTACCAGGCCGTCGAAATCCATGCTTCGCACGGCTATCTGCTGCACCAGTTCCTGTCCCCGCTGTCCAATCACCGCACCGACGAGTACGGCGGGAGCCCGCGGAACCGGATGCGCTTCCCGCTGCGCGTGGCCCGCGCCGTGCGCGAGGCGTTCCCCGAGGACAAGCCGGTGTTCGTCCGCATCACGGCGACCGACTGGGTCGAGGGCAGCATCGCGCTCGACGACGCCGCGGAGTTCGCCAAGGAGCTGGCGGCCATCGGGATCGACCTTCTCGACGTCACCTCCGGCGTGCTCGTGCGCGATCGCGGGGCCCGGCCGCCGAACCGGGAAGGCGTGAACGTCGAATTCGCCGCGGCGCTCAAGGAAGCGTCCGGGCTGGCTGTCGCGCCGGTCGGGCAGATCACCGATCTGAAGGCCGCAGGTCAGATCATCCGCGAGGGCAAGGCCGATGCCGTCCTGATGGGACGCTCGCTGCTGCGGGACCCGTACCTGGCCTTGCGAAACCAGCCCAAAGAAGCCTGGCCCGTCCGCTACTACCGCGCTCTCTGAGGACCTACACCATGAACCGCGCAACACGCCGTCCGGACGGCACGAGAATTCATTACACCGCAGCCGGTCCCGCCGACGGTCCCGCGCTGACGCTCATCCACGGCTGGGGCTGCGACCGCGGCGACTTCGACACGGTCATCGAGCACCTCCCGTCCAAGACTCGCGTGCTGGCCGTCGACCTCGCCGAACACGGCGACTCACGGTCGGATCGCGACACCTGGACCATGGAGGAATTCGCTCGCGACGTAGCCGCCGTGTTGGCGGCCGAGTCGGTCGAATCCGCCGTCGTAGCCGGGCATTCGCTCGGCGGAGCGGTCGCGGTCGAGGTGGCGCGTCTGCTTCCGGACACGGTCACCCAGGTGATCGCACTCGACGCGTTGCATTACTTGAACTTATTCCCCGCGCAGAACGAGCAGGACGTCCAAGCGTTGCTGCAGCCGTTCCGGGAGGACTTCGCCGGTGCGATGCTCGGGATGGTCGAGGCCGGCTCACCGGAAGGCACCGATCCGTCCTTAGTGGACTCGTATGCCAAGAAAATGAGTTCGGTACGCCAACCCGCCGGTCTGCACTCGCTCGAAGGCCTGGTGCGCTGGGACATGGACGCGGCGCTGCGCGAGGTCGCCCAGCCGATCGTGCTGTTCGCCGTGCGCTCGATCATCGCCCAGGAGGCGATCGATCGTTACGGCGACCGGCTCCGGATCGAGCTGGTCGACCTCGGCAGCCACCACTTCCCCGTCGAATCGCCCGCGGAGACCGCCAAACTCCTGGCCGACGAGATCTCGTAGTTACGCCCTACGTCCGCCGTCGACCGACAGCGTGGTCCCGGTGACGTAGGACGCGGCGTCCGAACAAAGCCAGACCACGGCCGCGGCGGCTTCTTCCGGCGTCGCCAGCCTGCCGAGCGGAGTGATCGCCTCCTGCCGGGCGATCATGCCGAGGTCGCCAGCCCATTTGTCGAATCCCGGCGTCCGCGTCGGCCCCGGGCACACCGCGTTGACGCGGATGCCGTCCGCCGCGTAGTCCACCGCCGCGACCTTGGTCAAGCCGACAATCCCGTGCTTCGCCGCGACGTAAGCCGGGGCGTTCGGGATCGCGTACAGCCCGCCGTTGGACGCGACGTTCACGATCGCGCCGCCCTTCAGGTGCGGCAGCTCGTACTTCATGCAGAGGAAGGTCCCGGACAGGTTCACCTGCACCACGCGCTCGAACTCGGCGAGCGTCAGCTGGTCGACGCGCTTGCGGGACGGCAGACCGGCATTGTTCACCGCGAAGTCGAGTCCGCCGTACGCCTCGACAGTTTGCTGGATCGCCGCCTGCACCGACGGCTCGTCGGCGATGTCGACCCGGAAGGCCAGCGCCTCGCCGCCGTCCTTCTTGATCACCTCTGCCGTCTCCGCCGCCGCAGCCTCGTCGATGTCCAGCACGGCCACTGCCGCGCCGCCCCGGGCGAACTCGATCGCCGCCGCCCGGCCGATCCCGCTGCCCGCCCCGGTAACGAGGCCGCTCCGCCGCTCGCTCACGCCAGCGACTCGTGATTCGCCCAGGCCACGCGATACGAACGCCGCGCCTGCCACCGTTCGATCACCTCGTGCAGTTCGGGCGCGGTGAAACTCTTGGCCAGCGTGTCGAGGTCGGCGAGGGTGACCTGGACGATCGCGGTCGCGATGAGCGCCGGAATGGCGTCCTCACCAGGGATCGGCAGGTGCCTGCGGGTCTCGACCGACTCGGCGTACCCGGTCGCCAGCATCGCCTGTTTGATATCGCCGAGGTACTGATCCAGCTCGGAGTCCGGGAGCGGCTGGTCGAACGAAACAATCATCGTATGCGTGATCATGCTTCAAGTTTTGCCGCCGGTTCGGGCGTCCGTCCAAGACCGATTCGCTATTCGGCGATAACCTGGAGGCATGGCCGAGCTGGAGACGCGTGAACTCGAGTACTTCCTGGCAGTCGCCAGCGAGCTGCACTTCGGCCGCGCCGCCGTGCGGCTGTCGATCGCCCAGCCCGCGCTCTCCAAGGCGATCCAGCGCATCGAAACGCGGCTCGGCGTGCAGCTGTTCACCCGCTCGAGCCGCCACGTCGAACTGACCGCGGCCGGCGAAGCCCTGCAGGAACACGGAAGGCACGCGCTCAACGCGGTCAGCGCCGCCGCCCGCAACGCCCGCCGCGCCGGGGAAAGTCACCTGCGCCTGGTGCTCAAACCGGGCGGCGACGCCGGCCTGCTGTCCGGAATCCTCGCCGAATACTCCCGCCACCCCGACGCCCACCAGGTCGACATCCTGTTCAGCGGCCCCGCCGACCGCGCCGACTTCCTCCTCAGCGGCCGCGCGGACGTCGGTCTCCTCTTCGTCCCGTTCGACGACTTGACCGGGCTCGCCAGCGAAACCCTGCGCTTCGAGGACCGCGTGGCGATCCTCCCCAGCACGCACCGGCTGGCCGGGCGGCCGTCCGTCCGGCTGTCCGATTTGGACGGAGAGACCCTGCCGTCGTGGAAGGGCGTGCCCGGGGTCGAGGGGACCGGACCGGCGGTGGCGGACGTGGTCCAGCTGCTGCACCTCGTCTCGCTGGAACGAATGGTGGGCGTACTGCCGCGGTCGCTGGTCGACCAGGTCCCGCCGGGCGTGGTCTGCGTGCCGATCGAGGACGCTCCGCCCAGTCAGCTGGTGCTCGCGTGGAACGAGCAGGACCGGCGGCCGCAGGTGGCTTCGTTCGTGAACGCGGCGCTGGATTCGGTCCGGTATAGCCCGGTTTCCCCCGTGGACTAATTGCCTTCAGCCCGGAGGCGGGGAATGTCATGCTGGCCGGCGTGGAGGACATCATCACCGCGATCGGACCCCGGCTCCGTCACTTCCGGCGGCAACGAAACCGCACCCTGGACGAACTGTCGAACGCGACCGGCATTTCCATCAGCACGCTCTCCCGCCTCGAATCGGGCCAGCGCAAGGCCACTCTCGAACTGCTGCTCCCCCTCGCCCGCGCGCACCGGGTCTCGCTGGACGAACTGGTCGGCACCGCCCCACTGCGGCCGATCACGCGCGGCGACCGGACCGTCGTGCCGCTCACCCGGCAACCCGGCCGCCTGCAATCGCTCAAGATGATCTTCGACGCCACCCAATGCGAACCCGCGCCGCGCACTCATCCGGGCCACGAATGGTTCTGCGTGCTCAGCGGCACGGGCAGGCTCGTGCTCGGCGACCACGACGTCGTCCTGAGAACAGGCGAGGTCGCCGAATTCGACACCCGGATCCCGCATTGGTTCGGCAGCACCGGCGAGGGTCCGGTCGAAATCCTCAGCCTGTTCGGCAAGCAGGGCGAGCGCATCCGCGTACGGGCCAAGACGCGCTGATTACTCCGCTTGGCGGCATAACCTGCTTCCGCGCGAAAACCTATACCCGCGGCGACCTGCGCTGATCTGAACACACCGTCGAAAGTCGGTGTCTGGCAACGAAAATTCCGACTTAGCATCCGTGTCCCGCGGACGGACACCCTTTCCCTCCGCGCGTTTCCTTCGCCTACGACGAGGAGATGCATCGATGCGGAAACTCTTTGTCCTAGTCATTTCTGCCATTGCGGCCGCAACTGTCGTCGCTGGCAGCCCGCCGGTCTCCGCGGCACCGGACAGCGGGGTGGTGCCCGGGCTGACCGGTGCCGCCGCGAAAGCCGCCGCCGGGACCGCTGCGGACAAGTTTCTCCAGCTGCGCCGCGAAAAGGCAGGCCGTTCCGTCAAACCGCGAATCGACGCGCAGCAGCACACCTTCTGGGGCCCCGAACCGCAACTGTCCAGCGGCGCGGACGGAATTCTCGTCACGCACAGTGTCGTCCCCGACCTCCGTCTCTCGAACAGCGCGGACGTCGTCTACGCCCCGACGGTCAAGCCCACCGGCCATTCCTGCATCGAGGTCGTCACCGCGTACGGACTCGACCAGGGCGGGCAGGTCTGGGCCTGGGACTGGTGCGGGACAGTCGGACCCGCGAAGGTAGTCCCGCTCGACAGCTCGTTCCTCTCCACCTATACGTCCACAGTGGACGGACACCCGGCGTTCACCGTCCAGGAGGTCCAGACCGACGCGGGCACCAACAGCTGGACCGCCTCGCTGTACAACGTGCAGACCGGCAAGTGGGACGACCTGTTCACGCAAAGCGGGAGCGACCAGAGCACCCTCAACGAGGGCTGGGACATCTTCGAGCTGTACTCGACCGTCGACCCGTCGACCCGTCGACCGGCCAGGCTTACTACTGCTCGGACGCGAAGGGCAAGGTGTTCGAATCCAGCCAGCTGCAACTGCGCATCGGCGGCCAGTGGACACCGGCGACGGAGTCGAACTCGCCGTTGCAGCCGACCGCCAACCCGAACCCCAGCGACTACAGCTGCTCGTCGCTGCAGTTCGAGGTGCCGACGCCGAACAGCAACTGGCGCGTCACCGTCTAAGCGCCCGCCGGCAGGGGTGCGTGCCACCAGCGGTCGAACGCGGCACTGCACCCCTGACGGTTGGCATAGTCACAGGCCACCCGATGAGATATCTCGCTGGCTCGCTCCGCAACCGCCGTGCCCGGCCGGCAACACAACCGCAGCTCCTGCCACAGCGGCGCGTCCTCGATCGCCCGCACGACGATCCCGTCCTGCCGATCCTCCCGAGTCGCCAACGCCGGGGCGACCGCCATGCCTTCGCGCACCAAATCCAGCAAAGTAGCCAGACACTGCGGCCGATGCGGCTGATCCAGCACGACCCCGCGCCGCCGGCAAACCTCGTGCAAGTACGCCGACCACCGGGTCGTCCACGGCGGATCGTCCGCCCAGGGATAGGCGGCAAGCTCCTCCAGCGGTATCTCGCCGTGCGAGGCCAACGGATGATCTTCCGCCAGAATCGCGAAAACCGGCTCGCGCGCCTGCAGCACGACACTCTCGATGCCGTCCGGAACGATCCGATCCGGAAGCGGCGCAAGGTAAATCAACGCGAGGTCAAGCTCCCCGTCCGCGAGCGCCGTCAACGTCCGCGCCTCGTCCTGTTCCTCATGCACCCGAACCGAAGGACACCACGGCTGATCCCGCAACCACCTTGCCAACGCGAGATGCAGAAACCCGCTGTACCCGCCGAGGCGCACCGCCCCAGCGGGTTGCCGCCGCGCCCCAGCCCGCTCGGTCAGCGCCGACATCCCAGCCAGCACCGCGCGCGCATCCGCGACGACGTCCTCCCCAAGCACGGTCGGCACACATCCCGTCGGCGAGCGCACGAACAGATTTCCGCCGACCGACCGTTCGACGCGCCGCAGCAACCCGGACAACGCCGGTTGGGAAACGTGCAACGCCTTGGCCGCGCGAACGAGACTGTGTGCGTCGGCGATGGCCACGAGCGCGCGCAGATGGCGCAGTTCCAGCTCCATGACTCCTCCGGCCCCTCGCTCTGGCCACTGTAACGCCAAAGATCGAGGGGAATTACCGACGCGAGTCGGTACTCGCCCGCTCCCGGCGAAGCGCGTACAGCGCGATGCCCAGCCCAGCCACGGTGAGAACCGCAGCCAGCAGATAAATCGACCGTGGCTCACGGCTGATCACCTGCCCGCCCAGCAGCCCCGCCGCCGCGGCGGCCAACTGGAACCCGGACGCGTTGACCGCCACCGCCAGCGTCGGAGCGCTGCTCCCCGCGGCGATCACCCGCGCCTGCATTCCCGGGACGATCCCGAAGGCGAGCATCCCGAGCACGAAAACCAGCACAGCCATCACCGGTTTGGCCGGACTGCCCAGCCAAGCCCCCGCCAGCGCCACGACCAGCGCCGCCAGCATCCAGGCCAACGACGGCAGCAGCGCCTTGTCCGCCCACCGCCCGCCGAGGTAGTTTCCCGCGACCGCGCCGACACCGTAAAGAACCAGCAGCACCGGAAGTAGTTCACTGCTGAATCCACTGACGTCGGTGAGCAACGGCGCGATATACGTAAAAACGGTCACCACGCCGACGTTGCCGAGCACGGTCAGGCCGATCGCCTGCCAGACGTCGCGATCGGCCAGCACCCGCATCTCCCCGCGCACCGACCCGGTCGCGGCCTGCGGGGGAACGAACCGCAGCACCAGCAGCAGCGCGATTCCGCTGACCACGGCGACCGCCCCGAATGTCGCCCGCCAGCCGAGATGGTGGCCGAGAACCGTGCCGAGCGGGCTGCCCGCGACGATGCCGAGGTTCAACCCCATGGTCACCTTCGCGATGGTCGAAACCGCCTTTCCCGGCGGCGCCATCGACACCACGGTCGCGATCGCGACCGCGAAGAACGTCGCCACCACCAGCCCGGCAACGAACCGCGACACCACCGCGAGCGCGTAGTTCGGAGCGAGCGCCGACCCCAGGTTGCCGGCCATGGACACCGCGATCAGGCCGGCGATCAACGGCTTGCGCGCGACCCGCGCGGTAGCCAGCGTCACCAGCGGCCCTCCGACGATCATCCCGATCGCGTAGGCGGTGACGAGAAGTCCGGCCGACGCCACCGAAACCGACAACCCGGCGGCGACGTCGGGCAGGATGCCGGCAATCACGAACTCGCCGGTCGTGAGACTGAAGACAACGAGCAGCAAGGAAAACACCGAGAGCGGCACGGCACCCCACAGTAGTTCTAGTTCGAATGATTTGAACTAGAACTATCACAGCTCGAAGCAGTTCCGCTAGGATCGGGCGCATGGCAGGAACTCCGGGCCTGGACCGCGACGTGTGCAAGCTGGTCCACCACCTCGCGCACACCCTGGACGTCCACGTGCGCCGGGTAGCCGAGCAGATGGGCCTGACGCCGAGCCAGGTGATCGCGTTGCGCGAGCTGTCCGAGCCGATCACCGCTCGCGAACTGGCCGCCCGGATGGCGTGCGAGGCCTCGAACGCCACCTTCGTCCTGGACCGGCTCGAAGAGCAGGGTCTGATCCAGCGTCAGCCGCACCCCGCGGACCGCCGGGCCAAGCAGATCGTGCTGACTCCAGCGGGCAAACGCCGCCGGACCGAAGCGCTGCGCCACCTGGACGCGCGCTCCCCGTTGACTCCGCTCAGCCCGGCGCAACAGGAGTCCCTGCAGGAACTGCTCCGCGCACTGATGCCGGAGGGCACGGTCTAGCCGCCCCCGGAAAGCCGACTTTCGTCGGCCAGATAGGTCTGGACAGCTTCGCCAGTGGTCTAGACGATGGCGAGCAGGGGGCCGCGTCAGACCGGAGGAACCGAATACGCCGGCGCATTCCGGGAGCTACGCGTTAGCCGTCACCCCAGGCGCGTCTGACGTCGGCCAATGCACCCAAACAGTGCCCGCGCGCCCGAACACGACCTACTCGGTCTCCGCCTGGGTGCAAGGCACACCGGTCTACCTCGGCGTCACCGGCGGATCCTGCACATGGACTAGCGCCTCCGCGTACAGCCAACTTTCGCTATCGTTCACCACCACCGCGAACCAGACGTCCGCGGGGCTGTACCTGCACGGCTGGCACGGCGCCGGCACGTACGACGCAGACGACCTGGTCCTCGACGGCCCCGGCGGCGACACCCCCGACGCACCCGGCATCCCAGGAGCTCCGACCGTCGGCACCGTCACCGACACTTCGATCGCGTTGAACTGGGCGCAGCCGCAGGCACCGTCACCGGCTACCGTGTCTACGAAGACAACATCCTGCGCGCCACCCTCTTCCGCCAGACGCTTCGCGTGCGCCCGTCCCTGACCGCGCTCCGCTCCGGTGATCAACGCGACCTTGCCGTCCACTCTGCCCGTGAAAACCCCTTCTCCGGACCACGCCGTGGACCATTGAAATCCAGGTCACGAGGGTAAGGCCCCGCGTTGATGCCAACCACACCCGGTGAGAGCCACCGAGGCCTCAGGGTTCCGAAGGTTCCTCTCCGGAGGTTCCGTGCCGCTGCTGGCTATGTCGTCGATCAGGTTGCGAAACCCCGAGTCCTGCCAGCCTTGTCGGGTGTGCTCGATTTCGGCTGGGCCGGTTGCGTCCTGCGATTGCTGCTCGGGCAACGGCGGTCAGCGGTCGTGGTGTCGCCCGCTATTTCCGCAGCAGCGCGACGAGCGACACCAACAGCGCGTGAATCGGCGCGACATGTTCCTTTGCCATGTCCCAGGGAGTGCGGCCGCGCAACGGATCTTCCGGTACCCAGCACGGCGCGCGGGGTGAAACTGTTGGCTGCAGCTAGTAGGTCGGCCTTGGCGCTGGCGTGCCGCGCTGTTTCGCTACTGCGGTCAGGTGACATCCGGTGAGGAGCATGAATCCCGCGCTGTTGCCTGCGCTGATGCTGAACTCGGCGCGGTAGCGGTCGTAGAAGTTGGCGTCGTGCGCGCCGGGCTTGTCATTCATGACTTGGGCGTTGGGGTCGAACCCGTAGCGGCTGACGATTCCGGAAACCGTCTTCAGCGCCCTGCTCCAGTCCTTGTCGCTGATCGTTCCCGTGGTGCCCCAGTTGCCGACGCTCTTGGTGACGGCGTCGTTCTGGGGCAGATCGGCGTTCACCGCGTCGAACTCGGGTCCGCATGCGGCGGTGGTGGCGTCCTGCGATTGCGACCAGCTGCCGATGCTCGGGAACTCGGCGGACAGCTGCTGACGCAAGTCGGCGTACATCTGCTGGTAGTGCGCGACGATCTCGTCAATGTCGGGGCGCTGCATCAGTTCGCTGAACTGCCGGTCCTTCGGGCTTGTTTGGTTCACGTGGGTCTCCGGTGGACTGTCGGCACCGCAGCCGGTGAGGGCAAGCGCGGCGGCGAGCGCGATGCTGACCAGGCGGGCGATTCGGGGGCGGCAGGCTCGTGTCATCAGCTCGGCGGGGGTTGCGTGGTGGAGGGCGGCGGCGGGGCGTTCGGGTCCGGCACCCCCCGGGCGCAGAGCCCTGACCATCGCTCCGCGCGTCTCGGACGCCAGCCGCCCAGCGAAGATCAGCCCCGTGTACGGAGTTTCAGTCACCCCGGTCGTTCGACGCTCAATGCCACGATCCTTCGTCCAACGGGGATGCGTTTGGGCGTTAGGTGCGTTCCGTGCACACCACCTGGGTCCCCTGCTCAACGTGTGCCCTCCTCCCTGTTGACCCTGGCGGCTGGCCATATGGTGATCAAGCGCTGCGGGTCTCAACGTTGTCCGAGCTGAGGAGAACGTTCAGGGCGGGCGAGTGGTCCAGCAGCGTTATCAGGAGCGGTGTGCACAGGACGAACGCGATGCCGGCGACCAGCAGGTGCGCCCACAGCGTGCCGCCGCGGACCGTGTACCCGTTCATCAGCCAGCGGCGCACTCGCCCGACGGGCTGGTCCCGCAGCCGGACCCTCGCGAGCAGACCGGCGAGTTGACGCGTGAAGGACAGATTCGCGGCGGCCAGCAGGAGCATACCCCCGGCCTGGGCGAGGAGGAACATCAGCACGCCGCCGTCGTAGGTGGTCCAGAGCAGCCGGAACGTCTTCAGATACGGCGTTGTCGCGACGAGACGTTCGGCGTCGGCGATCGACACCCCGTGAAAGCGAGCGGAACGGGCCACGAAGATCCC
>NZ_JACJHR010000068.1 GCF_014174495.1 Amycolatopsis echigonensis
CCGAGAACGGTGAGATGGCGCTCGGCAAGAACCTCCTCGTCGCGGTTCGGCATCCCGCGGACATGCGGTCACCTCGGGAGCGCAGGGCAGACCGCAGTCCCAGGGCGCGCGTCGGGCGCGCCGCCCCGCGGGGCCCGCAGCGCCGTCACCGACGCAGCGACCACGTCGCGGACCGGATCAGCCCAGCAGCATTGGCCTCACCCCGGCGGTCTTCGCCATGCCTCGACTCCTGCTTGTCGCATGCCCGCCTGGACGGCGCGTCGTGCACAAGCCCCGGCCAGCTCACCTAACTGCCCTGGGCCGTGGCAACTGCCAGCCAGCCGCCACCAAGTGGCCGTCAGCCAACCAGCCGCCAGCCGATGCCAGCGGCCACCAACTGGCCGCCAGTCGACGGCAGCGACCACCAACCGGCCGCAAGCCAACCAACTGCCGACCCCAGCCGCTCCCGCCCAGCCGCCAAGCTCCAGCACAACCTCAGGCAGTGGTCGCCAACGCGAACGGCAACACCCCCTCCGCGCCGGCCTGGCGCAGCAGCCGCGCCGCCAGGGTCATCGTCCAGCCGGTGTCGATCAGGTCGTCCACCAGCAGCACCGGACCGCGGCACTGCGCGACGCTCGCCGCCACGTCCTCCGGCAGGCTCAGCCTCCGCCACAAATCGGCCAGCCGCTGTGCGCTGTTCGCCTGCCGGGGCGGCGGTCCGGCCGAGGCGAGTTCGCCCAGATAGTCCAGCCGTCCGATCGCCGCGAGTCGCAGCGCGAGGCTGTCCACCAGTTGCGGCCGCGTCGCCGACGGGATCGCCACCACCGCCACCGGACGTTGCGCCCACTGCCAGCCCGCGAGCACCTTCACACACGCGTCGAAGACCGAGTCGGGGACCTCCGCGTCCTTCGCGCCCGGGCCGAGCAGTTCGCGCAGCCGCCCGCCCCAGCCGACGTCCGTGAGCCGGCCCAGCACCTGCCCCGGCTCGGCCTGTTCGCCCGCTTTGATCCGGCCCGACAGCGGCACGTCGAGCCCGCTCATCCCGCTCGGCCACTGTTTGCGCGGCGCGACCTCGACGCCGGGCCGGTCCAGCCGTTCCCTCGTGGCGCCCGTGACTTCCTCGGACACCGCCGTGCTCCAGTGCTCCCCGGTGCAGTTGTCGCACCGGCCGCACGGCGCCGCCTCCGGGTCGTCCAGTTGCCGCCGCAGATACTCCATCCGGCACCCGGTCGTGCGGATGTACCCGAGCATCGCCTCTTGCTCCGCCGCCCGCGCGACACCGACGCGTTCGTACCGTTCCCGGTCGTACTCCCACGGCTGCCCGGTGCTTTCCCATCCGCCGCGCACCCGGCGCACCGCACCGTCCACATCGAGCACTTTCAGCACCATCTCCAGCCTCGACCGGGAAAGCTCGACCGACGGCTCGAGCGCGGCTGTCGAAAGTGGACGGTCGGCGTACGCGAGCGCGTTGAGCACCTGCGTGACGCGCAGTTCGTCCGGGAATGCCAGCGACCCGAAGTACGCCCAGATCGCCTTGTCCTCCCGTCCGGGCAGCAGCACCACCTCGGCCCGCTCGACGCCGCGTCCGGCACGGCCGACCTGCTGGTAGTAGGCGATCGGCGACGACGGTGCGCCCAGGTGCACCACGAACCCGAGGTCCGGCTTGTCGAATCCCATTCCGAGCGCCGACGTCGCCACCAGCGCCTTAACCCGGTTGGCCAGCAGGTCGTCCTCTGCGGCCTGGCGGTCGGCCGGATCGGTCTTCCCGGTGTAGGCGGCCACCGGATAGCCGCGGTCGGACAGCAACGCGGCGACGTCGTGCGCGGCGGCGACGGTGAGCGTGTAGATGATTCCCGACCCCGGCAGCTCCGCCAGGTGCTCGGCGAGCCAGGCCAGCCGCGCCTCGTCGCTGGGGAGTTCGGCCACGGCCAGCCGCAGGCTTTCCCGGTCGAGCGGGCCGCGCAGGACGAGCGTGTCCGTCTCGCCGCCGATGCCGAGCTGCTCGGCGACGTCCGTGGCTACCCGGTCGTTCGCGGTCGCGGTGGTGGCCAGCACCGGCACGCCTTCCGGCAGGTCGCCCAGCAGCGTGCGCAGCCGCCGGTAGTCCGGCCGGAAGTCGTGGCCCCAGTCGGAAATGCAGTGCGCCTCGTCCACCACGAGCAGGCCGGCGCTGGCGGTGAGCTTCGGCAGCACGCTGTCGCGGAAGTCCGGGTTGTTGAGCCGCTCCGGGCTGACCAGCAGCACGTCCACCTCGCCCGCGGCCACCGACGCCTGGACTTGGTCCCACTCCTGCGCGTTCGCCGAGTTGATGGTGGCCGCGTGGATCCCCGCCCTGGCGGCGGCGGAGATCTGGTTGCGCATCAGGGCGAGCAGCGGCGACACAATGACCGTCGGCCCCGCTCCCTGTTCCCGCAGCAGCGCGGTGGCCAGGAAGTACACGGCCGACTTCCCCCAGCCGGTGCGCTGCACGACGAGCGCGCGCCGGTGGTGCGCGACCAGTGCCTCGATGGCGGTCCACTGGTCCTCTCGGAGGGCGGCGTCGTCTCCGGCGAGCGCGCGGAGCAGGGTCTCCGCGCGGGTCCGGAGGGCTGGGGTGGTATCGGTGGTGTCCACGCCCCCGGTCTACCCCATGCCCCCGACAATCCCGGAGCCGCCCGGACCGGAACGGACAGTTTCCGGCCGGAAACGCAGAGTTATGTGACTCATGTCACAACAGTAACCTAGGTCGCAGCCGCGACGGGAAGCCCTCGCGTGCCCGCGCGTATAGGCTCACCGGCTATGTCACCACGCCGGATCGGGGTCATGGGCGGCACCTTCGACCCCGTGCACCACGGCCACCTCGTCGCGGCCAGCGAGGTCCAGTCGCGGTTCGCGCTCGACGAGGTCATCTTCGTGCCGACCGGGCAGCCGTGGCAGAAGTCCGGCCGCCGCGTCACGCGCGCCGAGGACCGCTACCTGATGACGGTCATCGCCACCGCGTCCAACCCGGTCTTCTCGGTGAGCCGGGTCGACATCGACCGCGGCGGGCAGACCTACACCGTCGACACGCTGCGGGACCTGCACGAGGAGTACCCGGACGACGAGCTGTTCTTCATCACCGGGGCCGACGCGCTCGAGCAGATCCTCACCTGGCACAAGGCCGACGAGCTGTTCGACTTCGCGCATTTCATCGGCGTCACCCGACCGGGCTATCGGCTCAATTCGCACCATCTGCCCAGCGGCAAGGTGAGCCTGGTCGAGGTCACCGCCATGGCCATCTCGTCCACCGGATGCCGCGAGCGCGTCGAGCGCGGCGAGCCGGTCTGGTACCTCGTGCCCGACGGCGTTGTGCGCTACATCGCCAAGAAGGACCTCTACCGCAAGGACGCCGAGGCCTGACCGGGTACCCTCGTCCGGGCGTACCCCGAATCTGAAGGAGCACTGTGGCAGCGACGTCCGAGGCACGGGACCTGGCGGTGGCGGCCGCGCACGCGGCGGCGGACAAGCTGGCCACCGACGTGGTCGTCCTCGACGTGTCCGAGCAGCTCGTGATCACCGACGCGTTCGTGATCGCGTCCGCGGCCAACGAGCGGCAGGTCGGCGCGATCGTCGACAACGTGGAGGAGAAGCTCCGCATCGAGGGGCACAAGCCGGTCCGGCGCGAAGGCGCGCGCGAGGGCCGCTGGGTGCTGCTCGATTACGTCGACGTCGTCGTCCACGTCCAGCACGCCGACGAGCGCTCGTTCTACGGCCTCGAGCGGCTGTGGAAGGACTGCCCGCGGATCGAGGTCGAAGGGCTGGCGACGGTTCCCGCGAACGACACCGGCGACGCGGACGGTCCGGAGGCGTGAGCCCGCGGCGGCTGCTGCTCTGGCGGCACGGCGAGACGGACTACAACGCCGCCGGCCGCATGCAGGGACACCTCGATTCGGCCCTGACCCCGGTTGGCTGGAACCAGGCGCGCTTCGCCGTGCCCGCGCTCGCGCGGTTCGCGCCGGAGCTGGTGATCGCGTCCGACCTGCGCCGCGCCACCGACACCGCGACCGTGCTCACCGAGGCGATCGGCGTGCCGCTGCAGATCGACAAGCGGCTGCGCGAGACCCACCTCGGCGAATGGCAGGGCCTGACCGGCGCCGAGGTCGACGAGGGCTACCCGGGCGACCGGGAGCTTTGGCGCACCAACGCCGCGTGGGCCCCGCCGGGCGGCGAGTCCCGGGTCGAGGTGGCCGAACGCGCCGCCGAGGTGGTCGACGACCTGATGCAGCCGAACTCCGACGCCGGGGAGTCGGTCCTGCTCGCCTCGCACGGCGGCTTGATCCTCGCGCTGACCGCCAAGCTGCTCGGCCTTCCGGTCGAGGTCTGGCCGTCGCTCGGCGGGATCATGAACTGCCACTGGGTCGACCTCGGCCACCGCGACGGGAAGTGGCGGTTGCACGCGTACAACGCGGGCATCACCGGCTGACCCGATGAGCCCGCAGCTGCTCGTCTTCGGCGATTCACTCTGTTTCCACGGCCCTGAAGGCCCTTGCGCGGCCGACGATCCGCGTCTGTGGCCCAACGTCGCCGCGAACGCGTTGTCCGGAAAAGCCGACCTCGTCGCCGGCATCGGCTGGACCGCGCGCGACCTGTGGTGGTCGCTCACCGGCGACCCGCGCGTGTGGGCGGATCTGCGCCGTGTCGACGCCGTCGTGCTCGCTGTCGGCCACATGGACACACTGCCGTCGCCGCTGCCGACGTACTTGCGTCAAGGACTTCGCTACCTTCGCCCCGACGGCGTGCGTCGCGTTGTACGCGGTGCCTATCTCGCTGCGCAGCCACGGCTGTCTGTCGTGATGCGCGGACGTCCTCGCGTGCTTCCTGCGCGGCTGAGCGTGAGCTACTTGGACCAGTCCGTCGAAGCGTTGCGCGCGTTGCGGCCTGAGTTGCCTGTGTTCGGAATGCTGCCTTCAGTGCACCGCGCTGACGCGTACGGGCGCGTACACACGGGACGCGCCGAAGCAGCCGCCGCGATCGCTTCGTGGGCCGCGCGATGCGAAGTGCCGTTGCTCGACACGCCCGGCGTGGTTGGCGAACATGTCTTGAGCGGCGCGGGAAATCCCGACGGCATGCACTGGGGATGGGCGGGACACGAAGCTGTCGGCACCGCCATGGCGAAGCTCGTTGCGCCGCACCTCGGCCCTGGCAACGTAGGCTGACGACGTGTCGGTCGCCGTGGTCACGGATTCCACCGCGCACCTGCCCGAAGGCTTCGCCGAGCGGCACTCGGTGCGCGTGGTGCCCCTGCACGTCCTCGTGGAAGGCGTGTGCTCGCTCGACGGCGTCGAAATGGGTCCCGCCGCGCTCGCGGAAGCGCTGGGGGAGCGGAAGATCGTCACGACTTCCCGGCCCACTCCAGCCGAGTTCGTCACCGAATTCCGGGCCGCTCTCGACGCGGGCGCGGACGCGGTCGTCTCGGTGCACCTGTCGAGCGAACTGTCCGGCACGTGGGAAGCCGCCGTGCTGGCAGCGGAAGAAGTCGGTTCCGACCGGGTCCGCGTCGTCGATTCCCGCACTACGGCGATGGGTCTGGGCTTCGCTGCCCTGCACGCCGCGGACGCCGCCGCTTCCGGAGCCAGCCCCGCCGAAGTCGAAGCGGCAGCAACGAAAGCGGCCGAACGGTCGTCAACGTTGTTCGTGGTCGAGACGCTGGAGCACCTGCGTCGCGGTGGCAGGATCGGCTCGGCCGCGGCGTTGCTCGGCACCGCGCTGGCGGTGAAACCGGTGCTGCACATGTCCGACGGCCGGATTTTGCCGCTGGAGAAGGTGCGCACGATGAACCGCGCGATCGGGCGCTTGGTCGAGCTGTCCGTGCAGGCGGCGGGCACCGGACCGGTCGAGCTGGCGGTGCACCATCTCGCCTCGCCGGAGCGGGCCGTCGAATTGGCGAACCGGCTCGAGGAAGCGATCCCGGGGTGCGCCGGGGGATGCGTGGTGTCGGAGATCGGCGCGGTCATCGGCGCGCACACTGGTCCCGGCGTGCTCGGCGTGGTCGTGCAGCGCGCTAGCTGAGTTCCTGGTTGCCGAACCGCGCGAGCAGGTGCCAGACGCGCTTGAGAGCTTGCTCGCCGTGGCCAGCCGCTTTCCCCAGTATCCGTGGGTCGAGATGTCCGTCCTCGGCCAGTTCGGCACCGAGCGCGGTGAACTTCGGTCCGCGGTAGTCGGGGTGCCGAAGCAGTTCTCCAGTGGTGAGCCGGAACCCTTCGTGCCATTCGACCCTGCCCAGTTTCCGGGCCGTCGCTTCGATTTCCGTTCCTCGATAGGACGGATCGAGTACGAGTGCTTCGACGTCCCGAGCCAGGTCCACCTCTCCGTGCACCTGCGCCTCGATGTAGTCGTCCAGCAAGTCTTTGTCGTCAGCCTCCGCGGCTGCGACCAGCGCAGACAGTCGATCCTCGACGCCGAACGCCGTCGGCTCGAAGAAACTGTCGGGATAGGTGAAAGTGGTGCGGGACATGGTGTGCCGGGCGAGTCGCAGATGCGCCGAACCGAACCGCGGCGAGCCGCCTGTCTTCCGGCCGCGGAAATTCAGCGACCCGTATTTCGGCCGGTGCTCCGGTGCGGCCTCGTCGTAGGCGCCCGCGAACAACCGGCTTTCCCAGCGCCAGCGGTCTACGCCCGGATGCGCGGTCAGCCCGCCGTTGCTGACGCCGGTCTCGAACTGCGAGCGGTACCGGCCGTCCCGCGCCATGCACTCCAGGATCGGCACCCGTCGACCAGCCGATCCGGGTGGAAATGCAGCGTGACCCGTCATGACGGATCCGCTGGCCCGCCAGCCGCCAACCCGGCGACATGGGCGACCGCGCGTTCCCCAGGCTCCACTCGGATCACGGCCAGGACATCGTGATCGTGCGCTCGAAGTTGACGTACCCGGCGCGCCGGAACGCGTTCGCCATCGGGACGTTGCCGAGGTCCGTCGCCGCCCGGATACGAGGAACCTGTTCCGCAGCAAGGATTCGGGTGCCCTCGGCGAGAATGTCTTCGATGTAGCCGTTGCCGCGATGTTCGGGCAGGACGGCCAGATAGCCGATGACCGGGTGGTAGTCATTGCGTGCCGGCGTGACGAATCCGACCGGCGTGCCGTCGGGCAGAGTGGCGACTCGCCACCAATCCCGAGGACTGCGGTAGTGCGCCAATTCGTCCTGGTAATGGCGGATTGCCGCTTCACGAGCGGACATCCGGGTCAGATCGTCACGGCTGTGGGCGTCGAGGGTCCCGTTCAGGACCCGGGTCATCAGGTCGAGGATCTCGTTCTCGTCGCGGATCTTCCGGAAGACCAGCCGGTTTCGCGGCGGGGCGACCGGAATCCCTGGCCGCCACTCGAAGCGCAGCCGCTCGGCGAGCAGGTGAGCACCGTTCTGTTCGAGCGCGGCCATCCGGTCTTCGACCACGCTCCGGGTCGCGGCTTTTTCGCGCCAGTCAACGGGAATTATCCGGTTGTAGACCGGGGGTCGAGTGCCCGCGGGCAGAATCTCCGCCGTCGCGGTCCGGAGCAGCCGCGCGCCGATGGTCACGTCCTCGACATCGAAAAAGTCCAGCAGAAACGGGACAGGTTCCTCAGCCCGCCCCCACCACGCGGCCCTGGCGACGAGTTCTCCGCCGCGAAGCGCGACCCACAACCACTCCGGCCTGCGTCGGCCGGTGGCGAGGTCGTCGGCGAGTTCGTGGTCGAGCCCGTAGGTGAGCTGGCAGAAGAGATCGAGTTCTTGCGGCCCAGAGATCGGGCGGAAGGTCAGTTCGGCGTGGTCCACAGCTACGGCATGCCCCCGTTCAACGGCTGACTACCAGATCTAGCGGACGATTGCAGCGGACGCGAACGCTTTTCGATCGCCAGCGCAGCAGGCCAAACCCGCCAGTATGACCGCGCACCCCGACAAACTCCGCCGCGTCTCGGGCCGTAACGGCCGAACTGTCCCCAAGGGGCGGGTTGTCCACAGATCGCGCGGAACCCCCTCGCCGCCGGACCGGCCGACGCCTAGCGTCGATCGTGTGTTCGAGCACTCCGCCCGAGACCAGGGCACTCCCGTCACCGTCAGGCTCACCTGGCTGGCCGACCAGCTGGCCGCGGCCCCGCACCTCGCCGGACCCGGCAGCGGGTCGGCACGCCGCTGGCTGCCCCTTGGCGGGCCGGGCCGATCAGTGCGCAGCAGCGGGGCGGGCGAGGCGGATCGGTTGTCGGCAGGTGCAGACAGCGACCTGGACGCGGGCGCGGAGCTGCCTGGCGGAGATTCGGCTTCGCGGACCCGGGGCGAGGGTTCGAAACATCGACTGTCTGCGGGTGCCGACAGCCACCTGCAGACAGGCACAGACGGCGCGGCTCCTGACTCGGTACCGGGCCGGAAAGCAAGGCTGTCTCCAGTTGCTGACAGTTCACCGCTTCTGGGCGGCCAGTGGGATGAAGTGGCGAGCAGTTTGGCGGCGACTGCGGACGGCGCTGCGAACGACCGGCCGCTCGGCTCGATGCCGCTCCCACGGTCGGCGGGCTTGAAAGGTCGGCTGTCGCCAGGCGCAGACGGCCCGGCATCCGACTCAACGCCGCACTCGCGCACCACGGGGCGGAAATCGCGGCTGTCGGCAGGTGCTGAGAGGCCTCTGTCGGCAGTTGCAGACGGCGGGGCACCGGCTTCGCGCACCACGGGTCGGAGCCCTCGGCTGTCTGCAGCCGCTGACAGTCATCTGTTGGCAGGCGTGGACGGCCAGGCACCGGGCTCGCGCACAACGGGCAGGAAATCGTGGCTGTCGGCAGAGGCTGACAGTCGTCTGTTGGCAGGCGCGGATGGAGGGGCACCGGTCTCGCGAACCACGCGTCGGACACCTCAGCTGTCTGCAGCCGCTGACAATCGTCTGCTGAGAGGCGCGGACGGCGGGGCACCAGACTCGCGCACCACGGGGCGGAAGTCGCGGCTGTCTGCAATTGCCGACAGTTCACCGCTACTGGACGGCCAGGTGGCACCCGCCGCGGACGGTATGCCGCTCTCCCGGCCGACGGGCCTCAAAGCCCGGCTGTCCGCACTTGCCGACAACCCCGAACCACCGGAAAGCCCCTTGCCCGGCGGCAAACTGGTCCGCAGCTGGCTGCCGGAACACACCGAACACCGCCTGGCCCGCCGCTGGCTCCCCGGCTCAACTGGCCTGACCGGCTTCCTAGGCCGCCGAGGAATGATCTTCGCCCTGGCCTTGCTGGCCGCCACCGCCGTCATCGCTGGCGGCCTGGCAATCTTCGGCCGCTCACCCGCAGCAGAGATCGCTCCGCCGCTCCCAACCGCCCGGGCGCAAGTGCCGCACGCGTCGAAAGCCAACGAGAACCTGGTAATCAGCGTAGTCGGCCACGTACGTTCGCCAGGACTCGTCACCGTGCCGTCGGGCTCCCGCGTCGCCGACGCCCTCCGCGCAGCCGGCGGTGCCGACCCCGGCGTCGATCTGACCGCGCTGAACCTCGCCCGCAAACTCACCGACGGCGAACAGTTGGCAGTCGGTGTCCCAGCCGCCCAATCGGCACCGGTCGGCTCAGGAGCCGCGCCCAGCAAAATCGACCTGAACTCCGCGACCGCCGAACAACTCGACAGCCTCCCAGGCGTCGGCGAGGTCACCGCGCGGCGCATCACCGACTGGCGTACCCAGCACGGCGGATTCTCGAGCGTCGAACAACTCCGCGACGTTGACGGGATCGGCCAGAGCAAATTCGAAAAGCTCCGCGAGCAGGTGACCGTCGGATGAAACTGGACACCGAGGAAAAGTCGCGGCGGGACCACGATTTCCGCCTCGTCCCCGCTGCTGTCGCCGGATGGGCGGCCACCCTCGCCGGACTGCACCTTGGCTGGTGGGTCGCGACCCTGGTCGGTGCGGTAGCGATCATCTGCGCCACTGTGCTTCTGGTGCGCGGCCGCACCAGATATGTCGGTGTCGGGGGAGCGCTGCTGCTGGTAGGGCTCGTGGCAGCAGTACCCACCGCCCTGCGCATCCACGACGCGGCAGCCGACCCGCTGGGATCCGCTGCCGTACATGGCGGCACAGCGGCGCTGCGGGTCGAGATCAGCGAGCGCCCACGGCCGATCCACCAAGCCGGTTACGCCGATCAGCAGGCAGGTACCCGATCGGTGGCGATTCCCGCACGAGTCACAACGGCCACAGTGGACGGTCGTCCCGTCGAGTCGACCGGCAGGGTGCTGTTGCTGGCACCGGTCGCGGGATGGAGCGGCCTGCTGCCCGGCCAGGAAGTTACGACGTCCGGTCGCCTCATGCCCGCACGCGGCGGCGAGTTGACCGCCGCAGTACTCTCCGTCCGCGCGGCGCCAGCCGACGTCGGGCCAGCACCGTGGTGGCAGCGCGCCGCCGCAGTCCTGCGGAACAGTTTGCATTCGCTGTGCGCGATCCTGCCGGAGGAACCAGCGGGCCTCCTGCCTGGACTGGTCCTCGGCGACACGAGCGCGTTGCCGCAACGAGTCGAGGAGGAGTTCAAGGCCTCCGGGCTCACCCACTTGATGGCAGTGAGCGGCGGAAACCTTGTCATCATCGGCGGAGCCGTCCTCCTGCTGTGCCGATTGGTCCGTGCTGGACCGAGACTTTCCGCCGCAGCGGCTGGGAGCAGCTTGGCAGGTTTCCTCGTCCTGGTCGGTCCTGAACCGAGCGTCGTGCGGGCTGGCGTCATGGGCGGCATCGGCTTGCTCGCGCTGGCACTCGGACGGCGTGGTTCAGCGTTGCCCGCGTTGGCCTTCGCGGTGTGCGTACTGGTGGCATGGGACCCGACTATGGCGGGAAATTTCGGTTTCGCGCTTTCGGTTCTCGCAACGGCAGGCCTGGTGCTGCTCGCGCCGCGCTGGGCGGATTCGCTGGTACGAAGGGGAGTTCCTCCCGGTTACGCCGAAGGCCTCGCCGTGCCGCTGGCCGCGTTCGTCGTCACCGCGCCAGTCATCGCCGGGATGGCGGGAACGGTCAGCATCGTCTCAGTTGTCACCAATGTCCTCGCGGCACCGGTGGTCGCGCCGGTGACCGTGCTGGGAGTGCTGGCAACCGTCGTCGGGCCATGGTGGCCAGGTGCGGGGCATCTGCTGATCCAGGTGGCAGATCCGGAGGCCCGGTGGCTGATCACCGTCGCCCGGCACGGCGCGAGAGCGCCTGGCGCGGCGCTCTCCTGGCCGGGTGGCTGGTGGGGCGGACTATGCGCGGCTGTCCTGCTGGTCGTAATCGTCGTGGCGGCGCGGTTTCGCCGGCTCCGGCTGCTGGTGGCGATCGGATTGGTCGTTATGCTGCTGACGGTCGTGCCGGCCAAAGTCCTGGCTCCTGGCTGGCCGCCGGACGGCTGGGCGATGGTGGAATGCGATGTCGGACAAGGAGATGCGGTCGTCCTGGCTACCGCCGAACCCGGACGGGCCGTGGTCGTCGACACCGGGCCGGAGCCGGGGCCGGTCGACGAATGCCTGCGGAGGCTGGGCGTCGATCGGGTGCCGTTGCTCGTGCTGAGTCACCTGCACGCGGACCACATCGGCGGCCTTGCCTCGGTATTCGACGGCCGGGCAGTCGGCGCGATCGCGGTCGGTCCAGGACGTGCTCCGGCATGGGCGTGGCAGTCGGTGTCCGGCGAAGCGCGGCGTCGAGGCGTGCCGCTAGCGCAATTGAGCGAGGGGCAACGGCTGGAGTGGCCGGGGCTGTCGCTGGAGGTGCTCGGTCCGCGTTACGCCACCACTCGCGCACCCGCTCTGCAGGACGGCACGATGATCAACAACAGTTCCGTGGTCCTGCGCGCCGAAACCTCGGCTGGCCGGGTTTTGCTGACCGGGGACGTCGAACTGGCCGCGCAGGCGGATCTTCTCGCCGAGGGTGTGGACCTGCGGGCTGACGTCTTGAAGGTGCCGCATCACGGTTCGCGGTATTCGCTGCCGCAGTTCCTCGCGGCGGTGCGGCCGCGTACGGCGTTGATCAGTGTCGGCGCGGGCAACGGATACGGACATCCGAGCAAGTCCACAGTGGACGTTCTCGGCACGATGGGAGTGCTGGTCACCCGCACCGACGTGGACGGGGACACCGCCGTCCTGCCTGGAGGAAGCGGATCGGCGGTCGCGCGCCGGGGCGAGCCGCGGGGTCCGCCGCGGTAGTGCGGCGGACCCCGGGCCGGTGCGTCAGTAGCCGAGCGCCTTGGCGACGGCTTCGGCGGACGGCGGCACGGTGGCCTTCGGGCCGACGTGGTTCTCGACCGCGTCGAGGGTCTTGAGGCCGTCGCCGGTGATGAGGAGGACGGTTTCGGCGTCCGGGTCGAGCTTGCCGGTTTCGACGAGCTTCTTCGCGGTCGCCACGGTGACGCCGCCCGCGGTCTCGGTGAAGATGCCTTCGGTGCGCGCGAGCAGCCGGATGCCTTCGACGACCTCTTCGTCGGTGACGTCCTCGATCGCGCCGCCGGTGCGGTTGACCACGTCGAGCACGTACGGGCCGTCGGCCGGGTTGCCGATCGCGAGCGAGCGGGCGATGGTGTCCGGCTTGACCGGCTGGACCACGTCGTGGCCGTTGCGGTACGCGGTGGAGACCGGCGAGCAGCCGGTGGCCTGTGCGCCGAACACCTTGTACGGGCTGGCGTCCACGAGACCGAGCTGGCCCAGCTCGCGGAAACCCTTGTCCACCTTGGTGAGCTGGGAACCGGAGGCGATCGGCACGACGATCTGCTCGGGGAGGCGCCAGCCGAGCTGCTCGGCGACCTCGAAGGCGAGCGTCTTCGAGCCCTCGGAGTAGTACGGGCGGACGTTGACGTTCACGAACGCCCACTTCGGGTGCTCGGCGGCCAGTTCGGTGGCGAGCCGGTTCACGTCGTCGTAGTTGCCGTCGACGGCGATCAAGTCGCCGTCGTAGACCGCGGTGGTGAGGATCTTCGCGCGCTCGAGGCTCTTCGGGATCAGCACGACCGACCGCCAGCCGGCGCGGGCCGCCGCGGCGGCGGTCGCGTTGGCCAGGTTGCCGGTCGACGGACAAGCGAGGACCTCGAAGCCGAACTCGCGGGCGGCCGCGAGCGCGACGGCGACGACGCGGTCCTTGAACGAGTGCGTCGGGTTCCCGGTGTCGTCCTTGACCCAGACGCTCTTGAGGCCGAGCTCCTTCGCGAGCCGGTCGGCGCGCACGAGCCGGGTACAGCCGGGTTCGGTGTTCGGGATCTCCTCGACGTTCGAGGGGACGGGAAGGAGTCGCTTGTAACGCCAGATGTTGCGCGGGCCCGCCTCGATGTCCTCGCGGCGGACGCGGCCGAAGTCGTAGGCGACCTCGAGGGGCGAGAAGTCTTCGACGGAGACGAATTCCGGAGCGAGCGGCTGCCGGTGCCCTTCTTCCTTCGACACCAGTTCGACGGCCGGACCGAGGTCGATCGTCTTGTTGGCGGAGGTGGCGCTGAGGGCTGCAGTCATCGCGAGGTTCCTTTCCTCATCTGCCCCGCCGAAGCGGGCCGGAATTGGCACCGTGGTCGTCAGCTACCCCGCGATCGCGGGATGACAGGCTGTACGCCGGTTGCCGGGGCTTCGTCGGGCCGTTCCCTCTGCCCCTCTGGATGAGCGGTATTCGGTTGTCGGAGCGCCGCCGGGCGCGTCCTCGGCTACACCGTACGACATCGCGATCAGCTCATGCCATGGAGGCGGCCCACATCACCGGAGCGGGCGGCCCGGCGGCCGGGTGAGAAGATGGCCGGGTGACCACCGCACCCGCGCCGCTGCACCTCGTCACGGGCGAGGAAGAACTGCTCATCGAACGGGCTGTGCGAGCTTCCCTCGACGCGGCCAGGGCCGCGGACCCGACGGCTGACCTCACGCGGATGCGGGTGTCCGATCTCACACCGCCCGTGCTGGCCGAGCTGGTGAGCCCGTCGCTGTTCGCCGAGGGGCGCGTGATCGTTCTGGAGTCGGCGCAGGACATCTCGCAGGAACTGTCCGACGCGGTGCTGGCGTACGCGAAGGCACCGGCCGACGGCATCGTCCTCGTGGTCGTGCACAGCGGCGGCGGGCGGAGCAAAGCCGCCAAGGCGCTCCCGGGCGCGTTGAAAAAGGCGGGCGCGGAAATCACCGAATGCCCGAAGCTCACCAAGCCCGCCGAGCGCGAGTCGTTCGTCCGCAACGAGGTGCGCCGCGCGGGCGGCAAGATCGACGCCGGGGGCCTGATGGCGCTGCTCGACTCGGTCGGCTCGGACCTGCGCGAACTGTCCTCGGCGGCGACGCAGCTGGTCGCCGACACCGGGGGAGTCGTCGACGAGCAGGCAGTCCGCCGCTACCACACCGGACGCGCCGACGTGACCGGCTTCGCGGTCGCGGAGAAAGCCGTCGCGGGCGACCGGGCCGCCGCGATGGAGTCGCTGCAGTGGGCGATGCAGCTGGGCGTCCCGCACGTGCTGGTGGCCGACGCGCTCGCCGACGCGGTCCGCACGATCGCTCGCGTGTCCGCGGCCGGTCGCGGCAACCCGAACCAGATGGCGGGCGAACTGGGCATGCCGCCGTGGAAGATCCGCAAGGCGCAAGGCCAGGCCCGCGGCTGGGGACAGGACGGCCTGGCGACCGCGATGCGCGTCGTGGCGCGGCTGAACGCCGAGGTCAAGGGCGCGGCGGCCGATTCGAACTATGCCCTGCAGCGCGCGGTCCTCGACGTGGTCGCGGCCAAGGGAGACCGCTGACGTCCTAGTCAGGCGACTGCCTCAGCCGAGCGTCGGCCGCTCGAACCGCTGCGTGCCGAATGTCCCGGCGACCGCTGCGCGGGGCGGCTGCGGCCATGACTGGCGCCGAGCCCTGCGTTCAGCCGGTGCCGCCCCGAACGACTGAACCGGCCCACGATCCAGGACACGGAAAAGGCCCGGCAGCCGAAGCCGCCGGGCCTTCCGGAAAGACTGCGCTCAGAGCTGGTTCGCGCGCTTCGCGAGAGCCGACTTCTTGTTCGCGGCCTGGTTGGCGTGGATGACGCCCTTGGTGACGGCCTTGTCGAGCTTGCGAGCGGCGTCGCGCTGCAGTTCGAGGGCCTTGTCCTTGTCACCGGCTTCGGCGGCCTCGCGGAACTTGCGGATCGCGGTCTTCACCGAGGACCGGATCGCCAGGTTGCGCTGCCGCGCCTTCTCGTTCGTCGTGATGCGCTTGACCTGCGACTTGATGTTGGCCATGGAGGCGTTCCTCTTTCACTCGGTGAAGGTCGCTGCCGCGTTCGTGTGGCTCCGGACCAGTCCCGAGGGACTGCCGGGTTTCCTCCCTGACGGAATGCCGCACGGCAACAGTCGAAAATCTTAACAGCCCTGCTCGCGGCGCTGGAGAGGCCCCCGGCGAGGCGTCCGGCGGGGCCCTGGTGCCCGCGATCGCCCGGCATCCCGGCTCTGGCTCGGTTACGGTGGGCTTCGGTAGTGCCTAGGGTTCCGTCGCCTGCCCGTGGTCCCGCACGGCGGGTCGCGCAGACAACGAGGGCGGGCGGGCCTGGTCCGAGCGGCACCTTCGGCGGGACACCGAGCCTCGCCGTTCATCTGACGGGACAAAAGCCTGGAGGACCCGGTCTTCAGCGTGCGCTGAAAACCTGAAAGGGTCCGGATGAACACCACTGCCCTCGCCATGGTCCTCGTCGCCGCGGTCGTGCACGCCGCGTGGAACCTCGCCGCCAAACGGGTTTCCGGCGGCGGTCCGCGCTTCGTCTGGCTGTACTACACGGTTTCGGCGATCGGGATGCTCCCGGTGATCGCGGTCGCGCTGGCCGTCGAACCCGAACGTCCACAGTGGACTTGGCTGCTCGCCGCGCTGGTCACCGCGGTGCTGCACGTGGTCTACGGAATCGTGCTGCAGCGCGGTTACGAGGTCGGCGACCTGTCGATCGTCTACCCGCTGGCCCGCGGCACCGGGCCGCTGGTGTCGGTGCTCGTGGCCGTTCTGGTCCTGGGCGAACGGCCCGGCGTGCTCGGGCTGATCGGCGCCTTCCTGGTCGTCTCGGGCGTCCTGGTGATCAGTCTCGGCGGCAGCACCGGCGACGCGAAGGCCCGTCGCGCCGGCGTGTTCTACGGCGTCGCCACCGGAACGGTCATCGCGGCATACACGCTGTGGGACGCGCACTCGGTGACGTCGCTCGGCGTGCCTCCGCTCGTCTATTTCGGCGGAGGCGCGATCGGCCAGAGCATCCTGCTGGCGCCGACCGCCGCCCGCGGCCGGTCCGAGATCACGCGGCTGTGGCGGGACCATCGGCGCGAGGTGCTGATCGTCGGGCTCGCCTCGCCCGCGGGATACCTGCTGGTCCTGTACGCCCTGCGGATCGCGCCGGTCAGCCTCGTCGCTCCGGCGCGCGAGTTGTCGATCGTCTTCGGCGGGGTCGCCGCCTGGCTCGTGCTCCGCGAGCGCAACGCGGTCCGCCGGCTCGCCGGATCGCTCGTGGTGCTGGCCGGGATCGCTGCGATTGCGGTCGCCTGAGCGGCTCGGGTAGGCAGGAGCCATGGACGTACTGAGCAGCCGGGTGCTGATCCACCCCCGCGACCACGAGGTGTCGACCGCGTTCTACCGCGATGTCCTCGGCCTCGCGGTCGAGCGCGAGTTCCCTGGCGGCACGCGGTTCTTCGCCGGCGGCGGGTCGATCGAGGTGGTCGGCACCGGCGAGACCGGGCCCGGTCCGGACGTCAATCTGTTCCTGCAGGTCCGCGACCTCCCGGCGACGCTGGCCGAACTGGCCGGGCGCGGGGTCGAGCCGGTGCGCGAGGCCCGGCGCGAACCGTGGGGCACCGACGAGGCGTGGATCGCCGACCCGGACGGGCTGCGGATCGTGCTCGTCGAGGTCCCGGAGGACCACCCGTTGCGCCGAGACAAGCGCTAGCCCGGTTTCACGGCCCGGAGCTGGGCGGCGAGCGCGGCGAATCCCGGCGGGTCCCAGGTCCAGGTCTGCAGGTCGGTGAATCCGGCGGCGGCGGCTTCGTCGGCCAGCTCGTGCCGAGTCACCGGAAGCCACTTCTCGTGCGCCGAGAGCAGCAGCCGTCCGCCTGGCCGCAGCACGCGGAACAGCTCGGCGAAGCCGGCCGGACGGTCTTCCCAGAGCTGGACGTTGTTCACGGTCAGCACGACATCCGCGGACGCGTCCGCGCAGCCGGTGCGGGCCGCGTCGCCCGCGCGCACCTCGGCGCGGTCGCCGCAGCGGTCCGTGCAGAGGTCGCGCATCTCCGCCGAGGGTTCGACGCCGATCACCTCGCCGGCGAGTTTGCTCGCCGCGTCGAGGCCGACCCCTGGTCCGGGGCCGATGACGAGCACGGTTTCGTCGGGTTCGAGACGGGCCAGATCGACGATGCGGTGCTCGGTCGCGGCGTTGCCGGCCGCCATCAGCTTCCCGCCGAGCCTGCCCAGCAGGCCGCTGGGGTGGCCGAAGGCACGGTCGAGCGCGGCGTCGAGGACGCCGGGACCGGGCGGCGAGGGGGAGGGTGAAGTGGTCATGCTTCGAGGTCATCACGAGACGCGCGGGGCCGCATCGGGGATGACCCCCACCCGCACCCGGAGGTCCATGGGACGATGGGGTACGGACATCCCCCACCATCCCGAGGACAGCCCGAGTGACAGCGCCCAAGACGTTCGCCGACACCACCTTCACGCCGCCGGAGTTGATCCGCAACTTCTGCATCATCGCCCACATCGACCACGGCAAGTCGACGCTGGCGGACCGGATGCTGCAGCTCACCGGCGTCGTCGAGGAGCGAGCCATGCGCGCGCAGTACCTCGACCGCATGGACATCGAGCGGGAACGCGGCATCACGATCAAGGCCCAGAACGTCCGGCTGCCGTGGCAGGTGGACGGCAAGGACCACGTCCTGCACCTGATCGACACGCCCGGCCACGTGGACTTCACCTACGAGGTTTCGCGGGCGCTCGAGGCGTGCGAGGGCGCGATTCTGCTGGTCGACGCCGCGCAGGGGATCGAGGCGCAGACGCTCGCGAACCTGTATCTGGCGCTCGACAACGACCTGCACATCATCCCGGTGCTGAACAAGATCGACCTGCCCTCGGCCGATCCGGACAAGTACGCGGCCGAGATCGCGCACATCATCGGCTGCGAGCCCACCGACGTGCTGCGCGTGTCGGCGAAGACCGGCATGGGCGTGACCGAACTGCTCGACGAGTGCGTGCGCCAGGTCCCGCCGCCGGTGGGCGACGCGGACGCGCCCGCCCGCGCGATGATCTTCGACTCGGTGTACGACACCTACCGGGGCGTCGTCACCTACATCCGCGTGGTGGACGGCAAGATCACGCCGCGCGAGAAGATCAAGATGATGTCCACCGGCGCGACGCACGAACTGCTCGAGGTCGGCATCATCTCGCCGGAGCCGAAGGCCAGCAAGGGACTCGGCGTCGGCGAGGTCGGCTACCTCATCACCGGCGTGAAGGACGTGCGCCAATCGAAGGTCGGCGACACCGTGACGTCCGAGCGGCACGGCGCCGCGGAACCGCTGGCCGGGTACCGCGAACCGAAGCCGATGGTGTTCTCCGGGCTGTACCCGGTCGACGGTTCGGACTACCCGGAGCTGCGCGAGGCGCTGGAGAAGCTCCAGCTCAACGACGCCGCGCTGACCTACGAGCCGGAGACGTCGGTCGCGCTGGGCTTCGGCTTCCGCTGCGGCTTCCTCGGCCTGCTGCACCTGGAGATCACCCGGGACCGGCTGGAGCGCGAGTTCGGCCTGGACCTGATTTCCACCGCGCCGAACGTGGTGTACCGCGTGGTGCTGGAGGACCGCAGCGAGGTCATCGTCACGAACCCGTCGGACTGGCCGAGCGGGCTCAAGATCTCCGAGGTGCACGAGCCGGTGTCGAAGGTGAGCATCCTCGCGCCGTCGGAGTTCGTGGGCACGATCATGGAGCTGTGCCAGGCGAAGCGCGGCACCCTGCTGGGCATGGACTACCTGTCCGAGGACCGCGTCGAGCTGCGCTACACGATCCCGCTGGCGGAGATCATCTTCGACTTCTTCGACACGCTGAAGTCCCGCACGCGCGGTTACGCGTCGCTCGACTACGAGGAGTCCGGCGAGCAGGTGGCGGACCTGGTGAAGGTCGACATCCTGCTGCAGGGCGAGACGGTGGACGCGTTCTCCGCGATCGTGCACAAAGACGCGGCGTACACGTACGGAAACCGCATGGCGACACGTCTGCGCGAGCTGATTCCGCGCCAGCAGTTCGAGGTGCCGATCCAGGCGGCGATCGGCTCGCGGATCATCGCCCGCGAAACGATCCGCGCCATCCGCAAGGACGTGCTCGCCAAGTGCTACGGCGGTGACATCTCGCGGAAGCGGAAACTGCTGGAAAAGCAGAAGGAAGGCAAGAAGCGGATGAAGACCGTCGGCCGGGTGGAGGTGCCGCAGGAAGCGTTTGTCGCGGCACTGTCCACTGAGGACAACGGGAAGAACAAGAAGTAGTCCACCTTCGGGTGAACGGCGGCTCCGGGATTCCGGAGCCGCCGTTTTTGTCGGTGGCGGCTGGTGTCCTCAATTGCGGACCGGGACTCTCTGGCGCGAACAGGGAAAGGAGAGCACCATGACGGTCATGGCGGAAATCCAGAATCCTCCCGGGTCGGGACCCATGACGGTGCATGACCTCGAGGGGATGCCGCAGGATGGCCGCCGTTACGAACTCATCGACGGAGTGCTGCTGGTGACTCCGGCACCCGGATACCGCCATCAGAAGATCGGGTACCGGCTCTACCACGTGCTGGAGGCGGCTTGCCCGCCGGAGTTCGACGTCCTCGGCGCACCATTCGCCGTGCACGTCGGCGACCGCATGGAGCTGCAACCGGATGTTCTGGTCGGCCGCAGCGAGGACTTCACCGCCAAGGATCTGCCAGTGCCACCCGTCCTCGCCGTCGAGATTCTGTCGCCGAGCACGTCGATCCACGACCTGAACACCAAGAAGGCCGTCTACGAACGCCTGAGGGTGCCGAGTTATTGGGTGATCGACCCGGCCGCACCCGAGCTGACTGTGTTCGAACTCGACGAGGACGGCTGTTACCAGCAGACCGCCAAGGCCGCGGGAGCCGAGGTATTCGAAGCGCGGCAGCCGTTCCCAGTCCGGGTAGTGCCCGAGGTGCTTGTCGAGAGGGGCTGATCGGTTCGGTCAGCCGTTCCCGATGATCTTGCCCACCTCCACGAACACCGCAGCCCGACGCTCGGCGGCCATCACCCGGTCGTACTCATCCCAGTCGTCGTGGGTGCCGGTGGCGGCTCGGAACACTTCGCGCAGCAGGGGCGGGAGGCCGTCGGCCGGGAAGGAGGGGTCGGGGTCGTCCGGGCCGATCAGGCGGACCGGGCCGGTCACGGAGAGCCAGCGCCAGCCGCGGCGGAACGTCACGGTCGCGTGACCGTTGCGGCGCAGCAGCGTGAGCTTGTGCGCGCCGCCGACGGCGACGAAGCCCACGCTCGGCTTGCCGGTCACCGGGTCGTCGAGGATGCCCGCGTTCACCACGGACGCGTGCACGGTGCCGTCGGCGCGGGTCGTGGCCACGGTGGCCAGGCCGTTCTCCTCGACCGTCAGCGCGCGGAGCTGTTCCAGGGTTGCCGTCATGCTCTTCTGCAACGCGGCGGTGACCCGGCGCATTTCCGGTCCGGCACTAGGCTCGGGGACATGTTCGATGATCTCGAGTTCCCGGTGATCGTGGCGCCGATGGCGGGCGGGCCGACGACTCCGCAGCTGGTCGGCGCCGTCACGGAGGCGGGCGGGTTCGGTTTCCTCGCTGCCGGTTACCTCCGCCCGGAGACGCTGGACGCCCAGATCGCGCACACCGCCGACCTCACCGGCGGCCGGTTCGGCGTCAACCTGTTCGTCCCCGGCGGCCGGTCGGTGGCCGACCTCAGTGCGCACCGGGAACGGTTGCTGGCCGAGGCCGTGCGGTACGGCGTCGAGCTCGGCGACCCGGTCTGGGACGACGACGAGTACCCGGCGAAACTCGACCTCGTCGTGCGGCACCGGGTTCCGGTCGTGTCGTTCACCTTCGGCGCGCCGACGTCCGCCGAGGTGCAGCGCATCCACGAGGCTGGCGGCAAGGTCGCGGTGACGGTCACGAATCCGGAGGAAGCCGACCTCGCTGCCGCGCGCGGAGCCGACGCGCTGGTCGTGCAGGGCTTCGAAGCGGGCGGACACCGCGGTCTGTTCACCGACGACCCGGGCAACCCGGCCGGTGGCGAGGAGTACGGCCTGCTCGCGCTCCTGCGTCTGCTCGGCGCGCGCACGAGCCTGCCGTTGATCGCGGCCGGCGGACTGGTCAACGGCGCCGACGTCGCGGCGGTGCTGGCTGCCGGCGCGTCGGCGGCGCAGATGGGCACGGCTTTCCTGCTCGCGACCGAAGCCGGCACCGGCGACACCCAGCGACGAGCGCTCGCCGAGGCTGGCCGGACGACGGCGTTCACGCGCGCCTTCAGCGGACGCCCGGCGCGCGGCATGGTGAACCGCGTCCTGAGCGACCTCTCCGCGGACGCACCCTCCGCGTACCCGCAGCTGCACCACCTGAGCAAGCCGGTCCGCGCGGCGGCCGCCAAAGCCGGTGACCCGGAGGCGATGTCACTGTGGGCCGGGCAGACCTACCCGCTCGCCGGCGACGGCTCGGCGGCCTCGATCATGGCCCGCCTGCGCACGGAAGCGAAAGCGGCAGCGGAACGGCTCGACCGGTTGCGCTGAGACGCCTGCCGCGGTGTGGACAGGAACCGTGACGGCTCGGCCGGTTGCGGTGTTCGGAACACTCGATGGAATTGCTGGCAGCGCTGAGGTTTCCAGCGCGGCTGGAGGCGTTCGAGTGCTGACTCGGTGTGGCTGAGCGCCTCCGCCGACCATGCGTGATCCGGTCCGGTCGCAGGCAGTGATGGCGACGCGGTGGCACCGTGCGCTCGCGGGTCGGGAACCGTGCCTGAAGGTGCACTCGGCTAAGGGGTCGGGCCAGCGAAGGCCGAGCCGATGGGCGGGGCCGAGACGGTCGGTCGCGGGTGAGCAGAACCAGCGACGCCGGAATTCCCGAGCGGACGGGGGCCAAGACGAGCCAGCGCAATCAGCAGCAGCGCACAAGAAAACGCGGGGGACGCCCTCAAAGCGTCCCCCGCGCCGAACGAGAAGAATCAGTCCGAAGTGGACTTCAGCCCGCCAGGTTCCCCGTCGCCGGAACCAGCGTCCTCGCCTCGTTCCATCAGCGAGTGGCGTTTGCCGTAGGCGAAGTAGATCGCCATGCCGATCACGAACCAGATCGCGAAGCGCAGCCACGTTTCCGGCTTCAGGAACGTGATCAGCCAGATCGAGAAGATCACCCCGATGACCGGGACCACCGGCATGCCCGGCGTCTTGAACGTGCGCGGCAGGTCGGGGCGCTTGTAGCGCAGCACGATCACCGCGAGGCACACGACCACGAAGGCCAGCAGGATGCCGATGTTCGTCAGTTCCGCGGCCTCGCCGATCGGCAGCACGCCCGCGATCAGGGCGGACGCGGCGCCCAGGATCCACGTGATGCGCGAAGGGACCTTGCGCACCGGATGGGTCTTCGAGAACCACTTCGGCAGCAGGCCGTCGCGGCTCATCGAGTAGCCCACGCGCGTCGCGCCCATCAAGAACGTGAACAGCACCGTCAGGATGCCGATGATCGCGCCCACCGCGATGATCGCGCCCAGCCAGCCGAGGCCGACCTTCGCGAACGCGCTCGAGAACGCCGCTTCCGGGTTGATGTCGGTGTACTTCACCATGCCGGTCAGGACCAGGCAGGCCAGCACGTACAGCACCATCGAGATCGCCAGCGAGTAGATGATCGCCTTCGGCATGTGCTTCTGGGAGTCCTGCGACTCCTCGGCCGCGGTGGACATGGCGTCGTAGCCGAAGACCGCGAAGAACACTGTTGCCGCGCCGGTGAAAGCGCCGCTGAGCCCGAACGGGAAGAAGTTGCTGTAGTTGCCGCTCTGGATGTGGAAGGCGCCGACCACGATCACCAGCAGCACCAGGCCGACCTTCAGGTACACCAGCAGCGTTTCGAACCTCGCCGCGTTCTTCATGCCCTGGTTGAGGATGAACGCGATCAGCAGGCAGAGCAGCGCGGCGAACAGGTTGATCTTGTACGACCCCGGTGCGACGCCCGCCGGTTCCGTGCCGGGCGCGCCGGACATCCAGTGCGGCAGCGACACGTGCAGGAAACCCAGCAAATCGTTGAAGTACCCGGAAATCCCGATCGCCACCACGGAGACGATCGCGGTGTACTCCAGCAGCAGGTCCCAGCCGATGAACCAGCCGACGATTTCGCCGAGCACCGCGTACCCGTAGGTGTAGGCGGAGCCCGCGCGCGGGATGAGCCCGGCGAACTCGGCGTAGGAGAACGCCGCCGCGGCGCTCGCGATGCCCGCGATCAGGAACGAGATCAGCACCGCCGGGCCCGCGGTCTTGTTCGCGACCGCCCCGGCGAGCGAGAAGATGCCCGCGCCGATGATGCCGCCGACGCCGATCGCGGTCAGCTGCCGCAAGCCGAGCGTGCGCTGCAGGCCGCTTTCCCCGACCTGCTCGATGGTTTCGATCGGCTTCCGCCGGAAGATCCCGGTCCCGGAGCCCAGGTTAGGGCCGCGCGGAGCTGACATCGATGTCTCCTCAGACTGGTGGTTCGCCGGACCCGGGTTCCGGGCCCTGGCAGGGCACCGTACCCGGAGGTACCGCGCCTGTCACCGACTCCGTAGTGTGACGATGTCGACGGCCCTGCGTCACCCAGTCGCGGAGTCGTCCTCGGCGTCGCTGACCGTGGGCGCCGGACGCGCGGCCGAGCGGACCGCGCCCGCGGCGAAGAACGTGAGCAGCTCCGCGACCTCGGCCGGATCGTCCAATTGCGGGCAGTGGCCCCAGTCCTCGCGCACGACGAGCCTGCTGTGCGGCACCAGCGTGTGCAGCTTCCGCCCGGACGCGGCCGTCACCAGCTTGTCCTTGCCGCACGCGACCGCGAGCAGCGGGATCCGGATCAGGTCGAGCCGGTAGGCGTCGGCGAGTTCGGCGACGAGCTGCCGAGCCTGTTCGAGCCGCGACGTGGTGGCCCGGTAGTCGGGGAAGAGCGTGGTGAAACGGCGGACCTGACCCGCGTCCGCCTGTCGCGAGTCGGCGTAGAGGATCCGCGGCACGAGCTGTCCGGCCACCGCGCGGACCAGGAAACCCGGCACTGGCAACGGAAGCGAGGAGTACAGCCGCAGCGGCAGCGGATTGCGGCCGACCGTGCGCACCAGCCACGAGTCGACGAAACCGGGCGCGGCGATGGACACCACGCCGGCGGTCGGCAGCCGGTGGTTCTGCGCCGCGCGCAGGCTCATCGTGCCGCCGAGCGAGTTGCCCGCGAGCACGACGGGGCCGAGCACGGCTTGCTCGCGCACGACCGCGGCGGTGAACGCGTCGAGCTGCGGCAGCATCGGGCCGGGGCGCAGCGGCTGCGCCTCGCCGAAGCCGGGAAGATCGACAGCGACCGCGGCGATGCCCGCGGCGGCTAGTTCTCCGAGTACCGGACGCCACGTGTCGGCACTGTCGCAATACCCGTGGAGCAACACGAGCCGGGGAGCGCGGGGTTTCTCGGCGCCCTTGCGGCGCGTGCGCTTGGGTGCGGACGCCTCGGCGACGGGCGGGCCGACCTCGAGCACGCGCGTGCGCATGCCGGCGAACCGCCGGAACGATTCGCGGATCGGCTCCGGTTCGCTGGGGTGCCGGCCGCCCCGGCCGGCCGGGACTGGCCGCTGCGTCGCGGTCATGTTCTCCAGGTTAACCGCTCAAGGTCGACTTCTGGTGGAACTTCGGGGGTCACTATCTGATTGCGAAGCTGGGGTGTTGACGATTCACTGGAGAACAGGTACAAGCGCTGGCCCAGGCCCACTTGACGCGGAAAAGCCCAGGCCAGCGCCGTGCGGCCGGGATCAGCGGGTGAACACGATCTTGCCCGCGGTCTCCCCGGCGGCCATCGCGGCGAATCCCGCGGGGGCCTCCGCAAGGGGGAGCTCGGTGCCGATCTGCGGCTTGATGCCCTTCAGATCGAGGTAGGCGAGCAGGTCGGCCAGCTCGTCGCGGGTGCCCATGGTCGACCCGAGGACGCGCAGCTGCAGGAAGAACACCCGCTGCAGGTCGGCCGACGGGTCGGGGCCGCTGGTCGAACCGGACACCACGACCACGCCGCCCGGCTTCAGCGACTTGAGCGTGTGGCCCCAGGTGGCCTTGCCGACGGTTTCGAACACGCCGTCCACCCGCTCGGGCAGCCGCGCGCCGGACTCGAACGTCTGGTGCGCGCCGACGCTCTCGGCCAGCGCGCGCTTCTCCTCGGTGCGCCCGGTGACCCACACGCGGAACCCGGCCGCGCGGCCGAGCGCGATCAGCGCGGTCGACACCCCGCCGGACGCGCCCTGCACCAGCATCGTCTGGCCCGGCCGCAGGCCCGACTTCACGAACAGCATCCGGTACGCGGTGAGCCAAGCGGTGCCCATCGTCGCGGCCTCGGCGAAGGTCAGGCCCGCCGGCTTCGGCACCGCGTTGCGGGCCGGGACCACGACCTGGTCGGCGAAAGTCCCCTGGTGCTTCTCGGTGAGCAGGGTGCGCTTCGGGTCGAGCGTGTCGTCGCCCTGCCAGCCCGGCGCGTTGATCACCGAATGCAGCACGACCTCGGTGCCGTCGTCGAGCGTTCCCGCTCCGTCGCAGCCGAGGATCATCGGGAACTGGTCGGGTTTGATGCCGACGCCGCGCAAGGTCCACAGGTCGTGCATGTTCAGGCTGGCGGCTTTGACGTGCACCCGGACCCAGCCTTCGGGGACCTCGGGTTCCGGCCGCTCGCCGACGACCAGCGAATCGAGCGGGGACTCGGCGTTGGGTTCCTGCGCGTATACGGCGAACATGGCAGCAACCTACCTCCCCTGCCCGCCCCGACGCAGGCGAGCGCGCGTAGGCTCACACTCGTGTTGGACGGCCTGGCGAACTGGTGGGACGGGGTCGAGCTGTGGCTCGCCCAAGCCTGGTTCCCCGTGCAGTTCGTGCTGGTGATGGCCGTCCTCGTGCCGCTGTGCCTGCTCGCCGCGTGGGCCATCGACAAGCTGGTCGAACGCTTCGGCCGCTGGTTCGGCACGGCCCGTGACGACGACGGTCCCGGCCGCTCCTAAGCTGGCACACCATGGTCAACCGTAGGCGGATCACCGCTGCGCTCGTCGGTCTCCTCGTGCTGGTGCTCGGCGGGTGGCTCGTCAAGGAAACCGTCGGCTCCTCCGGTTCGCCGGCGCCCTCGTCCTCGTCGGGCGCTCCCGCCGCCGCTTCCGGGAAGGTGCCGGGGGCGGACTCCAAGCTGCCGGTCAAGCCGCTGTCCTCGCTGCCGCCGCAGGCGAAGGACACGTGGAACCTGATCCAAAAGGGCGGGCCGTACCCGTATCCGCGCAATGACGACGTCGTCTTCCAGAACCGGGAGAAGAAGCTTCCCCCGGAGAAGAACGGCTATTACCACGAGTACACCGTGAAGACGCCGGGAAGCCCGGACCGAGGGGCCCGGCGGCTGATCACGGGAGCGGGGAAAGAGTTGTATTACACAGGGGATCATTACGCGTCGTTCGTCGTTGTGGACCCCGCCCGGTGAGCGGGGGCGAGACGGCGCGAACCGCGGCGGACGCGGCCTTCGCGCGAGGGGCTTATCCGCATCAGGTCGACGGTGCGCGGACCATGGACAAGCTGTCCACACTGGACGCGATCGGCGAGGCGCTGTCTTTTCCGTCGTATTTCGGGCGGAATCTGGACGCGCTGTACGACATGCTCACGGATTTGTCGTGGCTGCCGACCGGGGAGCACGTGCTGATCTGGACCGGGTCGGACGCGTTGAAGGCGGCCGAGCCGAAGACTTATCTCGCGGTGCGGAGCGTGTTGTCGGACGCGCAGCGGGCGATGGGCTCCGGGGCGCGGCGGCTGACCTTGGTGCTGGTGGACGACTGATGGCCGGTGAGGGGAACCCAGGTTCCCCTCACCGATCGCTTCAGTCCTGCGGAACCCAGTTCGGCTTGCGTTTCTGGGCGAAGGCTTGGATGCCTTCCTGTCCTTCCTCGCTCGCGAAGAAGCCCGCGGAGAGGGCGTTCATGTCGGCGAAGCCTTCGGCCGGGGTGGCCGGACGCGGGCGGGCCAGCAGTTCCTTCGTGGCGGCCAGCGCCTTCGGCCCGCCCAGGGTCAGCGACTTGAGGTAGCCCTCGACCTTCTTGTTCAGCTCTTCGGCGGGGACGCAGGCGTTCAGAAGGCCGATCTCCACCGCGCGCTTCGCGTCGAAGACGTCGCCGGTGAGGAAGAGTTCGTGCGCGGCCCGGGGGGTGAGCCTCGGGAGGACGGTCAGGCTGATGACCGCCGGGATGACGCCGATGCGGACCTCCGAGAACGCGAAGGTCGCTTCCGGGACCGCGACCGCGATGTCGCACGCGGCGACCATGCCGATGCCGCCCGCGCGAGCCGGGCCGGCCAGGCGCGCGACGACCGGTTTCGGGCTGGTCCACAGCTGGTCCAGGATCTTCGGGAACTCGTTCACGCCCTGGTCGGACGAGCCGGCGCCGCGGGCTTCCTTCAGATCCATGCCCGCGCAGAAGACCGGTCCGGTGTGGGTCAGCTGCACCACGCGCACCGCGTCGTCCCCGCGGGCCTTGTCCAGCGACTCGCTCAGTTCCCGCCGCAGCTGCGCCGAGAGCGCGTTGCGGTTGTGCGGGGAGTCCAGGGTGATCGTGGCGATGCCGGCCGCCACCTCGTAGTGCACCAGTTCGTCAGCCATGCCTGACACTTTCGCACACCGCCGGTCCGGGAGCGGGTGTGAAGTTCATGCACGAAAACGCGTGCACGGAAACTCGTGCACGGCTAGGTTGGAGGCATGCCCGAACCTCGCTCCGCTGATCTGAAGGCCCTCAAGGCGCTCGCGAATCCGTTGCGGCAGCGAATTCTGGAGCTGCTCGCCGCGTCCGGACCGGCGACGTCGACGACGCTGGCCGAGCGGCTGGGCGTGACGAGCGGCGGGACCAGCTACAACCTGCGGGTGCTGGCGGAGAACGGGTTCGTCGAGGAGCTTCCCGAACGCGCGCGCGGCCGGGAGCGCTGGTGGCGCGCGGTGCCGAACGACGTGCGGCTGCCGGCCGCGCACGAGCGGGACGATCCGGCCGCGGCGGCGATCGGCGAGCTGCACCGGCTGTGGCTCGCGGGCGACACCGACCTGTACGAACGGTTCGAGCGCGAGCGGCCGCGGCTGGGGGAATGGGCGGACGCGATTCCGTACTCGCGCGGCGCGATCACCGTGACGCTGGACGAGCTGGGGGACTTCTTCGAGGCGTATCTCGCCTTGCTGCGGCGGTATCAGCGTCCGGACGGCGAAACGCCGGAGGGAGCGCGCCGGGTCGAGACGCGGATGCTCGCGTTCCCGTCGCCGGCCGGTGAGGAGGCCGCCCAGGACTGACCTCGAGGAAGGCCCTGGGTGCCGAGCGGCCACTCGGCACCCAGGAATAAGGGAAAACGCGCACGATCTCCCGAAGCAAGGAGAACACTTCATGCTGCCCTGGGGCAAATCGCGGCTCGCTGCCGCGATCCTCGTGCTGGGCTCGGTCCTGGCGACCGCCCAGCCGGTGCAAGCACAGCCGCCGGATGACGTCAGCTTCGCCGGCGCTGGCGGGATTACGTTGCACGGCACGGTATTCCGGCCCGACGGACCGGCGAAGTCCGCGATCGTCCTTCAGGGCGGATCGGACTGGCGGACGCGGGGCAACCTGCGGGTGCAGGCCGAGATGTTCACGCGGCTCGGCGTCACGACGCTCGTGTACGACCGGCGTACCAGCGGTTATTCCAAGACTCAGCGCGATTACGGCGTGCTGGCGGACGATCTGGTGTCGGCAGTGCACGCGTTGCGAGCGCAGTCAGGAGCCAAGGATGTCGGCGTCTGGGGCGTCAGCGAGGGCGCGTGGGTCGCGCCGCTGGCGGCGACGCGGACGGCCGGCATCTCGTATGTGATCACGGTCGGCGGATCCGGGATGGGCGGGGCCCGGCAGACCTCGTGGTATTGGGGGAATGTCCTTCGCCACCAAGGGATTTCCGGTTCCCTTCTGATGACCTTGCCGGTGCGAGGGACGCGGTTCGCGATCGGGGCCGGGTGGTTTCCGCAGGCGGATTACGACCCGGTGCCGGTGTTGCGGCGGCTGAAACAGCCGATCCTGGCGTTGTGGGGCGACCTCGACATCAACCACGCGCCGGTCGAGAGTTCCCGGATTTTCGCGGACGCGCTGGCGGCGAACCCGAACCACACGATCCGCTTCGTCGCTGACGGCGGGCCGGATCTGTACGCGACCAGCGACGCCGGGTTCGACCGGCTGCCTCAAGTCGTGCCCGGTTATCCGGCGGCCGTCGGGGAGTGGCTGGCGGATCGACAGGGCGTACACGTCGATGCCGCGCCGGTTGCGCAGCGTCCGACGGAAGCACTCCGGCCGTTGGCGTGGTGGGAATCTGTGACGGCGCAAGGGATTGCACTCGCCCTGTTGCTGGGCGGGTTCGTCGTCGGCGGCGTGGTTTCGCTGGTGCGTCGCCGGGGGACCAGGTCGTCCCGGTGGCTCGCGGGATGGGGAACGGCGACGGTCGCCGGGTTCGCGGGAATGCTCGGCTGGGCGCAGATGTCCGGGATGAAGAACCTCGGACCGGTGCTCGCCGGGCGGCCGTTGGCGTGGCTGGCACTGCAGGCGTTGGCGGTCGCGACGGTGGTGGCCTTGGCGATAACCCTGGCGGGCCTGCGAAAACCGGAGCGGCGGCGCGGGACGATCGCACCGCTGGCGGCTGGGCTGGTGTTCGTGCCGTGGGCGGTCTACTGGGGGCTGCTGCTGCCGTGAACGGGCGCGGCTACCCGCTCCGCAGCGGGTAGCCGCGGTCCGGGTCAGCCGATGGTCGTGGTCGTGAAAACCGGGCTCGGGTTGGGGAAGCACGACGTCGGCGCGGTCACGTCGCCGATGATGCTGCTCGCGACGGCCTTGAAGGTCAGACCGGGGTCGCGGTAGCTGGTGCCGGACAGTTTCGTTGCGATCGTGCCGGAGTCGCCTGCCTTGAGGTGCGCGGTGATGGTCGGCAGTTCGAAGGTCGACCCGCCGGCGATCGGGCCGGGGAAGCTCAGCGTCGCGACGCCGTTGGCGACGCTGATCGTCGGCGGGGTGTCGCCGAGACCGGAGCCGCCGGCGAGGTCGGCGCTGACGTAAGTCGAGTTGGCCGGGACGGGGAACTTCAGCGCGAAGGTGTTGATGTTCTTGACCTTGTTGCCGCCCACGTCGCTCGGGACGGTGTTGGGCGCCGGGTCGATGACGACGTCGAACGCTGCGCCGGGCGCGACTGTCGCGGGCGCGGTGACGTCGGCGTTCTGGGTCAGCGACACCTGCTGCGGGCCGACCACCGGCGCGTCGGCCTGGCAGTCGAAGTTGATGGCGGTCGCGGCGGACGCCGGGGCCGCCAATGCGAGCGGAAGGGCCGCGACCGCCGTCAGCGCGGCCAGCCGGTAAAAGTGAGGTGCTTTCATCTGTGTGCTCCTACCTGCGGGTTTCACGAGGGGAGAGAGAAAGCTGCGCAGCGATTAGAGAGTTACCGGCAAGTTAAGCAGTTCGTCAAGAAGTGGCCGTTCACAGGAGCACACCGTGACGGAAAATGTGAATAGTGCTCACCTTGTGGCGGTAGGGCTGGCCTGATCGGCCGTTCGGGCCTACCGACGGTGGTCCAGTTGCCCGGGGCGGAAGTCAGGCGGCCTGCGGGGTCCGCAGCAAACCGGCGACCGCGGCGGCGTAGCGGCCGATCACGACGTCCGCGACGCGCGGGTCGTCCGCGAGCGGCTCGGCGATGAACGCGCCCGGGTCGGCGTCGCGGGCCAGCAAGGCGATCCGGTCCGGCAGCAAGCCGGGAGCCAGGAACCACGACGCGACAATGAGATGCCGTACGCCGCGGGCGCGCAGCCGTTCCGCGGCGGCCGGGATGTCCGGCTGAGCGGCGCTGGCGAACGCCTCGCTCACCGGCAGCCCGAGCTGCTTTTCCCAGCGCGCGGCCAGCCCGGCGACGACCGCGTTGGCTTCGGGATTGGAGGAACCGACCGCGCTCAGCAGCACGCCGGTCCCGCTGCGGCGGCGGGCTCCGGCGAGCCGGTCGAGGGCGACGGCTTGGAGCGCCGGGTCGGCGCCGAGCACGTCCGACACCTGGATCCGGAATCCCGGGCACTCCGCGGTCACCTCGTCGACCAGCGCGGGCAGGTCGATCCGCGCGTGAAAAGCGCTGCCCAGCAACAACGGCACGACGACCGCGGAGCGGCGCCCCTGCGCGTAAAGCCCGCGCAGCACGTCGGTGACGCGCGGTTCGGACAGATCGAGGAACGACTCGTGCACGTCCAGCCCCGGTGCCTGCGCACGGACGACGTCGACCAGCGCCCGCACCGTCGCGGCGGAGCGGGGATCGCGACTGCCGTGCGCGACGGCGACCAGGGGAGGCGTCACGAGAAGCGCTCGCCGACGAGTCCGGCGGCGAGGGTGTCGCCGTCCTTCGGGTCGATCACCAGGAACGCGCCGGTGCGCGGGCTCACGCCGTAGTCGTCCACCGGCAGCGGCTCGGCCAGCTGAAGGCTGACGCTGCCGATGTCGTTGAGCTCCAGGCTTGTCGGAGAGTCCACACTGGACAGGGTCTGCTCGTCGAACCGGGCGTGCAACTCGGTGGCGAGCCCCTGCACGGTCCGGGCGCCGTGTTTGATCAGCACCCGCGCGCCGGTCTTGAGCGGCTTCGAGGACAGCCAGCACAGCGTGCCGGTGATCTCGTCCGTGACCTCCGGCGACGCGTCGGCGGCCGCGATGAGGTCTCCGCGGCTGATGTCGATGTCGTCGGCGAGCAGCAGGGTCACCGAGGTTCCGGCGCCCGCTTCTTCGAGCGGTCCGTCCGCGGTGTCGATCCGCTCGACTCGGCTGCGGATCCCCTGCGGCTGCACGACGATCTCGTCGCCGCGGCGCACTGTGCCGGCGGCGATCTGCCCGGCGTAACCGCGGTAGTCCGGGTACTCCGGGGTGCGCGGGCGAATCACGTACTGCACCGGGAATCGCAGCGCGGAATCGTGCGGATCCGGTGCCACCGGCACGTTTTCCAGGTGCTCCAGCAGCGACGGGCCGTCGTACCACGGGGTCTTCTCGGACCGGGTGGCCACGTTGTCGCCGACCAGCGCGGAAACCGGGATGGCGACGACGGACGCCGAGTCGTAGCCGAGGGATTCCGCGTGCGCGGTGAATTCCTTGGCGATGACGCCGAAGGTGTTCTCGTCGTAGTCGACGAGGTCGATCTTGTTCACCGCCAGCACCAGCTGCGGCACGCCGAGCAGCGCGAGCACGGCCGCGTGCCGCCGGGTCTGCTCGACCACGCCGTTGCGCGCGTCGACCAGCAGCACCGCGAGCTGCGCGGTGGACGCGCCGGTGACCGTGTTGCGCGTGTACTGCACGTGCCCCGGGGTGTCGGCGAGCACGAACGACCGCTTCGGCGTGGCGAAGTACCGGTACGCCACGTCGATCGTGATGCCCTGTTCGCGCTCCGAGCGCAGGCCGTCGACGAGCAGCGACAGGTCCGGAGTGGACAGTCCTTTGTCGACAGACGCGCGGGTGACCGCGTCGAGCTGGTCGGCGAGGACGGACTTGGTGTCGTACAGCAGCCGCCCGACCAGCGTGGACTTCCCGTCGTCCACGCTGCCCGCGGTGGCCAGCCTAAGCAGGCTCGACATCAGAAGTAGCCCTCCCGTTTGCGGTCTTCCATGGCCGCTTCGGACATCCGGTCGTCGGCGCGGGTGGCGCCGCGTTCGGTGAGCCGCGAAGCCTGGACCTCGGCGATGACTTCCTCCACGGTGGACGCCGTGGACTCGATCGCACCGGTGCACGAACCGTCGCCGACAGTCCGGTAGCGCACGCTCAGCTCGCGCACTTCCTCGCCGGGCCGCGGCCCGCCCCACGGGCCTTCGCTGAGCCACATGCCGTCGCGCTGGTAGACCGCGCGCTTGTGGGCGTAGTAAATCGAAGGCAGCTCGACCTTCTCGCGGGCGATGTAGTTCCACACGTCGGCTTCGGTCCAGTTGGACAGCGGGAACACGCGGACCTGCTCGCCCGGACGATGCCGTCCGTTGTAGAGGTTCCACAGCTCCGGCCGCTGCCGGCGCGGCTCCCACTGGCCGAAAGCGTTGCGCAGGCTGAAGATCCGCTCCTTCGCGCGCGCCCGTTCTTCATCGCGGCGGCCGCCGCCGAAAACCGCGTCGAACTTGTTCTCCGCGATGGTCTCCAGCAGCGGCGTGGTCTGCAGCGGGTTGCGCAGGCCGTCGGCGCGTTCCTCGAGCCGTCCGTCGTCGATCCAGTCCTGGACCTTCGCGACGACCAGCCGCAGCCCGTGCTTTTCGACCACGCGGTCGCGGAACTCGAGGACCTCGTCGAAGTTGTGCCCGGTGTCCACGTGCAGCAGCGGGAACGGCACCGGCGCGGGCCAGAAGGCCTTGATCGCCAGGTGCAGCATCAGCGTCGAGTCCTTGCCGCCGGAGAACAGGATCACCGGCCGGTCGAACTCGCCCGCGACCTCGCGGAAGATGTGGATGGCCTCGGACTCAAGGGCGGCCAGGTTGTCGACAGCCGCGTCGGCCGCCGGTTCCAAAGTCGTCATGCGTCCTTCCTCAGCCATGCAGACCGCACTCGGTTTTGCTCTGCCCGGCCCACCGGCCGCTGCGCGGGTCCTGCCCCGGCTCGACCTTCGCCGTGCAGGGCGCGCAGCCGATCGAGAGATAGCCGATCGACACCAGCGGGTTCTGCAGGATCCCGTTCTCGTGCAGGTAGCCGTTGAACTCGTCGTCGGTCCACGCCGCGATCGGGTTGATCTTCACCAGGCCGTTGCGCTCGTCCCAGGTGACGATCGGCGTGTTCGCGCGGGTCGGCGCGTCCACCCGGCGCACGCCGGTGACCCACGCCGAGTACTTGGCGAGCGTCTGCCGCAGCGGCACGACCTTGCGCAGGAAACAGCACTGGCCGGGATCGCGTTCGTGCAGCTTCGGCCCGTACTCCGCGTCCTGTTCGGCGACGCTCTGCTCGGCCTGGGCGTTGACGATCCGTACCTCCGGGTACACCGTCTGCACCGCGTCGCGCACCCCGAGGGTTTCGGCGAAGTGGTAGCCGGTTTCCAGGAAAAGCACGTCCACCGCGGGCTTGACCTTCGTCGCGAGGTCGATCAGGACGGCGTCCTGCATGTTCGACGCCACGATGAAGTCGTCGCCGAAGGTTTCGGCCGTCCAGCGCAGCGCCTCCTCGGCGGTCGCGTCGGCCAGCTCCTTCTCGGCGCGTTCGGCCAGAGCCCGGTAATCCGTCGTCGCGGTCACTGCAGCACCCCTTCGTCCGCCCGCAACGCCCACTGCGGGAACCGTTCGCCCGGTTCGCGGCCCGCGACGTACGCGCGCACCACGCGTTCCACGTAGTCGACCAGTTCGCCCGCGGTGACCTTGTGCCCGCGCAGCTTCCGGCCGAACCCGGCGTCGAGGCCGAGCCCGCCGCCGAGGTGCACCTGGAAGCCCTCGACCTGGTTGCCGTCGGCGTCGGTGACGATCTGGCCCTTGAGCCCGATGTCCGCGGTCTGCACGCGGGCGCAGGAGTTGGGGCAGCCGTTGAGGTGCACCGTCACCGGCGTTTCCAGCTGGGAGTTGATGTCCGCGAGCGACTTCTCCAGGTCCGCGACCAGCTGCTGCGCGCGCACCTTCGTCTCGACGATCGCGAGCTTGCAGAACTCCAGCCCGGTGCACGCCATCACGCTGCGCCGCCACGGCGACGGCTTGGTCTGCAGGCCCAGCTCGGCCAGTTCCGTCTGCAGCGAGGCGACCTTGTCCTCGAGAACGTCGAGCACGATCAGCTTCTGGTGCGGGGTCAGCCGCACGCGGTGCGATCCGGCCCGCTCGGCCGCGTCGGCGACCGCGACCAGCGTGCTGCCCGAGACGCGTCCGGCGATCGGCGCGGCGCCGAGGTAGAACTTGCCGTCCTTCTGCCGGTGCACGCCGACGTGGTCGACCGGGACCTCGGGGTTCTCCGGCGGCGGGCCGTCGATCAGCTTCCGCTTGAGGTACTCGGTTTCGAGGACTTCGCGGAACTTCTCCACGCCCCAGTCCTTGACCAGGAACTTCAGCCGCGCCCGCGAACGGAGCCGCCGGTAGCCGTAGTCGCGGAAGATCGAGACGACGCCGGCCCACACCTCGGGCACCTCGTCGAGCGGCACCCACGCGCCGAGCCGCTGCGCGAGCATCGGGTTCGTGGACAGCCCGCCGCCGACCCACAGGTCGAGGCCGGGGCCGTGCTCGGGGTGGTTCACGCCGACGAACGCGATGTCGTTGATCTCGTGCACGATGTCCGGCAGCCCGGAGATCGCGGTCTTGAACTTGCGCGGCAGGTTCGCGAACTGCGGGTCGCCGATGTAGCGCTCGAGGATCTCGTCGATCGCCGGGGTGGCGTCGAGCACCTCGTTCTCGGCGATGCCGGCGACCGGGGAGCCGAGCACGACGCGCGGGCAGTCGCCGCACGCCTCGGTGGTGGTCAGGCCCGCGTTCTCCAGCCGGGACCAGATGGAGGGCACGTCCTCGATCTGGATCCAGTGGTACTGGACGTTCTGCCGGTCGGAGATGTCGGCGGTGTCGCGCGCGTGGTCCCGCGAGATCTCGCCGACCAGCCGCAGCTGCTCGGTGGTGAGCGCGCCGCCGTCGATCCGGACGCGCATCATGAAGTAGCGGTCGTCCAGCTCTTCCGGCTCCAGCAGCGCGGTGCGGCCGCCGTCGATGCCGGGCTTGCGCTGGGTGTAGAGGCCGAACCAGCGGAACCGGCCGCGCAGGTCGCCCGGGTCGATCGAGTCGAAGCCGCGGTGCGCGTAGATGTTCTCGATCCGCGCGCGGACGTTGAGCGGGTGGTCGTCCTTCTTCGAGCGCTCGTTCGGGTTCAGCGGCTCCCGGTAGCCGAGCGCCCACTGACCCTCGCCGCGCTTCTGGCGAGTCCGAGGCGTGCGGCCCTTCGCGGGCGTCTCACGCGGGGGTGCGGACATGGAGATCCTCCGGGCGGGGTGGTCGAGGCGGCTCCGGCTGCCCGCCGCGGCGTCGGTGATGGGCGGGAGCGGGGCCGGTGGTCCAGGTGGTGGGCTGGGCAGGCTTTGCGCGGGAGTCAGCGAACAGGCCGGCAGAGCGCGCTCGCGACCCGGAGAAGGTCGACGTGGCGGCGCGCCACGAGAAGGACACCGGCAGGACTCACCGATTCAGATTGCCACGCGGGCCGAACGTCGTCCAAGCGCGTCCGGATGGTGGGAGAAGGCTCACGCCAGGGGTGCGAAACCGGCCCGGATGTGCATTGGCCGGGCGATCTGCCAGGTCTTTCCCGGCTTTCGGACGCATCGTGAGACGGATTTGGGCGCTTGTCAACCGGGTGCGCGGCGGGCGGTGCATCGTTCGGCGGCCGAACTTTCCTCCAGGCGGCGCAGGGGCGCGCGAGGGTCCGCGCGCGGCGGGGGAGAATGGACGTCGTGCCTGTTCCCGACACCCATCGCCCTCCCGCCGGACTGCCCGAGACCGCGCTCGCGGGCCTCGGCACCCGTCCGTTCGGCGTGTACGTCCACGTGCCGTTCTGCGCGACCCGCTGCGGTTACTGCGACTTCAACACCTACACCGCGGGCGAACTCGGCTCCGCCGCCTCGCCGCGGTCGTGGCTGGACGCGCTGCGGCGGGAGCTGGAGCTGGGCGCGGAGATCCTCGGCTCCGCACCTCAGGCGGAGACGGTGTTCGTCGGCGGCGGGACGCCGTCCATGCTGGGCGCGGACGGCCTGGCCGAGGTGCTCGACGGCGTCCGGTCGGTGTTCGGGCTCGCGCCGGGCGCGGAGGTGACGACCGAATCGAACCCGGAGTCCACTTCGCCCGAGTTCTTCGCGGGCATCCGTGACGCGGGTTACACCCGGGTGTCGCTCGGCATGCAGTCCGCGGCCCAGCACGTGCTGAAGGTGCTCGACCGCGTGCACACGCCCGGCCGTCCGGTCGACGCCGCGCGCGAAGCCCGGGCCGCCGGGTTCGAGCACGTCAACCTCGACCTCATTTACGGCACGCCGGGGGAGCGCGTCGAAGACTTGCGCGCCTCGCTCGACGCGGTGTTGTCGGCCGGAGTCGACCACGTGTCGGCGTACGCGCTCATCGTGGAGGACGGCACCGCGCTGGCCCGCCGGGTGCGGCGCGGCGAGCTGCCCGCGCCCGACGACGACACGCTGGCCAGCTACTACGAGCTGATCGACTCCGTCCTCGCCGGTGCGGGCCTGACCTGGTACGAGGTGTCGAACTGGGCGACTGACGAGGCCGCGCGGTGCCGCCACAACCTCGGCTACTGGCGGGGCGGCGACTGGTGGGGCGCCGGGCCGGGCGCGCACAGCCACGTCGGCGGCGTGCGGTGGTGGAACGTCAAGCATCCGGCCAAGTACTCCAGCCTCCTCGCGCGGGGGCAGAGCCCGGAAGCGGACCGCGAGGTGCTCACCGACGAGGACCGGCACCTGGAGCGGATCATGCTGGAGCTTCGGATCTCCGACGGCCTGGCGTTGTCCGCGCTGGACGAGGCCGGAGTGGAGGAAGCCCACGCCGCCGCGGCGGAGGGCTTGCTCGAACTGTCCGATGTGGACAACCGGGGCCGCGCGGTGCTGACCGACCGCGGCCGCCTGCTCGCGGACGCCGTGGTCCGGAGGCTCGCCGGCTGAATTTCCGCCCGCCGGGCATAAACGCGGCCGATCGTTTGTTGGGCTAATCATACGAGCGAGGGAGACGCGTATGCCGCAAGCGGTCAGATACGGCGAACACGGCGGGATCGAAGTGCTGCAGCTGGCCGAAGTGCCCCGGCCGGCGCCGGAATCCGGGCAGGTGCTCGTGCGGGTCCGCGCCGCGGGGATCAATCCGGGGGAAACGAAGATCCGGGTGGGTGCGCTGGCGGAGCGCTGGCCGTCCACCTTCCCGTCCGGGCAGGGCAGCGACCTGGCCGGAGTGGTGGCGGAGCTGGGCGCGGACGTCGAAGAAATCCAGGTGGGGGACGAGGTCGTCGGCTTCGTGCACACCCGCTCCAGCCACGCCGAGTACGTGGTCGTCCCGGCGGAGCATCTCGTCCCGAAACCGAGCGGGCTGTCGTGGGAGGTCGCGGGCGGCTTGTTCGTGGCCGGAACGACCGCGTACGCCGCGGTCGGGGCGGTGTGCCCGCGCGAGGGCGAAACGATCGTCGTGTCCGGGGCTGCCGGCGGGGTCGGTTCGCTGGCCGTGCAGCTGGCGAAGCTCACCGGCGCGACCGTGATCGGCATTGCCGGCGAAGCGAACCACGAGTGGCTGCGCGAACACGACGTCGTCCCGATCGCGTACGGCGAAGGGCTCGAAGAACGGCTCCGCGAGCTGACCGGCGACCAGGTGCACGCGTTCATCGACACCTACGGCGACGGTTACGTCGAACTCGCCTTGCGGCTCGGCGTCTACCCCGGCCGGATCGACACGGTGGTCGACTTCGCCGCCGCCGAGACCTACCGCGTGAAGACCGAGGGCAACATCGCCGGAGCGAGCGCCGAGGTGCTGCGGGACCTCGTCGCGTTGGCGGACAAGGGATTGCTGGACGTCCCGATCGCCGCGACCTACCCGCTGGCCGAGGTTCAAGCCGCTTACCGCGAGCTGGAACAGGGCCACACGCGCGGAAAGATCGTGCTTACCGTTTGACCATCGCCGCCAGCCCCGCCACGAACGCCTCCAAGGCGAATTCGAGGCGGGGCTGGCTGGTCTCCGCGGTGAAGAATTCCCCTGCCTGCAACAGGTTCGGGAACGTGCTCGTGGGCAGCGACCGCATGTACTCCGCCATCTGCCGTCCGCGTTCGCTCATTTCCTCCGGGTCGTAATCGCCGAAGGTCCAGCCGCTGGCCTCGTAGGCGAAGGCCTTGGCGTACGTGCTCAGCGCGTCTCCGGCGAACACCGCCTGCTTGAGATCCAAACCGCCCGCGCGCAGCAGCTGAAGCATGACCTCGCCCTGCCACAGCGAATTCGGCGTCACCGGAATCGGCGTCCGCCACGCGACTTTAGCGATGCCCGGATACGCCATCATCGCCCGGATCTGGTGCCGCACTTGCTCTTTGACCTGTTCGGTCCACCGCCGCGGATCCGGTTCCGGGCACGGCACCTCGCTCAGCGCCGCGTCGAGCATCAGTTCGTCGAGTTCCTCTTTGTTGGCCACGTACGCGTAAAGCGACGCGGGCCCGGTCTCCAGTTGCTGCGCGACGCGGCGCATCGAGACGGCGTCGATGCCCTCGGCGGCGAGGATTTCGAGCGCGGTTTTCACGATCAGTTCCTGCGACAGCATCTGCTTCGCGGCGCGTCGGCGCGGGCTCGGCGTCCGGCGCCACGGCGGGGGCGGTGCGGTCATGCCCGAAGCCTAGACGACCCCCGCGCTTGACGCGAACGGTGTTCGTGAGTACAACTGGACCTCGTACGCGAACGACGTTCGTTAAGGAGAAGCAGCATGTCGCAGCGCGAAGAAGTCCTGTCCGTCCTCGCCCGTCTCGCCGGCGCCTGGAACAGCGGCGACGCCGACGCCTACGGGAACCTGTTCACCGAAGACGCCGATTACGTGACGTTCTTCGGGCTCCGGTCCGTCGGCCGCCAGGCGATCGTGGATTCGCACCGCGAGCTCTTCCAGGGGCCGCTGAAAGGCTCGAAACTCGCTGGCTTCGGCGACCCCCGGGTGCGGTTTCTGCGGGACGACGTCGCGGTCATCGTGACCGGCGGCGGCTCGTCGCTGACCGGAGGCGACGACCCGGCCGCCGAGGGCCGCGAAAGTTCGTTGACCTACGTCCTGGTGCGGGGCGACGGCGGCTGGCGGATCACCGCTTTCCAGAACACCCGGGTCTCGAAGCCGTGGGAAGCATGAGAACGCTCGTCGAGGTCTCCGGCGTCGTCCCGGCCGCTCCGGAGGACGTGTTCGCACGGCTCGAAAAACAGTTGACCGCGTCGGACTGCCTGATGAAGCTGGAAGTGGACCGCGAGCGCCGGTTCCTCGCCGCGCAGGGCGGCTGGTGGTATCGCGGGGAGTACGAGGTCGCCGGCGATCCGGCCGGGTCCCGCGTCACGCACCGGATCCGGAACGCCGCGGGCGGGCAGTGGTGGGCGGTGCTGCTGGCGAACCGGTTCTTCGTCGGATTCCGGGACCGGGTCAGCGCGGGTTTCCGGGCGACGCTCGCCGGACTCGAGAAGGGGAACGGGGACGGCGGCACTGGGCGGAACGGGTGAAGGCGCGTACCGTGGGACCCGCGACTTAGGTAGACCTTACTGAAACAGGGGTGTTCGATGGCCGAAGGTCCGGCTCGCAAGGGGAGGACCGCGGTGCGGCTGGAGGTGCTGCGCAAGGAGCACCTCACCCCGCACATGATCCGGATCGCGGCCGGCGGCGAGGGACTGCGGGATTTCCGCCCGAACGAGTTCACCGACGCGTACGTGAAGGTGATCTTCAAGGTGCCCGGGGTGGAGTATCCGGAGCCGTTCGACCTGAACCGGATCCGCGAGGAACTGCCGCGGGAGCACGCTCCGCGGATGCGCACGTACACGGTCCGTTCGTACGACGAGGCCGCGGGCGAACTGGTCCTCGACTTCGTGGTGCACGGCGACGAGGGGCTCGCCGGGCCGTGGGCGCAGCGCGCGCAGCCCGGTGACGAGCTGCTGCTGGTCGGTCCGGGCGGGGCGTACGCGCCGCGCGCCGACGCCAGCTGGCACCTGCTGGTGGGCGACGAATCGGCGTTGCCCGCCATCGCCGCCGCGCTGGAGGCGCTGCCGCCGGGCGCGCTGGCGCACGTGTTCCTGCTCGTGGCGGACAAATCGGAGCATCAGCCGCTCGCGACCAAGGCTGACGCGCAGGTCACCTGGCTGCACCGCTCGGCGTCCGACGATCTGGTCGCCGCGGTGAAGGCACTGCCGTGGCCGGACCAGGACGTGCACGCGTTCGTCCACGGCGAGGCTGGTTTCGTGCGGGAGCTGCGGCGGTACCTGTTCGACGAGCGCGGCGTCGCGCGGGAGTCGGTGTCGCTGTCCGGATACTGGCGCGAGGGCAAGAACGACGAGGCCTGGCGCGAGGAAAAGGCGGCGGAGCGGAAAGCGGCCAGTTCGGCGTAAGGTCGCCGCCATGGCGACCGAGGTGAAGGTGGAGGCCGATCCGGCCGACGCGGGTTTCGACGGGGCACGGCTGCGGCGGATCGACCGGCATTTCGCCCGCTACGTCGAGGACGGTTTGCTGCCGGGCTTCCTCGCGGTGGTGAGCAGGCACGGCCGGATCGTGCACGTCGCGTCGCACGGCGCGCGGGACGTCGAGGCCGGCGCCCCGGTCGAGACCGACACGATCTGGCGGATGTACTCGATGACGAAGCCGATCACCTCGGTGGCGGCGATGACGTTCGTCGAGGAAGGCCTGATCGACCTCACCGACCCGATCTCGCGATGGCTGCCGGAGTTCGCCGAGCCGCGGGTGTACGTGAAGGGGTCGGCGCTGGCTCCGGTCACCGAGCCGGCGACCGAGCCGATCCGGTTGTGGCACCTGCTTTCGCACACCGCGGGCCTGACCTACGGCTTCCACCACACGCATCCGGTCGACGCGATCTACCGCGCCGGCGGGTACGAGTGGGGCACGCCGCCGGGGCTGGACCTGGCCGAGTGCACCAAGGCGTGGGCGCAGTTCCCGCTCGTGTTCCAGCCGGGTGCGGAGTGGAACTACTCGGTGGCCACCGACGTCCTCGGCCGGCTGGTCGAGGTGCTCGCGGGGAAGCCGCTCGACGAGGTGTTCGCCGAGCGGATCTTCGGTCCGCTGGGCATGGCCGACACCGGGTTCTGGACCTCGGACACCGACCGGTTGGCGGCGCTGTACCTGCCCGCTCCACGGACGAAAAAGCTCGTTCGCAACGACGCCTTCGGTGCGACGGGCACGTCGCGTCCAGCATGCCTTTCGGGCGGCGGCGGCCTGGTCTCCACGGCGGCGGACTACCACCGGTTGACGCAGATGCTGCTGCGCCGCGGAGAGCTCGACGGCGTGCGGGTGCTGAGCCCGCGCACGGTGGACCTGATGACGGCCAACCACCTGCCGGGCCATGTGGACCTGGAGGCGTACGGCCGCCCGCTGTTCGCGGAGATGCCTTTCGACGGGTACGGATTCGGGCTGGGCTTCTCGGTCCTGATCGACTCGGTGAAGGCGAAAACCCTGTCCACGCCCGGCGAATACGCGTGGGGCGGGGCCGCGTCGACGGCGTTCTGGGTGGATCCGGACGAGGACTTGACGGTGGCGTTCTACACGCAGCTGCTGCCGTCGTCGACCCATCCGATCCGGCAGCAGCTGCGGCAGTTGGTGTATCAGGCGATGGTGGACTGATCAGGCGGTCAGCTTCGGAATCACCTGCGACCCGTACGCGGCCATCGTCTCCTCCCGCTCGTCGTGCATCAGGTACAGCGCGAACTGGTCCACGCCGAGTTCCGTCAATTCCTCCAGCCGCGCGATGTGCGCTTGCGCCGGGCCGAGGAGGCAGAACCGGTCGACGATCTCGTCCGGGACGAACGCGGTCGACGGGTTCCCGGCGCGGCCGTGGTGGGAGTAGTCGTAGCCTTCGCGCTCGCGGATGTAGTCGGTCAGCTCGTGCGGCACCGGGCCGGACGAGCCGTACCGGGACACCAGGTCCGCGACGTGATTGCCCACCATTCCGCCGAACCATCTCAGCTGTTCCCGTTGGTGCGCCAGGTCTTCGCCGACGTACGCCGGGGCCGCGACGCAGATCGTGATCCCGCCCGGATCGCGGCCCGCGGCGCGCGCGGCGTCCCGGACCGCGCTGATCGTCCAGCGGGCGATCGCCGGGTCGGCGCATTGCAGGATGAAGCCGTCCGCGTGTTCGCCGACGGTCTGCAGCGCCTTCGGGCCGTACCCGGCCATCCACATTTCCAGCCGCCCGCCGCGGATCCAGGGGATGCGGACCGCGGTGTCGTTCATCGTGACCTCGCGGCCCTCGGCGAGATCCTTGACCACGCGCATGCATTCGCGCACCGTGGCCAAAGTGGACGGCGGACGGCCGACCACCCGGTGCGCGGAGTCGCCGCGGCCGATGCCGCACACCGTGCGGTTGCCGAACATGTCGTTGAGCGTCGCGAAGGTCGACGCCATCACCGACCAGTCGCGTGTGCCCGGGCTGGTCACCATCGGCCCCACGACCAGCGCGGACGTCGCTTCGAGGATCCGCGAGTAGATCACGAACGGTTCCTGCCACAGCACGCACGAGTCGAACGTCCAGCCGTACCGGAACCCGGCGTCCTCGGCGGCCTTCATCATCCGCACGACCTCCGCCGCCGGCGGGTCGGTCTGCAGCACGATCCCGAAATCCATCCGACCTTCTTCCCCTCCGCCGCCTCAACCGAGCGGCGTCGCCGCGCGGTGTTCTTTCGCCCTCAATTCAGGTACTGATTGAGCTCGCGAGAAAGGAACTTGCCGTGCCCCGGGCTGCCGTGGAATCCGTCCGGCGACACCACGACACGACCGCGCGACAGGACAGTGTGGACCTTCCCGGTGAGCGAAAACCCTTCGTACGCCGAGTAATCCACGTTCATGTGGTGCGTTTCCGCGGACAGCGTCTGCTGTGCGGAAGGGTCGTACACCACGATGTCCGCGTCCGATCCCGCCGCGATGACCCCCTTGCGCGGATACAGCCCGAACATCCGCGCGGGCGTCGCCGAGCACGTCTCGACCCAGCGGCCCAGCGAGATCTCGCCCGCGACGACGCCCTGGTGCAGCAGGTCCATCCGGTGCTCGACGCCCGGCATCCCGTTCGGGATCGCCCGGAAGTCGCCGCGCCCCAGCTCTTTCTGGTCCTTGAAACAGAACGGGCAATGGTCGGTCGAAACGACGGACAGATCGTTCGTCCGCAGGCCTCGCCACAGGTCCGCCTGATGCGATTTCTCCCGCAACGGCGGCGAAGCCACGAACTTGGCACCCTCGAAATCCGGCTTGGCCAGGTCTTCAATGGACAGGTAGAGATACTGCGGGCAGGTCTCGGCGAAGACGTTCTGCCCGTTGTCCCGCGCCTCGGCGACCGCGGCGAGCGCCTGGGAAGCCGACAGGTGCACGATGTACAGCGGTGATCCGGTCACCTGGGCGAGCCGGATCGCCCGCGAGGTCGCCTCGCCTTCCAGTTCGGGCGGGCGGGTGAGGCCGTGCTGCACCGGGTCGGTGTGTCCGGCGGCGACCGCCTGCGCGGCCAGCTCGTCGATCGCGATGCCGTTTTCCGCGTGCATCATGATCGTCGCGCCGATCTCGCGCGCCTGCTGCATGGCGCGCAGGATTTCCCCGTCGGTGGAATAGAAAACGCCCGGGTAGGCCATGAACATCTTGAAACTGCCGACGCCGCCGTCGACGCACGCCCGCATTTCCTTGAGCGTGGCGTCGTTGACGTCCGACATGATCATGTGGAACCCGTAGTCGATCGCGCAGTTGCCGTCCGCTTTGGAATGCCATTTGTCCAGGGTGGACAACAGCGAGGTTCCCTTGGCCTGCACGGCGAAGTCGATGATCGTCGTCGTTCCGCCCCACGCGGCGGCGATGGTGCCGGTCTCGAAGGTATCGACGGAATGCGTGCCGCCGAACGGCATTTCCATGTGCGTGTGCGCGTCGATTCCGCCGGGCAGCACGTACTTGCCGGTCGCGTCGATCGTTTCGTCACCGGTCAGCGTGCCGGGCGCGCCGACGGCCGCGATGGTTTCGCCGTCCACCAGCACGTCGGCGGTGACCGCGCCGGACGGCGAAACGACTTGCCCGCCTTGGATAAGGGTAGTCATCAGGCCTCCGCGAGCGGGCCGTAGGTGTCCGGGCGACGGTCGCGGTAGAACTGCCACAGGTCGCGGACCTCGGCGAGCTTGCCCATGTCGAGATCGCGGACGACGATCTCCTCCTCGGTGTCCGAGGCTGCCTCGCCGACGAGCTGCCCGCGCGGGTCCACAAAGTACGATTGGCCGTAGAAGTCGTTGTCGCCCAATGGTTCTACGCCGACGCGGTTGATCGTGCCCACGTAGTACTCGTTCGCCACCGCGGCCGCTGGCTGCTCCAGCCGCCACAGGTACTCCGACAGTCCGCGGCTCGTCGCCGAAGGGTTGAACACGATCTGCGCTCCGGCCAGCCCGAGCGCGCGCCAGCCTTCGGGGAAGTGCCGTTCGTAGCAGATGTACACGCCGATCCGGCCGACCGCGGTGTCGAAGACCGGATAGCCGAGGTTGCCCGGCTTGAAGTAGAACTTCTCCCAGAACCCCTTCACCTGCGGAATGTGGTTTTTGCGGTGCATTCCGAGGTATTTCCCGTCGGCGTCGATCACCGCCGCGGTGTTGTAGTAGACGCCCGGCTGTTCCTGTTCGTACATCGGCACCACGAGGACCACGCCGTGCCGTTCGGCGACCTCCTGCATGAGTTTCGTGGTGGGGCCGTCCGGGATCGCCTCGGTGTAGGAATAGAAGTCCGCGTCCTGCACCTGGCAGAAATAGGGGCCGTAGAACAGTTCCTGCAGGCACACCACCTGCGCGCCCTGCGAAGCCGCCTTGCCGATGGCGTCGACCGCGTTCGCGATCATCGATTCCTTGTCGCCTGTCCACCGCTGCTGGATCAAGCCGGCTCGGACCGTGTCAGACACTGGTTTCCTCCTCGTTCCGGTGCGCGTTCAGGGGAAGGTTGAGCAGGACATAGGCGACGAAGGCGCCGACAAAGCCCATTACCCAGTTGTAGTCGTACAAAGGCTTCAGGACGGGAATCAGCCCGTCCGCCGGGAACGGCCCGCCGTAGGCGCCGCCGACCGCGAGCACCGCGCCGATCAGGGTCGCGACGAGTGCGCGCCAGTGCCAGCCCGCGGTGAACCAGTACTCGCCGCTCGGCAGGTAGAGATCGGCCAGCTTCAGCCGGGTCCGTTTCACCGCCCAGTACCCGGCGACGAGCACCCCGGCGACCGCGCCGAGCAGCCCGCCGTAGAAGCCGAGCCAGGCGAAAATGTAGATGCTCGGGTCGGAGTAGAGCCGCCACGGCTGGATCAGGACGCCGATCACGCCGGTGATCAGCCCGCCGAGGGCGAAGGTGATCCGCTTCGGGAAGGCGTTGGAGAAATCGTAGGACGGGCTGACGACGTTCGCCGCCAGGTTGGCCGAGATCGTCGCCAGCACCAGCGCGATCAGCGCGACGACCACCACGATCGGGCTGGAGAACTTGTCCGCCAGTTGCGCCGGGTCCCAGATGTCCTGCCCGTAGAGCACGTGCCCGCCGGACGTGGTGAGGATGGCGACGATCGCGATGAACGTCATCGTCGTCGGCAGCCCGAGGATCTGCCCGCGCATCTGCTTGCGCTGGCTGCCTCCGAAGCGGGTGAAGTCCGGCATGTTCAGCGACAGCGTCGACCAGAACGCGATCATCGCCATCAGCGACGGCGCGAACACCTTCCAGAAGCCCGGCCCCCAGCCGAGTTTCCCGTTGTCGTGCAGGATCGGGCCGAAGCCGCCCGCCTTCACCAGCACGTAGCCGAGCAGGATCAGGAAGCCGACCGACACCAGCGGCGCGGTCCAGTTCTCGAACTTGCGGACGGCTTCCATGCCGCGCCAGATGATCAGCATCTGGACCACCCAGAACACCGCGAACGACAGCCACAGCGTCCAGTGCTGCCCGCCGATCACCGCCGAATCGCGCCAGCCGGATCCGGCGAGCCGCCCGACGATCACGTAGATCGCCTCGCCGCCCACCCAGGTCTGGATGCCGAACCAGCCGCACGCGATGAACGCGCGCAGCAGCGCGGCGAGGTTCGCGCCGCGCAGGCCGTAGAACGCGCGGGCGAACACCGGGAAGGGGATGCCGTATTTGGTGCCGGCGTGGCTGTTGAGCAGCATCGGCGCGAGCACGATCAAGTTGCCGATGGTGATCGTGATCAGCGCTTGCAGCCAGTTCATGCCGAGCGCGATCAGCGACGCGGCCAGTGCGTACGACGGGATGTTGTGCGCCATGCCCATCCACAGCGCGAAATAGTTGTAAGTCGTCCAGGTCCGCTTCTCGACCGGGACCGGGGCCAGTTCGTCGTTGAAGAACCGGCTGCCTCGCAGCGCCCGCACGTCGCCGAGGTCCACCCGGCTGTGCTCACGTGTCATCGGCTCCATTGCGGAATCCTGCGCGCCGGGCGGGGGCCGGGGGCAGAGACAGTCTGTTCACTGTTGCGGTGCCCTCGGCGCAGTCTGTCGATTGCGCCGAACCGCGCCGGAGTGCATGACCTGCGTCACAACCTGGTCGTCATCCCGGGGCAAAACGGCCGAAACATCTCCACCGGATCTCCACATCTCACCCGGATGGCCTCCACGGCGATTGCTTAAAGTCGGCGGCATGGACAACGGGGGAAGACGGGTGCTGGTCGTCGAGGACGACCTCACCATCGCCGCGTCGATCGACGCCCGGCTGAGCGCGGAAGGGTTCTCCGTGACGGTCGCGCACGACGGCCCCGCGGCGGTCGAGGCGGAGGCGGCGACCAGTCCCGACCTGGTGGTTCTCGACGTGATGCTGCCCGGTTTCGACGGCCTCGAGGTCTGTCGCCGGATCCAGGCGCGCCGGCCGGTGCCGGTGCTGATGCTCACCGCCCGCGCCGACGAGACCGATCTGCTGGTGGGCCTCGGCGTCGGCGCGGACGACTACCTCACGAAGCCGTTTTCGATGCGGGTGCTGTCCGCGCGGATCCAGGCGTTGCTGCGCCGGGTGGAGCGTTCGTCGGCCGCGGCGGAAGAGCGGATCGTGCTGGGGGATCTGGAGATCGACATCGCGGAACGGCGGGTTCGCCGAGGGGGCGAACCCGCCCAGCTGACGCCGATCGAATTCGACCTCCTGGTGCATTTCGCGCGCCGGCCGCGCGCGGTGCAGCCGCGGGAACGGCTGCTCAGCGAGGTGTGGGACTGGGACGTGCAGGCGACCGGAGCCGGCACCCGGGCGGTGGACAGCCACATCAAGGCGTTGCGGCGGAAGCTCGGGGCCGACTTGATCCGGACGGTGCACGGGGTCGGGTACGCGCTGGAGGTGCCCGCGTGAAGCCGTTTTTCGCGAAGGCGGTTGATTTTCTGCCGAGACCGCTGGACGGGATCCGGTCGATCAAGCTGAAACTGGCGATTCTGATGGTCGCGTCCGGCGGGATCGCGTTCGCGTTCTTCCGGGTCCAGATCGGCTGGCTGCCGCCGCGGACGACGGTGACCGCGGTGGCGATCGCGTTGCTGACGTCGCAGGTTCTGGCGCACGGCATGACCCGGCCGCTGCGCGAGATGACGGCCGCCGCGCGGGCGATGGCGAAAGGCGACTACACCCGCCGGATCCGCGCGACCGCCCGCGACGAGGTCGGCTCGCTGGCCGCGGCGTTCAACCAGATGGCCGCCGACCTGTCCACCGCGGACCGCCAGCGCCGGGAGCTGATCGCGAACGTCTCGCACGAACTGCGCACGCCGATCACCGCGCTGAACGCCGTACTGGAGAACCTGGTGGACGGCGTCGCCTCGCCGGACCCCGCGACGCTCCGCACGGCTTTGCACCAGACCGAACGCCTGGGCCGGCTGGTCACCGAACTGCTGGACCTGTCGCAGATCGACGCCGGGACTCTGCCGCTGGACCGAACGCCGGTTGACCTGGAAGACCTGCTCGCCGAGGTCGCCTCCGAAGCGGAAGCAATGGCCGCCGCGGCCGGTCGAGGGGTCCGGTTCGCGGTGTCGGTGTCCCCGCCGGGCGCGACGGTGCCCGCTGACCGCGAGCGGCTGTACCAGGTCGTGCTGAATCTGCTGGAGAACGCCGCCCGGCACGGCCCGGCCGGGGGAGAAGTGGCGGTGCTGGCGCGGATCGAGGCCGGAGAAGCGCGGATCGAGGTGCACGACCAGGGGCCGGGCATCCCGGAACCCGACCGGGACCGGGTGTTCGAACGCTTCACCCGAGGAGAACGCGCCGGAGGCGGCGGGACCGGACTGGGGCTGGCGATCGCGCGATGGGTGGTGGAACTGCACGGCGGAACGATCGCGGTGGTCGACCCGGAGCCGGTCGCAGCAGTGCCCGGCGGTCCCGCGACTGGCGGCGGCGGGCCGGGGTGCCGGATCCGGGTGACACTGCCTGCTTGACGGTGGGCTTGGGCGCGCCGGATGAGGCTGGTGGGGGTTGCCGGGGGTTGCCGGGGGTTGGTGGCGGTGGCTGTTTGACGGCTTCGGGCCCGGCGGTCGTTGATTTGGGTGCCGCGTAGACGGCGGCCGATTCCGGGGACGCCGTCTACGCGAGGGCCTGTTGCCTCGCCGGGAGGCGGCGGCTTGGTCCCGGGGAAGGGTGCCTACGGAAGTCCGTGAGGGGAACCCTGACGGAATCTGATTCCCTG
>NZ_JACJHR010000069.1 GCF_014174495.1 Amycolatopsis echigonensis
CAGGTCTACGGCTGCGAGCGCGCGGAAAAGGCGGGCATCGGGCCGGACCGGATCGTCAACACGCGGACGGCCGATCAGTTATTGCGATGACGGGATTCCGGGCGGGATCGAGCCAGCGCAGGACGGCGAGCAGGTCGCCGGGTGCCAGGGCGACGCAGCCAGCGGTCGGCCCGCCGGTGGCCACGTGCAGGAAGAACGCCGAACCGGCGCCGGGCACGACTGGCGAGCGGTTGTAGTCGATCACCACCGCGTGCGCGTACGCCGGTCCCGCGGCGCCGAGATTCTCTCCGGCGGCTTCGTCGAACGGACCTGACTCGCCTCGGTAATGCGTGTTGTACAGCGGAGAGTGCACATCGGACACCCACCAGTCCGAAGTGGTCACTTGGTGGTAGGGGAGCCGGGTGCCGGGGTTCGGGGCGATGCCGAAGGCCTCGGTGAGCGACCAGATTCCGGCCGGGGTAACGGAAAGCCCTTCGCGTGCGGCGCCGATTCCTTGCGCGCCGACTTCCGCTGGGTACGGATCGAGTGCCCGTACCCAGCGGTCGCCGTCGTGGTCGCACGCGGACGCGCTGCGTGCGCTGACCGCGAGAACCTGCTGCGGGTTCAGTTGATCTCGTACGGGTCGCCGTAGACCTTCCACTTCAGCGGCGTGTGCAGATCGAGGTTGCCGTCGTTGAGGAACACCAGCTGTTCGGTGTCGACGCGGGACGTGTCCGCATGTGCTTCTTCCTTCTTCATGACCACCTTGCGCGCGTCGAGGAACGCCTTGAGATAGGCGGTTTCGTCACCGCCCTGGGCCGGCGGCTTGGCCTTCGCCAGCGCGGCGTCGCGGATGCCGCCGAAGCTGTCGGTGCTCGTGCCGGGGCCGTGCATCACGATGGCGTCGTAGTAAATGAACTGGCCGAGCGCGCCGAGACCGTCGGATTTTCCTTGGTTCACCGCCGGATCGAAGTAAACGCGGTCGCGTTCGCTGTCCTGCGCGGCCTGGAATTCCTTCGTGGCCGCTGCCTCTTTCCACGCGCTTTCGAAGGCCGAGCCGAGACCTTCGTGCGAAGCGGAGCCGTTGACCTTTTCCAGCGCGGGCAGGAACTTCGCCAGCGGGTTGTCCGGCACCGAATTGGTGTAGGCCTGCACCAATTCGAGCATGTCGCCGGTTCCGGAGCAGAACCCGATGATGCCCGCGGTGTAGCCGCGGCCGTCGCCGATGTCCTCGATGTAGGAGTACTGCTTCTTCCAGTCGAGCGACGAGTTCTCCGCGCTCGACACCAGCTCCATCGCGATCTCCTTCTTTTCCGGAGACGCGAGGTCACCGCCCGAGCCGAGCACGGACGACGCCGAAGCGGCGAGCGGGGCGGGCACGGCGGCGGCCGAGACAGCGGGAGTGCCGAGCACGAGGGCGAGGGCTGAGGCAGCCGTGAGACCGGCGACCAGAGCGGGCCGCATCGTCTTGCGCATGAAGGGAATCCCTTTCCGCGGTACGTGGGCAAGGCGGCCGGACCGGCGAATCCTCTCGCGAGGGACCGGTTCCGGGTACTGCTGCGGCGTAGCGTCACGATAACCGAGCGTGAACCGGCGGGGCAAGGGATGCGCCGAGATTTCACGGATGTGAACATCGCCGGTCCACTATGGACACTGCGGATTACCGGAGAATGGCCGGAGGCGGGAGGTTCCGGCGCCGGATTGTCTATTGTGGACTCAAAGCGGAGCGCTCGGCACACGTTAAAGACATGGTAAACTCAATCTGAGATGACGACTGCTGCCGCCGCTCCCGCGCCGCGGCACCGGTCCATCTTCGTCCTGCTGCTCGCCGCGCTGCTCCTGCTCGGCGTGGCTGTCCCCGGTCCGGGACCGGCAGGCCCGAAACCGCACGACCCCGAACCGGCCCTGGTCCAGGAACAGGGCCCGCATCTTGTCGCGGCGCACCCGTTGCCGCTCGCCGACACCCCGGGCGAGATCCGCCTCGCCCGGCCTGATCGGCGCACCGTTCCGTTCGCCGCCGCACCGCCGGTCGAACTGGACCGCGCACCCGCGTCCGCCGCGGCGCGCGCCCCTCCTGATCGCTGAGTACTCGTTCCCCGCCTGTGCCTGGCTTTCGGAGGATTTCATGAGCAACGGTCATGCTTTGCTGGCCGTCGGCGGCGCGTTTCTCGCCGCCGGCGCCCTCGCCCGCGTCGGCGCCCGGATCGGGCTGCCCACGATTCCCCTGTTCATGCTGGCCGGTTTCGTCTTCGGCCCGCACACCCCCGGACTGTCCCTTGTGGACGATCCAGCCGAGTTCGGCGTGCTGGCCGGGCTCGGTCTCGTGTTCCTGCTCTTCTATCTCGGACTGGAGTTCTCGCTCGACGACCTCGCCCGCGGCGGCGCCAGACTCGCCGGCGCGGGGCTGGCCTACCTCGTGCTGAATGTCGGCGGCGGGCTCGCGTTCGGCTTCGCGCTCGGCTGGGGCGCGCGCGAGGCGCTGGTGATCGCCGGCGCGATCGGCATCTCGTCCTCGGCCATCGTCACCAAACTGCTGCTGGAAACCCGGCGGATGAACAACCGGGAATCCCGGCTCGTCATGGGCATCATCGTGTTGGAAGACCTCTTCCTCGCGCTGTATCTCGCGCTGCTGCAGCCGGTGCTGAGCGGTGCGGACGGCTTCGGCGCGGCACTCGCCGACTTCGGCAAGGCGTTCGGCTTCCTGCTCGTGCTCGCCGCGCTGGCCCGCTGGGGCGGACGGCTGGTCTCGCGGCTGTTCGGTTCCGCGGACGACGAACTGCTGACCGTCTGCTTCGTCGGCGTGGCCGTGCTCGGCGCCGCGGTGGCCGAGGAGGTGGGCGTGTCCGACGCGATCGGCGCGTTCATGGTCGGCATGATGCTCGGCAATTCCCAGGTCGCGCCGCGGGTGCACAAACTGGTGCTGCCGTTGCGGGACGCGTTCGGCGCGCTGTTCTTCTTCATCTTCGGGCTGTCGATCGACCCGGGCGCGGTCGGCACGGTCGTCCTCCCGGTGCTCGCCGCGGTCGTGCTGACGCTGGTGCTGAACCTCGCCGCCGGTGTCTTCGCCGCCCGGCTGCACGGCTTCGACCGGCAGGAGGGCGTGAACATCGGCCTGACCGTGCTCACCCGAGGGGAGTTCTCGCTGGTGCTGGCGACGATGGCGACCGCGGCCGGCCTGGACGCGCGGGTGGCCCCGTTCGTCGCCGGATACGTGCTGCTCCTGGTCGTGATCGGACCGCTCGCCGTGCTCCGCTCGGACCGGCTGACCTGGCTGCTCCCGGCGAAGCTCGTGCGGCCGCGCCCGGCCCCGGTGGCGTGAACCGGGGCCGCCGGGCTGTCACTCGCGGCATATTCGGAAGCCACGGCGGTCACGCACGGCTATCCTTGGCCCAAGTATGTCCACTCCATCTCCCCTCGCAGAGCTGCGCGCCCAGCTGCCCGAATTGATGCTGCGCGACGAGCACCGGCTCCGCCGTCGTCTCGACGGCGCGCGCCGGTCTCGCGACAAGCAGCAGACGGCTGAGCGCATCGCCGCCGACGTCGAAACGGCGCTGCTGCGCGTGCAGCAGCGCCGCGAAAGCGTGCCGAAGATCGAGTACCCCGCCGAGCTGCCGGTCAGCAGGCTGAAGGACGAGATCGGCGACGCGATCCGCGACCACCAGGTCGTGATCGTCGCCGGGGAGACCGGGTCGGGCAAGACCACGCAGCTGCCGAAGATCTGCCTCGAGCTGGGCCGCGGGGTACGCGGGCAGATCGGGCACACCCAGCCGCGCCGGCTGGCCGCGCGCACGGTCGCCGACCGGATCGCCAGCGAGCTGAAGACCGAACTGGGCGACACCGTCGGCTACAAGGTCCGGTTCACCGACCAGTCCGGCCAGGACACCCTGGTCAAGCTGATGACCGACGGCATCCTGCTGGCCGAGATCCAGACCGACCGGATGCTGCGCCAGTACGACACGCTGATCATCGACGAGGCGCACGAGCGCAGCCTCAACATCGACTTCATCCTCGGCTACCTCAAGCAGCTGCTGCCGCGCCGCCCCGACCTGAAGGTGATCATCACCTCGGCGACGATCGACCCGGAGCGGTTCTCGCGGCATTTCGACGACGCGCCGATCGTCGAGGTCTCCGGCCGGACCTACCCGGTCGAGGTGCGCTACCGCCCGCTCGTGGACCCGGACGACCCCGAGGGCGACCCGGACCGCGACCAGACGCAGGCGATCGCGGAGGCGGTCCAGGAGCTGTCCGGCGAGGGCCCCGGCGACATCCTCGTGTTCCTCTCCGGCGAACGCGAGATCCGCGACACCGCCGACGTGCTGAACCGGCTGGAGCTGCGGAACACCGAGGTGCTGCCGCTGTACGCGCGGCTGTCCGCGGCCGACCAGCACCGCGTGTTCCAGCGGCACACCGGACGGCGGATCGTGCTGGCCACGAACGTCGCCGAGACGTCGCTGACCGTGCCCGGGATCAAGTACGTGATCGACCCGGGGACCGCGCGCATCTCGCGCTACAGCCACCGCACGAAGGTCCAGCGGCTGCCGATCGAGGCGATTTCGCAGGCGTCGGCGAACCAGCGCAAGGGCCGGTGCGGGCGGACCTCGGACGGCATCTGCATCCGGCTGTACTCCGAGGAAGACTTCGAGTCGCGGCCGGAGTTCACCGATCCGGAGATCCTGCGGACGAACCTGGCGTCGGTCATCCTGCAGATGACGTCGCTCGGGCTGGGCGACATGAACGCGTTCCCGTTCGTGGAGCCGCCGGACCGCCGCCAGGTCACCGACGGCGTGCAGCTGCTGCGGGAGCTCGGCGCGTTCGAGGCGGGCGATTCCTCGAAGCTCACCGAGGTCGGCCGCAAGCTCGCGCTGCTGCCGGTGGACCCGCGGATGGGCCGGATGGTGCTGGAGGCCGCGCGGAACGGCTGCGTGCGCGAGGTGATGATCATCGCCGCCGCACTGTCCATTCAGGACCCGCGCGAACGGCCGGCGGAAAAGCAGCAGGCCGCCGACGCGCAGCACGCCCGGTTCGCCGATCCGACGTCGGACTTCCTCTCCTACCTCAAGCTGTGGGAGTACGTCAGCGAACAGCAGAAGACGTTGTCCGGCAACCAGTTCCGCCGGATGTGCCGCACCGAGTACCTGAACTACCTGCGGATCCGCGAGTGGCAGGACATCTTCGGCCAGCTGCGCCAGCTCGCCAAACCGCTCGGCATCACGCTGAACACCACGCCCGCCGAACCGCAGCACGTGCACACGGCGCTGATTTCCGGGCTGCTGTCGCACATCGGGCTCAAGGACCCGGCGAAGGGCGACTACCTCGGCGCGCGCGGGGCCCGGTTCTCGGTGTTCCCCGGTTCGGCGCTGTTCAAGAAGCAGCCGCGCTGGGTGATGTCAGCAGAGCTGGTGGAGACGTCGCGGCTGTGGGGCCGGGTGAACGCGCGGATCGAGCCGGACTGGGTCGAACCGCTCGCGCAGCACGTGGTGAAGCGTTCGTATTCGGAGCCGCACTGGGAGCGCAAGCAGGGCGCGGTGATAGCGACCGAGAAGGTGACGCTGTACGGCGTGCCGCTGGTCGCCGACCGGCGGGTGAACTACGGGCGGATCGACCCGGAGATCTCGCGCGCGATGTTCATCCGGCACGCGCTGGTCGAGGGCGACTGGCAGACGAACCACCGGTTCTTCGCCGAGAACCGCGCGCTGCTGGACGAGGTCGAGGACCTGGAGAACCGGGCCCGGCGGCGCGACATCCTGGTGGACGACCAGACGCTGTACGAGTTCTACGACGCGCGCGTGCCCGAGGACGTCGTGTCCGTGCGGCATTTCGACAGCTGGTGGAAGAAGGCGCGGCGGACCGAGCCGGACCTGCTGTCGTTCGAGAAGTCCATGCTGATCAACGAGGTCGCGGGCGCGGTCCGCGAATCGGACTACCCGGACTCGTGGACGCAGGGCACGCATGTGTTCAAGCTGACCTACCAGTTCGAGCCCGGCGCGGACGCCGACGGCGTGACCGTGCACCTCCCGCTGCCGGTGCTGAACCAGGTGACGCCGGACGGTTTCGACTGGCAGGTGCCCGGCCTGCGCGGCGAACTGGTGACGCAGCTGATCAAGTCGCTGCCGAAAGCGTTGCGCCGCAACTTCGTCCCGGCTCTCGACACGGCCGCTGACGCGTTGACGCGCATGTCCCCTTCGGACGGTCCGCTGCTCGACATCCTGGGCGACGAGTTGCACGCGATGCGCGGCATCGACATTCCGCATTCGGCGTGGGATCTCTCGGCGGTGCCGGACCACCTCCGGATCACCTTCCGTGTAGTGGACGAGCGCGGCAAGCGAGTGGCCGAGGGCAAGGATCTGGACGAGCTGAAGCGCCGGCTCGCGCCGCGCGTGCGGGAGACCATTTCCAAGGCGGCCAACAGCATTGAGAAGGCTGGCCTGGTGCAGCCGTCGTTCGGCGAGCTGCCGAAGGTGTTCGCTTCGACCCGGCGCGGCCACGACGTGAAGGCGTACCCGGCGCTGGTGGACGAGGGCAAGTCGGTGGCCGTGCGGCTGCTCGACACGCCCGCCGAACAGCAACACGCGATGTGGGCCGGGACCCGGCGGATGCTGCGGCTGAACCTGAACTCGCCGATGAAGTTCATTACGCGGTCGCTGTCGAACTCCTCGAAGCTCGTGCTGAACCGCAACCCGCACGGCAGCGTCGCGAGCTTGCTGGAGGATTGCGTCGACTGTGCCGTGGACGCGCTGATGGCCTCGGCGGGCGGCCCGGCCTGGGACGAGGCGGGTTTCGCCGCGCTGCTGGAGAAGGTGCGGGCGGGGTTGAACCCGAAGGTGCTGGAGGTGCTGACGGAGGTCGAGCGGATCCTGCGCGCGGCCATCGACGTCGAAACGCGCCTGGCGGACACTCGCGGCCCGGCCGAATCGCTGGCGGACATCCGGCGTCAGCTGGACGGTTTGGTACACGCGGGCTTCGTGACCGAGACCGGCGCCGATCGCCTGCCGAACGTGGTCCGGTATCTGCGCGGCATCGAGCGGCGGCTGGAGAAGCTGCCGCTGGAGCAGACCCGGGACCTGCAGCGCATGGCTGACGTCGCGTGGATCACGAAGGAGTACGAGGACGCGGTGGCCGCCTTGCCGCCGGGCACGTCTTCGCCGGCGCTGGCGGAAGTGCGGTGGATGATCGAGGAGCTCCGGGTGAGCTTCTTCGCACAGACGCTGGGGACGGCGCATCCGGTGTCGTTGAAGCGGATCACGAAGGCGCTGGACGACGCACTGGCCTGAGGATCACTTCACCAGGAGCGTGACCGTGGCGGCGCTCGCTGAAATCGTGCCCGCGACCGCGGATAGCGAGGCGGCCACACCGCTGATGTTGCTGAGCATCTTGCGCAATGCCTCCGCCGCGCGCTGCTCTCTGAACGCCATCTTCAGCTTTTGCCACTTGTGCTGCCGGATATGACAACCGAGCAGGATGCCATTCGCGTTGTTCCGGCAGAACTCGTTCTTCCGGGTGCTGGCACAACACCAGGTCGGTGCTTGGAAGAGGCAATACAGCACCACGAACGCGGATAGAACGGCGATGACACCCGGCCCTAACGCCGGGATTGTCCACAGGGCCACGACAGCGACAAAGGCAAGAAAGCTCCAGAAGGTGCCGAACTTGTGTTTTGTTTTTCTCCCCACCATGGCGGACGACGGTACTGATCATTCTCGGCTTCTGGATAGCGCCTTTGCGGTGGAACGTCTCGCGGCAAGCGCGACCGACGGCAACTGCGCGTTCCCCCGGATGGATTTCCCGAATGCCGCCATGTGGTAGCTGGGAACCCTGAGTCAGCTGATCACTTCGCCTCCGCATACGTGTCCACCGGTTTCGCGTGCATCGGGAACCGCACCGGGCAGGCCTCGCCGAAGACCAGGCGGGCGGCTTCCTGGATCGACGCCTCCACGATCGCCGCGACCTCGTCCGCCAGTTCCGCGGGCGAGTGCACGATCACCTCGTCGTGCAGGAAGAACACCAGATGCGCCGGTGCGGGCAGCCGGCCGCGCAGGGTGGCCAGCAGGACCGCCGTCAGGTCGGCCGCGCTGGCTTGCACCACGAAGTTCCGCGTGAACCGGCCCCAGCTGCGGGACGCTCGCCGCGCGCGGGTTTCCGTGGCCTCGTCCTCGGTGAGTCCGCCGGTCAACGCTCGCCAGGCGGCGGACGGGGCCGGGGAGGTGCGGCCCAGCCGGGACCGGACTCGTTCGCCTCGCTCGCCCGCCGCGGCGGCACGCTCCACATAGGACACCGCATCCGGGAAACGCTGGCGCAGCAACGCGAGCAGCGGCCCGGCCTCGCCGGAGGAGCCGCCGTACATCGCGGACAGCATGGCGATCTTCGCGCGGGAACGGTCGTCTCGCGTATCCCCGGGGCGGAGCGGCACGTAGCGGGTACCGGAGAACAGGGCTTCCGCCAAGCGCGCGTACAAATCGGTGGCCGCGGCGACTTCGGCCAGGCGGCGGTCGCCGGACAGGGCGGTGAGGACGCGCGGCTCCAGCTGCGCGCCGTCGGCTACGACGAGCTTCCAGCCGGGGTCCGCGGACGCGCACGAGCGCAGCGCGCGCGGGATCTGCAGCGCCCCGCCGCCCCGGGTGGCCCAGCGACCGGACACCACGCCGCCGACCACGTAGTGCGGGCGGAAGCGTCCGTCGGTGACCCATTCGTCCAGCCACGCCCAGCCGTTGGCCGAGTGCAGCCGCGAGAGTTCCTTGTACTCCAGCAGCGGCGCGACCGCGGGGTGGTCGATCTCCTGCAGCAGGTACTTCCGGGCCGCCGGGATTTCGATGCCTTCCCTGGCCAGTGCGCGCACGATGCTGGCCGAGGAGTCTGGGTTGACCGGCCGTCCGCCCAGCGCGTCCGAGATCTTCGCGGCGAGGTCGACGAGGGCTTTCGGACGCTGACCAGCCGGTACGCGCGGCCCCAGCCGTTCTTCCAGCAACCGCAGGTGCCGGTCGGCGCGCCAGGGCAGCCCGGCGGCGGAGATTTCCGCGGCGGCCAGCGCGCTGGCCGATTCGGCCGCGAGCAGCAGCCGCATCCGGGCGGGAGCCTCGGTGGCGGCGACGCGTTTCTCCTGTTCGGCCAGTACTCGCCGGGCCGCCGCGGCGACGGTGACTCCCGGCGGCAGGCCAGGGCCGCGCGGGGAGAACAGCGTGGGCTGCGCGTCCTCGCCGAAGGCCGGGCCGTCGTCGGGCGGTTCGTCCCCGTTCGCCCGGGCCCACGCGGCCCGCAAACTGCGCGATTCGCCCTCCCGGCCCTCGTAGGCGAGCAGCAGCCCTTCGGCTAGCGACAGGTCTTGGCACCGGCTCAGCCGCACCCCGGCCTTGATCAGCGTGGGATAGATCTCCTCGGCCGAGGGCAGCACCCAGCGCGGGCTCTCGGCCGCCTCCAGCCGACGCACCTCGTCGACCCAGTCGGCGCGCGAAAGCCCGCGGAGGGTCCCCGAGGGGCCCTCGATCGTGTAGCCGGAGTCCTCCTCCCGGCCGGTGATCACCTGCACTGTCACATTGTGCGGACCACCACCGACAATTTCCGCCCGCCCGGCTCACGGAGGCTCGGCGACCGGTGCGGGAGATTCCTCCCCGGCCGGGCACTGGTGCGCGGCCGGGCCTTGCTTTACTGTCGAGTAACTCCCATACCGGCGGTACGGAGACCGTCGGCGTGGGCGCTCCCGCCGCAGCAATGGAGGTGCCCGGATGAGTGTGGCCGAGCTGGCCGGCCAGGTGGCCGGGAAGCTGACCGAGACCGTGCGCAGCGTCGAGGTGATGCGCCGCGCCGGGCTGGTGCCGTTTCCCCGCCTCGACGAGGGCTTGCGGTCCCTCGTCGCGATCCGCAAGTACGGCCCGTTCGCCGGCGCGAACCACATCGCGGCCCGGCGCGATTCGACGGCCGTCGGGATCGTCGACGACCTCGGCCCGCTCACGTTCAAGCAGCTCGACGACCAGTCCAACGCGCTCGCCCGCGCCTGGTCGCAGCGCGGCCTCGGCCCCGGTTCGGTGATCGCCGCGCTGTGCCGCGACCACCGCGGGCTCGTGCTCACGATGGCCGCCTCGGGCAAGCTCGGCGCGCGGCTGCTGCTGATGAACACCGGTTTCGCCAAACCGCAGTTCGCCGACGTCGCCAAGCGCGAGGGCGTCACCGCGCTCGTCTACGACCAGGAGTTCACCGGCCTGCTCGACGCGATCGACGAGAACGTCGACCGCTACCTCGCCTGGGTGGACGAGCCGGGCGGGCACGAGATCCCGGTGCTCGCCGAGATCATCGCCAGCACCGACGACCGGCCAATGCCCGCGCCCGCCAAGCCCGGCGGGTTCGTGCTGCTCACCAGCGGCACCACCGGCACGCCCAAGGGTGCGCCGCGACCGCATACGTCCGCGCTGGCCTCGGCGCAGTTCCTCGACCGCATCCCGCTGCGAGCCGGCGAAGCGACCTTCATGGGCGCGCCGCTGTTCCACGGCACCGGGCTGTCGCAGTTCATCCTCAGCTTCGCGCTCGGCTGCACGGTGGTGATGCGCCGGAAGTTCGACCCGGAGGCCACGCTGAAGGGCGTCGCCACGCACCGGTGCACCGCGCTCGTGCTGGTGCCGACGATGCTGCAGCGGATCGTCGACCTGCCGAAGGAAGTCCGCGACCGTTACGACACCTCGTGCCTGCGGATCATCTTCGTCGCCGGGTCCGCGCTGTCGCCGGATCTCGGCAACCGGGCGAACGAGGAGTTCGGCGACGTCGTGCATAACCTGTACGGCTCCACGGAAGTGGCGGTGGCGACGGTCGCCACGCCGGAGGACTGGAAGCGCGCGCCGGGCACGGTCGGCCGCGCGCCGGTCGGCTGCCGCGTCGCGCTGTACGACGAACACGGCAATAAGATCACCGAGCCGCACGTGACCGGACGGGTGTTCGTCGGCAGCGGGCTCAGCTTCGGCGGCTACACCGACGGCCGCAACAAGGAGATCATCGACGGCCTGCTCTCGAGCGGCGACGTCGGCCACTTCGACGAGGACGGCCTGCTGTTCATCGACGGCCGCGACGACGAAATGATCGTCTCCGGCGGCGAGAACGTGTTCCCGATCGAGGTGGAGAACCTCTTGGTGGAACGCGAAGACGTCCTCGAGGCGGCGGTGATCGGGGTCGAGGACGCGGACTTCGGCGAGCGGCTCAAGGCGTTCGTGGTGCGGACCGAGGGCTCGACGCTCGACGAGGACGGCGTGCGCGAGTACGTGAAGGCGAACCTGGCGCGCTACAAGGTGCCGCGGGATGTGGAGTTCCTGGACGAGTTGCCGCGCAACGCGACCGGGAAAGTGTTGCGGAACAAGCTGAGCTGAGCGGGGTGAGGAAAAGCCCGGCAGGCAAGGAGCCGCGCGAGCACGGATTTCGGCTGATGGACCGGTGCCGCCGCTGCCTTCCCGGCGTCTTCGGCGCGCTCCGGCCGCGATCGAGCAGCCAGGCTCACGAATCCCAGCCGATGCCGAAAATCCCCGGGCCGAAGTCCAGCGCGACCGCGTGCACGCCGTTGCCGCTGTCCAGCCGCAGCCGGCGGCGGGCGGGCGGTTCGTCGGTGGCGTTCGCGTACTGCCAGCACCGCGCGGGCACCGCGGTCGGGTCGAAGCGGACCTCCAGCAGGTATTCGCGGACCGGGCGGCGGAATTCCCGGTAGTGCGTCGACCGGCATCGCGGGTACGGCGGCCCGGAGTTGCGCAGGGTGTACTCGATGAGGTGCGTCTCGCCGCGTTCCAGTGCGCGGTCGAAGAGCAGTTCGGCCACCAGGATTCCGTGGTCGTCGTCGACTTCGGCGCGGCCGACGCGGCAGTTGCGCACCGGCTGCAGATCGGGCACCGCGGTCGCGTCGCCCTGTGCGTACACCAGCAGCCAGCGGTCCTGACCGTCCGCACCGGACTGGAACACCGCGCGCGAGGTGACCGCGCGCTGGCCGCCGTCGGCCGCGATCTCGCAGCGGTCGTGCAGGCCGACGAGCTTCAGCTGGTGCTGCTGGTCCAGCGCGTCGGGCGCGCCGACGCGTTCCAGCAGCGGCTGCAGGATCTCGCGGGTGAACGTGACCGGTTCCTCGCCCGCCCGGTCGCGTCTGCTCGCGCCGCGCGGACGGGGCGGCGGCAGCAAGCCGAGCAGCGCGCCGTCGGGGACGTCGAGGATTTCCTCCAGCACCCGCACCGCCGACAGCGACCCGGCGCGTTCCGGCTGGCGTTTGCCCGACTGCCAGTAGCTGAGCGCGGTGACGCTGACCGTCGCTCCCCGGGCGCGCAACCGTGCCTGGATCCGGTCCAGGGAAAGGCCGCTCGCTCCGATCGCGGCGCGCAGCGCGCTCGCGAACGCGGTCCGGGCACCTCCGTCGGTGTCCGGACCGGCGTGGTCCGCATGCCGCTGCGTCATGTCCCGCCGCCCGCCCCCGCTGGTAACCGACCGTGCCGAGCCCGACACAGGCACGGTAGCAGCCGCCGGACCAGGCACAGCGCCGCGGGACTCGGACGAACGGGCTAGTACTGGCAACTGTGAACCATTGCCGTGACCTGCGCCGTCGCGCTTCCATAGCCAGGACGGAACGCGCCGCCCCCGGCGCGTCCGGAGCCTCGGCCCCGGCAGCGCGGACCGCGCCCCGCGCCCGGCCGGCGGCCGCGCCCGGAACCGGTGGCCCGGCATGCCCCCAGAGGCCGGGCCACCGGTCATCCGCGCGGATCCGCCGTGACTTGCGCCCGCGGCCGGGGCGGCAGACGATGAGCGGGATCCCCGTCCGCGGGGCGATTTCCCTCGATCGCAGGTGGTCGAAATGGTGAAATTCCTTCTTCTTTCCCGTGCTGACCAGTCGGCCCAGGCGCCGCCGGAAGCCGCCGGGACCCGCACGGTCGGCGTGCGGGAAATCCTTCCGCGGCAGGGGGCGTGAGATGGCCGCACCGGAATTCGACGGCAAGTGCGCCTTCGCGCTGAGTCTCGGTCCCGCGAGCAAAGCACCCGCGGGCAAGCCGGAGCACGCGCTGGAGATCGACGGCAAGACCTACTACTTCTCCGGGGCGGTGCCGAAATTCCTGTTCCGGCTGATCCCCGGCAGCCGGGAACGCGCGGACCGGAGGTGGACGGCGGGGTGAGCCGCGCCACCGCCAGGCTGGTTACCAGCGGGTAGGCTCCGGGCATGGTCTTGCGGCAGAACATCCTGATCACCGGAGCCAGCTCCGGTCTCGGCGAGGGAATGGCCCGGCAGTTCGCCGCCCGCGGCCGCAATCTCGCGCTGTGCGCCCGGCGCACCGACCGGCTCGACGACCTGGCCGCGCAGCTGCGCGCCGCGTACCCGGGGATCGCCGTCGTCACGCGCGCGCTCGACGTCACCGACCACGACCGCGTCTTCAAGGTGTTCGAGGAATTCCGGTCGGAACTCGGCCGGCTCGACCGCGTGATCGTCAACGCCGGGCTCGGCAAGGGACAGCCGGTCGGCGCGGGACGGTTCGACGCCAACCGGCAGACCCTCGAGACCAACCTCGTCGGCGCGGTGGCCCAGATCGAGGCGGCGGCGGGCATCTTCCGCGAGCAGCGCGACGGGCATCTCGCGGTGATCTCGTCGTTCATGGCGCTGCGCGGTTTTCCCCGGAACCTCACCGCGTACTCCGCGTCGAAGGCCGGGATCTCCGCGTTCGCCGAGGGCGCGCGGCTGGAGCTGAGCGACCACGGCATCAAGGTCACCGACGTGCGGCCCGGCTACATCAGCTCCGAGATGACCGCGCGCTCGACCAAGCGCAATCCGCTGATGGTGTCGGCCGAGGCCGGTGCGCACGCGCTGGTGAAGGCGATCGAAGCGGAACCCAAGCGCGCGTACGTCCCTTCGTGGCCCTGGGTGCCGCTGAGTCTCGCGGTACGCTTGGCTCCGGGCCGGTTGCTGCGGACGTTTTCCTGACGGGACGGCATAAATGGGTGCGATCTACCTGATCCGGCACGGCCAGGCGTCGTTCGGCGCGGCGGATTACGACGCGTTGTCGCCGCTGGGCTTCGAACAGTCCACTTTGGTCGGTGCGGAACTGAAGCGGCGCGGGGTCGAGTTCGCGCAGGTGCGCTCGGGAACGCTGGCCCGCCAGCGGGACACCGCGGCGACGGCGCTGAAGGTCCTCGGCTGCGACGTGCCGGTGGTCGAGGACGAACGGTGGAACGAATACGACCACGTCGACATCGCGCGGCATCACGCGGGCGGTGCGCCGCAAGAGGATTCGCGCGAGTACCAGCGGTTGCTGGACGCCGCTCTGACCGCGTGGGTCGGCTCCGGCGACAGTGGTCCGTGCACGGAAAGCTGGCCCGCTTTCCTCGACCGTTGCACGGCGGCGCTGGCCGAGCTGGTCGGTTCGCTGGGCAAGGGCGAGAACGGGCTCGTGTTCACCTCGGGCGGCGTGCTGGGCGCGGTCGCCGGGTCGTTGCTGGGCACGCCCGGGCCCGGGCTGCTGAAGCTGAACCGCGTCACCGTGAACACCGGGATCACGAAGCTGGCATCCGGTCGCGGCGGCGTGACTCTGTTGTCCTTCAACGAGCATCCGCATCTCGAAGGCGAGACCGCGCGGCTGCTCAGCTACCGGTAGGAGGCCGTCGTGCAGTTCGGTGAGGTCACGATCGTGCCGGTGAACGGGCACGGTCCGGAAGACGTGGTCGTGGACGCCGAGGGCCGGGTCTACACCGGCGTCGACGACGGCCGGATCCTGCGGGTTTCGCCGGACGGACGGCGGATCGACCTGGTCGGCGACACCGGCGGCCGCCCGCTCGGACTGGAGCTGTACGGCGACGGCGAACTCCTGATCTGCGACGCCCGCGCCGGGTTGCTGACCATGCCGCTGGCCGGCGGCGAGATCACGACTCTCGCGACCTCCGGCGCCGGGCTCGACTTCGTGTTCTGCAACAACGCCGCGGTCGCCGCCGACGGCACGGTCTACTTCACGGATTCCTCGCGTCGCTTCGGCATCGACAACTGGCGCGACGACCTCATCGAGCAGACCGCGGGCGGACGGCTGCTGCGCCGCACGCCGGACGGGCACATCGACCTGCTCGTCGACGGTCTCCAGTTCGCGAACGGCGTCGCGCTGCCGCCGGACGAGTCCTATGTGGCGGTCGCCGAAACCGGCGCGTGCCGGGTCAGCCGGGTCTGGCTGACCGGTCCGCGCGCGGGCGACCTCGACGTCCTGATCGGCGACCTGCCGGGTTTCCCGGACAACATCGCGACCGGTTCGGACGGGCTGATCTGGATCACCGAGGCCAGTCCGCGGCTGCGTGCGCTCGACCTCGTGCGCCGTCTTCCCGCGCCGGTCCGGACGGCGGTCCGCGCGTTGCCGGCTTCGCTGCAGCCCGCGCCGAAACGCCGGGTGGGCGCGGTCGCCGTCGATCCGGACGGTGCGGTGGTGCGCGAACTGCGCGGCGAGATCCCGGGTTTCCACCTGCTCGTGGGCATCCGCGAGTACCACGGCCGCCTGTGGTTCGGCTCCCTGGAAGAAAACGCGATCGCCTACACCGACCTCTGATCAGCTGTCTGTGAAGCGGGAAATCAGCGTCCGGTCCACTGTGGACTGCGGCCGGCGGACCACGCGGCGTAGAACTCCTTGTGGTCCTTGGCGGTCATCAGCAGCGCCTGCGTGATGGCTTCCAGCTCGATCGAGCTCCCGAGATCGCTGTCGAGTTCGCGGGTCAGCAGCACCTTCGTGGTGGAGTACGCCAGGGCCGGGCCGTCCGCGAGCCGTCGCGCCAGTGCGGCGGCCTCGCCGGCCAGCTCGTCGTCGGGGACCACCCGGTTCGCCAGCCCGATCGCTTCGGCCCGCGCGGCGGGAAGTTTGTCACCCAGCATCAGCAGTTCCGTCGCGCGGCCGAGGCCAACCAGGCGCGGCAGCAGATACGCCGAACCCATGTCGGCGCCCGCCAAGCCGACCTTGGTGAACAGGAAGGCGAACTTCGCCGATTCGGCCAGCAGCCGGAAATCGCTCGCCAGCGCGAGCACGGAACCGGCGCCCGCCGCGACGCCGTTGATCGCCGCGATGATCGGGATCGGCGTTTCGCGCATGGCTTTCACCACCGCGCCGGTCATCCGCGTGAATTCGAGCAGTTCCGCCGTGTCCATTTTCTGCAGTTCGCCGATGATTTCCTCGACGTCGCCGCCCGAGCAGAACCCGCGGCCCTTCCCGGTGAGCACGAGCACCCGCACGTCGCCGCGATGCGGCAGTTCGGCGACGAGGTCGCGCAGGTCGGCGTAGACGTCGAAGGTGAGAGCGTTGAGTTTTTCCGGACGGTCGAAGGTCACCGTCGCGACCCCGTCGTCCACCGTGAACTCGAAGTGCTCCCACGATTTCGTGAGCGGGACACTGGCGCGGAACGGGCTCATTTCTGGATTCCTCCACCGTCGAGTACGAGGGTCTGTCCGTTGATCGCGGCCGCCTCCGGGGCGGCGAAAAACTCCACGGCGTAAGCGATTTCGCCGGGTTCGAGCAGTCGTCCGAGCGGGGAGGCGGCGGCGAGCGCGGCTTCCGCGTCGGCTTCGTCGCGGCCGGTGCGCTCACGGATCCGGGCGACCGACGTCGCGGTCATGTCGGTGCGCACGAACGACGGGCACACCGCGTTCGCCGTGACGCCCGTGCCAGCCACTTCCGCCGCCACCGCACGCATCAGCCCGACCGCCGCGTGCTTCGACGCGGTGTAGCCCGAGGTGTAGCGCGCCCCGGCCAATCCCGCGGTCGACGCGACCGTGACTATCCGTCCGTAGTCGCGTTCGCGCATGCCCGGCAACACCTCGCGGGTGCACAGGAACGCGCCGGTCGCGTTCACCTCGAACTGGCCGCGCCAGTCGTCGAGACCGGTCTTCGCCAGTGGCGCGCTCGAGGACACCCCGGCGTTGTTGACCAGCACGTCGACCGGTCCGAGCCGGGCGAAGTACGCGCGGACGGCGGCTTCGTCGGTCACGTCGCATTCGGCGCGGCCGGGGGAGTGCACGGTCGCGCCGGCGTCGCGGAACCGCTCGGCGACGGCCGCGCCGATGCCGCGGGTGCCGCCGGTGACCACGACGACTCGGTCGGAAAAACTGCTCACTCCCGAAAGCTACACCGCAGCGGGCTGAGGTGTATAGAGTTGCCTCGTGCCCGACACCGAACCCGCCCGCACGCCCCAGGAGCTCGTGATGACGCTGCTGGGCAGCTACGTGCGCCCGCGCGAGAGCAGGCGCGTGTGGTCCGGCGGGCTTGTCGCGCTGCTGCACGAGCTGGGCTTCTCCGACGGCGCGGCCCGGATCGCGCTGACTCGGCTGGTGCGCCGCGGCCTGCTGTCCCGGCACCGCGAGGGCAGGCTGGTGCACTACTCGCTGACCCCGCGCACGGTCGCCCTGCTCGACGACGGCGACCGGCGGATCTTCGGACTCGGCCGCCGGGACGAACCGGCCGGGACCTGGACCGTGCTGTGGCAGAACATCCCGGAGACCCGGCGCACCTCCCGCGAACGGCTGGTGCGGCGGCTGCGGTTCCTCGGGTTCGGCCCGGTCCAGGACGGCACCTGGCTCGCCCCGCACGACCGCGAGGCCGAGGTGCTTGCGCTGCTCTCCGAACTCGAAGTCGCCGAACACGCCGGTCTGATGCTGGGCACGCCGTCCGCCGCGCTGGACGTGCGCCAGCTCGCCGGACGGGCTTGGGACCTCGACGGACTGTCCGCCCGCTACGCCGCGTTCGTCGCCGAATTCGGCGACTGCCCGAAGGATCTCAGCGACCCGGAAGCGTTCGCCGTGCGCACCCGGCTGGTGCACACTTATCGCGAATTCCCTTCGCTGGACCCGGAATTGCCGTCCGGGCTGATCCCCGCGCCGCAGACGCGGGCGGCGGCGGTCAAGCTGTTCCACGACCTGTATTCGGCGCTCGCGCCACCCGCTCAGCGCCACTTCGACCGAACCCTGTCCCCGAGATGAGGAACCCGATGACCGGAACAGACGACACCCAGGCCGCGCTCAGTTACACGTCCTACCTGGCGCTCGACGAGGTGCTCGCCGCGCAGCGCCCGCGTTCGGACGAACACGACGAACTGCTGTTCATCGTGATCCACCAGGTCTACGAGCTGTGGTTCAAGCAGATCCTGCACGAGGCCGCGTTCCTGCAGGAGAACCTGGAAGCGGGCAACACCGCGCATTCGATCCGCACGCTGCGCCGCATCCTGACCGTGCTGAAGGTGGTGGTCGCGCAGATCGACGTGCTGGAGACGATGACGCCCAGCCAGTTCACCAGCTTCCGCGCCCGCCTCGACGCTTCGAGCGGCTTCCAGTCCGGCCAGTTCCGCGAGCTGGAGGCGGTGCTCGGCCGCCGCGACGAGCGCGTGTTCGCGCACTACCCGGACGGCGGCGAGCAGCGCACCCGGATCGCCGACGCGATGCGCCGTCCGTCGGTGTTCGACTCGTTCCTGGCCTACCTCTCCGGAAAGGGCTACCCGGTCGACACGGGCCGCGACGTGACCCGTCCGCTGGAGCCCTCGCCGGAACTGCAGGAAGTGCTGCTGAAGGTCTACCAGGACGACGGCGGCCCGTCGGTGCTCGCCGAGGCGCTGGTCGACCTCGACGAGGGCCTGCAGGAATGGCGTTACCGGCACGTGAAGATGGTCGAACGCACGATCGGCGACAAGACCGGCACCGGCGGTTCGTCCGGTGCGGCCTACCTGCGCACCACGCTGTTCAACCCGATGTTCCCGGACCTGTGGGCCGTCCGGAGCCGGTTGTGACCACAGTGGAGTCCTTGCGCGCCAAGGAAAACGCGCTCGCCCCGCACTATTCGCGGTTCCGCGTCGCCGACCGGCTGTTGTTGTCCGCGCATTCGCACCAGGCCTGGCCGGACGTCGCCGAAGAGGGCCTGCGCGAAGCGTTCGCCGACGCCGCGGAGGAGGTGGACGAGAAGTGGGGCCGGGCGTTCGCGAAGGCCGACGAGCTGCGGAACGGGTTCCGGAAGTGGCTGTCCGATCCGCACGGCGACTACGCCCTCGGCCAGAACACCCACGAACTCGTGCTGCGGTTCCTGTCCGCGATCGAGCTGCGGAAGCGGCCGCGCTTGGTGACCACCGACGGGGAATTCCACACTCTGCGCCGCCAGCTCACCCGGTTGGCCGAGGAGGGGGTCGAGGTCGTCCGCGTGCCCGCCGCACCGGTCGCGACGCTGGCCGAACGGCTCGCCGAACAGGTCGACGGCCGCACCGCCGCGGTGCTCGCGTCGGCGGTCTTGTTCGAGACGTCCTGGATCGTGCCCGGTCTCGCCCATCTGGCTGAAACGTGCCGGAGCCGCTCGGTCGAGCTGGTCGTCGACGCGTACCACGCGGTCGGCGCGGTCCCGTTCCCGCTGCACGACCTCGGTCTCACCAACGCGTGGGTGCTCGGCGGCGGTTACAAGTACCTGCAACTCGGCGAAGGGAACTGCTTCCTGCGGCTGCCCGCGCACGCGCAGGAGCTGCGCCCGGTGATTACCGGCTGGTACGCGGAATTCGGCGCACTCGCCGACGAACGCCGGCCGGACGAAGTCGCGTACGCCCCTGGCGGCAACCGGTTCGCCGGAGCCACCTACGACCCGTCGAGCCACTACCGCGGCGTGCGGGTGCAGCAGTTCTTCGCCGAGCACGGACTCACCGCCGAGTTCCTGCGCGAGGTGTCGCAGCATCAGGTCGGCCTGCTCGCCCGCTGCTTCGACGATCTCGGCCTGCCGGACGACGTCGTCACCCGCGACCGCGAGACCTCGCTCGACGGCATCGGCGGCTTCCTCTCGCTGCGCAGCCCGGTCGCCGGGTGCCTGTGCGAACGCTTGGCTGCGCGCGGCGTGCGGACCGACAGCCGAGGGCATTACCTGCGGTTCGGCCCCGCGCCGTACCTGTCCGATGAACAGCTCGAAACGGCGATTTCCACACTTCGGGAAGCTGTCGCGGATCTGGGGTGAAGCTCGCGGGATGCGGGTGGTGGCCTGGAGAACGGCGAAGTAGGTTGACGGTGTGCACTGCGGAACGGGCAACCCCCGTTCCCCGGTGCGCACCGTTCACACATGCGCGCGGCCACGAGCCGCGTGGGAGACAAAGGAGTCACCACCGTGACCGAAGGCGTGTTCGGCCGGCACAGCGGCCATGAGCAAGTCGTGTTCTGCAACGACGAGGCCAGTGGGCTGAAAGCCATCATCGGCATCTACTCCACCGCTCTGGGCCCGGCCCTCGGCGGCACCCGGTTCTACCCCTACGCCACTGAGGACGCCGCGCTGGACGACGTTCTCGCGCTCTCCAAGGGTATGGCGTACAAGAACGCGCTCGCCGGCCTCGACCTCGGCGGCGGCAAGGCCGTCATCATCGGCGACCCGAACACGCTGAAGTCCGAAGCGCTTCTCCGCGCGTACGGCCGGTTCGTGGACTCGCTCGGCGGCCGGTACATCACTGCCTGCGATATGGGCACTTACGTGCGCGACATGGACGTCGTCGCCCGCGAAACCCGGCACGTCACCGGACGTTCCCCAGAAGACGGCGGGGCCGGAGATTCCTCGGTGCTCACCGCTTTCGGCGTGTACCAGGGGATGCGCGCGTCCGCGGAGCAGGTGTGGGGCGTGCCCGAGCTGACCGGCCGCCGCGTCGGCGTCGCCGGGGTCGGCAAGGTCGGCCACATCCTCGTCGGCCACCTAGTGGAGGCCGGCGCACGCGTGGTGATCACCGATGTCGCGCCCAGCGCCGTGGAACGCGCCCGTGCGGCGTACCCGGACGTCGACGTGGTGTCCGATGTGGACACCATGATCGAGACCGAACTGGACGTCTTCGCGCCCTGCGCGATGGGCGGCGTGCTCACCGACGAGACCGTGGCCGCCCTGCGCGCCCAGATCGTCTGCGGCGCGGCCAACAACCAGCTCGCGCACCCCGGCGTCGACAAGCTGCTGAACGACCGCGGCATCCTGTTCGCCCCGGACTACCTGGTGAACGCGGGCGGCGTGATCCAGGTGGACGACGAACGGCACGGCTTCGACTTCGCCCGAGCCCAGCGCAAGACGGCGGCCATCTTCGACACCACGAAGGCGGTGTACGAACTGGCGAAGGCCGACGGCGTGCCCCCCGCCGCCGCTGCCGACCGCCTCGCCGAACGCCGGATGACCGACGTCGGCCGCCTGCGCTCGATCCTCACGGTGTAACTCCGCAAGAGTCCGTGAAGGGCTCCTTGCGGGAATCAGATTCCCGCAAGGAGCCCTTCACGGACCGCTCAGCGCCCCACCCCCACCCCCGCCACCGCGAGGCCTGCCCCCGTCGCGAACCGCAACCGGTGCACTCACCCAGCCAGGCACCCACACCACCCCCGCACCCCGATACGAAGCCAAAACGCGGTCTGGGGTTGCTTGTCAAGGCATCTTTCCCGCCTTGACAAGCAACCCCAGACCGTCGTCACAATGGGGCTTCGGGGTGCCCCACGAACCTATTTCTCTATGCGGCGATCAGCCGCTCTTACGCCGAAAAGTCCGCTTATTAGCCGCCGGCCCATGCGCGTGCTGGCTCTGCTGTCCGGCGTTCTCGTGAGCGGCCCCCTCGCGCGCCTTGGCCTGTTTCCGCTCCAGCGCCTCGCGGTACTTCCGCTTGACGTCGCCCTCCCCGTCGCTGGGTGCCGGTTGCGCTTCACTCATGGCTGACCTCCGAAGGTGACGACGTGGTACTCCGCCAGCCTGGCACCCTTCGCGCACCTTGGCGAGCCATTTCACAGTGACGCCACCCGGCGGTGGCTCGGTTCGCCAGCCTTCCGCGGCATCGGCACGACAGCTTCCGCGAACACCGGACGAACCCGCTGAACCATGCGCCAACCGGCACCGAGCACAAGCCCGAACACCGCCGCACCAGCCAAGATCACCGCGACCCGGGCGGTCACCGCGGTGAAAACCAGAGCCCCGGACCGGCCGTACGCGAAGCCGGACAGCACCGCCCAGCCCACCGCCGTCACCCCGGCCGCGGCGAGGGGAGTGGTGACCACTGCCACTGCGCCGACCACGAGCGCGACGGCCGCGACGGCATAGCTGGGATGCGCAGTGTCTCCAGCGAGGTCTGCACCGATCTCAGCCGCTACTACCGCCACACAACCGAGCGGGAAACCGAATCCGCCAGCGAGCCGTCCTTCAGTACGCATGCCCCATGGCACTCCGCGCGGGCACGCTTGGCAGGACGCATGGACGGGTTCCGTACGCCCCGGCGCTCGTTATTGACGGCTTCTTGACCTCCTCAGGCGCGGGCGGTCGCGCGGACGATCGCGGCCACGATCTCCGGCCACAGCGGTTCCGGGAGGTCGTGGCCCATGTCCGGGACGATGACCAGTTCCGCATCCGGGATCGCCGCCGCCGTGGCTTTGCCGCCGCTCACGTCGATCATCACGTCGGAGTCGCCGTGCAGAACGACGGCCGGCACCCGGACGTCGTGCAGTCGTTCAGTGCGGTCGCCCGACGCGACGACGGCGGCCGCCTGCCGCTGCATCCCGACCGGGTGCCGTCCCCGGTCGTAGTTCCGGGTTGCCTTGCGTCGCAGGTATTCCTCGGTAGCCGGATAGCCCGGCGACCCCGTCACGCGGTAGTTCGCGATGCTCTGTTCGATCTGCTCCTCGCGCGATTCCGGCGCCGGTTGGGTGAGCGTCTCCAGCGCGGCGGGCGAGACCTGGCCGACCGACGGGTCGCCGGTCGTCGACATGATCGACGTCAGGCTCAGCAGCCGGTCCGGGTGGTCGATCGCGAGCTGCTGCGCGACCATCCCGCCCATCGAAGCGCCGACGACGTGCGCCTTCGCGAAACCGAGCGCGTCGAACAGCCCGACGGTGTCGTCGGCGAGGTCCGAGAGCAGATACGGAGCCGGGGCCGTGCCGGCGATGATCCCGGCGAGGTCCGGCGTGCCGAGTTCGTCGAACCAGGTGGACAGGCCCGCGTCGCGATTGTCGAAGCGCACGACGTAAAAACCGCGGCTCGCGAGCAGCTCGCAGAAGCCCTCCTCCCAGGTGATCATCTGGGCGCCGAGTCCCATCACCAGGACGACCGGCGGGGCGGCCGGGTCGCCGAACGTGTCGTACTCGAGTTCGAGGCCGTTGGCCTGTGCGCGTGGCATGCCCCGATCATGCCGCAGCACGGAACCGCGTGTGGCCGAGCCGGCCGGTCGCCGGTTACGGTGCACGGCATGCCGACTCCGCGTGCCGGACAGCGCGCCAGGTCCCGTTCCGCCGCCGGGCTGCCCGCGGTCACCGCGAAAAAGGTGGTCGACGCGGCGGTGAAGCTCACCGTCGAACGCGGCTTGGAGAACTGGACGCTGCGGCAGCTGGCCGCCGCGATCGGCGCGTACCCGGCGGTCGTCTACCACCACGTCGGGGACCGCGACGCGGTGGTGTGCGCGGTGCTGGACCGGGTCGTCGGCCAGTTGCGGCTGCCCGACGACAAGCTGGAGTGGCAGGAGTGGTTCGTCGAACTGCTGACCGGCCTGCGCGAGGTGCTGCGCAAGCATCCGGGCACGGCGCGCCGGATGGCGTCGTTCGGCCCGTCGGTGGCCGCGGCCACGCCCACGATGGAACGAGGGGTGCGGATCCTGCTCGACGCGGGCTTCGGCGACGAGAGCCCGCTCGCCTACACCGTGCTCACGACTACCGCGTGCCAGTACGTCGCGCTGGAGGACGACCGGGACTGCAGCCTCGCGTTGCGCCTGGACAACACCGAGGAATACGCCTCCTACCGGGACCGCGAGGACCTGCCCGGCATGGCCGCGCACGGCCGGGCGATGCACGAGCTGCTCACCGACCCCGAAGCCGCGGCCGGTTACCATCCGCGACTGTTCGACTTCGCGATCCGCAGCTGCCTCGACGGGCTCACCTGCCGATTGGCCCGGCTGCGCGGCTGAAATTCGCGAAATTGCTCCGCGTGAGCATCCGCACTGGGCCGTCCGCGTGGTCGTGGTGAAAAGTCGGGCGGCCGCTGCGCCGACTGACACCGATTCGATGCCTTCCCGGCGTAGCGTGGACAGCTACCGGGGGCCTCGCCTCCGGAAGGGGCCCCCGGCACTTTCCTCCCCCCTCGTGGTGCCGGGGGCTCTCCTTCCGGCGGGTCAGTGCTGGGGCGGATGCTGGATCGCGGGGAACACCCGGCTCACCAAGGTCACGAGCGACATGGTCAGCAGCGTGTGCACCTGCCTGCGGTCCAGCGAGCGGTGCACGAGCCATTCGCGGCCCGCCGCCTTCACCATGCCGGCGAACGCGCGCACCGCGGCGTTCAGTTCCTCGCCGTGCGCGCTGTCGCGGGACAGCCCGACCGCCTCGAGGACGCGGTCGGCCGACGCGCGGTCGGCCTCGGCGACGATCCGGTCCACCTCCGGATCGCGGCCGATGCCCTCCGGCGCGATCGCGGCGAGCCACAGCTTCTCCTGCCCGCGCACCATGTCGAGCAGCCAGTCGATGGCGGCGTCCGCGCGGACTTCCAACGGGCCGTCCGGCAGAATCTGCACCGCGATCCGCGGCACGGTGAGCGCACGCCGAACGATTTCGAGGTACAACTCCCTCTTTGTTCCGAAATAATGATTGATCAGTCCGCGGGCCACGCCTGCCTCGGCCGCGATGTCCGAAGTGGACACTTCCGAATACGGTCGTTCGCCGAACAGCCGCGCCGCACAGGCGTAGATCTGCTCTTTGCGTTCGTCCGGTTCGAGTCGCCGCCACTTCGGCGCCGGATCGGTGCTCATGGCATCAGTTTCGCATGATCGGTTCAGAACGGCGGATTGACCGGGCCGAATGTCGCGGCGGAAACACGTTCGGCTGCTACCGCGCGGTATGGGTTGACGACCCGGTCAGTCCGGAAGCTCGATCGGCGCGAGGTCCGCGAAACGGTCGCCCGGACCGGGATTCGCCGGATCGCTCGCGCCGCCGAAGTGCCGTTGCACGCCCCATACCGCGTTGAGCGCGGTCTGCACCGCGCCCTCGGCCCAGCCCGCGGTCCACGAGATGTCGTCCCCCGCAAGGAATAAACCGCGATAGCGTTCGGGCAGTGAATCCTGCACGAAGTGCGTGAAAAGCCGGTGCTGGTACCGGTAATGCCCGGGCAGGTTCGCCTTGAACGCGCCCATGAAATGCGGTTCGGCCTCCCACGACACGGTCACCGGGTCGCCCACGATGTGCCGCCGCACGTCGACGCCGGGGTAGATCTCGCGCAGCGACTGCAGCATCACCTCGACGCGGTCGGACACGGAAAGCGGCAGCCACTTCAGCGAATCGTCGGCCCACGTGTAGGACAGGCAGATCACCGCGGGCCGGTCCGGGTCGTCGCCGAGAAGGTAGGTGCCGCGCGGCATCCGGTCGGTGAGCGTCATGCTCATCGTGTCGCGGCCGGTGACCGGGTCGCGGTCGAGCCAGAACGGGCGGTCGACGGGCACGAAAACCTTGGAGGACGCCATGTAGTGCGTGCGCTCGATCGCAGTCCAGTGGTCGATCGGGAACAGGGCCTCGTCGCATTCGATCTTCGACAGCAGCATCCAGCTCTGCGCGGTGAACACCGCGGCGCCGAACGTGCGGATGTGGCCGGAGGCGTCGGTGACGGTGATGTTGTTCGGCGCGGTGCGGTGCAGCCGCGTGACCCCCGGCCGCGGCTCGCCGTTTTCGTGCAGGGAAGCGAGATTCGTGCCGGACGGCCAGTGCGCGAGCTTCTCCGGGACGTGGTCCCACAGCCGCTTCGGCAGCTGTCCGCTGCCGCCGACGATGCTGTGGTGGTCGTCGTCCGCGCCGGTATAGACGACGCGGAGGATTTCGAGAATCGAGTTCGGGAAGTCGGTGTCCCATCCGCCGGTGCCGAATCCGACCTGACCGAAGATCTCTCGATGCCGGAACGAGGAAAAGGCCGGGGAATCGCACAGGAATCCGTAGAAGGTCTGATTGTCGAGCCGGGGCACGAGCTCGTTCCAGATCTTTTTGACCGTCGCGGCGTCGCGATTGCGGATCGCGGTCTGCATCTCGGCGAATGACGCGTGCTCGTCGAGCGTGCGCTGCCACGCTTGCGCCACTTCGCCGTACACCTCGGGCAGATCTTCGGGCGTGCGCGCGTAATGGCTTTGGCCCTTGAGATCGACGACTGTGCTCGGCGTGGCGGGCGAAAGCGGGTTCGGGAACGGCGTGGTTTCCAGCCCGGCCTTGTCGATGTAGTGGAACAGCGACGTCGAAGACGGCGGGAACCGCATCGCGCCCATCTCGGCGACCACGTCGTCGGGCAGGCCGGGGAAGTGGTGCGTGCGCAGCCGTCCGCCGATGCCGTCGATCTCGTACACGACCGGCCGCAGCCCGAGCTTCATCAGCTCGTAGGCGGTCACGATGCCGGACAGGCCGCCGCCGATCACCGCGACCTCGGTGCCGTGCGCCTCCTCCGGCACGCTGCCGAGCCCGGCCGGATGCGCGAGGTAATCGTCGTAGGCGAACGGGAAGTCGGGGCCGAACATCGTGATCGGCCGGCCGGCGGGTTCCTCGGCGTGGATCGCGGCGGGAACTGCGGAGGTCATGCCCGGGGTCCTTCGGTGAGAGAGCGGTACAGCGACGGCCGTCGGTCGGCCAGGTACGGGGTTTCGGCTCGCGCTCGGGCGAGCACTGCGGGGTCGAGCTCGGCGAACAGCAGCTCGTCGTCCGGCCCGGCCTTCGCGACGACTTCATCCGGCGACGCGACTGTCGAGCGGCCGCAGTAGGCGAGTTCGCCCTCGGTGTCGCAGCGATTCGCGTACACGACGTACAGCTGGCTTTCGTGTGCACGAACCGGAATGAGCAGGTCCGCGACGCGCTCGTACGGCCGCATCAACGCGGTGGGTACGAGCAGCAGTTCTGTGCCCGCGAGCGCGTGCGCGCGGACCAGCTCGGGGAACTCGACGTCGTAACAGATCAGCAGGCCGGTGCGGAGGCCGTTCACCTCGGCCTGGACCACCGGGTCGTCGCCGGGCGAGAACTGGTCGCGGTCGAGGTCGCCGAACAGGTGGGTCTTGCGGTAGTTCGCGAGCCGTTCCCCTTGTGCGGACAGCAGTTGCGCCGAGTTGTACACCGCGTCACCGTCGCGCTCGGGATAGCCGTAGACCAGCGCGATCTTGTGTTTGGCAGCCAACGCGCCCAGCTCGGCCGCCCGTGGTCCATCCGCCGGTTCCGCCAGTTCGGCGACGGCTTGCGCGCCGATGTTGTACCCCGTCGTGCCCATCTCGGCAGTCACGATCAGCTCGGCGCCCCGCTCGGCCGCGGCGGCCATCGCCTCGGGCAGCCGTTCGAACGGTCCTTGGTGGACGGCGACGATCATCGGACGCTCTCCGCGAGCCGCGAGCGACGGACGCTGTAGCCGAAGTAGATGACAAGGCCGAGCAGCATCCACGCGCCGAACACGATCCAGGTCGCCCCGTCGAGGCTGAACATCATGTAGGCGCAGCAGGCCACCCCGAGGATCGGCGTGACCGGCGAAAACGGCACGCGGAACGTGCGCTCGGCCTCGGGACGGCGTTTGCGCAGGATCAGCACGGCGACGTTGACCAGCCCGAACGCGAACAGCGTCCCGATGCTGGTGGCGTCGGCGAGCTTGCCGAGCGGGACGAAGGCAGCGAGCACCGCGACAAACCCGGACACCACGAGCGTGTTGGTGCGCGGCACGCCGGTTTTCGGATGCACAGTGGACAGCGACTTCGGCACGAGCCCGTCGCGGGACATGGCGAACAGGATCCGCGTCTGTCCGTAAAGGACGGTCAGCACGACGCTGGAGATCGCCACGATCGCGCCGATCGCGAGCAGGATGGCCCAGAGCGGGTTGCTGGTGATCGTGGTCAGCACGTGTGACAGCGCGGCTTGCTTGTCGCCGAACTGCTGCCAGGGCAGCGCGCCGATCGCCGCGACCGCGACGAGGCAGTAGAGAACGGTCACGATGCCCAGCGACAGCAGAATCGCGCGCGGCAGGTCACGTTGCGGGTTGCGGGCTTCTTCCCCGGCGGTGGAGGCGGCGTCGAACCCGATGTAGGAGAAGAACAGCTTCGCCCCGCCGGCGCTCATCCCAGCCAGCCCGAGCGGCAGGAACGGCGTGAAGTTCTGCGCCCGGACCGCGGTGAACGCGATGGCGCAGAACAGAATCAGCGTGCCGATCTTCACCGCGACCATGATCGCGTTGGCCCGCGCGCTCTCCTTCGCGCCGGACAGCAACAGCACCATGGCCAGCAGCACCACGACAATCGCCGGAATGTTGACCAGCCCGCCGTCGCCCGGAGGTCCGCTGAGTGCATCCGGCAACGTCACGCCGAACGCCACGTGCAGCAGTTCGTTGACGTACTGCCCCCACCCGACCGCGACTGACGCGACGGAGACGCCGTACTCCAGCACCAAACACCAGCCGCACACCCAGGCGACCAGTTCGCCGAGGGTCGCGTACGCGTAGGAGTAAGAGGAGCCGGAAAGCGGGATCATGCCCGCCAGCTCGGCGTAGGAAAGCGCGGAGAACAACGCGGTGATCCCGGCCAGCACGAACGAGACCACGACGGCGGGTCCGGCCACCGGAACCGCCTCGCCGAGCACCACGAAGATCCCGCTGCCCAGGGTGGCCCCGATGCTGAGCATGGTCAGCTGACTCAGCCCGAGCGACCGCTTCAGCGGACCGTGATCCGCCTCGGCCACCAGATCGGTGACCGGTTTGCGGCGCAGCACGGCCGTGGCGAGCCTTCCGCGCGCAGGACTGGTGGAGGTGGTGCTCACCGGCTGGCTCCTAGCGATTGATTGTGACGGCACTGTCGACTTCGAGCCACGGTATCGATCGAAAATTGCCCCGAGAACCGAGATCTGTTGTGGATTGCTGGCGATGGAGGGTGATTCATTGCGCTCTCGAGGTTGGTTTCTGCGGGGCTTGCGGTCTGGGCCGAGGGCTTCCAGGCCGTTGTTGACTCTAAGTGATCGGGGCGGGGGCTCCGCGGCGGCGGGTTTTCCGGCGCAGGTCGGGCCGGGGACGCTGGAAACTGCGAGTCGGGTGCGGCGGTGCGTGCTCGGGGCGCCGGTCGTTGCGTACGCGGGCCAGTCAGGCGAAGAGTCCGGGCGCGGTGGGTGGCTCCGCGCTCGGGGACGGACTGCGGCGGGCAGAAGTGTTCCGGCCGCCTGTTGCGGAGATCGATAGTTCGGCTGGGGCGAGCGCAAACACCGCACTGCAGACGTACGCCGCCGCCTTGCCGTCGACCAGAATCGGGACACCGGGCGCGTCATGATGCCGCCGCCGTGGATGTGCTGCGCAGCGGCGGTGACCAGCTCCGCGCCGACCACCGGGACCTGCACCGGCCCGGACTGCGCCGCTTCTGCCACGGACAGCCAGTGCCCGCTGGGGCGGGTCAGGAGGCGGGTGCTTCCGGAAGCAGCAGCGTGAACGTCGGCGGGTCGGGGCGGGACAGGCGCAACCGCCCGCCCTCGGCTTCGGCCAGGCTTCTCGCCAGGCGGAGGCCGATGCCGTGCCCGCTGGGGGTGTGGTCGGAGAACGGGTCGCGGTCGCCCAGGTCCGGGCCTTCGTCGATGACGTCCACGGCCAGGGCACCGCCGGCGTCGCGGGCTCGGACGGTGATGGTGCCCTCGCCGTGGTTCACCGCGTTGTCCAGCAGGACGGCCAGCACTTGCCGGACCGCGGGGGCAGACGCGCGTACTGGCGGCGGGTCGACGATTTCTAGGCGCAGCTGACGGTGGTCGGGCAGCGGGACGTCGTTCAACTCCGCGAGGAGGGCGGGCAGGTCGAGTTCGGCGCGAGCGGCGCGGCGTTCCCGGGACAGCGCGAGCAGATCCTCGACGGTCCGTTCCAGCCGGTCAGCGGCGGTGATTCCGGCGCGCACCGCGGCGTAGGGGTCCCGGCCCGGGGTTTCCAGGGCGGATTCCAGCTGCAGGCGCAGACCGGCCAAGGGAGTGCGGAGCTGGTGTGAGGCCTCGGCGGAGAAGGCGCGCTCCCGTTCCAGCGTTTCGCCGATGCGGGTCGCGGTGACGTCCAGGGCGGCGCCGACGCGGTCGATTTCCGGGATCGCCGAGCGCCGGGAGCGGGCGGAGAAGTCGCCTTCGCCGAGCCGGGTCGCGGCGCAGGCCAGGTCTTCCAGCGGGCGGGTCAGCCGGGCGGCGATCCGGCGGGCGACGAGCCAGCTCGCGAGCACCGCGCCGATCGCGCATCCGGCCATCACCAGCCACGTGATGCCGACGTCGTGCGTCAGCGCCGACCGGGGGAGCGACGCGCGCACGATGCCGGTGAGGCGGGCGCCGGTCAGCACCGGGACGGCCAGCACGTCCTCGTCGCCGACCTTCTGGTTCAGCATGTCGCTGCGGCTGGCGGCGACTCCGCGCACGACGTCGTCCGCGGTCGGCGGGCCTTCCCCGGCGAGGAGATGGCCGACCGGGTCGTAGACGCCGACCTCGGCGCCGTCCTCGTTGTCCGGGACCTGGAAGGGCTGGCCGGCGGCCAGCGCGTCGGAGATCACGACGGCCGTGCTGTCGGCGGCCCGCTCCAGCGCGGACGTGGTGTGCGTGCGGAAGTACCACAGCGCCCCGACGGCGAGCGGCAGCCCGAACAGGCTCGTGGCCAGGACGGCCGCGAGGACGGTGAGCGTCACGATCCGGCGGCGCACTCCGTCAGTCCCCTTCGAGCCGGTATCCGTGCCCGCGCAGGGTGGCGATCCGCGGCACCTCGTACGGCGACTCGGCGGCCGAGGCGAGCTTGCGGCGCAGCGCGGCGATGTGCACGTCGAGCGTCTTGGTGGAACCGTGCCAGTGCGAATCCCACACGTCGGACATCAGGGTGTCGCGGCTCACCGCCTGCCCCGGCTGGACGGCCAGCCGCGCGAGCAGGTCGAACTCCCGTGCGCGCAGCGCGACCTCCCGGCCGTTCAGCGTGACCCGCCTGCTCGCGATGTCGACCTCCAGCGCGCCGATCCGGACGACCGGCGTCGACGGCGCGGCGGGCGCGCCGCGGCGGAGGTGCGCGCGCACCCGGGCGAGCAGTTCGGCCAGCCGGATGGGCTTGGGGAGGTAGTCGTCGGCTCCGGCCTCCAGTCCGACCACGACGTCCATCTCGTCCGCTCGCGCGGTCAGGATCACCAGCACCGCGCCCGGCAGGGCCGAGCGCAGCCGCCGGCACACCTCGACGCCGTCGACGTCCGGGAGGCCCAGGTCCAGCAGCACGAGATCGGCCGCGGTCTCGCGCAGCGCGCTCCGGCCGTCCCGGCACCATTGCACTGTGTGGCCGTGCCCGCGCAGCGCGGAGTCGAGGACGCTGCCGATCGCCGCGTCGTCCTCCACCACCAGTACCTTCGCCATGAGGGCAGCCTAACCGGAGCCCTCCGGCCGCGTCCGCGCGTCCACAGTGGACCCCCAGCGGGACCCGGCCGAGGTCGGGCATAGTGGCTGCATGCTCGGTCTGTACCCGGAACTCGATCCGTACGACCACGGGATGCTGCCGGTCGGCGACGGCAACACGCTGTATTGGGAGGAATGCGGCAATCCCGAGGGCAAACCGGTCGCGTTCCTGCACGGCGGGCCCGGGGGCGGCGCTTCCGCGCGGCACCGGCGGCTGTTCGACCCGGAGCGCTACCGGATCGTCCTGTTCGACCAGCGCGGCTGCGGCCGGAGCACGCCGCACTGCAGCGAGCCGGACGTCGACCTCTCGGTGAACACGACCTGGCATCTGGTGTCCGACATGGAGCAGCTGCGCGAGGACCGCGGCATCGACCGCTGGCAGCTGTTCGGCGGTTCGTGGGGCAGCGTGCTCGCGCTCGCCTACGCCGAGACGCATCCGGAACGCGTGACCGAGCTGATCCTGCGCGGCGTCGCGACGCTTCGGCGCAAAGAAGTGCAGTGGCTCTTCGGCGGCGGCGCGGCGTGCATCTTCCCGGAGGCGTGGTCGCGCTTCCTCGCACCGGTGCCGTACGCGCGCCGTGGCGCCGACCTGCTCGAGGTGTACCACGAACTGCTGAATCATCCGGACCCGAAGGTGCACGGGCCGGCCGCGCTCGCCTGGAGCCGGTGGGAGGGCGAGACGGTCAAGTTCACCCCGCAGGAAGAGGTGGTGGCCGCGTTCGCCGAGCCGGAGTTCGCGCTCGCGATCGCGCGGATCGAGAACCACTACTTCCGCCACGGCGGCTGGCTCGCCCCGGACCAGCTGATCCGCGGCGCCGGGAAGCTGTCGGGCATCCCGTGCGTTCTGGTGCAGGGCAGGTACGACGTGGTCACTCCCGCCACCACCGCCTGGGAACTCGCACAGGTGCTGCCGGGCGCCGAGCTGAAGATGATCGGCGACGCCGGGCACGCCTTCGACGAACCGGGCACGCTGCACGAGCTGATCAGCGCGACCGACCGGTTCGCGGCAGGGTGGGAGGGCAGGTCCGGGCTGTCGAGCGCGGAAGTCGAACGAAAGGAAATCCGCATGCTGTTCGGTGACGAGCACGTTCGCCGTTACGAGGAGACCGACGGGGAGGTCGGGCACGACTGGCAGGAGGGCGTGCCGACGCTGGTGCTCACCACGAAGGGGCGCAAGACCGGGCAGGACCGCAAGTTCGCCCTGATCTACCAGGAGGACAACGGCAACCCGGTGATCGTCGCCTCGAAGGGCGGCGCGCCGAACCACCCCGGCTGGTACCTGAACCTGCAGGAGAACCCCGAGGTCCGCGTGCAGGTGCGGGCGGACAAGTTCACCGCGCGCGCCCGGACCGCGACCGGCGAGGAACGCGCCCGGCTGTGGGACAAGCTCGCCGCGGTGTGGCCCGCCTACAACGACTATCAGAAGAAGACCGACCGCGAGATCCCCGTGGTGGTGCTCGAGCGAGTGTGATCCGTGCCGCGTCCGGGGTGCGCGCGGCGCCGAACCGGAGTGTCTTCCGCTACGAATGACGCTCATGGCGCTGCGCACCCGGACCCGGGACCACTGGACCCCGCTCGAAGGGGAGCTGCTCGGCTTCCGCGGCATGCAGAGGTACGGCAGGCGCTTCGCGCGGTCCGGCCGGGGCGCCTGGTACCACTTCGCGATCGAGGTCGTGTGGCAACTGCTCGCCCTGACGAGCCGGTTCCGCGTGCGCGGCGCCCGGAACATCCCGGAGTCGGGCGGGGTCGTGGTGGCCTCCAACCACCTGTCCAACGCCGACCCGACGACGCTCACCGCGTTCTGCCTCGGCTCCGGGCGCGTGCCGCGGTACCTGGCGAAGGCGAGCTTGTGGAACGCGCCGGTGATCAAGTCGGTGATGCGTTCGGGCAAGCACATCCCGGTCCACCGCGGCGCGCCGACCGCCGCGGGCGCGTACCGCGACGCGGTCGCCGCGGTGCGAGCCGGCGAATGCGTGGCGATCTTCCCGGAGGCCGGGCTCTCCGCCGATCCGGACGGCTGGCCCTCGAAGGGCAAGACCGGCGCGGCGCGGATCGCGCTGGAGACCGGCGTGCCGGTGATCCCGGTCGCGAACTGGGGCACGCACGAACTGCTGCCCGCCGGCGCGTGGTTCCCGCGCGTCCTGCCGCGGCGGAAGATCGAGTTCGTCGCCGGGGAGCCGGTGGACCTCGGCGACCTGCGCGGGCGGGAGCTGACCAGGGAAGTGCTGGAGGAGGCCACAGCGCGGATCATGGCCGCCGTCACGGAGCTCCTGGCCGGGATCCGAGGGGTGCGCCCGCCGGTCTGACCGGCGGATTCCGCGGTCCCGCCAGCCGAAGGCGCGGCGGCCACTGTGGACAATCCAACCGTCCCCGAGCCAGCGCGACGGAGCAGACGACGTCCGGTTCTGGCGAGCTTCGCCGGGGTCAGCCGCCCGGCGATGCGCGGCGGGAAGAGACGGACGAACCAGGGCGGGCGGCAGCCGGGCTCGAAGCGGGCGCCGTCACGCCGCCCCGCGCTGGCGCGGGAGGTAGTTTCAACGGTATGAGCGCAGACTATGACGTGGTGGTCCTCGGGGCCGGAGTCGGTGGGTACGTCGCGGCGATCCGGGCTTCGCAGCTGGGCCTGAGCGTGGCGGTCGTGGAAGAGAAGTACTGGGGCGGGGTGTGCCTCAACGTCGGCTGCATCCCTTCGAAGGCGCTGCTGCGCAATGCCGAGCTGGCGCACACGGTGAAGGAGGAGGCCAAGACCTACGGCATCTCCTCCGACGGGGAGATCCGGTTCGACTACACGGCGGCGTACGAGCGCAGCCGCAAGGTCGCGGACGGGCGCGTCAAGGGCGTGCACTTCCTGATGAAGAAGAACAAGATCACCGAGTACAACGGGCGCGGCACCTTCGTGGACGCCAACACCCTCGAGGTGAACGGCGAGCGCATCACCTTCACCTACGGCATCATCGCCACCGGCGCGACGGCTCGGCTGCTGCCGGGCACGCAGCGCAGCGAGCGCGTGGTCACCTACGAAAAGCAGATCCTCGAAAGCGAGCTGCCGGGCAGCATCGTGATCGCCGGGGCCGGCGCGATCGGCGTGGAGTTCGCGTACGTGCTGCGCAACTACGGTGTGGACGTGACGATCGTCGAGTTCCTCGACCGGATGGTGCCGCTCGAGGACGCCGAGGTGTCGGCTGAGCTGGCGAAGCGCTACCGCAAGCTGGGGATCAAGGTGCTGGTGGGCACCAAGGTCGAGGCGATCGACGACTCGGGAGCCAAGGTGGCGGTCACCGTGTCGAAGAACGGCGAGCAGCAGGTGCTCGAGGCCGACAAGGTGTTGCAGGCCATCGGGTTCCGGCCGAACGTCGAGGGCTACGGCCTGGAGAACACCGGCGTCGAGCTGACCGAGCGCGGCGCGATCGCGATCGACGGCCGCGGCCGGACGAACGTGCCGCACCTGTTCGCGATCGGCGACGTGACGGCGAAGCTGATGCTGGCGCACGCGTCGGAGTCGATGGGCATCGTGGCGGCGGAGACGATCGCCGGCGCGGAGACCATGGAACTGGACTTCGTGATGATCCCGCGCGCGACCTACTGCCAGCCGCAGATCGCGAGCTTCGGCTGGACCGAGGAACAGGCGCGCGAGAAGGGCTTCGACGTTCAGGTGGCGAAGTTCCCGTTCACGGCGAACGGCAAGGCGCACGGCCTCGGCGACGCGGCGGGCTTCGTGAAGGTGCTGAGCGACGCGAAGTACGGCGAACTGCTCGGCGCGCACCTCATCGGCCCGGACGTCACGGAGCTGCTGCCGGAGCTGACGCTGGCGCAGCAGTGGGACCTTACGGTGCACGAGGTTTCCCGCAACGTGCACGCGCACCCGACACTGGGCGAGGCGGTCAAGGAAGCGGTGCACGGACTGGCCGGCCATATGATCAACTTCTGATTCTTCGACGGTCGCCCTGGCCCGCGGTGGTTTCGCGGGCCAGGGCGCGGTCGTTTTCGGGCGCTGCCAAGGAAAAAACCAGTTCGGGCCGGGACCACGAGATCTTCGGCGGTTTCGGTGGGATAGTCCCGACCTGCCGGGCACCCATGTGTTCGTAGAATTTCACCGCGGGCGGATGCGACACCACACGCACTTCGGACAGTCCGTTTTCCCTTGCCACAGCGAGAATTTCCGCTACCAGCCGAGCACCTAGCCCGGTGCCTTGCGCTTCGTCGGCGACGAACAGCAGGTCCAGCTCGGCATCGGTGAGCGCGGCGAACCCGACTGGTCCGGCGGGACCGCGGGCGACCAGAACCTGGTGCTGACGAAGGTAATCCGGCGTGACGACATATCCCTCCAGGATCGAGGCGTACCGGCCTTGATAGGCCGATGACGCGTGCATGAGGTCGGTGAGCGCGGCGGCGTCGGCAGCGGTCGCGCGGTCGATCTTGAACATGGCAGCCACGGTAACCGGCGCCACCGACAAAAACTGATCACCCAGCTCGGCGGGCGGGCAACGCCGCGGCGCTGAGCAGACAAAGGACGGTGCCAATCCCCAGGGAGACGCGCACGCTGAGCACTCCGGCGGCGATCCCGCCGAGGGTGACGAAAATCGGTTTCGCGGTACGGGTTCCGGTCGACCAGGCGGTGAGCGTCCGGGTCAGGACGGTGTCGTCGATCAGGGACAGGCGATACGCCGAGTAGGTCGGGTTGAAGATGCCCGCCACCAGCAACAGCCCGAAGTTCGCGGCGATCAGCAAGGCGACTCCGCCGGCTCCGGGAATAGCGAACGGCAGCGCGAGAAGCCACGGAGTGCGCGCGAAACTGGTCCAGCGCAACACTTTCTGCGCGCCATAGCGGGAGCTGAGCGTCGGCGCGAGACGAGCGCCGAGGAGCCCGCCGAGGCAGGGAACGCCGAGCACGAGGCCGTATTCCCAAGGCGCGAAGCTGAGATCGCGCAGCATCAGCACGGTTTGCAGCGGCGTGACCCAAAGAACCGCGCCGCTGAACAGCACCGAGTTGAAGAACAGCGGTCGCAGTTCGGGACTGCGCAGCAGGTAATGCCAGCCGTCGGTGAATCCGCGCCGCGAAGGTCCTTCGGAGACAACAGGCGGCGGTTCCGGCGTGCGCAAGCGGCGGATTCCGAGCGCGGACAGCAAGAACGAAAAAGCGTCGATCAGCATCGTCGCGGTCGCGCCCAGCCCGCTGATCAAGACGCCGCCCAGCGGTGGTCCGGCTGACCAGCAGACCCAGTCCGTGCTCTCGAAACGGCTCAAGGCGACAGCCCGTTCCTTAGGCGCGACAAGGGCTTTCAGGTGCGCACCGCTGGCCGCGGAGAAGATAACGGCCGCGGTGGCGACGACGATGTCGACGGCATAAAGCTGCGGCATGGTCAGCACGTGCAGCGCGGCCGCCACCGGCACGCTCGCCAGCGCGGCGCAGCGGACCAGGTCTCCAGCGATCATCGCGGGACGCTTCCGGGCGAACTCGACACGGGGTCCGAGCGGGAAGGCAAGGACGGCGCTGGCGGCGGCCGAGATGGCGGTGATCAGCGAAACCTGCCACGCGGGGGCGTCGAGCACGAGCACCGCGACGAGCCCGAGCGCGCCCGCGCCGACCGTGCTGCCCGCTGTGCTGATCGCATACGCGGACCAGAGCCGCGCGAAGTCCCTCCCCAGGTTCGCCACGAGAGCAGAGTGCCAGCTCCGCTCCGGGCCGGGAAGCGCCCGGCGAAGTCTCACCAGGTGGGCTTTCCGGGCAAATACCACTTTGGTCGGTGGTCTTCCTCCCGGTCGCTCTTTAGATTCACCTGACCACAGTGGGTGGCCGGGGGCGAGGACAGGAGTTGGCATGAGAAGAACGAGACGGGTGGCCGCGTATTCGGTGCCCCTCGCGGTAGGGGTGGTGCTCGCCGGGAGCGGGGTCGCCGTCGCGCAGCCGTCGGCCGCGGACGTGGCGAACGCGCGCACGGGGGCGGGGATCAGCGCGTTGCAGGGGATCAAGAAGACTCTCACCCCGGCCGAGCAGAAGCAGTCCAGCCAGCTCGTCGTGGAGAAGCGCCTGCGCGCTGACCGCGGTCTCGCCGCGCTGCTGCCGAATTACCGCACTGGCCTGCCGGTCACCCAGGCTGGCACGGTGTCCGTGGACATCGCGGGGACTGCCAGTGCGGCGATCGCGAAGGCCGTGCGCGCCGCGGGCGGCACCGTTCAGTCCACCTCGTCCAATGGCTCGGTTCGCGCCCAGCTGCCGCTCAACGCGGTGGACCGGATCGCAGCGCGTGGCGACGTCCGGCAGGTCCAGCCCGCCACGCAGGCGATGACCTGGAACGAGCCGGACGCGCAGCGCCAGCAGTTGGCCAAGAAGGCCGTCGCCGCCGTGCAGGTGTCCGAAGGGGACAAGACCCACGGTGCCGACACCGCCCGCACGCAATACGGCGTGAACGGCACCGGCGTGAAGGTCTGCGTGCTTTCCGACGGCGTCAACTCGCTGAAAAAGTCGCAGGACGCAGGCGAACTGCCCGCGGTCGACGTGCTGCCCGGACAGGCAGGCAGCGGCGACGAGGGCACCGCGATGCTGGAGATCGTCCACGACCTCGCCCCGGGCGCGACGCTCGGCTTCGCGACCGCGTTCACCAGCGAGTCGAGCTTCGCGGACAACATCCGCGCGCTGCGCACCACCGGCAAGTGCACGGTGATCGTCGACGACGTCGCGTACTTCGACGAGTCGCCGTTCCAGGACACCCAGGTCGCGCAGGCAGTCAACGACGTGACCGCGGCTGGCGCGCTCTACTTCTCCTCCGCGGGCAACTCCGGCAACCTGACCGACGGCACCAGCGGCTACTACGAGGGCGACTTCCGCTCGTCCGGCACCACGCTGCCGGGCGTCACCGGAACCCCGCACGACTTCGACCCGGGCAGCGGCGTGCAGACGACCGACCCGCTGTCGCCGGGTTCGCTCGGCAGGCCGGTGACGCTGTTCTGGTCGGATCCGTGGGGGCACTCGGCCAATGACTACGACCTGTTCCTGCTCGACGCTTCCGGCAGCGTCGTCGCCTCCAGCGACAACCCGCAGAATGGTTCGCAGAACCCGTACGAGAGCCTGACCGTGCCGTCCTCCGGCTCCGGCTACCGCCTCGCGGTGGTCAAGTACAGCGGCGCCGACCGGTTCTTCGCGCTCAACGTGGTCCGCGGCCGGTTCGTCGACTCCGGTTCGCTCAAGGGCTTCAGCACCGCAGGCGTGACTTCGGGCCACTCGGCGGCCGCCGCGGCGTTCTCGGTGGCCGCGGCCCCGGCCGCGGCCGCGTTCGGCCGTCCGCTGGAGAACGGCGACCCGGCGAACCCGGCCGGCCCGTACCCGGGCCTGTTCACCTCGGCCAGCAAGTGGGAGCGCTTCACCTCCGACGGCCAGCGGCACGTCTTCTACAACGCCGACGGCACTGAGCTGACTCCGGGCAACGTGTCCTCGACCGGCGGCGCGACCCGCGCGAAGCCGGACATCACCGCGGCCGACGGCGTGGCCACCTCGGTCACCGGCTTCCAGCCGTTCTTCGGAACCTCGGCGGCGGCCCCGCACGCGGCGGCGATCGCGGCGCTGCTGCTGTCCGGCAAACCGTCCGCGACCCCGGCGGACGTCCGCACCGCGCTGGTGTCGAGCGCGATCGACCTCGGCGCACCCGGGTTCGACGCGGTGACCGGCAACGGCGCGATCATGGCCGGTCCGGCCCTGGCCGCGCTGGGCGTGCCGAAGAAGTAGCGGCAGGGGCGGGTTCCTCGAACGGGGAACCCGCCCTTCTCACCGTCCGGTGACCAGCAAGTGGAACGCGCGAGGCCCGTCGCCGAGCCGATCGTGGCGGCGGAGCGCCAGCCCCGCGTCCCCGAGCGCTTTCTCGATCTCTTCCGGCGGTCGCAGCCGGAAGCCGTGGCTGGTGAACGGCATGTTCCGCATCATCGCGGGATCGCCGATGCCGACGACGAACCGCCCGCCGTCCGCGAGCACCCGCGCGACCTCGGCGAACGCGGGCACCAGTTCGGGAATGAAGTAGACCGTGTTGACGGTCAGCGCCGCGTCGATCGACCCGTCGCCCAGCGGAAGCTCGGCCATTCCGGCCTGGTGCAGCACCAACCGTCCGGCGGCGAGGTTTTTCGGGAACGTCCGCCGCGCTCGGGCCAGCGCCGTTTCGGAGATTTCCGCGCCGTGCACCGTGCCGCCCTCGGTGGCCCGCAGCAGCAGGTCGAGACCCAGCCCGCCGCCGAACCCCACGTCCAGAGCGGTTTCGCCGCGCTGGATCTCCAGCGCCTCGACCGCTCCGGTGACCGGTCCGCGGTTGACGTTGTTGAGCAGCCGGACGACAGCCTGCCCGGCCCGGCCCCGCGGATGGCCCAGCTGTCTGGCGAACCCGGCGAGCAGCGTGTCACGTGGTCCCATGAACCCAGTGTGCCGCGATATGGCAACGTGCGCGCGAGCGGATTTTTTGAGGAGGCGACGTGTCGGAGAAGACTGCTGTGGTCACCGGGGCGGGTTCCGGGCTGGGCCGCCGGATCGCCGGGGCGCTGCTCGGCGCCGGGTACCGGGTCGCGCTCGCCGGACGGCGCGAGGACGCGTTGCGCGAGACGGCCGGTTCGGACCCGAACGCGCTGGTGGTGCCGACGGACGTCGCCGATCCGGCTTCGGTGGAGGCGCTGTTCTCGACGGTGCGCGGCGAGTGGGGCCGGCTGGACCTGCTGGTCAACAACGCCGGAGTGTCGCTCGGCGGCACCGTCGCGGATCTGTCCGTCGAGGACTGGCGGCGCACCGTCGACACGAACCTCACCGGCATGTTCCTCTGCGCGCAGCAGGCCGTGCGGCTGATGCGCGACCAGGAGCCCCGTGGCGGCCGGATCATCAACAACGGCTCGATCTCCGCGCACGCGCCCCGTCCGGCGAGCGTCGCCTACACCGCGACCAAGCACGCCGTCACCGGCCTCACCCGGTCGATTTCGCTCGACGGCCGCGCCTGGAATGTCGCGTGCGGACAGATCGACATCGGCAACGCGGCCACCGAGATGACCGAGCGGATGGCCGCGGGCATCCCGCAGGCCGACGGACGGCTCATGGCCGAGCCGACCTTCGACGCGGCCCACGTCGCCGATGCGGTGCTCTACATGGCGGGCCTGCCGCTGGACGCCAACGTCCAGTTCCTCACCATCACCGCCACCACGATGCCGTTCATCGGCCGGGGATGACGTGGTCGCGGCGGAATTCGTCGAACAACCGGTAGAACATCCGCTCAGTGTCCACATAGGAATGAAAACCGGCGCGACGTGACTTCGACGTGTCCGCGAACATGTCGTAGTCCCAGGAGAGCACGAAGTCCCCGAAGGCCCACGAGGAGACGTCGGCGTACGAAGCGGTGAGGTCGTGCTTCGCCGCCATCTCGGTCCACAGTGGTTCCTTGTCGGCCATGACGGTGGCCAGCGGCAGCTGCAACGGCGGCGCGACCTCGAGGTCGAAGTACGCGGCCAGCTTCGGCCACAGTTCGCGCCAGCGGAAGAGGTCGCCGTTGGCGATGTTGAACGCTTCGTTGCGGCTCGACGTCGCCGCCCACACCGTGCCCTCGGCGAGCAACTGCGCGTCCGTCATCTCCAGCAGGCTGTCGTACGCGCCGGGCTTGCCGGGGAAGCGCAGCGGCAGGCCGAGTTCCTTCGAGATCGAGGCGTAGACCGCGATCACGAGCGCGAGATTCATCGGGTTGCCGAGCGTCGTCCCGCCGACCACGGACGGCCGGATCGCCGACCACGACCAGCCGCCGGCCGCGGCCCGGCGTTCCAGGAACTTCTGCTGGTCCACATTGAACTCCGGCGGCATGTGCTGTCCGGCGTCGGCTTCTCGCGCGGGGGTCTTGAACGGGCCGAGGTGCGCGCCGTAGACCTTGTAGCCCTGCATCAGGCTGACGTGCTCCAGCGGGCCTTCGTCGAGGCCGTTCACCAGGTTCTCCAGCATCGCCATGTTGGGCGGCACGAGTTCCGCCCAGGTCGGCCGGTCCTGGTAAGCCGCGTAGAACAGGTGCGTCGCGCCGACGCCGGACAGCGCCGCCCGGGTGCCCGCCGGGTCGAGCAGGTCGACGGCGAGGCTGCCCGGCCCGCCGCGACGGGAAAGCCCGAGCACCTCCCAGCCGTCGAGAGTGCGCAGGTGAGAGATGAGTTTGCGGCCGATGATGCCGTTGGCCCCGGCCACGAGGGCCACGCGTGTGCTGCTCATGCCTCCGATCCTGACCTCGCCCATCCGATGAGTCCAAGGCTTACTTCTCACGGCTTCGATAAGCTGGGTTTATGACAAGCCTGCGGCAGCTCGAGTACCTGGTCACGGTGGTGGACACCGGTTCGTTCACCCGGGCTGCCGAGCAGCTGTACGTGACGCAGCCCGCGCTTTCGCACCAGATGCGCGCGCTGGAACACAGCGTCGGCGGGCCGCTGCTGGAACGGCTGCCGCGTTCGGTCCGGCTCACGCCGATGGGTCGCGCGATGCTGCCGCACGCCCGCGCCGCGCTCGCCGACGCCGAACGCGCCCGGTGCGCGGCCCGGCAGGCGTCCGGTCAGGTCGCCGGAGAACTGCTGGTCGCCACGGTCTACTCGGTGAGTCTCGGGGTGCTGCCGCCCGCGCTCCGGGTGTGGCGGCGCGAACGGCCGGACGTCGATGTGCGGCTTTTCGAGTACCGCCACGCCGACGAACTGCGCGACGCGATGCTGGCCGGGGAAGCGGACCTCGCGATCGGTCCGCGTCCGGCTGGGTGGACTGGTCCGGTGCGGACGCTCGGCACGGAAGAATTCGTCGTCGTGCTCCCGGCTGACGGAGCTACGGAGTCCACTTCGGACGGTACCGTCGACCTGGCCGAGCTTGCCGACTGCGCGTGGGTGCACTACGCGCCTGGCCACGGTTTAGCGGAACTTCTCGACGCTGCTTGCGCGGAAGCGGGATTCCGGCCGCGTCCGGCGGTGCGCACGGAACAGACCGCCGCCGCGCCCTTGCTCGCGGCGGCCGGATTGGGGCCCGCGCTGGTCCCGGCGAACGTCCTGCCCGCGGAGTTCAGCGGCCGGGTTTTGCGCCCTGGCAAGCCGATCCGGCGCGAGCTGGTCGCATACGGCCGCAGCGAACCGGACCCGTTGACAGCGGCGTTCGGCGAGATGCTGGCGCAGCACGCGCGGGTTTAGGCACGCAGCCGCGTCAGGTCGATCCCGGCGAAAGGCGTCGCGACCGCGTCGTGGACCCGGGCGGACCAGACGGCGTGGCCGTGTCCAGTCCACAGTGGAATCGCCGGGAGATCGCGCAGAGCTTCGTTCTCCGCGATCCGGAACAGCTGCGCGGCTTCTTCCGGTGACGCAGTGGTTTCGGCGGAGTTGAGGTCGGCGGTGAATCCGGCGTCGGTGTAACTGGCGGCATCGGCGAGTGTGTGGAGCAAGTCGGCCGGGCTCGGCGAGACGGCCTTGACTTCCACGGCGGACGGCCCGGTGGGCTTGCCCCCGGTCGCTTTTCGCTGTGCGGTGACCGATATTCCCAGGGTTTTCGACAAGCCGTCGGCCAATGCCTGCGGCCAGGTGCTGTCGAAACTGTCGTAGTACACCGTGACGTCGCCGGTGAATCCCGCTTGGCTCACCAGGGATTTGGCGGCCGGGCCGTCAAAAGTGCACGGACGGCAGTTGCCGGACCGTTCGCCCGGTGCGACCACCGGCGGCAGCAACCCCTTGGCGGCGTCCGCCTGGTGCGCGAGCGGGCCGGACTCCAGCGCGGCGCGGTCGGTGCCGAGCGCGAAGGCGTGCCGCACCGTCGGGTCGGCGAACCGCGTTGCCTCGGCGGAAAAAACCAGATAACCAGCGCGGGGGAGAGCCCACATCGCGTGCCGGTCGGCGAAATCGGCGTGCATCGCCTCGTGCCGTTCGCCCGGGACGGATGTGGCGACGTCGAGTTTGCCTTCTTTGACATCGTCGTAGTGCTCCGCCGGATTGCCGACGCGCAGATCGATTTCCTTGGCCCGTTCCGGATCGGCCGTGACCCGGACGAGCTTTCCGCCGGAACCGGACTGCCAGTCGCCCTCCAGGCGGAGCGGGCCGTTGCCGATCGGATGGCGGGCAAAGCCGTTCCAGTCGCGGGATTTCAGCACCGACGCGGGCAGCGGCACGAGCCCGGGCGCGGAGAGCCAGGCCGGCACCTGGTTCGACGGCCGGTCGAGAACGATCCGCAGCTGTTTCGCGTCGACTGCGGTGATTTCCTTGGCCCGTAACGACTTCGTGAGTACCGGTGTGCTTGCCCAGTGATGGCCCGCGATCGCTTTCCAGGTGTCCACATAGGACTGCGCGGTGACCGGCGTGCCGTCGTGGAACTGGCCGGGCCGCAGCCGGACGGTCCAGGTCACCTGGTCCGCGCTGCTGATCGATTCGGCCGCGCGCGGGGTGACTTTCCCGCTGGCCGGATCGTAATCGGCGAGCGGCGTCCAGAGCGCGCCGGTGACGAGCCGCCCGGACGGATCGGTGACGTCGGCGGGCAGCAGCGTGCCGGGTTCGCCGAGGCCGACCGACAGGACGCCGGGCTGGGCGGGTTCGGCCGACGGCGAACAGCCGGAGAGACCGGCCGCGACGACGGCGGCGGCGAGCGTGAGCGAGACGAGCGGACGCGATCGCATGCTGTCTTATTACCAGGCGGAAAGCAACGAAAGGCGGTTGTGTCCGGTTAGGGACCGGCTTACAGTGCTTCCGTCACACTGGGGTCTCGGGGAGGTTTCGCGTGCGCCGTTGGTGGATTCGTTCCGGGCTGGCGATGGCGACCGCGGCGGCGACTCTCGTCGCCACCGGCTTGCCCGCCGCGGCCTGCGAGGACGACAAGCCGGTCACCGAGGCGAAGCACAGCCTGGGCGATCCGGGCGCGATCAAGGGCGTGCAGCCGGTCGGCAACGTGCCCGACGCGCAAGGAGCCATTTCGGCGAATTTCCTCAGCTACGGCAAACGCGACGTGATGGTTGTATCCGGCCAGTTCGGCCTGAAGGTGTACGACCTCACGCAAGATCCGGCGAAGCCGCGCGCGATCGGCGAACTGAGCTTGCCGGGTCTGTGGGAGACCGAGGACACCGAGGTCGACGCGAAGCGCAAGCTCGTGTTCCTGTCCCGCGACCCGCGCGCGTTCAAGGGCAACACGCACACCGGCGAGTCCGGGATTTACGTGGTCGACGTGGCGCATCCGGAGAAACCGGAGATCCTCAGCTACGTCAAGGTCCCGGCGGGGCACACCACCAGCTGCGTCGACGACTGCCGCTACCTCTGGACCGGCGGCCCGGCGAAGGCCGACAACCAGCCCGCGGACTGGGGCGGCCGGCCGATCTGGGTCACCGACGTGCGCGACCCGCGCGCGCCGAAGGTGCATCCGGACCCGATCGAACTCGCCCGCAACGACGGCAAAACCGACTACGTGCACGACGTGCAGGTGGACAAGATGGGCGTCGCTTGGGTGTCGGGCGCGGGCGGCGTGCGCGGGTACTGGACGTCCGGTTTCCATCGCGACCCGGTGCAGAACCGCTACCGCTTGGCGACCGCGCTGAAGCCGGTGCCGTACGCGGGCGGCGGGGTGTCGGAAACCGCCGCGCCGTCGAAGTTCCTGCACAACAGCTTCCACCCGGTCGGCTCAGGCGACGACGGCGCCTGGCGCGGCCACGACCTCGTGTACGCCACCGAGGAAAGCTTCCTCCCCGGCTGCGCGGGCGACGGCGTGCTGACCATTTCCGCGCTGGACGGCTCGTACAACGGCGAAGGCTGGCGCTCCACGCCGGAGAAGCCGTTCCGGATGCGCAGCATCGGCACCTGGGGCGTCGCCGGACAGGAAGGCAGCGACCCGGCCTCGGACGACTGCTCGGCGCACTACTTCGACGTGCGCGGGCATGTGCTGGTGCAGTCGTTCTACTCGCAGGGCACGCGGTTCCTGGACGTGAGCGACCCGTCGAACCCGACGCAGATCGCCTACTACCGCCCAGCGGACACGGCTTCGTGGGCTCCGTACTGGCACGACGGGTACGTGTATGTGGCGGACAACAAGCGGGGGATCGACATTCTGAAGCTCACTGCTTAGCGGTCGGCCAGTTCGCGGACGAGCTGTCGCGCGGAGAAGGAGACCGTGGTCTCGGCGAATTCGTTGTCCGCCTCATCCTCTTCCGGTACGCCGAAGTCTCGCCAGGTGACGAGGTCACCTCGCCTCGAGACCTTCGCGGCGATGGCACCGCACTCGATGTCCTCGCATTCGGGGCAAACGTAAAGCAGCACCCGTCCGTCCGGCGCGTCGCCCGGAGCCTCGCCGAGCACGCGCGCCAAACGCGGCGGATCGCGCGGACGGTCGGTGACCAGCACCGAGATCAGGTCGAGCCCGGTGTCGACCAAGCTGCGCAGGCTGACGCCGTCGACCTCGAAGTCGAGATACTTGCGTTCACGCTGATACTTGCTGCGCTCGCGGATCGTCGGGACCAGGCGGATGCGGCTCACGCCCGCAGATCCTGCCTCTCCGAGACCGAGCCGCCAACCGGATATCGGACCGCCAGCCCGTCCAGCAGTGCCTGCAACCCGATCTCGAACAGGTGGTCCAGATCCAGCTCGTACCCCTCGGCCAGATCCTCGATCATCCGCGCCAGCACCGGATACCGGCCGGACCCGGTCAACGCCGCGTACCCCCGGGCCTGCGTCTCCATCCACTGGTCCTCGGTGATCCCGGTCGCGCCCATCGCGTGCCGCTCCCGCTCCAGATGGATCGCGGTGCCTTGAATGTGGTTGTAGAACAACACATTCAGATCGCACAGATCAGCCGCGTTCAGCCCGAAGACCGACAACGCGGCCAGCGCGCGTTCGTTGTGCGCCGCGAGATTCGGCAGCGGCCAAGGCCGGGTGAGCGGCACGAGATGCGCCAGCCACGGATGCCGCCGGTGCACTGACCACAGCGTGCGCGCCGACAACTCCAACTGCGCCCGCCACCCCTCCGGTTTCCGCGCCGGATAGCCGGTTTCGCCGTAGACCGTGTCCGCCATCAGGAAGACCAGCTCGTCCTTTCCGGACAGATAGCGGTACGGTGCCATCGCCGGAACGCCCAGTCGCGCGGCGAGTCCGCGCATCGACAGCGCCGCCACACCTTCCGCATCGGCGATCGCGATTGCCGTGCGCACCAACCGATCCCGCGTCAACACCGGACGCTTCGACTCTGCCGCAGTGTGCTGACCAGCGACGACATGGCCGGACCGCGGTTCGGCGCGGACCAAGCCTTCGCGACGCAACACGTCGAGTGCCTTGGCCGCGGTAGCCGTCGCGACACCGTGCGCCGAAGCCAGCTGACGCGTCGACGGCACCTTCGCGCCCGGCGGCAGCTCTCCCTGCGAGATCTCTTCGCGCAGCGCGGCGGCGATGCGGAGGTACGGCGGTTCGGTCGGCATCGGTGTCCTGTCTGTACTAGGTCAGCGGGTCATCTGTACTAGCTCAGTTTTGGCGGCGGAACGCAGGTCAGGGCAGGTTCATCAAGGTAATGATGCACCGTATCGAGAGGCGAAGACATGCCTGAAGCACTGGTTTGCGGCGCGGGAGTCGCCGGGTGCGCGTCGGCCTACTGGCTGCGCCGCAAGGGCTACGACGTGACGGTCGTCGAGCGCGCGGAGGGGTTGCGCAACGGGGGCCAGGCGGTCGACATCCGCGGGGTCGCGCTGGAGGTCGTCGAGCGGATGGGGCTGGGGGAGCAGGTCCGCGCCGCACGGACGCGGATGCGCGGGATGTCGATGCTCGACGCGTCCGGCAACGAGGTGTTCCGTTCCGAGGAACGCGTCTACAGCAGCGGGAGGCTCGACAGCGCGGACATCGAAATCCTCCGCGACGATCTGGTCGAGCTGCTGCACAAGGCGGCCGACGTCGAGTACCGCTTCGGCGACGAGATCACCGCGCTCGACGCCGAGTCCGGCCGGGTCGAGTTCGTCAAGGCCGAGCCGCGGACGTTCGACTTGGTCGTCGGCGCGGACGGCGCGCATTCGGCGGTCCGGCGGCTCGCGTTCGGCCCGGAGGACCAGTTCCGCCGCTACCTCGGCCAGTATCTGGCGATCTTCCCGGCGGCCAACACGCTCGGCCTCGAAGACTGGCAGATCTGGTTCCAGGGCGAGGGCGTCGGCGGCGCGGTCTACCCGGTGCCCGGCAACGAGGAGATCCGGGTGACGCTCGGTTTCGGCGAGCCGGAGTACCGCGAGATCCGCGACGTCGCGGAGCAGAAGAAACTCGTCGCGGAGCGGCTGAGCGAAGTCGGCGGCCCGGTCCCTGACCTGGTCGAAGCCATGGCGGACTCGCAGACGTTCTTCTTCGACGCCATGCTCCAGATCCGCATGGACCGCTGGACGACCGGCCGGGTCGCGCTCGTCGGCGACGCCGGGTACTGCGCGTCCGTGCTGTCCGGTCAGGGCACGAGCCTCGCCCTGGTCGGCGCGTACGTCCTGGCCGACGGTCTCGCCGGCTACGAAACCCGGATGCGCCCGTTCGTCGAGCTGAACCAGGCGCTGGCCACGGAAAACGCGGCCGGGCCCGCCTCGGAGGAATCCGTCGAGCGGGCGAAGAACGCGATCAGCCTGGACCGCTGATCCGCCACGTGGCGGGGGATCCCCGCCGCCCGGCTGGTCCCGTCCGGCTCCCGGGCGGCCAGGATGGAGCCACCAGCCGATCCCTTGGAGGCGCCCGAGATGACCGCCAGCTACCCGCCGCTCCCGTTCGACCCCGAGCTCGCCGCGGCGCTCGAGGTGCTCGCCGCCGAGCGTCCGCCGATCAAGACGCTCGAGTCGATCCCGGCGGTGCGGGCGGCCGCGGCGAAGCGGCAGATCTCGCTGGACGAGATCACGGCCGACGGCGCCCTCGAAGTGTCCGAAGTGGACGCCGAGGGGCCGCGCGGTCCGATTCCGCTGATCGTCGCGCGGCCGGCCGGTGCGGTCGACGTCCCGGTCCTGTACTGGCTGCACGGCGGCGGCATGATCATCGGCGGCCACAAGGGCGGGGACCTGTACTTCCTCAAGGAGTACGCGGCGGAACTGGGACTCGGTTTCGTCTGTGTCGACTACCGGGTCGCGCCCGAACACCCGCATCCGGCACCGGTCGAGGACTGCTACGCCGGGCTGGAATGGACGGTCAAGCACGCCGCCGAGTACGGCTTCGACGGCTCCCGCGTCGTGATCGGCGGGGCGAGCGCGGGCGGCGGGCTCGCGGCCGCGACGGCGCTGCTCGCCCGGGACCGAGGCGGCCCGGAACTGCTCGGCCAGCTGCTCGTGTACCCGATGCTCGACGACCGCAACGACTCCCCGTCGGCGATCCAGATGGCCGAAATGGGCAGCTGGGACCGCGCCGCGAACAACGTCGGCTGGACGGCCCTGCTCGGTGACGCTCGCGGCGGCCCGGACGTGTCGCCGTACGCCGCGCCCGCGCGCGCCGAAGACCTGTCCGGCCTCCCGCCCGCGTTCCTCGACGTCGGGAGCACCGAGACCTTCCGCGACGAGGTCATCGCCTACGCGAACCGGCTGTGGCTGTCCGGGGTGCAGGCCGAACTGCATGTCTGGCCCGGTGCCTTCCACGGTTTCGACGGCTCGGCCCCGCAGGCGGCGCTGTCGCAGCAGGCCCGCGCCGAGCGGACGCCGTGGCTGCGGCGGCTGCTCGGCTGAGCCGGACGCGCGATGATGGACCGATGAGGGAGCTGGTCACGCATCTGAGCGCGCTCGATTCCGGCGCGGCCGAGACGGTCAAGGTCATCGCGTACTTCGACCGGCTGGTCGAGGGCCGCGCCGGGCTGGAACCGATCGTGCGCGGGGCGGCGGTGCTGTCCGGCTGTCCCGCGCGGC
>NZ_JACJHR010000007.1 GCF_014174495.1 Amycolatopsis echigonensis
ACACTCTACCGCCAGTAACCTACTCCGGGTAAGCTGGACTTCGGGTAACAGTTAACGGGAGGACGCATGGGCAACCGCACCGAGACCGGCGTGATCGTGGTCGGCACCGGGTTCTCCGGGCTCGGCATGGCGATTCAGCTGCGCAAGGACGGCCGCGACGACTTCGTGGTGCTCGAGAAGGCGCACGACGTCGGCGGGACCTGGCGCGACAACAGCTACCCCGGTTGCGCGTGCGACATCCCGTCGCACATGTACTCGTTCTCCTTCGAGCAGAACCCCGGCTGGTCGCGCGCGTACTCGCCGCAGCCGGAGATCTACGAGTACATGCGCGGGGTCGCCGACAAGTACGACCTGCGCCGCTTCATCCGCTTCGGCCAGGAGATGACCGGCGCGCGCTGGGACGCCGAGGAGAACCGCTGGCACGTCAGCACCCGCGGCGGCGACGAGTTCGTGGCTCCGGCGCTGGTCGCGGGCGTCGGCGCGCTGCACCGGCCGATGATCCCCGACCTGCCCGGCATCGAGCGGTTCCAGGGCCGCGCGTTCCACTCCGCCGAGTGGGACCACGACTTCGACTTCGCCGGCAAGCGCGTCGCCGTGGTCGGCACCGGGGCCAGCGCGATCCAGTTCGTGCCGAAGATCGCGCCCGAGGTGGCCGAGCTGACGCTGTTCCAGCGCACGCCGCCGTGGGTGATGCCGAAGGCCGACCGCGACATGCCGGGCTGGCTGCGCGGGCTGTTCCGCGCGGTGCCGCCGGTGCAGCGGCTGTACCGGGATTTCCTTTACTGGGCACTGGAAGCGCGCGCGATCGGCTTCAACGGCCAGCCGTGGATCATGAAGATCGGGCAGCGGCTCGCGAAGAGCAACATCGACCGCGCGGTGAAAGATCCGGAGCTGCGCGCCAAGCTGACCCCGGACTACACCATGGGCTGCAAACGCGTGCTCATCTCGAACGACTACTACCCGGCGCTGGCCCGCGACAACGTCGACGTGGTCACCGACGGCGTCGCCGAGGTGCGCGAGCACAGCGTCGTCGACCAGGCCGGCGTCGAGCACGAGGTGGACGCGATCGTCTACGGCACCGGGTTCCACGTGACCGACGCGTTCGACAGCCTGGAGATCGTGGGCCGCGACGGGCGGAACCTCGCGAAAGAGTGGGCGACCGAGGGGATGCGGACGCATCTCGGGATCACCGTCAACGGCTTCCCGAACCTGTTCTTCCTCCTCGGGCCGAACACCGGGCTGGGCCACAACTCGGTGGTCTTCATGATCGAGGCGCAGATTTCCTACATCGCGAAGGCGCTGCGGCTCGCGGGCGACCGGGCGCTGGAGCCGCGCGAGGACGTGCAGGAGCGGTTCAACGCCGAGGTCCAGCACAAACTCGAGAAGGGCATCTGGACCCAGGGCGGCTGCAAGAGCTGGTATCTCGACGCGAAGGGCGTCAACCGGACGATCTGGCCGGGCTTCACCTGGCGGTACTGGCTGGACACCCGGACGGTGCGGCGGGAGGACTACGAACTGCTCGGGTGAGCCGGCACGAGGGGGACTCTCGCGGCGGGGGATGGAGCCGCGAAGGTCCCCCTCGTGGTCTCCGTGGCAGTCCACAGTGGACCACGGGGGTACGAGGGGAGGCCTTCGCGGCAGGGGAGGCCTCCTCTCGTAGTCCGAGGGGCCCGGCGGGCAGCGTTCAGCAGGGAGCGGGCGCTCCACAGTGGACGCGGGCCGGACGTGGGCGGCGTTGTCGTCGAGCGGAAAGAAACCTGAGCAGTACGAGGGGGACTTTCGCGGCAGGGGAGGAGTCGCGAGGGTCCCCCTCGTGGTCTGTGGTCAGGCGGGCGCGAGCTTGCGCAGGTGCGAAACCAGCTCGGCGGTGGGAAGGCCGCACAGTTCGGCCATGCGCTCCAGCGCGGCGAAGTCGAACGACACTTCGTCGGACGAAGTGCTCGACGAAGCGGGCTGGCCCGAAGTCGCGGGAGCGGAAGTGCTTGGCGTGCCTGAAGATCCGGATACGGAAGCGGGCGGCCGGGAGGCGGCGCCCGAGCGGACGGACGACCCCGGCAACGCGACTCCGCTCTGCCGCAATCTGCCTTCGGCCCAGCGCCGCAGCGGAGTCAGTTCCGGACCGGCCTCCTCGACGACCCGGCGCAGGTCCACGCGGACCCGGCCCGGTTCCTCGGTGAAGACCCGGCTGTGCACCTTCGCCAGCAGATCCTGCGGAAGCTCGTCCATCGCCATGCACAGTTCGACCAGGCGCACCACGGAACACTGCCGGGTGCCCAGTTCGTACGTCGCCAGTGTCTGCAGCGAGATTTCGCTCTGCAGATGCGCGTTCAGCTCTTTGCGCGTCCACCCCCGGCCACGCCTGAGCTTGCGCAGCTCGTCTCCCAGCACCCGCTGGTAGTGCTCAGCGTCGATCACGGCCCCTGCCCCTCAACCAACTTCGCGGACGCGGGCTTGCGTCCCGATGGTGAAAGTGCCGAGGCGGCCGCTCATTACGCGGGTTTCGGGAAAATTCTCGGCTTGCCCCGAATGGAGCAACGCGTCAGTTGACGCAGGGCACTCCGTCAGCGGTGATCGGCTGGTCGTCGCTTCCCGGGCCCGAGGGCGTGGGCGGGGGAGAGGACTCCTGCTGCGCAGAAGGGGCTTGCGCCGCACCGGTTCCGCTCGACGCGCCGGCCGCGGACGGCTGGTAGTCCGACCCCAGGAACACCTTCACGTGGCCCTTGGGCACGCTCTTGTCTTCCTGCACCGTCGCTTTCGTGCCGAGCGCGTCGGCGACCGCTTGCCCGGCCGCTTCGCCGCCGTTGGGGACCCAGATCACAGTCGTCTTGCGCGAGGACGCGTTGTCCGTGTCACCCGCGGTGAAACCCTTGTCCACCAGCTGCTTGGACACGGTCGCCGCGAGACCGGTGCGGTCCGAGGCGTTGCGCACGTCGACCGTCGTGTCCTTGTGCGACTCGTTCGGCTTCGGCTGCGGTTGCTGCGCCGGGGCGCCGTCGGATCCGGTCTGCGGGCCGGAGAGGCCCTGCACGAACGCCTTCACCTTCGCCGGGTCGACCTTGATCGCGACGCCGTCGGTGGGCGTGTGGTACTCGACGTTGTCGACCGGGATGGTGCGGAACTCCAGCTGCCCGCCGGTGAGGCCCTTCATCTGCTGGGCGAAGTTGAAGATGTCCCAGTTCTGGTTCAGCACCACGGACTTCTTGATCGCGTCGATCAGCGAGTTGAGCTTGGACGGGTCGGTCAGCGTTCCCGCGGACAGCACCTTGCGCGCCATGCCGGCCATGAACACCTGCTGGCGCACCACCCGGTCGAGGTCGCCGCGCGGCAGCCCGTGCCGCTGCCGGACGAACTCCAGCGCCTCGACGCCGGAGATAGTGTGCTGGCCCTTGGTGAACTTCGCGCCGGAGTACTCGTCGTCGACGTTGTCCTTCAGGCAGACGTCCACGCCGCCGACGGCCTTCGTGATGTCGCTGAAGCCGAGCAGGTTGATCGCCGCGTAGTTGTCGATCGTGGACCCGGTCAGCTCCTGGACCGTCGCGATCAGCAGCTTCGCCCCGGCCTGGTTCGACTTGACGTCGAGTTCCTTCGGATCGGTGACGCCCTGGGCCTGCAGGTCCTTGCGCGCCTGCAGCATCGCCCTCGCGTACGCCGAGTTGATCTTGTGCTTGCCGTACCCGGGGATGTCCACGTACGAATCGCGCGGCAGCGACATCGCGACGGCCTTGCTGCCGTCGTTCGGGATGTGCACCAGGATCAGCGTGTCGGTGTTCAGCTCGCCGTCCGATTCGCCCGCGCGCAGCTGGGCGAGCACTTCCGGGGACAGCGGATTGCCCTGCATGTCGGTGCGGCTGTCGAGGCCGACCAGAAGGATGTCGCGGGCGCCGTCGGCGGGTTTGTCGCCGCCTCCGCCGTCGCCGATCACGTCGGAGTAGTTCAGCCCGTTGACCAGCCCCTGCAGCGAGGCCCACGCGTATCCGGTGAGCCCCATGACCAGCAGCGACACCACCGTGAGAGCGATCTTCGCGCCGCGCAGCCCGCCGCCGCGGCGGGACCGCCCGCCAGGACGGCGCGGGGGCGGTCCGGGACGACGGGACGGACCCGCGGACGGCGGTTCGCGTCGCGAGCGGGGCGGTGGCCCGGGCCGCCGCGCCGGTCCCCTGCCGGGCTGGTCCTGCCACGAGCGGGCGGGGCGGCGATCGCCTTGCCCGTTCCGAGGCGGGTAGTCCACGGGCCGGCTCCTTCGTGTCGTTCTGGTCGTCCGCTTCTGGAGACGCATCGTGCCGGGCGGGGGTTGCGACGGATTCGCACCTCCCCCGTGCGGTGTGGCGCGCACCACCCATGGTCCGGTATCCGAACCATTTTCGCCCGGCCGGCGGTATGCGTGTCGCCGGATCAGGGTGTCGCGGTGGCCGCCCGTCTCGTCGGCACCATGCACGAGCCCACTCCGACCAGCGCGAATGCTGCGGTGAGGAGGTGCAGGAAGACGACCGCCGGTCCGTGGGTCTCGCCGCCGGCGGCGGCCACGAGCGACGGCACGCAGGTCAGCGCGGCGGCGAACCACGTCGCGGCCGAGGTCGCCGCTGCGCCCGTCCGGACGGCGTGCAGCAGCAGGACGCCGAGGAGCAGGTGCACGAGGCTCTGGACCGGGTCGAGGCGAAGGCCGAGCACGTCGGCATCCGCGGCTTCGGCGCCGAACCGGGCCAGCGCGAGACCGAACACGCCGAGCGTCGCGTACCCGATGCCCAGCGTGGCGGCTGCGCGAGTGAGCAGTACCGAACGACGGCCGGTCGGGGTGTTCGGAAGCGGGACGACAGGTGTCTCGATGCGGGGTTTGCCGGGTTTGCCCGGGTGTCGTTCGAACCACCAGAACACCAGCGCCGCGGGCACGAGCAGCAGCGCGACCGCGGCGAGCATGCGGGGCCGCAGCAGCCAGCTCAGGCCGTTCGCGATCGGTCCGGGCAGATAGACCACGGCGACGAGCAGCAGCATCGCGGCGAGGAACGCCAGGTAGAGGCTCATCGGGGCGCGCAGCACGAGCGCGGCGGTGCGGGTCACCCGGTCACGTGCGGCCCAGCGACGCAACGGTGTCGCGAGGAGTCCGATGAGGCCAAGCTGCGACACGCCCAGCAACAGCACGGTCCACGGCCTCGCGGACAGCGCAGCAGGCGCGCCTGGGTTGCCGAGCAGTACAGGCGAAGCGTCGAAGGCGAACACTGCGACCGCGAGGGCCGCGACACCGCTTACGGCGGCGATAGCGAGCACCGAGCGGCGAAGCCGGACGCCCTCCGAGTACGCGAACGCCACCTGTTGCGCGAGGAGCGCTAGGGCGAGCGTGGCTGCATAGCGCGGCCAGGAGACGTCCGTCCAGCTCGCGGCGAGCTCTCCGGCTACGACGATGGCAGTGAGCGCCGCGACCGACCACAGCCGCGTACGACGGTAGAGCGCGAGCAGCATCGGCGCGCCGACGACGGTCAGCAGATAGACGCCAAGCAGCCACAGCGGGTGCAGCGCGATCCGCATGACGGTGGCGTTGGTTCCGGCCGGAATGCCCAGCAGCTCCAGCGCCAGCGGCACGATCAGGGCGACCACCGCGAAGATCAGCGCCGGGCGCAGCAGCGGACTGGACCGTTCGGCGACGTAATGCCGGTAGCCGCGGTCGCGTTCGGCCCGCCAGCCCGCCGCGTTGGCGAGCCCGCCCGCGAAGAAGAGCAGCGGGGTGAGCTGGGCAAGCCAGGTCAGCGGCCACCAGGTGCTTTCCGGCAGGCCCGCCCAGTCGGCCAGCGCGGTCGCCGATTCGCCGACCGTCAGCAGCACGGCCCCGGCGACGCCGAGCACCGCCCACGGCCGAGGGACGCCGCGGGGCAGGCGCGGACGCGGGGTCGTGCGGCGGGCGGTGTGCCACCCGCGCAGGCGCATCACGAGCAGGCAGCCGATCACGAGCACGCCCGCGACTATCGGGCCGATCGGGTCGCCGACCGGCGGGCCCCAGCGCTGATGCCACGAGTTGACCACCAGTCCGCTGGTGAACACCGACGCGACGAGCTGGCAGGTGCGCTCGGAGTTCATCGGGTTCAGCTCGCAGGTGCGGTGCATGTCCTTCTCGAGCCGGTCGTCGAGAGCGGCCCGGGCGGACTGGCCGAGCGGATGGCCCTTGTCGTTGGCGTAGCGGAGCAGGTCGTAGCCGAGATCGTGCGCCTTGCACGGGACGGAGAAGTCCCACTTCGTGTTGTCGTCGCCCCACGGGGCGGAGCAGCCGCCGTCGAGGTGCGCCGCGCGGACGGTGCCGTCGCGGGCGGGCAGCGCGCCGGGCTTCACGCCGGTGACCGCGGTGAAGTCCTTCGGCAGGAGCGCCAGCGCGGTGGCTTCCCCGCCGGGATGGGCGAGCGCGTCGACCGCGTTCTGCGCCGCGAGCACGCCGCCGGTCGGCGGGCCCTGGTCGGGCGGAGACGCGGGCCGCGAGGCGATCAGGCCGAACCCGAACACCACGAGCAGGACGAGCAGCAGCCACCCGGACGTCGACAGGGGTCGGCGAACGCGAACGGCGGCCGGGGCACGGTCGTCGGTGGCTGGCATGCGCACCAGGGTGCCAGCCCGGCGCGCGCCGCGGGAGGCGGCTGTCCCCCTCACCCGCGTGGGGGTAACCCCCGGGTGGCCCCAGGCGGGATGGGTTGCGCAGGGCACGCCCAACGCCACGGTGGGTGCATGCGCCGCGCTCGACGAGAGTTTCTCGCGGCGGTGCGGAGTGCGTCCGGTTCGCGATGCAGCACTCGAGACGAGACGGGGCCGCCGGACTTCGGCGACGCGCGTCCGGGCCAGTCGGGCGGGGAGAACCCCGCGCACCGCCATGCGGCAGCGGGGCGGTCTCGGCGGGGCACAGCAAAGGGGCGGGGAGCCCGGAGGCGAGTCCGGGGGAGGGCGATCCGATTTCCGGTCCTCGGCCATCCGGGTCCGCCAATCCCGGCGGTTCCGATCCGGCCCCGAAAAACCGACTGCCGCGGTTAGCGGTCCCTCCGACAATTAACCCGGCGGCTCAATCCGGCGGCGGAACGGGCGGAGGCCGTAGCGGACAGTTGCTGAATCGGTTTCGCGATTAATCGCAAACAGTGCCGGTGATCGGAATTGTGGATCACTCGGACGGCAGATTCGCGTCCGCGAAGCGCACCTGGTTCCGGCCGCCTTCCTTCGCGGTGTAGACGGCCGCGTCGGCGGCTTGCAGCAACTGTTCCAGTGTTGTTCCGTTCACCGCGAGCAATGCGACGCCGATCGACGCGGTGCGGCCGGTGATCAATGCGGAACCGCCGCGTTTGTCGGTCGTCACGATGCGCTGATCGGCGATTGCGGTACGGATCCGTTCCGAGGTCACCTTCGCCGCCGTGCTGTCCACATCGGGCAGCAGGATGAGGAACTCCTCGCCGCCGAAGCGCCCGATGATGTCCTTGGGGCGGGTTATCTCGTCGAGAGTTTGCGCCACCGTGCGGAGCACGTCGTCGCCCGCCGGGTGGCCGTAGGTGTCGTTGATCCACTTGAAGTGATCGAGGTCGATCATCAGCAGCGCCAGGGTTTCCCCGCCGCGCGCGGCCCGCGCCAGCGCGCGCTCCGCGGACTCCGACCACCCGCGCACGTTGAAGATCCCGGTCTTCGGATCGGTGCGCGCTTCGGACTGCAGTTGGTTGATTTCCGCCAGCCGGTTGCCGAGCACCGTGATCAGCACGAGGATCACGATCGCCGGCGGGATGTTCACGAGAAGGATCGTCGCGATGGTGCCGAGGCTGATCGTCGACAGCTCCAGCAGGTTGTCGTCCTTGGTGCCCAGCACGTTGCGCAGCGTGGGCGCGGACGTGCCGCCGAGGGCGAGCAGGCCGCCGATCACGATCGCCTGCAGCGCCGCGTAGCTGAAGCCGACGAGCATCAGGATCCCGAAGACCTGCAACGAGTTCGCGGGCGAAAGCCGGGCCAGTTCGGCGGACGCGAAAGTCTGGTACAGGTAGTGCGCCAGCAATGCCGACACCGCATGCGTGAACGAGGTGAACACGAACTTGTGCGGCGGTCGCCGGGAGTTGAACCACCGCTGGACGCGCAGCAGCGCGATCAGCAGCAGCGTCAGCGGGATCGGCAGCAGCAGCGCGGCCGGGAACACCCAGATGCCGGTCAGGTCGATGTGGACGGCGGTGACCCGGTTGCGCCGCCGTTCCTCCTGCCGCCGGGTGAGCTGGATGTGCACCGTCGCGCAGCCGGCGAGGATCGCGAACCGGCCCCAGTCCACGAGATCCGGGCTCGGCGACGCGATCACGCCGAAGGTCAGCAGCGCCACCGCGATCGCGTCCCAGGCGAGCAGGAACGCCACCATCCGGCGCGGTTTCGTCCAGAGATCCCAGGACGAAACGGGGTTCGCGGCGATCAGTGCGCGCAGCCGTCCCGCGAAGCCCGTCGCGGCGGGCGGTTCCTCCCCGGGGCGGCGGTCCTCACCGCGCGCCGGTTCGGTTCCGGGCATCGGGCCGTGCCTCCTCCGGTGTCGGATGCGGTTCCCGGAAGGTTCCCGGTTCTGCGTCGTTATCAGTTGCCGGTATCATCTCACTCACCGACTTCGAACGCTGTATTCGGTCGAGTCTCCGAACCCGGAGACGCCTTCCGCGACAACTGCTGCATCCATGAAGTAAATTGCGGAGGAGCGTCCCCGCCGTCCCCCCGAGTGAGGTGTTTTCCCGTGCGCGACCGCGAAGCGTGAATCGAGCTGTTGTCATTTTCCGATGAATTGTCAGCGAGCGGAGGTGGGCAGCTGTGCGTGACCGTGAGGCGTGAGTTCCGTGACCGATCCACAGCAGATTCGTGACAATGCGAACGGAGGTGTGTTCCGTGCGTGACCGTGAAGCGTGAACCGACTTCCCGTCCGGCGTACCCGGACCCATTCGGCCGGTGCCTTGACCCCGGCCACAGTTCCCTCCGGCAATCCACGATTCAGGCCCCGGCCGCGACCGCGTGCCGCACCCGGGTCCACGAGAACGCGGTGGGGATCGCCAGCGCCACGCCGGCCAGCCCGGCCAGCGCGATGGCGGTGACCGCGGATCCGGTCGCCTGTGCGACCACCCCGCCGAGAGCCACCCCGATGCCCTGCGCGACGCGCAGCCCCGTGCGGTACAGCCCGCCGGCTCCGCCGCGCAGTTCGTTCGGCACCCAGGTGGAGAACGTCGCGGTCACGGTGATGATGTAGGCGCCCATCGCACCGGCGAGCGCGAGCAGCACCAGCGCGACCACCAGGTTCGGCTGCAGCAGGAACAGCGCGAGCAAGGCCAGCGACGTCGTCGCGAGCACGCCGAGCAGCCGCTGCCGGACCGCGGCGGACGCGAATTTCGACAGCAGATAGGCCCCGGCGACGAAGCCGAGCGGGTCGGCGGCGAGCAGCCAGCCGACCGCCGCGGACGGCGCGTTCAGCTGCTGGGCCAGCGGCGCGGCCAGTCCTTCGGGCACCACGGCCAGCCCGACGAGCCACGACAACGCGATCAGCACGCGCAGTTTGCGCTGCCCGAACACCCAGCGCGTCGCGGAGAACCAGGTGCTGTGCTCGCCTCCGGCGGCGGGCCGGTCGCGCACCCACACCCGCACGATCACCGAGGCCACCGCGAAGCTCACCGCGTCGATCGCCAGCGCCCACGACGTGCCCACGGCCGTCACCAGCAGGCCGCCGCCGGCCAGTCCGAGCAGTTGCACCGTGTTGGTGGTGATCCCGCGCAGGTCCTGGCTGCGCAGGTACAGATGGTCGTCGGTGAACACCTCGCGGGTGATCGCGTTCTGCGCCGCGTTCGCCGGTGACGCGGCCAGCTGCACCGCGACGAGCAGCAAGCACAGCGCGGCCAGCGGCATGCCGGGCAGGCTCATCAAGCCGACCAGCACCGCCTGCGCCGCGGCGCTCGCGCTCAGCACGGCACGGCGCGGGTAGCGGTCGGCGAGGAAGGACAGCCCGAGCCCGCCGGCGAGCGCGGGCAGGAACGTCAGCGCGTAGACGACCGCAGCCCAAAGCGCGGAGCCGGTGCGGTGGTAGACGAGGATGGACAACGCCACCTTCGCCAGCTGGTCCCCGGCGCTCGAGACGGCCTCCGCCGCCCAGAGCACGCGATATTCGACATTCCGCAGCGGCGCCGTAAGCCGAGAGGTCGCTTCGGTCGTCACGAGATGACCACTGCCCCCTCCCCGATCGAGTGAATGCGGGTGCCCCGCATTCTGCCTTCGCCTGATTCGCTCCTGGCCAGGAGTGTCACCGCTCCGGCCAGGGCATGCACCCTCAGTATGCCGCCGATCACACCAGGGTGAACAGCCGGGAAGAATCCGGTGGCCGGAACGCGGAGGCGTTCGGAGTGACCTGCCGCGGGGTATCCGTGGCACTGATCAGCTTTCCTCGTTCGGCGCAGCGCGACCACCGTTCGTCGCCATCGTCCGGTGCGACTGGGCCGAACGGTCCAACACTGGGAGAGACCCGGCGGAGCGGTCGTCCTCTCGCCGGGCGCACCAGCGGGGAGTGAGCGTGGACAGGTTGCTGCAGGACAAGGCCGTGGTCGTGACCGGGGCCGGGCGTGGGCTCGGGGAGGCGTTCGCCGTGCACGTCGCGCGAGCGGGCGGGGCGGTGGTGGTCAACGACGTGGACGCGGACCTGGCGGAGCGCACCGCGGCGACCATCCGCGGCCACGGCGGGCGGGCGGTCGCGAACGGGCACAGCGTGGCCGACCCGGCGCAGGCGCAGGCGATCGTCGACCAGTGCGTCGCCGAGTTCGGCCGGATCGACGGCCTGGTCAACAACGCGGGGCTGAACTACGAGGCGCTGCCGTGGGAGGACGACGCGGAACAGGCCCGCCAGCTGGTCGAGGTCAACGTGCTCGGCGTGATGTACACCGGGCTGGCCGCGATCCGGGCGATGGTCGGCGCGGGCGGCGGCGGGTCGATCGTGAACATCTCCTCGGGAGCCTCGCTCGGGCAGCGCAAGCTCGGGGTCTACTCGGCGAGCAAGGGCGCGGTCGCGTCGCTGACCTATTCGTGGGCGCTGGACCTCGAGGACTCCGGGATCCGCGTGAACGCGGTGTGCCCGGTGGCGCACACCCGGATGGTGTGGAAATCCGAGCGTGCGCTGCGGGCCTGCCCGCCGGAGCGCACGCCGGCGAAGATCGCGCCGGTGGTGCTGTTCCTGCTCGGCGAGGGGTCGCACGGCATCACCGGGCAGATGATCCGGTGCAACGGCCCGCAGCTGCACGTGATGGGGCAGCCGTATCTGAAGCAGCCGATCCTCGAACGGCCGGACTGGGACACCGAGACGGTGCAGGAGGCGTTCGACGAGGTGTTCTCCGCCCACCTGGAGAACTACGGACTGGAGAAGCGCGTGCCGCCGCGGCTGCGCAAGTGGACGGAGAACTCGATGCGGGCGTCCTGACCCGGGTCAGGACGCTTTGGCGGCGGCTTCGCGGCAGCCGGGCAGGTCGACCGAGCGCAGCGTCGCGCCGACGGAGGCGAGCGCGGCGGAGTTCATCGACAGACTGGTCACCCCGAGCCCGGTCAGCACCGGGGCCAGCCCCGGGTCGGCGGCCGCTTCCCCGCACACGCCGACCGGCTTCCCGGCGGCGGCCCCGGCCTCGGCGACCATTCCGACCAGCCGCAGCAACGCGGTCTGGCTCGGGTCGTTGAGCGCGGCGACCGCGCCGAGCTGCCGGTCGGCGGCGAAGACGTACTGCGCCAGATCGTTAGTGCCCAGCGAGACGAAGTCGACCTCGGCGAGGATTTCCCTGGCGCACAACGCCGCCGCCGGGACCTCGATCATCACGCCGGCCCGGGCGATCCCCGCGGCCCGCGCGCGTTCGGCGAACCAGCGTGCCTCGGCGGCGGTCGCGATCATCGGCGCCATCACGGAAAGTTCGGCCCCGGTGTCGGCGGCGGCCCCGGCGATCGCGGTCAGCTGCCGGTCCAGCAGCTCCGGCCGGTCGAACGCGACGCGGACGCCGCGCACGCCCAGCGCCGGATTCGGTTCGTCGCCCATGTCCAGGAAGGCCAGCGGTTTGTCCGACCCGGCGTCGAGCGTCCGGACGATCACCGGCTTCCCGGCGAACGGCGCCAGCACTGCCGCGTAGGCCGCGCGCTGTGCGTCCACGGACGGCTCTTCCGCCGCGCTGAGGTAGCAGAATTCCGTACGGAACAAGCCGATTCCCTCCGCGCCCGCGTCGGCCGCGGCGCGGGCGTCCGCCGCGGAGCCGACGTTCGCGAGCAGCTTCACCGGGTGTCCGTCGGCCAGCGCGCCGACGCCGTCCCATTCCGCGCGCGGCTTGCGGCTCGCGGCTCGCACGCTCCCGTCGGACGGCGAAACCGTTCCGGCGGCACCGTCCACCGCGAGGCCCGGGCTCTCCACGGCGAGCACTCCGGAGCACGCGACCACGGCCGGAATTCCCAGTGCCCGCGCGAGAATCGCGGTGTGGCTGGTCGGTCCGCCCTCTTCGGTCACCAGGGCGAGAACCAGCTCCGGGTCGAGACCGGCGGTGTCGGCCGGGGCGAGGTCGCGCGCCACGAGCACGCTCGGCGACGTCAGTTCGGGCACGCCCGGCGGGGCCACGCCGAGCAGGTCCGCGACGATCCGGTCCCGCACGTCGGCGACGTCGCGGGCGCGCTCGGCCAGGTAACCGCCGGCCGCTTCGAGCGCTGCCATGAACTTCGCGGCCGCTTCCCAGACCGCGCGCGGCGCGGGCAGGGACTGCTCCCGGACGAACTGTTCGGCCGACGCGAGCAGCGCCGGGTCCGCCGCCATCGCCGCGGTCGTCTCCACGACCGACCGGGCATCACCGGACACAGAACGGGCACGATCGGACAACCGGGCAGCGACCCGGGCGGCGGCGGGCGCGATCCGGCCCGCCTCCTCGGCCAGATCCGCGGGCACCGGCTGGTCCTCGGGTTTCCGCAGGTCAGTGGCTACGACGACGCGTGGGCCCTCGGCCCGGCCGGGGCTGACTCCGACTCCGGACAACGACATGGCGAGACCTCCGGGAGCAAAGGATCTTGTAACTGGGGATTGACAGTACGGTAACAACGGGCACAATCAAATGACAACGGGCAAACAGCGGAGGGGAACGGGCATGTACGCCGCCGAACGGCATCAGCTCCTCGCACAGCGGGCACGCCGCGACGGACGGGTCGACGTGGGCGACCTCGCCGCCGAACTGGGCGTCGCGCCCGAGACCATCCGCCGCGACCTGGGCGTTCTCGAACGCCAGGGCGTCGTCCGCCGGGTCTACGGCGGCGCGGTCGCGGTGGACCGGCTCGACTTCGAGCCCGAGGTCGCCCAGCGCGACCAGACGAACGCCGCGGAGAAGGACGCGATCGCCCGCGCCGCGCTCGACCAGGTCCCCGATCGCGGTTCGGTGCTGCTGGACGCGGGCACGACGACCAGCCGCCTGGCGACGCTGCTTCCGGCCGACCGCGAGCTGACCGTCATCACGAACTCCATCTCGATCGCGTCGATCCTGGCCACCCGCCCGGGAATCACGCTGCAGATCCTGGGCGGCCGGGTGCGCGGGACGACGCTCGCCACGGTCGGCTCCGCGTCGCTGCACGCGCTCGACGGACTGCTCGCCGACGTCGCTTTCCTGGGGGCGAACGGGTTTTCCGCCGAACACGGCTGCACGACGCCGGATCTCGAGGAGGCCGCGGTGAAAGCCGCCCTCGTCGCGGCCGCTCGCCGCCGCGTCCTGCTCGCCGACCACAGCAAGTACGGAGCCGACCAGCTCAGCCGGTTCGCCCGGCTGTCGGAGATCGACGTGCTGATCACCGACGGCGGGATCGACGCGGGCGCGGTCGCCGAACTGGAAGAGGCCGGCCCCGAGGTGGTGCTCGCATGATCGTCACCGTCACGCCCAACCCGAGCCTGGACCGCACTGCGCAGCTCAGCGAGCTGCGGCGCGGCGAGGTGCTGCGCGCCTCCCGGGTCCGCCTCGATCCCGGCGGCAAGGGCGTCAACGTTTCCCGCGCGCTGGCCGCCGCCGGGTCGCCGACGGTCGCGCTGCTCCCGGCCGGAGGCCCGGTCGGCGAGCGGCTGGCCGACCTGCTCGCGCCGGAGGGCGTCCCCGTGGTCGCGGTGCCAATCGCCGGCACCACCCGCAGCAACATCACCCTGGTCGAGGCCGACGGCACGACCACCAAGATCAACGAACCCGGTCCGGAGATCTCCCCGGCCGAGCTCGCTGTCCTGCAGCAGCGGACCGTCGAGCTCGCCGTACGCGCCGAATGGGTCGTGTGCTGCGGCAGCCTTCCGGCCGGAGTGCCGGACGATTTCTACGCCCAGCTCGGCAAACTCGCCCGCGACGCCGGGACGAAGGTCGCCGTCGACTCCTCCGGGGCGCCGCTGGCCGCCGCGCTCGCCGGCGGTCCCGACCTGATCAAACCGAACCTCGACGAACTGGCCGAACTGGCCGGCCGCCCGCTGTCCCGGCTCGGGGACGTGGTCGAGGTGTGCCACGGCCTGGTCGCCGACGGCGTCGGCGCGGTGCTGGTCAGCCTCGGCGCACGCGGTGCCGTGCTGGTCGACGGCACTGAGACTTGCCACGCGCTCGGCCCGCTGGTCGCCGTGCGCAGCACCGTCGGCGCCGGAGACGCCGCACTCGCCGGATTCCTCCACGCGGGAGGAACCGGCCCCCAAGCCCTGCGCGTCGCGGTCGCCTACGGCACTGCCGCGGTCGCGCAGGAGGGCAGCCGCATGCCCGCCCCGCAGGACGTGCACCCGGACCAGGTGCGCCTGCTCGCCGCCGATCCCACCCTCACCCTCAGCGGAGCCGCAGCATGACCACATCAGACCTGATCACCGCCGACCTGGTCGACCTCGAGCTCGCCGCCGCGGACAAGAACGCCGCGGTCCGCGCGCTCGCCGGACGGCTCGTGTCCGCCGGGCGGGTGACCGACCTCGAGCTGTTCCTCAAGGACGTCGCCGCCCGCGAGGAGCAGATGGCCACCGGGCTGGAGGGCGGCATCGGCATCCCGCATTGCCGTTCGGCCGCCGTCACCGCGCCGACGCTCGCCTTCGGCCGCAGCGCCGAGGGCATCGACTTCGGCGCGCCGGACGGCCCGGCGAAGCTGATTTTCCTGATCGCCGCGCCGGACGGCGCGGACTCCGCGCACCTGAAGGTGCTCGCCGCGCTGGCCCGCCGGCTCGTTCGCGCGGAATTCAAGCAGACCCTGCTGGACGCCTCTGATCCCGCAGCGGTCGCGACCTACATCCGCGAAGAGGTGTGCTGACATGAAGTTCGTCGCCATCACCGCGTGCCCCACCGGCATCGCGCACACGTACATGGCCGCCGAATCGCTGGAGCAGACCGCGAAGGCCAACGGCGACACGATCGTGGTCGAGACGCAGGGCTCCGCCGGGTCCGAACCGTTGTCCGCCGCGGACATCGCGGACGCCGACGCGGTCATCTTCGCCGCGGACCTCGCCGTGCAGGGCCGCGAGCGGTTCGCCGGCAAGCCGATCGTCGAAGCCCCGGTGAAGGCCGCGATCAACGACGCGGCCGGGCTGTTCGAGCGGGCGAAAGCGGCCGCCGCGGAACCGCCCGCCGCCGAGCCCGCCGCCTCCGCCGCCGCGGCGGGACCGGAGCTGACCACCAAGGTCGGCGAGCACGACCGGCTCGGCTCCCGGATCCGGCAGTGGCTGATGACCGGCGTCAGCTACCTCATCCCGTTCGTCGCCGCGGGCGGTTTGCTGATCGCGGTGAGCTTCGCGCTCGGCGGGTACAAGATCGCCGACGCGCCCAGCGTCACCGAGCATTTCGACGCCGGTTCGCTCGCCGGCTGGGCCGCGCTGATGTACCAGATCGGCAGTGTCGCGTTCAAGTTCCTGGTGCCGGTGCTGGCCGGGTTCATCGCGTTCGCGATGGCCGACCGGCCCGCGATCGCACCGGGCTTCGTCGGCGGGGCGATCGCGGTCGCCGTCGGCGCCGGCTTCCTCGGCGGTCTGGTGGCCGGGTTGTTCGCCGGCGGCGTGGTGCTGGGACTCAAGAAGATCCGCGTGCCGAAGGCGATGCGCGGCATCATGCCGGTGGTCGTCTATCCGCTGCTCGGGACCGTGGTGGTCGGCGTGCTGATGTACGTCGTGGTCGGCAAGCCGATCGCGATCGCCACGACCGGCCTCACCCACTGGCTGAACAGCCTGAGCGGCACCAGCGCGGTGCTGCTGGGCGCGCTGCTCGGCCTGATGATGGCGTTCGACATGGGCGGTCCGGTCAACAAGGCCGCGTACGCGTTCGCCGTCGGCGGCCTGACCACCGGCAGCGTCGGCTCGCTGCAGATCATGGCCGCGGTGATGGCGGCCGGAATGGTGCCGCCGCTCGCCCTCGCGCTCGCCTCCACCGTGCGGAAGAAGCTGTTCACCGCCGCTGAGCGCGAGAACGGCCGGGCCGCGTGGCTGCTCGGCGCCTCGTTCATCACCGAGGGCGCGATCCCGTTCGCCGCGGCGGATCCGTTCCGGGTGATCCCGTCGATCATGGTCGGCTCGGCCGTCACCGGAGCGCTGTCGATGGCTTTCGGCGCGACGCTGCGCGCGCCGCACGGCGGGATCTTCGTGGTGCCGCTGATCGGCAACCCGCTGCTGTTCCTGGTCGCGCTGGTGGCCGGGACGCTGGTCGCCGCCGCTTCGGTGGTCCTGCTCAAGCAGCTGCGGTTCCGTTCCTCGGACTCGGCCGCCGCTGTGTCCGCCCACCCGGTCAATGCCTGAGGAGGCCCTCGTGTACCAACGTCGCATCGTCGTCGCCAGCAGTGTCGGGCTGCACGCCCGACCGGCCGGGCTGGTCGCCCAGGCCGCCGCCGCTCAGCCCGCGAAGGTCCGCATCGCCAAGGTTTCCGGCGGCGCGGCCGGTGACCCGGTCGACGCCGGCAGCGTGCTCAGCCTCATGACGCTCGGCGCCGCGCACGGCGACGAGGTCGAGCTCAGCGCGGACGGCGACCAGGCCCGGGAATCGGTCGACGTGCTGGTCGAGCTGATCGCCAAGGACCTCGACGCCTGACCCCTCGCGTGCGCAGTGCCGGTGCCGGGATCTTCCTGGCACCGGCACTTCGCGGATACCGCACCGGAAGGCGATCTGCCTGTCCATAATGGTCGCGGCGGCGAAGGGGCGTGGCGTGATTTTTGGGGAAGAGGGCTTCGGCCGTCAGATCGAGCAGTTCCGGACCGAGCTCTTCGCGTACTGCTACCGGATGCTCGGGTCGGTGCACGACGCGGAGGACGTGGTCCAGGAGACGTGCCTGCGGGCATGGCGGGCCCGGGAGAGCTACGACGAGAAGCGCGGTTCCGTGCGGACCTGGCTGTACCGGATCGCGACGAACGCCTGCCTGACCGCGCTGAAGTCTCGCGGCGGCCGGGCGCTGCCGTCGGGACTGGTGGCCGAGTCGGATCCGCTCGCGCCGCTCGTCCCGGGTGAGCACGCCTGGCTCCAGCCCGTGCCGGACTCGCTGCTGGGCGACCCGGCCGCCACCGTCATCGGCCGCAGCAGCCTGCGGCTGGCGTTCGCCTCCGCCCTGCAGCACCTGTCAGCGCGGCAGCGCGGTGCGCTGATCCTGCGTGACGTGCTCAGCTTCTCGGCGTCGGAGACGGCGGAGATTCTCGACGCCACCGTCGCGTCGGTGAACAGTTCCCTCCAGCGGGCGCGGGCCCGGCTGAAGGAAACCGGCGTCCGGCAGGAACCGGCCGAGCCGTCCGCGGCCGAGCAGCGCGTCTGGGTCGAGCGTTACCTGAAGGCCTTCGAGCTCGCCGACGTCGAGGCCCTCAAACGGCTGATCACCGAGGACGTCCTCATGGAGATGCCGCCGATGCTCAACTGGTTCACCGGACGCGGGAACTACGGCCTGTTCATGGACTGGGTGTTCGACGTCGCCGGGAAGGACTGGCTGCTGCGGGAGACCACCGCCAACGGCGGCCAGCCCGGATTCGCCGCCTACCAGCGCGCCGGCGACGGGTACCGGCTGCACACGCTCCAGATCCTCACCGTCACCGCCGAGGGCATCAGCCGGAACTCGGTGTTCCAGGATCCGGAGATCTTCGAGGCCTTCGGACTGCCCTCCGCGATTTCCTGACGATCCCGCGATGAGTTCGGCCCGCCCCGCCGGTATGTACCGGCGAGCTCACCGGAACACCCCGGGCGAGCCGAGCGCGAGGGAGAACCCGATGTCGAACACCCGTGTCGAGGACGAGGCCGCGATCCAGGCCGTGCTGGCCGACTCCTACCAAGCGTGGGAGGCGGGCGACGCCGACGGCATGGTCGCCGATTACACCGCCGACGCGACCGCCATCATGACCGGCTCGTTCCGCGACAGCCGCGAGATGATCCGCGACAGCATGGCCCAGGGCTTCGCCGGCCCGCTCAAGGGCAGCTCCACGTACAACAAGCAGCTCAGCATCCGCTTCCTCGGCAAGGACGCCGCGATCGTCGTCAGCGAATCGGCCATCCTGTTCCCCGGCGAAACCGAGATCACCGACGACCACCGCAAGGTGAACGCCACCTGGGTCTTCGAGAAGCGCGACGCCCGGTGGCTGATCGCCGCCTACCACAACAGCCCGGTCCTGGCCCCCGGGCAGTAGTTCCGGTACCGCGGCTGCCAGGCCGTTCCTCGCGGAGTCTTCGCGACGGGGACGGCCTGGCGGTCGCGGCACTCAGGCGTAGAGCGAGGCGATGTCCGGCTGGTAGCGGTCGTTGATCACCCGGCGCTTGAGCTTGAGCGTCGGGGTCAGCTCGCCGGTTTCGGGAGTCCAGGCGGTGGTGATCAGGCGGTAGCGCTTGATCTGCTCGGCTCGCGCGAGCCTGCTGTTGGCTGACTCGACGGCCCGGTCGATCTCCGCGCGCACCGCCTCGTGCTGGGCCAGCGTTTCGATGTCCGCCGTCTCGATGCCCTTCGCCTTCGCCCAGCCGGGGGCGATTTCGTCGTCCAGCACGATCAACGCCGTCACGTACGGCCGCGCGTCGCCGATCGCGACCGCCTGGCCGATCAGCGGGTGTTCCTTCAGCAACCCCTCGATCCGGGTCGGCGCGATGTTCTTGCCGCTCGAGGTGATGATCAGTTCCTTCTTGCGGTCGGTGATCGTGACGTACCCGTCGTCGTCGATCGTGCCGATGTCGCCGGTGGCGAACCAGCCCTCGGCGTCGGTGGCCGGTTCGATCGTGCCGTCCGGCTGCAGGTAGCCGAGGAACACGATCGGACCGCGGACGAGCAGTTCGCCGTCCTCGCCGGTCTTCACCTCGACGCCGTTGATCGGACGGCCGACGGTGCCCGCGCGGAACGCTTCGGCGCTGTTGGCGGTCGCCGCGCCGGTGGTCTCCGACAGGCCCCAGACCTCGCGGATCTCGACGCCCAGCCCGGCGAGGAAGTACAGCACTTCCAGCGGCAACGCGGCCGCACCGCTGGAGGCGATGTGCAGCTGGTCGAGCCCGAGCATCCCGCGCACCGGCGCGAGCACGGTCTCGTCGGTCTTCGCGATGCGCTCGGCGAGATCGGCCGGGACCTCCTTGCCGGCGCTGCGGAGTTTGTAGCCCTCCTGCAGGAGTTCGTTCGCCGAGATGAGCGCTTCGCGCCGGTCCTCGGGTACGCCGGCGAGCATGTTCTTCAAGCCCGCCACCATCTTTTCCCACACCCGCGGCACGCCGAAGAAGCTCTGCGGATGCACCTGGCCGAGCGCCGCGACCACGCCGGACGGATCGCCGACGGTGTGCACGTGGCCCGCCGCGACGATCGGCAGGTAGATCGACAGCTCGCGTTCGGCGATGTGCGCCAGCGGCAGGTACGCGATGTTCGTCGGGTGCATCGGGGCCTTGTGCAGCGTGTGCACGGCGATGCCCTCGTGGATCGCGTTGCGGTGGGAGAGCACGACGCCCTTGGGGTCGCCGGTGGTGCCGGACGTGTAGATCATCGCGAGCGGGTCGTCCGGGCGGATCGCCTGCCACGCCCGGTCGAACGCCTCGGGGTCGGCGGCGAGTGCTTCGCGGCCGGCCTCGCGCACCGCGGAGTACGCGACGAACCGGTCGTCGCCGTCCGGGATCGCGGATTCGTCGATCACCACCACGCGGCGCAGCGCGGGCAGGTCGTCCAGTACCGGCAGCCAGCGGGACAGCTCGTCGGCGCCGGCGAGGACGACGACCGGGGCGGCGCTGTGCCGGGCGACATAGCGGATCTGCTCCGGGCTGAGCGTCGCGTAGGCCGTGCACGGGATGGCCGCCAGATGCACCGCGGCGAGGTCCGCGACGAGGTGGTCCGGCGAACTCGGGGCCATGATCAGCATCCGGTCGCCCGCGGCGAGGCCGAGCCCGGCGAGTCCGCGGGACACTTCGGCGATCGCGGTCCGGAACTCGCTCCAGGTGAGCGTCGGACGGCCTTCGAGGTCGAGCGAAGTGAGCGCGGGCCGGTCGCCGTACTCCTCGGCGTTGCGCCGCAGCAGCAGCGGGATCGTCTTGCCCTCGGTCTGTTCGGCGATCGACTGGGTCAACGCTGACCTCCTCCGGTGGTGCCTGGTGAGGTCACTCTAGGTCGTCGGCGCGGGGTCCGATAGAGAATCCCGGCCAGCCTCGGCGCTCGATAAGACGGCCCGCGTCCTGTTAGAAAGGGGCACCTGGAACCCGAGGAGCGTCGATGACCGAATCCGCAGTGCGCAGCGAGAGTCTTGCCGACGAGGCGGCCGCGCTCGATGCCGCCGACCCGCTCGCCGCCAAACGCGCGGAGTTCGACCTTGACCCGGAAGTCGCGTACTTCGACGGGAATTCTCTTGGCGCGCCGCCGAAACACGTCGCGGAGCGGCTGACCGAGGTGGTCCGGCAGCAGTGGGGGCGGCGGCTGATCCGGTCGTGGACCGAGGGCTGGTGGGAAGCCCCGCAGCGGGTCGGGGAGCGGATCGCCCCGCTCGTCGGTGCCGCGGCCGGGCAGGTCGTGGTGGCGGACTCGACGAGCGTGGACCTGTTCAAAGTGCTCGTCGCAGCGGTGCGGGCGAACCCCGGCCGCGACGAGGTGCTGGTCGACGCCGCGACCTTCCCAACCGACGGCTATGTCGCCGACCAGGCGGCTCGGCTCACCGGGCACACCGTGCGGCGCGTGCCGGTGGCGGAGCTGCCCGGCGCGGTGAGCGAACGGACCGCCGCGGTGCTGATGAATCACGTCGATTACGTCAGCGGGCGGCTGCACGACATGCCGTCGGTCACCGAAACCGTGCACGCGGCCGGCGCGCTCGCGGTGTGGGACCTCTGCCACAGCGTCGGCGCGATTCCGGTTCAGCTGGACGCGTGCGACGTCGATTTCGCGGTGGGCTGTACCTACAAATTCCTCAACGGCGGACCGGGTTCGCCCGCGTTCGTCTACGTGGCACAGCGGCATCAGGCGGAATTCGATCAGCCGCTCGCCGGATGGGCCGGGCACGCGGACCCGTTCGGCATGGAGCCGGGATACCGCGGCAGCGCGGGGATCGCGCGCGCCCGCGCCGGGACTCCGGACATGCTGTCGATGCTGGCGCTCGACGCCGCGCTGGACGTCTGGGACGGCGTCGACCTTTCCGTGCTGCGCGCGAAAGGCTTGGCGCTGGGCGATTTCTTTTTCCGGTGTGCGGACGAACTGCTGCCGGGAGCCGACATTCCGACGCCCCGCGAGCACACGCGCGGGCACCAGGTGTCGGTGCGCGACGCGGGCGGGCAGCAGACGATGAACGCGCTGCACGCACGCGGGGTGCTGGGGGATTTCCGGCCGCCGGACGTGCTGCGCTTCGGACTGGCCCCGCTGTACACGACCTACGCCGAGGTGCTGCGGGCGGTGACCGTGCTGCGCGAGGTGCGCTGAAAAGAATTCGCGGATTGTCCGCGCGGATTCGGGGGGATCCGGCCGGCCTCGCGGGTCCAGGTGAACAATCGGTGTCCGGCTCGCCCCTTCGGGTGATCGACGGGCGCGCCGCCGGCTGCCCGGCGGGTATGCTCGATGCCTGTTTTTTCGCGGGCGGAGCCGATCGGCGAGCTGTTCCGCCGGGCGAAGCCGGGCGGGAAGGGGCCGAAATGATCGAGACCCGCGGTCGGGAAGTGCCGCTCTCGTATGTGGTGACCCTGCTCGTCGGCGTGGCCGTCGGCTTCGTGCTCGCGCGCTTCGGCGGCCTGGTCGCGCGTTATCCGGTCGAATCGACGCTGGTCGCGGTGCTGATCGCGTCCGTGGCGGTGCTGGCGTGGGCGTGCCGGGAGATGCTGCGCGATCTGCTCCGCCGCGACCGCCCGTCCGCCGCGGAAGAAACCGAAACGGCACCGGGTCCGCGGCTTTCCGCGCACCGGCCGCCGAATGGCGTCCGGCGCTGAATTCCGGAAATCCGTCTCGGTTTTCCCTTCGATTCCGTCGCCGACGCGGAATTGCGCATAAGGTTCCGGTGAGTTTTCGCGGGCGCACTCTCGTGACCGGCCTCACGCGCCGGCGCCCAGCGGGCCGCGGCGCGGCCGATGCGACCAAGGTCACGTCCGGTGGTGATCAGTTTTCCAAGCACCGCAGCGGGTTACTAGCAGGTAACAAGAGGGTGACGGCAACCCGGGTCCGGACTTGACTCGCCGGTGAAGGTTGTTTACCGTCGTCGCGGGCAACTCAGACCACGGTGAACTGTGATCCGGCTGGTCGGACCGGTGCGAGGAAAACACCGCGGACCCGAATACCATGGCAGGGCCGGAAGGAAAACGGATCACGTGAAGCAGAATTCCGGGCGAAACGGCCGCGGGTCGTCTATTCGCTCTCGCGTCCTTGCGATCGCGTTGATTCCGAGTGCCGCGTTGCTGCTGGTCGGTATCGCGCTCGCCGGATACCTGATTTTCGACGCTGCGCAGGCGCGCGGTTACGCGCAGAAGATTCGCGGTTCGGAAGGCCCCGGCATTCCGTTCCTCCTCGCCGCGGAACAGGAACGGCAGCTGTCGATGAGCGTGCTCGCCGGCCAGGACGCCGCGCGCGCCGAGCTGCTGGCCGCCCGGCCGAAGACGGACGCGTCCGCCGCGCAGATCACCTCGGTGCTGGAGGGCAACTTCGCGACCGACTCGAACGTGCCCGCGAGCGTCAAGCAGAACATCGCCACGTTCGCCGCGCTGGAGGCGAAACTGCCGCAGCTTCGCCAGCGGGTCGACTCCGGCCAGGTGCCGCGGCTCGAGGTTTTTTCCTTCTACAACCAGATCATCGACCAGTTCACCCAGGGCGTCGCCGGGCTCGCCCAGGGCGCGCGAGGTGCGGACAACGCGTTCGCCCGGCTGTCCGCGATCCCGATTTTCAACGCCGCCGAGGAAATGCAGCGCGCCGACGCGCTGGCGTCGGCCGGGCTCGCTTCGGGCGGGCTGTCCGGCGACGAGCAGCGCGCGTACCTCGGCGAGATCGGCGCGTACCACGCGCAGCTCGACCAATCGGTGCCGCAGATGGTGCCCGAGGTGCGGGCGAACTACGACAAGCTCGTCTCGAGTCCCGCGTGGACGACCGTGACGCAGGTCGAGAACGCCTTGCTGTCCGGTGCGAAACAGCTGCCGGTGCCGCTGGAGCAGTGGCGGACCGACGCCAAACAGGTCGCCACCACGCTGATGACGATGTTCGCCGCGCAGAGCGCGCACGCGACCAATGCCGCGATCACCGACGCGGACGACACGTTGCGGAACTCGATCATCGCGGGCGCGGCGGCGGTGCTCTTCGCGCTCGCCGTGGTGCTGGTCGCGCTGCGGCTGTCGAACCGCTTCATCGCCCGGCTCGCCCGGCTGCGCGAGGACACCCTCGACGCGGCCGAGGTGCGGCTGCCGGAACTCGTCGGCCGGGTGCGGGCCGGCGAACCGGTCGACCTCGACGAGGGCGGGCACCTGCTCGACCACGGCGCGGACGAGATCGGCGAGGTGGCCGAGGCGTTCAACCTGGCGCAGCAGTCCGCGCTCGCCGCCGCGGTCGAAGAGGCCAAGACGCGGCAGGGCACGAAGGCGGTGTTCCTCAACATCGCGCACCGCAGCCAGGTCATCGTGCACCGGCAGCTGAAGGTGCTGGACGCCGCCGAGCGCAAGCAGGAGGACCCGGACCAGCTCGACACGCTCTTCCAGCTCGACCACCTCTCCACCCGCGCGCGGCGCAACGCGGAGAACCTGATCATCCTCGGCGGCGGCCAGCCAGGGCGGCAGTGGCGCAATCCGGTGTCGCTGGTGGAACTCGTCCGCGGCGCGGCGGCCGAAACCGAGCACTTCGCGCGGGTGAAGACGGCGAAGCTGCCCGACGTCGCCGTGCGCGGACCGGTCGTCGGCGACCTCGTGCACCTGCTCGCCGAGCTGATCGACAACGCGACGTCGTTCTCGCCGCCGGAATCGCGCGTCGAACTGCGCGGCAACGTGGTCGGCAAGGGCGTCGTGATCGAGGTCGAGGACCAGGGCCTCGGCATCGAGCCGGAGCAGGCCGACGAGTTCAACGCGATGCTCGCCGACCCGCCGGACTTCGGGATCATGGCGCTGTCCGACGAACCGAGGCTGGGCCTGTTCGTGGTCGCGCGGCTGGCGTCCCGGCACGGGATCTCGGTGCACCTGCGCGACTCCGCGTACGGCGGGACCCGGGCGATCGTGTTGGTGCGCAAGGATTTGCTCGCGCCGCTCAGCGAGACGGAGCCTTCGGCGGCCGACGCGGAGTCCGCTTCGGGGCCGGGCGAGGCACCGGAACTTTCCCGGCTCGCGGTGGAGCCGTCGCGGCCCGCGCCGGAACCGACTCGAGCCGAGTCGCAGCGACCGGAACTGCCGCAGCGGCGGCCGTCGCGTCCGGAACCGCGACCGCAGCAGGTGGAACAGCCCTCGCGGATCGCGCCGGAACCGCGGGTCGCGCCGGAGCAGCAGCGGCCGGAGTCGCCGACCCGGCGCGCGATGCGTCCGGCCGCCGAGGCACCGCCGGCCCGCCCGCCGCAGAACCGTGAGCAGCGACCGCCCGCGGACAACGGCCGCGCGCCGCGTCCGGCGGTCGACAACGGCCGGGGTGCGCCGCCGCGTCCGCCTGGACGTCCGCCGCTGCCGCAGCGGCGCCGGCAGCAGAACCTCGTTCCGCAGTTGCGTGGCGACCGGCCGGCGCCGGAATCCGAGGACGTCCGCGAGGATTCGCCGGAGCAGGCCCGCTCCCGGCTCAGCGCGTTCCAGCAGGGCACCCGGCGGGCCCGCGAGGCCGATCCCGGGCACGACAACAGGTACGGAGATCGGGACTGATGGCGAACAACGGCGTCAACGAGCTCGACTGGCTGCTCGACGACCTCGTGCAGCGGGTCGCCGGGGCGGACCGCGCGGTGGTGCTGTCCGCGGACGGGTTGCTGATCGGCCGGTCGGGCAATCTGTCCGAGGCGGACGCGGAGCACCTGTCCGCGGTCGCGTCGGCGTTCCAGAGCCTCGCCCGCGGCACCGGACGGCATTTCGGCGGCGGCAACGTGCGGCAGACGATGGTCGAGATGGACCACGCGTTCCTGTTCGTCACCGCGGCCGGGCGGGGCGCCTGCCTCGCGCTGCTGGCCGGGGTCGACGCGGACATGGGACTCGTCGCGTACGAGATGAACCTGATGGTCAAGCGGGTCGGTGCGGTGCTCACCGCGGCGCCGCGGGCCGGAGCGGTCCAGCGGACCTCGCCATGACGGCGCGGGGCCGCGAGTCCTGGTACGAGGACGAGGCAGGTCCGCTGGTGCGGTCCTACGCCGTCACCGGCGGGCGGACCCGCTCCGACACCCGCGGGCTCGACCTCATCACGCTCGTCGTCGCGCTGCGCGCCGCGAGCGAGACGCCCGGCCTCGAACCGGAGTACTCGCGCATTCTTTCCCTGTGCCAGCGCCCGGTTTCGGTCGCCGAGGTGGCCGCGCGGGTCGATCTTCCGCTGCCGGTGGTGAAGGTGCTGCTGAGCGATTTGATAGAGCGTAATCTCGTGCTGTTCCGCACCGCGACGCCGGTGACCGACGCCCCCAGCCCCCACGTACTCCAGGCGGTTCTCGATGGCATCCGGAAACTCTGAGCCCCGCCGGTCGCTCACCGCGCAAGCGGTGAAGCTGCTCGTCGCGGGCGGCTTCGGGGTCGGCAAGACGACTCTGGTCGGCTCGGTCAGCGAGGTGCCGCCGCTGCGCACCGAAGAGGTGATCACCGCCGCCTCCGAGGGCGTGGACGACCTGTCCGGCGTCGAGGGCAAGACCACCACGACGGTCGCGCTCGACTTCGGCCGGATCACCATCAACCCCGAGCTGATCCTGTACTTGTTCGGCACGCCGGGGCAGGACCGGTTCTGGTTCATGTGGGACGAATTGGCCGACGGGGCGCTCGGCGCGGTGGTGCTGGCCGACACGCGGCGGCTCGAATCTTGTTTCCCCGCAGTGGATTTCTTCGAACAGCGGGGGCTGCCGTTCGTGGTCGGGGTGAACTGCTTCGACGACGCCTACCGGTACGGGACCGAGGAAGTCCGCGGCGCGCTGGATCTCGACCCGCAGGTGCCGTTGCTGCTGTGCGACGCGCGCGAACGGGATTCGACCAAGCAGGTGCTGACGGTGTTGCTGGAGCACGTGCTCGGCCGGGCGATGCTGGTGAGCGGCAATCCCGGTTAGAACCGGGATTGCCGCTCACGACGTCGTTCACCGGCGGCGCAGCTGGTCCAGCGAGGCCGCGCCCGGGCCGACCACGGCGATGGCGAGGAAGATCCAGGCGTACAGCGCGGCGGGCTCTCCCATGTTGTGCACGGGGAACAGGCCTTGCGGGGCGTGCACGGTGAAGTAGGCGTAGGCCATCACGCCGGAGAGCACGATCGCGGAGACGCGGGTGAAGAGCCCGGCGAAGACGAGCACCGCGCCGACGACCTCGATCAGGCTGGCCCAGTAGCCCGGCCACTGGCCGAACGGGAACGCGCCGCCCGCGTTGTCGATGCCGCCGAGGAGGCCGAAGCCCATCACGCCGTGGCAGAGGAAGAGGAACGACACGACGGCGCGGAAGACGGCCAGGACGGCGGGGCGGGCTCGGTCGGCCAGGGACTTCGTGCCGGTGCTCCCGGCGGCGGTCTGGGTGGTCGAGGAGGTCTTGGCGGTGGCGATCGTCGTGGTCATCGTGGGGTCCTTCCCGAGTGGCTGTCGGTTGCCTTCTGCCTATGCGTCGAACGCGGCCGACGCGGATCGACACGGGTGCGGAAACTTTTTTCGCGCCCGCTTCCGGCCTGGTCAGCGGCACCGGGCAGACTGGGCGGATGGTTGTCAGGCGCAGCGCGGGGCTGCTGCTCTTCCGCCGGTCCGCCGACCGGCCGGAGGTGCTGCTCGCGCACATGGGCGGACCGTTCTGGGCGAAGAAGGACGAGGCCGCGTGGTCGCTGCCGAAGGGCGAACTCGAGGACGGCGAGGACCCCGAGGCCGCGGCCCGGCGCGAGTTCGCGGAGGAACTGGGGCTCCCCGCGCCGGACGGGGCGCTGCGGCCGCTGGGCGACGTGCGCCAGTCCGGCAAGGTCGTGACCGCGTGGGCGGTGGAGGCGGACCTCGATCCCGCGGCGGTCGTGCCGGGCACCTTCGACCTCGAATGGCCGCCGCGGTCCGGGCGGACGCAGCAGTTCCCGGAGGTGGACCGCGTCGCCTGGTTCGATCTGGACACCGCGCGCGAGAAGCTGGTCAAGGGCCAGCGCGCGTTCCTGGACCGGTTCGCCGAACTGGACCTGGATTAGCTGAACTGCTCCAGCACCGCGTTGAGCGGTGTGGTGGCGAAGGACGGCAGGACCAGGTCTGCTTTGGCGAAGTCCAGAGTCGCCGTGATGGGGTTGGGCACTGCGACGGTGGTGATCCCGGCGGCTTTCGCGGCGCTGACGCCGTGCGGCGAGTCCTCGAAGGCGAGGGCTTCTTCCGCGGTGACGCCCAGGGTGCGCAGCGCCGCCAGGTAGGTGTCCGGGTCGGGTTTGGGTTTGTGGCGGTCACCCGTTTCCACGGCGGTGAAGCGGGCCGCCAGGCCCAGTCGGTCAAGCTGGCCGTGGACCCAGGCTCCGGACGAGCTTGAGGCGACGCCCAGTGCCAGTCCGCGAGTGGCGGCCTCGTCCAGGTAGTCGAGGACGCCTTCGCGCGGGCCATCCTCGGCCAGGAGTTCATGCACTCGCGCGCGCATGGCGGGGCGCAGGGTCTCCGGGTCCACGTCTTCGACCTGTTCGGCCAGCAGCTTGAACATCGTCGCGGCGGTGTTCTGGGTGCCGATGACCGTGTGCCAGACATCCAGCGGCAGCTCGACGCCGTGTCCGGCGAACATTTCTTGCCAGGACCGCAGTACCGCGGCCTCGGTGTCGGCGAGGGTGCCGTCGAAGTCGAAAATCAATGCTCGCGTGGCCACGTCTCGCAGCCTGCCTCACCGACTTCGGCGGCGCGTCAGTTCGTGGCGAAGAACTCCGCCAAAACCGGGGCGAGCGCGGCGGTTTTCACCAGGTGCGTCTGGCCGGGCAGGGTGCGGTAGTCGGCGTGGGGCAGTTGCTTCGCCGCTGCCGCGACGCCGTTGCGCATCCAGGCGGGGCTCTTGCCTCCGTCGATGATCAGCGTCGGAACGGTGATTCCGGACCAGCGTCCTTCCGGGAGCGGGCGGCCGGCCTGGTTGTCGTCCATGATCCGGGCGTCGTAGGCGAGGGTGTGGGCGACGCGTTTCATCCGGGGCCACGCGGGCATCAGCCGCATCATCAGGACCATCAGGGCGGGCAGTCCGACGCCTTCGACCATGAATGTCTTGATCGCGTCGCCCAGTTTCCCGGCGGCGATGGCCGCTTCGAGCTTCGCCTGGTAATCGGCCGGGACGCGCTTGCGGGTGCTGTCGACGACGAACGGCGGTTCGTACACCGCGACCTTCTGCACCGGCACACCGCGGTGGGCGGCCTCCAGAACCAGAGCGGCACCGGACGAGATGCCGTACAGGCCGATCTCCCCGCCCGCTTCCTTGGCCAGCGCGGCGATGTCCTCGATCTCGCGCTCGACCTCATACGGACCGGTGTCGCCGCTTTCGCCTCTGCCGCGACGGTCGAACGTGTAGACGGTGAAGCGGTCGGAGAGGGCTTTGGCGAGATCGTCATTGGGCGTCGAGGTCCGGTAGCAGAGCGCGCCGTCGACGAGGACGAGCGCGGGGCCGGAGCCGATGCGGGAGTAGGCGATCTGGGTGCCGTCGGCGGACGTGACGGTGGGCATGGGGTTCCTCCTCAGTGGCGGGTGCCGGTGGGAAGAACTCTCGCATCCGATGGTTTGAGCTGTCAAGACAAAAAAATTAGTCGGTGGGATGTGGCGGCGGCCGGGGCGGAGGGGAACCGGTCTCAGGCGCTGCGCAGGGTCAGCAGGGCGATCTCGTTCGGGGCGAACACCCGGAACGGCGGACCCCAGAAGCCGGACCCGCGGCTGTTGTACAGCTGGGTCGGGCCGTGCCGGGTAAGGCCGGACAGCGTGGGCTGGTCGAGGCGGACCAGCAGGTGGAACGGCCAGATCTGGCCGCCGTGGGTGTGCCCGGAGATCTGCAGGTCGACGTTTTCCTCGCGGGCCTGGGCGACCTGTTTCGGCTGGTGGGCCAGCAGGACGACGGGAACGTCCGGGTCGGAGCCGTCGAGGGCCGCGGCCAGGTCGGGGCCGTGGCCGGGCAGGCCGGAGGCGGCTCCGGTGGGGTCGTCGATGCCGGCGAAGAGCAGTCGGGCGCCGTCGCGTTCGAGCAGGGTCGAGCGGTTGTGCAGGGTGTCCCAGCCGAGGCTCGCCATGTGGTCCAGCCAGGCCTGTGCCTCGCCGAAATACTCGTGGTTGCCGGTGATGTAGAACCGGCCGAGCGGAGCCTGGACGCCGCCGAGCGGGTCGACCTGCTTGCGCCGCTTGGCGACCGATCCGTCGGCGAGGTCCCCGGCGTGGCAGACGACGTCGGGTTGCAGCCGATTCAGTTCGGCGACCAGGCGTTCGGACCACCGGGTGCGGTCGAGCGGGCCGTAGTGGGTGTCGGTGATGACCGCGACGCGCAGCCCGTCGAGCCCGGGGCCGAGCTTCGGCAGCACGACGTCGACCTCCTTCACTGGCGGCACGCGCATGGCGATCCGGTTCCCAGTGACGAGCAGCACCGCCGCGACGGCGAGCGTGACCGCGGCCGCGATCCGCGGCCGCGCGGGATCGTCCACTCCGGACACCAGCAGGACCAGCCGCAGCAGATGCGTGAGGACGCTCCAGGCGAACAGCACCCAGACCGTGCCGAGCAGGACGTCCGCGACCCGTGCGGCGGCGTCGTTCTGCTTCGGACCGTGCCCGAGCACCAGGAGCACCGGAAAACTCAGTGCGGCCACGGCGAAAACGACCGTGCCGACGGCGGTGGCGGCCACGGGCCAGTCCGGCAGCAGCACGAGCACCGACCACGGCTCGCCGAACAACAAGAGCACCGCGGCGACCACGAAGGCGGCCCGACGAACTCCAACCACGGTTCTCTCCTTCGCCCAGGTGCTACCCAGCGTAGCCGCATCTGGGGGAAGGTGGTCGGAGTGTGAGGGGGAGGGGAGACCGTCTTCGGCGGTACGGCCCGGATTCGCCTCGCTCAGGACTCTCCGCGGCCCGCGCGCCAGCTGGCCACCGTTTCCTCCACGTCCAGCGGCCGGGCGCGCAGAACGGGACCGTCCTGCGGCATCGCGTGTGCCTTGCGGATGCGGGCGTTCAGGTCCTCGACGATCTCGCGCACCTTCTTTTCGGTGCGGACTTTCGCCAGTTTCCTTGGCAGGTCTTGGATTTCCCGCGGCAAGGCGAGCGACGGCGGAAGGAACGCGGACACGTCGACGTCGCCTTCGCGGGCGCGGCGGAGCGCCCAGTCGGTCGCCGCGTCGCGGCCGCTCGGGGGCGGCAGCGGTTTTCCCGCTCCCGGAAGGTCTTCGAAGTCTCCGCGAGCTTCGGCGGCGGCGATCTGCCGGTCGACCCAGGTGTCGTACGACACGCCCGGTGGTTTGCGTTCGGTCACGGGAACCACCTCCCTCGCTGCCCAGCGTAGCGGCCAGTGCGACCGTGCGGAGGGGACGAAGGTCCTGAAACGGCAGGTAAGATCCCACGCTGACCGTACGAGGCCGGGAGGGGACGCGATGATCGTCGAGCACGAGGGCGACGGTCCCGAGGCCGCGCGCGAGGAGATCGAGCGCACGCTCGCGCTGCTGTGGCGCGACTGTGCGGGAGCCCCGGAGCCCTCAGCCCGCGGCAGGCGGCCGACGCTCACGATCGAACAGATCATCGCGGCGGCCATCGCGGTCGCCGACGCCGAGGGACTCGTCGCGACGTCCATGCACCGCGTCGCGAAGGAGCTCGGGGCGGGCACGATGACGCTCTACACCTATGTTCCCGGCAAAACCGAACTGATCGATCTCATGGTCGACACCGTTCTGCTCGAACGGAATCTTCCTAGGCCCGGCGAGCCGCGGCCGGAGGACTGGCGGGCGCAGGTGCGCGTTTACGCGGACCGGACGCGCGAAATTTACCGTCGGCATCCGTGGCTGCGCGAGAGGTCCCGGGTCCGGCCCGCGCTCGGTCCGGGGCAGCTGGCCGGTCAGGAATATCTGTTGTCCATTATGGAGAGTCTGGGCCTGCCCGCACGCGAGGTTGTTGCGGCGGCCAATTCGGTCGCGGGCTACGTGGACGCGAACGCGGCGGCCGAGGCGGAGAGTGTCCACTTGGAACGGACCACCGGACAGTCCAACGACGCGTGGTGGGGACAGCGTTCTTCGTTCTGGTACACGTATTTCGACGTCGAGTCCCATCCGGCGATGAACCGGATCTGGCTCGCCGGCGGTTTCGAAAAGCCTTCCTCGGAGCAGGCGTCGGACGCGTCGGAGTTCGGGTTGGACCGGCTTCTCGACGGGATCGCCGCCCGAATCGACCAGGTCGGCAAGTAGCTCAAGCGCTTTCACCGGACCTGAGCCATGCGCTTGCCGGAAAGGCGGCCCGCTCCGCCGCGGGCACTCGAGCCCCGCGCCTGCCGCGGTGACCAGCGTGCGCGGTAAGTATTGAACTGGACCGAATCCGCGGCGCACCGGGATGATGAGTCCATGTCGTCGATTGCGGCTTTCGCGGCCTTGTCCTTGGTCCTGGTCCTCATTCCCGGCCCCGCGGTCATGCTGGTCCTCAAGAGCGCGGTCGCTCGCGGCCGGGCACCGGCCCTGCTGACCGCGCTGGGCGTGCTGGCCGCGGACCTGGTGTGGGCCGGCGCGTCGGTCGCCGGCTTGACGGCCCTGTTGGTGTCCTCGCAACTGGCCTTCGACGTGGTCCGCTATCTGGGGGCCGCCTACCTGGTGTTCCTCGGCGCCAAACTCCTGCTGACCCGCTCCTTGACCGTCTCCGCCCGACCCGACGTGGCGGCGTTGACCACCAGCCGGCCACGCAGCGGGTGGCGCGCGTTCCGGGAAGGGCTCCTCAGCGACCTGTCCAACCCCAAGACCGTCATCGTCTTCACCAGCGTCATTCCGCAGTTCCTCCACCACGGTGCCGGACCTGCCGACACGCTGGTCCTCGGGGTGGCGTTCGCGGTGATCGGATTCCTGTCCCTGACCGGCTACGCCGTGGTCTTCAGCGCCGCGGCCAAAATGCTGCGCAACGCACGGGTGATTCGCGTGATCCTCCGCGCCGGCGGCGCGATCCTGGCGGCATTCGGCGTCGGACTCGCCGTCGAGCGTCCCGCGGGGTGAACCGAGCGGACCTAGCGGCCGAGTCAGGAACCCCCGAGCGCGAACCGGATCCCGGTCGCTTCCTCGGAAAGCGTCCACAGCCGGCGGCCGCGCGCTGGATCCCGGGAGGTGCCCATCGCCTTCCCCAACCGGGGTCGGCCCACCACACCGAAGGCTGGACCGTAGTAAGCACCGCCGGTCGCGGCGGGATCGACCGCGGCCCGAACCGCGGGCCAAGCGCCGTGGTCCTTCCCCTGCGTACCCGGCGCGAGGAACCGCATGATCGGCACCGGCTGGGTGATTCCCGGCCGCGCGGGGCTGGTGCGTTCGAGACTGAAGCCCGGATGCGCGAGGATCGCCCGCACCGGCGAACCCGCCGCGCGCAGCCGTCGATCGAGCTCCATGGCGAACGACTGCACGGCGTGCTTCGATAGCGCATACGCGCGAAAGTCCGAATACTTGCGCGAACTCTGCAGGTCGTCGATGTCGTACGGATACATCCGGGTGATCAGGCTGCCCGCCAGCACCACCCGCGCCGCCGACTCGGTCAGCACCGGCATCGCCAGCGCGGTGAGCGCGAAGTGGCCGAAGTGGTTGGTGCCGACCGCCAGTTCCAGACCCTGTTTCGTGGTCCGGCGCACCGGTCCGGGCGCGGTGATGCCCGCGTTTTCGATCAACGCGTCCAGTCGGTCGAGCCGTCCGAGCGCCTCGACGGCTGCCGGGACGGAGTCCAGATCCGCCAGGTCCAGCGGGATCGTGCTGAGGGAAGCCGAACCGACGCGCGTGCGCACCATTTCCACCGCCGCGCGCAGCCGGGAAGGGTCGCGGCCCAGCAGCGCGACGTGGGCCCCGGCGGCGGCCAGTTGCTCGGTGATGAAGTAGCCGATGCCGGCGTTGCCCCCGGTCACCGCATAGAACCGGCCAGCGAGGTCAGGCAGGTTCCTCGGATTCCACGCCACGATCGCCCCCGCAGTCCGGTGTCTCGGTCCGGTCCGGACTATACGAACGCCGCGGTCAGTGCGTCGGCGGGGCCTGGGTCGTGGTGCTCGAAGTAGTGGTCGTGGTGGTCGGCGTGGCCGGGTTCGCCGGAGCGGAGCTGGACGGCGTCGTGCTCGTCGGCGTGGTGCTGGTGGGCGTGGTGCTGGTGGGCGTGGTGCTGGTGGGGCTCGGGCTGGCCGGCGTAGTGGGGGTGGTCGGCGTGGTGGGCGCCGTGCTCGTCGGCTTCGCCGGGGAGCTGCTGGCCGGCGCGGTGCTGCTGCCCGGCAGCTGCGTCGGCGTGCCTGGTTGGCCCGGCTGGTTCGGCGTGCCCGGCTGGGCCGGGGTCACCGGCGGGGCGGGAGGGGCGACGTCGCCCGCCGGGCTGCCCGCGGCGGCCTCGACCGCGCCGGGGCCGGGCGGGGCTCCGATCGGGACCGGGCTGTCCGGCAGCTTCGAGACGCCGTTGCGGTAGCCGTACGCGTACGCCATCACAGTGTCCACATAGGACTGCGAGTTGTTGTACCGGCGCACCGCGAGACGCTGGTTGGCGTCGCTGGAGAGGTCCAGACCTCCGGAACACAGGTAGCGCGCGGTGGCGAGGGTCTCGTCGTAGACGTTGTTCGGGTCGGAGACGCCGTCGCCGTTGCCGTCGGAAGCGTAGGACGCCCAGGTCGACGGGATGAACTGGGTCGCGCCGACCGCGCGGTCCCACACCGGGTCGCCGTCGTAGCGGCCCTGGTCGGTGTCGCGGATCGCGGCGAACCCGCCGGTGCCGTCGAGGACCGGGCCGAGAATGCGTTCGAGGGTGTTGCCCCGGGCGTCGACGTAGCCGCCGCGGGCGTGGTTCGACTCGACCCGCCCGATGGCCGCGATCAACGCCCAGTCGACGTGGCAGCCGGGCTGTTCGCGGGCCACGATGTCGGCCGCGTTGTGGTAGGCCCGCAGCATGCTGTCCGGGATGCCCAGCGGACCGGCGGTGGTCGCCGAGCCGGGGCCGTTCGGGTAGCCCGGGACGCCGAGCGCCTGCGGGACCGGCGGCCGCGGGAGGCTGCCGTCCACGCCGATCGGCGGGAGCGTGATGCCCGGCGGCAGTCCCGGGGTGTTCGGCGCGGCCTGCGCAGCCGGCGGATCAGCGGCGCGCAACGCCATCGGGATGCCGGACGACGTCACCGTCGGCAGCACCACGAGCGCGCCTCCGGCGAGGGCGGCGAAAGCCCGGCTCCGGGCGTTCCGTCCCTGCAGGCGGCGTATGGCCATGCGCTTCTCCCCGTTCGTTTGCCGGTCCGCGGCCCAAGCTAGCGGATTCGTGCGCGATCCGGTGAGGGGTCGGCGGAATTCTGTCCGTTCCGGCCAACTTTCGTTCGTCTGGCATAAAACCTTCGGCGGGTTCCGGTCATCGGGGCTTAACCGGAATTTCGCCGATTAGGCCGAATGGAGCAATCCGTTCGGAGGGTCCACTGTGGACCGCGGAGCCGGTTCCGCCGGGCCGAACCGTTTCCGGTACTCCGACGGCGACAGTCCGGTGTGCCTGCGCAGCTGCGAGCGGAGGTTCGCGCCGGTGCCCAGCCCGGAGCGGGCGGCGATGCGGTCCAGACCATGTTCGCCGCGTTCGATCAGGCGGCGGGCCAGCGTGACGCGCTCGGCGGTGAGCCAGGCCAGCGGCGTCGTGCCGAGTTCGGCGCGGAACCGGCGGTGCAGGGTGGCGGCACTGGTCGACGCGCGAGCGGCGAGATCGGCGACCGCGAGGGGCTGGTCAAGGTGCTGACGGGCCCATTCCAGCACCGGCGCGAGGGAAGCGTCCGGACTCTCCGGCACCGGGCGTTCCACGAACTGTTGCTGGCCGCCTTCGCGGTGTCCGGTGAAAACGAGGCGACGGCTGACCGCGTTGACGATTTCCGCGCCGTGATCGCGTTGGATCACGTACAGCCCCAAATCGAGGGCGGCCGCGCTTCCGGCGGCGGTAAGAACTGTGCCGTCGTCGACGAACAGGACGTCCGGCTCCAGCTGGACCCGGGGGTAGCGCGCGGTGAACGCCTCGGCCCATCGCCAGTGCGTGGTGGCGCGGCGGTTGTCCAGCACGCCGGCCTCGGCCAGGGTGAACGCGCCGGTGCAGAAACCCATCAACCGCGCGCCGCGGGCGTCCGCACGCCGGATCGCGGCGAGGATTTCCGGGTCGGCCGGGGTTTCCGGATCCGGCCGGTTCGGGACGATCACCGTGTCCGCGGCGTCGACCGCCTCGAGGCCGGCGACGTCGGCGAGGGTGAAGAAACCCCGGTGCATCCGGGCTTGCCCGCCGGGCGCGGCGAGGGCGAAGTCGTACCACGGCCGCCGCAGTTCCGGCCGGCGCAGGCCGAACAGCTCCGTCGCGACGCCCATTTCGAACGGGTTCGAGCCGTCGCTGACGATCATCACGACGCGGTGCGAGGATCCTTTCGGCATCTGCGATTCCTAGCACTCCCGGTCGTCGGTGACCAGGCCCAAGATCGACCTATGTCAACTCAGCCTCTCGACCTGCGGGCCGTGCTCGCCGGATTCGACGCCCCGTGGAGCCCTCGAATCGTCACCACTGTCAACGACTACGACATCCGCCTCGCCCGGTTCTCCGGCGAGCACGTGTGGCACAAACACGACAACACCGACGAGTTCTTCCTGGTCCTCGACGGCAGCATCGAGATCGGCCTGCGCGAACCGGACGGCGAACGGACGGTGACGCTGACCCGCGAGCAGGCGTTCGTGGTCCCGCGCGGCACGTTCCACAAACCGTCGTCGAAGGAGGGCGCGGTGGTGCTGCTGGTGGAACCGTCCGGGACGCTTTCGGTCGGCGACGAGCACGAAGAAGTGCCCGACACGGTCGACGTGACCGTCGGGCATCGCGTCTGACCTGCTGGGTTGCACTGTGGGACGGCGTATCCTCGCCGTCATGAAACGCACTTCCTTCGCGCAGTGGCCGTGCTCGATCGCCCGGACCATGGACCTGCTCGGGGATTCGTGGACGCCGCTGGTGCTGCGGGACGCCTTCTACGGCGTCCGCCGCTTCGACGAGTTCCAGCAGGCGCTCGGCATCGCGCGCAACACCCTCGCCGACCGGCTGCGCAGGCTGGTCGACGAGGGTTTGCTGGAAAAGCGCGCCTACCAGGCCGAACCGGTGCGCTACGACTACGTGCTGACTGAGAAGGGGCGCGATTTCTGGAGTGTGCTGGCCGCGATGACGGCCTGGGGCGACCGGTGGCTGGCCACCGAAGCGGGCCCGCCGATCGTGCTGCACCACGACGCGTGCGGACACGACACGACCGCGGCCGTGGTGTGCGCGGAATGCGGCGAGCCGCTGTCCGCGGACGACACCCGGATGCGGCGAGGGCCCGGATTCCCGGAGCGGCTCGCGCAGCGCCCCGACGTGCAGGCGAGGTTCGCGCTCCAGGAGGAGTAGCGGTCCGGGAGGGGAAGTCTGGCGGGCAGAGTCCGTCAGGGTTTCCCCTCACGGCTTCGATCTCCTTCGAGGGCAAGGCTTTCCGGATTCCTTTGCCGCGAGAGACCCGCCCGATACGGCTGTCGACGACGCCGAACGGCTCGCGACGCTCGGCCGGGCACTCGAGTTGGTAACGGAAGTGCCCTGACAGACCAGGCGTTGGGCCAACCGGCTGCGTCGGCGGGTCCGGCTGCGCCATAGTGTCGGCGATCCCGAACCCCAAGGAGCCGCTCGATGCGCAAGATCGTGTCCACTTTGTTCGTCTCGCTCGACGGCGTGGTCGAGGCGCCGGACCAGTGGTCGCTCTCGTACTGGAACGACGAGCTCGAACACGCGGTGGGCGACGGCATGGCGGACGCCGACGCGATGTTGCTGGGCCGCGTCACCTACGAGGGTTTCGCCGAGGCCTGGCCCGGCCGCACGGACGACCCGGGCGCGGAGTTCATGAACAGCGTGCCGAAGTACGTCGCGTCCACCACCCTGACCGCGGCGGACTGGCACAACACGACCCTGTTGCGCGGCGACCTCGGCGAGGCGATCGCGGACCTGAAATCCAGCGAGGGCGGCGACATCATGACCAGCGGGAGCACGACGCTGGTGCGATGGCTCCTGTCGCACGGGCTGGTGGACGAGCTGACCCTGCTGCAGTACCCGGTGGTGGTGGGCAAGGGAAGGCGGTTGTTCCCCGCGGAGGGCCCGCAGCTGGACTTCCGGCTGGCGGACACGACGACGTTCCGCAACGGCGTGCTGCGATTGGTTTACCGGCCGTCGGACGACTAGCGGACCGATCTCCCGCCACCGCGCCGAACGCCGCATTGGGTGCGTCTGAGGCGCCCAATGCGGCATCGGGGTTCAGTTCACCTGCCGGTCCTGTCCTTCCCAGAACGGCTGGCGCAGCTTGAACTTCTGGATCTTCCCGGTCGCCGTCCGCGGCAGTTCCGGGAGGAACTCGACTCGCTTCGGGCATTTGTACCCGGCCAGGTGCTGGCGGCAGTGCGTGATCAGCTCGTCCGCCGTCACCTCGGTTCCGTCCGTCACCACCAGCGCCGTGACCAGCTCGCCCCATTTCTCGTCCGGGATGCCGATCACCGCGGCTTCCCGGACGGCCGGGTGCGAGTTCAGCGCGTCTTCCACCTCGATCGACGAGACGTTCTCGCCGCCGGTGATGATGACGTCCTTCTTGCGGTCGGCGATGGTCAGGTAGCCGTCGGTGAAGGTGCCGCCGTCGCCGGTGTGGAACCAGTTGCCTTCCTGGACCCGCGCGGTCTCGTCCGGGTTTTCCCAGTAGCCGTCGAGGTTGTGGTTGCTTTGGGTGAGGACCTCGCCGTCGGCGTCGATCGTGACGCGGACGCCCAGTGCCGGGGCGCCGGCGCGGCCCAGGAGTTTCGCTTGCTCGTGCGGGTCCAGGTCGGCCCATTCGCTGCGGAAACGGTTGACCGTGACCAGCGGCGAGGTTTCGGTCAGGCCGTAGATCTGGATGAACTCCCAGCCGAGTTCGGCACGCACGCGTTCGATGGTCCGGGTCGGCGGCGGCGCGCCGGCCACCACGATCCGGACCCGGTCGCGGCCGGGGATCTCGCCGTCCCAGGAGGCGGCGCCGTCCAGCGCCGCGGTGACGACGGCGGGGGCGGCGCACATGATCGTCACGCCGTGTTCCTGTACGCGGCGCAGGATTTCGGTGCCGTCCACTTTGCGCAGCACGATGTGTCGTCCGCCGAGACCGGTGACCGCGTACGGCATGCCCCAGCCGTTCGCGTGGAACATCGGCAGCGTGTGCAGCAGCACGTCGTTGTCGCTGAGCGTGGTGTGCAGGCCGAAAGTGGTGGCGTTGAGCCACAAATTGCGGTGCGTGAGCTGGACGCCCTTCGGCCGCGCGGTGGTGCCGGAGGTGTAGTTGATCGTGGCGGTCGCGGATTCGTCGGCGGACCACGGTCGCGGTTCGCCCGCACCGCCCCAGATTTTGTCGTCGTCCTCGCCGAGGACGAACACGTGTTTCGCGGTTACGCTGTCCAGCAACGGTTTCAGCTCGGGGTCGAGCAGCAAGACCTCGGCGCCGGAGTGCTCGACGATGTAGCGCACCTCGGCGGCGGCGAGGCGGAAGTTCACCGGAACCAGGATGCGGCCCCAGCCGGAGACGCCGAAGAACGACGTCAGCAGCCGCGCGGAGTTGTGGGAGACGATGGCGACCCGGCCGCCGACGGGAACGCCGAGCGCGTCGAGGTTCGCCGCCTGCGCGCGGGCGCGGCGGGCGAGTTCGCGGTAGGTCACCGAGCCCCAGGACTGCGCGGGCTGGGCGGGTTCGTCCACCACCGCGACCCGGTCCGGGTACACCGTTTCGGCGCGGTCGAGGAAGTCGCGGACACTGAGGTCATAAAACACGTGCCGATCCCTTCGCGTCAGCGGGCCGCACTGCCCGCGCGGGTGATTTTCGCTCGCCGGACCGGATCCAGCCACCCCACATGGAGGGTGCGTTCAGAAGTACTGGACGACGCAGAACTCGTGCCCCTCGGGATCGGTCATCCCCAGCACGACGCCCTCGCCGGGATAGTCGTGGCGCTCGCCGGTCCAGCGCCCGCCCAGCTCCTCGATCCGCGCCCGGGCCTCGTCGATGTCGTCCACTTCGACGTCCAGATGCAGCCGCACCTTGCCGCGCTTCGGCTCGGGAACGCGCTGGAACGTCAGCCGGGGAGCAGGGTCGAACCGCGAGCCGACCGTCGCCCAGTCCGGTCTGGCGTGCTCTGCGGAAACCGGCCGGTCGAGTAGCGCGCTCCAAAAGCCAGCCAGCACAGCCGGTTCGGCGCAATCGATCGTGACTCCGCTCAGTCGCCTCATCCGGCCATCGTCGCATCGGACGCGCTAACGAAGGAGCCCAGCGGCCCGCGCCCGGTTCACTGCCTGCACCCGGTTGGACACCGCCAGTTTCCGCATCGCGTGCTTGAGATACGACTTGACCGTGTTGGGCAGCAGGCCTAGCCGGTCGGAGATCTCGTCGTTCGTGCAGCCCTCGCTGACCAGCCGCAGCACGTCGACCTCGCGCGGGGTCAGCGCGACGCCCGGCAGGTCCAGCTCCGGACGCAGCCGTTCGCACACCGCCAGCAGCCGCTGCCGGGCGGTTTCGTCGGCGATCGACCCGGCGATGGCCGTGAGTTCGGCGTGCAGGTCGCCGCGTTCGGCTGGCGGGACGACCGTCGGCGCGGCCAGCCGGCGCTGTACTTCTTCCTCGACCTCGATGTCGCGACCCAGCCGCGTCGCCACCGCGGTCGCCGCGTGCAACAGCCGGTCGCCGAACGCGATCGACTCTCGGGACGCCGCGTACAGCACCGCGCGCGTGGTCTCGCCGACGCGCACCGGGAGCGCCACCATCGCGCGCAGCCGTTCGGGCGCCACCGCGTGGTCGTATTTATGCGTGATGCCCTGTGCGCTGAGGTAGTCGACCACCGTCGACGGCCGCGCCAGGGCCACTGCTTTGCCGCCCAGCCCGGCCCCGGTGTCCACCTGCACGTGCTGCAACGACCGGGTGGCGGTGCCGCGCAGCTGGTCGATCACGTGCGAGCGGGAAGCGGCCGACACCGGTCCGCCCATCGCGACGGGCAGCTCGGTCGCGATTTGCAGTGCTTTGAGCGCGCCGGCGACCAGGGGGCTGGCCGTCAGCGCGAGCCGGCCCGGAGGCGTCATGGGCACCGTCCCGCTTCACTCGACCTTGATGGGTGGACGTCCACGTTACGCGTTGCGTCGCGTTCGGACTACTCGTGTGGTTCGGTGGCACACGTGGCAACCTCGGATTTCGATACCGTCGCCGACCGGCTCTACGCAGGTGATCCGGCCGACTTCGTCGCTGAGCGCACCGCGGCCGCCCGCGCGGCGAAGGAAGCGGGCGACGTCGAGCTGGCGCGCCGGATCCGCGCGCTGCGGAAGCCGACCGCGGCCGCGGCGTACCTCAACCGCCTGGCGCGCGACGGGTCCGCTCCGCTGTCCGAGCTGGCGTCGCTGGGCGACAAGCTCCGCGAAGCGCACGAGAAGCTCGACGGCTCCCGGCTGCGCGAACTGGCGCACCAGCGGGCGGAGCTGGTGCAGCGGATCGTGCGGGACGCGACCGGCTTGAGCGATTCCGTCGAGCGCGAGGTGGAGGAGACGCTGGAGGCGATCGTGGCGGACGCCGACGTCGCCCGGCTGGCGCTGGCCGGACGGCTGACGTCGAAGGCTCGTCAGGACGCCGACCGCTGGCTGTCGCTGCCGACGAATCCCGCGCCCGCCAAGAAGACCCGGCAGTCCGAAAAGGACCGGAAGGCCGAGGAGGAAGCCCGGGTCCGCGCGCTCGAACGGCGGCAGGCGGTGCGGGCGCGGGCGGAGGCCGAGCGGAATCTGCAGCGCGCGGAGCGGACAGCCGAACAGGCCGACGACCGCGTGACCGAATTGCGGGAACGGCTCGCCGAGGCGGAGCAGCGCGCGGCACGGGCGGCCGACGAACTGGCCAAGGCGCAGAAGACTTTCGAGGAAGCCGACGATGCCGTTCAGCGGTCTTGAGGACTTGTCCGACGGCATGCTCGTCTTGTCGCCATCGCGGCCGGACGACGCGTAGGCATCTCAGGCCGGGGAGGTGAACGTGGCTTATGGCCGCTATCCCCGGTGGCGGGGGCGCGGGTTCGCGACGCGGGCGGTGATCAAGGTGGAGCCGGAAGACGCGAGTTCGAGTGCGGTGGCGCGGCGGACGAGGTTCACGCTCAGCGGTCAGCTCAGCGAGGACGGCGCAGTGTTCGACCGGTATTTCCTGGACCTCGGCTAGATTCCCGTCCCCGCACACCACACCGCGCGGATCGCCCGCGTCGCCGACAGGTCCGCCACCGGATCGCCTTCGACCAGGATCAGATCCGCCCGCAGTCCGGGCCGGATCTCGCCTCGGTCGGTCAGCCCGAACGCCCGGGCCGGGTCGACCGTCGCGGCACGCAGGATTTCCGCCGGGGTCAACCCGGCCTCGGCCAGCAGCTCGAATTCGCGGTGCAGGCTCGACCCGTGTGCGACCTCGGCCGGGGCTCCGGGCTGGGCGTTGGCGTCGGTACCGGCGAGGATCTCGACCCCTGCGGCGTGCAGCGCGGCCGCGTTGGCCACGAAATCCCCAGCCGCGCCGGCGAAGCGGGCGAGCGCCGCTTCCATCATCGTGAGCGTCGGAACAGCCGTCTGCCCAGCGGCCTTCATCGCCGCGACGTTCTCGGCAGCGATCCGGCCGACCGTCGGCACATGCGTGACGAACCGCGCTCCGGTCGCCACCGCCAAGTGGTACGCGCCGGGAGTGGCCGCGTGCAGGACAGTGTCCAGACCCCGTTCCCGCGCCGCGTCGACCAGCGCCTGCAACGCTTCGGCAGGCGGCCCGCCGTCGCCGGGAGCCTCCGCGATGCCTTTGACGTAGTCGACCCCTTCCGCGACCGCTCCTCGACGAACCGGACAGCCGCGTCCGCGGTCGTCACGATCGAGGACGCGGGCATCCCTGGAATCCGGGCGTGCATGCCGCCGGGACCGATCGCCGGAGGACCGGCGCTGCGGAAGTCCGCCGGCCCCGCCGCCCGCAAAGCGGCTACGCGCTCGGCGGGGAAGCACCCCATGTCCAGCGCGGTCGTGACCCCCCACACGGCGAGGTCGGCCAGTTGCTCAGGCGCGGTCAAGTGGACGTGCGCGTCGATGAACCCGGGCAGCAGCGTCGCCCCGGCGGCATCGATTTCCCGTGCCCCAGCGGGATCCGTGCCGAGGACTGACCCGTCGATCACGACGGTGCGCGGCTCGGTGAGCTCTCGCCCGTCGAAGACGCGCACATCGCGCAGAGCGGTCTTGGCCACGAGCCCTCCCCGGGTCAGTGGACGCGATACCGCAACAGTAGTGAGTTGTCGTCCACCAAGGCGGAAAGCAGGTCGAGCTGCTGCGGGTCGATGGCCGCGCCCATCGCGACGCGCGGCGCGTCCCCAGCGATCAGCATCGGCGCCACCGTCAGGCGCAGTTCGTCCACCACGCCCGCGGCCAGCAGCGACGCGAACAGATGCGGTCCGCCCTCGCAGTCGATCCGGCGAAGGCCTCGCCGGGCCAGTTCGTCCACCGCGGCCCGCAGGTCGACGTCGCCGTGCCGGGGGCGCGGGCGCTGCTCGTCCGGATCGGCGTGCAGGGCGGGGTCGCCGGTGGCTTCGTGCAGCGTTGGGTCGCCGGTCCCGGCGATCAGGACGTCCGCCCCGGCCGCCGCCCACGCCGCGCGCAGTTCCGGGTCGGTCGCCGCGCTCGTGATGACGATCGTCGGCACCAGCGCCTTGGTGATCACCGGGGCTTCCGGCGGCAGCGAACGGCCGGTGCTGACCACCGCGATCGGCGCGATCGGGGCCAGCCCGTGCCTGCGCCGCCGCTCAGCGGTTTTCTCGTCCGGCCGCAGGCCCTCGAAACCCTCGGCCTGTGCGGTGCCCGCGCCGACCAGCACGACGTCGGCGAGGTCGTTGCCCAGCCGGTAGACGATGCGGTCCGCGGGCGTCGACAGCCCGCCCGAGCGGCCCTCGACGGTGATCCCTCCGTCCGCGCTGGACACGAAGTTCACCGCGAGCCATTTCGGCACGTCCGGATAGACATAGAGCTGCTCGACGTCGGCCTCGGTGCGGTCCTGGTTCCCGGGGAAGATCTCGCGCATCAGACCGACCGTACAACGTTCGCCGGCGGCCGGGTGCCGATGATGCTCGCCACCATCTCGGCGACCTGCCGCGTTTCGCGGACCTGGTGCGCGCGGAACATCGCCGCGCCGTGCATCGCGGACACCGCGGTGGCGGCGAGCGTGCCGATCACCCGTTCGCCGACCGGGAGGTCCAGCGTTTCGCCGATCACGTCCTTGTTCGACAGCGCCATCAGCACCGGCCAGCCGGTCGCGACCAGCGTGTCGACGTGCCGCAGCAGTTCGAGCGACTGGTAGGAGTTCTTGCCGAAGTCGATGCAGGGGTCGATCATGATGCCCTCGCGCGGCACGCCCGCGGCGAGCGCGCGCTCGGCGAGCGCGGTGGTGCCTTCGACCACCGCGGCCACGACGTCGTCGTACACCGGCCGGACGGCTTCGGTGCGCGGAACGAGACCGTTGGTGTGCGAGCAGATGTAGCCCGCGCCGTGTTCGGCGGCGACGTCGAGGATTTCCGGTTCGACCGCGGCCCAGTTGTCGTTGACCAGGTCCGCGCCCGCGCGGCAGACGGCGTCGGCGACCTCGGCGCGGTAGGTGTCCACGCTGATGACCAGGTCGGGGAAGTTCTCGCGGGCCCATTCGACGGTCGGCACGACGCGGCGGATCTCCTCGGCCGCGGTGACCTCGGGGCCCTTGCCGGCGGGCACGCCGCCGATGTCGATCAGGTCGGCGCCCTCGGCGTGCGCGCGGCGGATGGCCGCCTGCGCGGGTGCTTCTTCGAAGGTCGCACCGTTGTCGTAGAACGAGTCGGGAGTGCGGTTGATGATGGCCATCACCAGGGCGCGGTCACTGGTGAGGCGACGGCCTCGGAACACGAGGTCGGGCGTTTGCATGCGGTCTCCCGGGCCGGAACGAAAGATCTCGCGTGATCATAGGCGAGTTCGCGGCGGGAGTACGTCCGGCAGGTGGCGGGCGGAGCGGTCCGGAGGCCACCTGCGTCCGGGCGTTCGATCGATCTGCGTGGAGCGTGCGATCAGGAGGCGAGCGCCTCGTTGACGGTCAGGAACTCGCCCGCGGTGCGGGTGGCGGTGAATTCGATCACGCGGTAATGCGCGAGCCGTTGCAGCACGAGGGGATCGGTGGCGAGCACGGCGTCGAGCTTGCCGCGCAGGCACGGGCGGGTGATGATGACCTGGTCGGCGTCCTCGTTTCCTTTTCCGGAAACGAGGAACAATCCATGCTCGAACTGGCTTCGCAGCCACTCCGCATGTTCCGCCAGTGCGTAGTCGACTTCGTTTCGAGGTGCGGTGTAGGACAGCAAGGCGATGTACATGACCACAGAGTAGGACGCCCGGTCGGATGGTGCATCCTCCTCCCGAGTGCCGTCGCGTGTCATCGAATGGTCAAGTATTCCCAATAACTCTTTACGGATAAGCGTACTGTTTGGATTTCCGTTACGGGGTACGGGAAATCGCCGCCGTCGGCGTTTCCGCAGGACATTTCGGACGGATGGTCAAGACCACCCCCAGTTCTGCGTGAAGCAGCCCGCCAGATAAAGATCCACGCGATCGGCGAACCGGCTCGGATCGCGTCCGGTGAGTTCGCCGATCCGGGTGATCCGGTATCGCAGGGTGTTCACGTGCAAGTGCAGAGTGGCCGCCGTCTGCGTCCACGATCCCGAATGTTCGAGGAACGCCTTGAGTGTCGTTATCAGTTCGGAACCGTGCGCCGCGTCGTACGCGAGTACCGGGCCCAGTACTTTTTCGCCGAATGTCCGGCGCAAGCCCTCCGGCACGGCGGCGAGCAGCAGCAAATGTGAAGCCACTTCGTCTCCGGACAACACAGTCGCGCGGCCCGGCGTCATCGCCGCCAGCGTGCGCGCGTGCCGGGCTTCCTGCACGCCGGCGCGGAGACCGGCGGCGTCCGCGGCGCGGCTGAGGCCGAGCGTCAGCCGCGCGGACCCGAGCGCGGGTTCGATGGTGTGCACCGCTTCCCGCAACGTTTCGGTGTCGCGCGAGGAGAAGAGACCGAACGTCTCGCCGTCGACGGTCGCCACGAGCACCGGCTGTCCGGTGGTCGCCAGCAGCTCCTCCACCAGCACCTGCGCGAGGCCCGGCCCGCCGCCGCGGACCTCGGCGGACAGCGTCGTCACCGGTTCCTGCGGGGCGAACCCGGCGGCGGACAGCCGGGACGTCAGCTCGCCCGGCGCGGCGTCGTCGGAGAGCACCAGCCGCAGCAGCGGTTCGGCCGCCCGGTTCTCGATCCGGCGGGCCTCGTCCACCCGGGACCGCTCGAGCCCGACCAGCGCCGCGAGTTCCAGGGCCAGCTCGCGGCGCGCGGACGTCCACTGCGCCGGATCGCCCTCCACCACCAGGAACCAGCTCGCGATCCGGTGCCCGGAGCGTCCGGCCGCGCCGAGCAGCGTGACCGGACCGTCCTGGCACGGCAGCCGTTCGGCGCGCAGGAACCGGCGAGCCAGCGCGGTGCGGCGCGCGGCGGGCAATTCCGGACCGCCAGCGAGCTGCTGTCCGGTCGCGCTCAGCACGAGACAGTCGGTGCCCAACTCCTCGGCACCCGCCTTGACCAGCGCGGACAGCCCGTGGCCGGAGGTCACCGCGGCCACCAGCCGCCGGTGCGAATCGCGAGCCGGAGCCGACCGTTCCGCGGCCAGGCCGAGGATCACCCGCTCGGCCACGGTCGCGAACGAAACCGACACCGGCACCTCGAACAACGGCAGGCCGACGCGTTCGCAGGCGGCCACGAGGTAGTCCGGCACCGGGCCGCCGACCTCGGCGGTGCCCGCCCCGAGCGCGGTCACGCCCGCGGCGGCCAGTTTGCCGACGAACGCGTCCGCGTCCGCCGGCCCCGGCAGCCAGCGCAGGCCGCAGAGCACGATCTCGCCGCCGTCGAGGTACCGCGTCGGGTCCTGCAGGGTCGCCTGGAAGACGCGGCCGAACTCCCGGTCGCGCGCGTTCTCGCCCGCCAGCAGCCGCAACCCCAGCTCCGGGGTGTCGAGCAGTGCACCCAGCCGCATGCGCGCCTCCTTCCGCCCATCAGTACCGCACACCAGAGGGGTTTGGCGGAAACTACGAAAAACCGGCCGTTCGCGGCCGCCGCTTTCGGTGGATCTGCCGTGGCCCGGGCCACGCCGCGCCAGGTGTACTCACTCGGCGAGCGAACGAGAAGGGATGACCAATGGCGATCGTTCTTGGCGACAACCGCTACGGGAAGGCCGAAAACCGGCTGGTCCGCGTCGACCGTGCCGCCGGTGACGGTGGCGAGCACCGCATCACCGACCTCACCGTGAGCGTGTCGCTGTCGGGCGACATGAGCGACACCCACCTGACCGGGGCCAACGACAAGGTGCTGGCCACCGACACGCAGAAGAACACCGTATTCGCTTTCGCCCGCGACGGCATCGGCGAGATCGAGGACTTCGCGCTGCGGCTGGCCCGGCACTTCGTGTCCACGCAGGAGAGCATCCACCTCGCCCGGGTCGGGATCGTGGCCCATCCGTGGGAACGGCTTCAGGTCGGCGGACGTCCCGCGCACCATTCGTTCGCGCGGTCCGGAGCGGGCACGCGCACCACGCGCGTCACTTACGACGGCGAGCGGGCCTGGGTGCTCGGCGGGGTCGAAGACCTGACCGTGCTCAACTCCACCGGTTCCGAATTCTGGGGCTTCCCGCGCGACCAATACACCACGCTGGCCGAGGTGAAGGACCGGATCCTCGCCACCGCGGTATCCGCGACCTGGCGGTTCTCCGTCGAAGAGACCGACTGGGCGCACGCGCACGAAACCGCGCTCGCCACGCTGCTCGACGCGTTCGGCGGCACGCACAGCCTGTCCCTGCAGCAGACGCTGTACGCGATGGGGGAGGCCGTGTTGGAAGCCGTCCCGGAGATCGCGGAGATCCGCTTCTCGCTGCCGAACAAGCACCACTTCCTCGTCGACCTCGAGCCGTTCGGGCTCGACAACCCCGGCGAGGTGTTCTACGCCGCCGACCGGCCCTACGGCCTGATCGAGGGCACCGTCCTGCGCGACGACGCCCCGCCGGCCGGCCCGGCCTGGTCCTGAGCACACCGAAACCTGAGCTGTTGGGAGCAGTACCGTCATGACCGTGTCCATCGATGCCGACGTCGAACGCGCCTGGCTCGCCGAATGCGTGCGGATCGCCGAGAAGAACGTCGCCGACGGCGGCGGCCCGTTCGGCGCGCTGGTGGTGAAGGACGGCGAGATCGTCGCGACCGGCGTCAACCGCGTCACCCCCTCGCTCGACCCGACCGCGCACGCCGAGGTGGTCGCGATCCGCGCGGCCTGCCAGGCGCTCGGCACGTTCAGCCTCGCCGGCTGCGTGCTCGTCTCCTCGTGCGAGCCGTGCCCGATGTGCCTCGCGTCGTCGCTGTGGGCCCGCGTGGACCGCGTGCTCTACGCCGCCGATCGCGACGACGCCGCCCGAGCCGACTTCGACGACCGGGCCTTCTACGAGCTTTTCGACCACCCGCGCGAAACGTGGCAGACCCCGGTTTCGCGAGTGTCCACACCGGACGCTTTCGCCCCGTTCTCCGCCTGGCTAGGCCGACCCGACCGGATCGAGTACTGAGCCTCGGCGAGTGCTGATGCCGGTCAGAATCGGCTTCAGCGTCCCCCGCCCCACCCCACCGGGCCACCCTCCCGGTGCTGACCGGAGCACCAGAAAAACGCAAACGTCCCGCCGTGGGCGCCCCTCGCGCATGCCAGGGGTGCGTGCGGCACACCCACCGGCAAGGGGAGGACGCATGACCCAGGTACGCCTCGACGAAGCGGTGACCTCGGCTCCCGGACCCCAGCGCAAGTCCATTGTGGAGCGACTGTTCGAACTGCGCGCTCGCAACACCACCGTAGGCCGGGAAGTACGCGGCGGCTTGACCACGTTCGTCGCGATGGCCTACATCGTGTTGCTCAACCCGCTCATCCTCGGCGCTTCCGCCGACATCACCGGCGCGAAACTCAGCGCCGCGCAAGTGACCACGGCGACCGCGCTCGCCGCCGCGGTGATGACTGTCCTCATGGGACTCGTCGGCAACGCGCCGCTCGCGCTCGCCGCCGGTCTCGGCATCAACGGCATCGTCGCGTTCCAGATGGCCCCGTCGATGACGTGGGCGCAGGCTTTCGGGCTGGTAGTGCTCGAAGGCGTCTGCATTGTGCTGATGGCGGTCAGCGGCGTCCGGGAACGCATTATGAACGCGATTCCGGGTCCGTTGAAAACCGCGATCACCGTCGGCATCGGGCTCTATATCGCGCTCGTCGGCCTGGTGAGCGCCGGGTTCGTCACGCGGACCCCGGACGCGGCGCATACGACTGTCCCGGTGCGGCTCGGCCTCGGAGGGCATCTGCACGGCCTGCCGATCGCGGTGTTCTGCTTCGGCCTGCTGCTGATGACCGTGCTGATGGCGCGGAAGGTGCCGGGCGCGGTGCTGATCAGCATCGCCGCCGCCACCGTGCTCGCGGTGGTGCTGCACGACGGATTCGGCGTCGGCGATTGGGGCCTGACGACTCCGACGCTGCCGGATTCGGTCGTGGCGGCTCCCGATTTCGGGCTGCTCGGGCACATCGACCTGTTCGGCGGATTCGCCAAGGCGGGCGCGCTGACCGCGACGATCTTCCTGTTCACCCTGGTGCTGTCCGGCTTCTTCGACGCGATGGGCACGATCACCAGCGTGTCTGCCGAGGCCGGGCTGTCGGAGAACGGCCGGGTGCCGAGGATGGGCCGGATCCTGTTCGTGGACGGGGCCGGGGCGATCGCGGGCGGGCTGACCGGCTCGTCGCCGAACACCGTGTTCCTGGAGTCCGCGGCCGGCGTCGGGGAGGGCGCGCGGACCGGGCTGGCGAGTGTCGTGACCGGACTGCTGTTCGGGGCGACGCTGCTGTTCACGCCGATCGCGGGCATCGTCCCGGCGCAGGCCGCCGCGCCCGCGCTCGTGGTGATCGGCGGGATGATGGTGGCGCAATGCCGCAATATCCCGTGGAACGACCCGGACTACACGATCCCGGTGTTCCTGACGGTCGCGCTCATTCCGTTCACCTACTCCATCACCAACGGCGTCGGCGCGGGCCTCATCGCGTTCGTGCTGATCAAGACCTTCCGCGGGAAGTGGCGTGAAGCGGGGTGGATCCTCACCGTGCTCGCGCTCGTGTTCACCGTCTATTTCGGAATCGACGTGGTGAAGGCGATCCTCTGAGAAGAAAGGGACCGACAAATGCCTCTGATGTTCCTCAACGGCGGCGCGATGCGCGGCGAACCTCTGCACCATCTGCTCGACGGCGCTCCACTGGTGGCCGAAACGACCACGGCCGCGAAGTACCGGTTCTACTCGGTAGGCGGGCAATGCCCGGCACTCGTGCCGGTAGCGCACGGCGGCGCGGCGATCTCCGGCGAGGTCTACGACATCCCGCTGGACCAGCTGCGCGACCGCGTGCTCCCGTCCGAACCGCCGGAGCTGGAGCTGGGCGTGATCGAACTGGCCGACGGCAGTTCGGCGTTCGCGATGCTGCTGCGGCGGCCGCAGACGTCGCACGTGCAGCTGCGGGACATCACGGAAATCGGCGACTGGCGAGCGTTCAAGGCCGCGGCGTGACGGTTCTGGTCGCTCCGGACAAGTTCAAGGGCTCGCTCACCGCGGCGGAGGTCGCGGAGGTGGTGGCCGCGGCGTTCGCCGAGGTCGCGCCCGGCGAGCCGGTGCGGCAGCTGCCGGTGGCGGACGGCGGCGACGGGACAGTCGCCGCCGCTGTCGCCGCCGGGTTCCGGCAGATCCCGGTGCGGGTGACCGGCCCGACGGGCCGCCGGATCACCGCGTACTACGCGCTGCGCGGGACGGTCGCCGTGGTCGAGCTGGCGGAGGCGTCCGGCCTCCACCGGCTGCCCGGCGGCCGGCCGGAACCGCTGACCGCGTCGAGCTACGGCACGGGCGAGCTGATCGCGGCCGCCCGTGCCGCCGGGGCGACGCAGATCGTGCTCGGCGTCGGCGGCAGCGCTTGCACCGACGGCGGGGCCGGGTTGTTGACAGCGTTGGGCGCGCGGTTGCTCGACGCTTCCGGTACGCCGCTTCCGCCGGGCGGCGCGGCGTTGGCGGAGTTGTCCACAGTGGATCTGTCCGGACTGCCCGAAGTGGACATTGTCCTGGCGTCCGATGTGGACAACCCGTTGCTGGGTGTGGATGGCGCGGCCGCGGTGTACGGGTCGCAGAAGGGCGCCGGCCCCTCCGAGATCGCGTTGCTGGAACGCGGGTTGACCCGTTGGGCCGAAGTTGTGGGCTCCGCGCACGCCACCACCCCGGGCGCTGGCGCGGCAGGCGGCGTCGGGTTCGGTGTGCTCACCGGACTCGGCGCTCGCCTTCGGCCGGGCATCGAGTTGCTGCTGGAATTGCTCGGTTTCCCGGCCGCGGCTCGCGACGCCCGGCTCGTCGTCACCGGCGAGGGGTCGCTGGATACCCAGTCGCTGCACGGAAAAGCACCGGTGGGTGTTCTCCGGGCAGCGGGTGACACCCCGGTGGTCGCGTTGGCCGGTCGATGCCTGCTGTCCGCGCCGGAATGGCAGGAAGCGGGCTTCGCCGGGGTGTACGCGCTGACCGATCTGGAGCCGGACGAGGACCGGTGTGTGGCGCGGGCCCGGTCGCTGCTGCGGGACCGGGCCGCGCAGCTGGCTCGGGACTTCAGCCGAGCAATACCTGCCTGACGTGGTCGGACAGGGGGAGTCCGGCCGCGTCCGCGGGGGTCAGCCAGCGGTGGTCGTCGTGTTCGGCCGGGTTGAGCTGAAGGTCGCCGAGGAATTCCGGGTGCGCGTCGTAGTAGGCGGCGTGCACGGTGAACGGTTTGCCGGTGCGGTCCGGCCAGGATTGGCGGGTCCGCTCCCCGGCGAGCCGTACGCGCAGTCCGGTTTCCTCGGCGACTTCCCGCACCGCGGTGGCCTCCGGAGCCTCGCCGGGTTCGACGGTGCCGCCAGGGAATTCCCAATGCCCACCGAGGAAAGTCCCCGGCGCGCGGCGGATCAGCAGCACGCTTTCGCCGCGGGGGAGCAGGACGTAGGCGAGATGTTTGTCGTTCATGCCGCACCTCCGTTGGCGACGAGGACTTGACCGTTCACCCAGCCGCCTTCAGGTCCGCACAGGAACACGACGAGACCCGCGCAGTCCCGTGGCGTGCCGGCCCGGCCGAGTGGCGTGTGCTGCTTGATCGCCTCGCGCAGGGATTCGGAGATCCAGCCGGCTTCCCTCAGACGCTCGGCGATTGCCGTGCCGATACCGGCTTTCCTCCCGACGCCGGTGACGAGGGCGGTTTTATTCTTCAATGGCGCCGTCTTTCGCGCGGAGGTGCTGCCGGAACGTGTAGGACGGGTCGCTTTCCCGGCGGGCCAGGAATTCGCTGAACCGAACCTGTTCGCGGAGCGTGACGCCGTCGCGGATCTTCGCCGCCTGCCGGTGCTCGGTGTCGCGAATGGACTCCGCGAGCCGGAATACCTCCTCGGCTTGGGAGGCCGGGACGAAGAGCACGCCGTCGTCGTCGCCGAACACGAGATCGTCGGTGGTCAGGGTCCATTCGCCGACGGTCGCGGCCTCCAGCGCGTCGGCTGCGCGGTCGTTGAGGTGCAGGGGGCCGGTGGACAACGAGCCCAGGCTGTACACCGGGAGGCCGATCTCGCGCAGTTCCGCGGTGTCGCGGTGCAGGCCCCAGATGACGATGCCGCTGAGGCCTGCCGCCGCGACTTCGGCGGTGATGAGATCGCCGACACAGCTCTCGTCCAGCCGTCCGAGGTTGTCGACGACGAGCACGTCGCCGGGTTGTGCGGAGGTGAGGGCTTCGAGGAAGACGTCGACACTGCCCGCGTGCCGGGCGGGGAGGACTCGTCCGGCGAGTTTGAGTCCGGGGACAACGGCTTTGGTTCCGGCAGGTGCGCATCGCACGGTCAGCCGGGCGCGGAGGCAGCCGTCGGCCAGGTGGGCGGTGGTCAGTGCCGCGAAACGGTCGGTGAGTTCGGTGTGGTTCATGGTTCCCGCCCTTCGTGCTGACTGGTTCACGCTAGCGGAATCGGGGCGGTTGTCCTGCTGGTTTTTGGGGGTTGCGTGGGGCACCCCGAAGCTGGATTGTGCTGACCGCGGGGAGGCTTCGTATCGGGGTGCGGGGGCGGGGCTGGGCGCCTCGATTGCTGGGTGCATCGGTGGCGGTTGGGGCTGCGGGAACCTCGAGTCTCTTGGCCGCTCTGGGAAGTGTCATAAGCGGCGAACTGGACAGCCCATTACCCTACGCTTTGACGGCTATATCCGTTTTATTCCGTTTCCCGGTTGAAGTCCTGGTGAATTCCCGGCTAGGTGACGCGCTCGACCAGGGTTTCTTCACTTTCCGCACGCATAATTCCGTCCCGGTAGTCCGAACGTGTGGCAGGGAGGAAACTGTGCCGGGGTCTGTGCGCGCCCGCTGGATCGGCGGCGGGGTCGCGAGTGCGGTCGTGGCGGCGGGCATCGCGTTCGCCGTGTGGCCGGACGGGGCTTCGGCGCAGGATCCCGAGATCCAGATCTCGCGGTCGGCCTGCGGGCAGGGCTGGGCGGATCCACGACCTGGGGTCCAGACCTTTCACCTGCACAACACCGGGTCCGTGACCTCCGAGGTCGATCTGATCGACCCGGCGACCGGCGTCGTTTACGGCGAGGTCGAGGGACTCGGCAGCGGAACCACCCGGCCATTGCAGGTGACGCTCGGCAACGGAACCTACGCCTTCCGTTGTCTCCCTGAGGATTCGTCGGCGCTTGTCGGGCCGAGCGTCACGGTGAGCGGTGGCTCCGAACGTGGCCCGGGCGTCGCGCCGGTGACGCAGAACGACCTGCTCGGGCCGTTGAAGTCCTATCAAGCGCATGTGACGCAAGGCCTCGGCCAATTGGCCGCCGACGTCGGCAAGCTGAAGGACGCCGTCCGCGGCAACGATCGCGGCGCGAGCCAGGCTGCCTGGCTCGTCGCGCATCTCGACTACGAACGCCTCGGCGCGGCCTACAACGCTTTCGGCGACTCCGACAAAGCTATCAACGGCACCGCCGACGGAAAGCCCGACGGCGCCAAGAGCTCGGACTTCACCGGATTCCACCGGCTCGAATCCGGTCTGTGGCACAACGAAGACCTCGCCGCCCTGGCCCCGGTGGCCGATCAGCTGGACAGCGACGTGCAGAAACTCCGCAAGTCCTTTGCGGACAGCCAGGTCGATCCGAACGACCTCGGCCTGCGCGCGCACGAGATCGTGGAGAACACCCTGCAATTCGAACTGACCGCGCGCACCGACTACGGCAGCGGCACCAATCTCGCCACCGCACGCGCGAATCTCGACGGGACCCAGGCGGTCCTCGACGTCCTGCGCCCGGTGCTCGCCCCGCGCTATCCGGCACTGTCCAAGGTGGACAGCTGGATGAAGCGCACCGCCGCCGCGCTCGACAGTGCCAAGAAGCCGGACAACTCGTGGACCCCGGTGAGCCAGTTGTCCGCGCCGCAGCGGCAGAAGCTCAACGCTGACGTCAGCGAATTGACCGAACTGCTCGCTCCGATCGCCGCGATCGCGGAGCCGAGGAGGACCTCGTGACGACGGAATCCTCCCGCCGGTCTTTCCTTCGCCGCACTGTCGTCGGCGCGGGGATCACCGCGGCCGCCGGAATCGGCGTGACAGCGAGTGCGAGCGAGGACTCGCCCGCCACCGTTCCGTTCCATGGCCCCAAACAGGCCGCGATTCTCCGCAAGCCGCTGGCGCAGAGCATCATCGCGTCCTTCGACGTGGTCGCCGAGAATCGCGCCGAATTGACCGAACTGTTTCAGGAAATCACCGACCGCGCGCGGTTTCTCACGAACGGCGGCGCGCCGGCGGCACTTGGCATCACCGCGCCGCCCGCTGACTCCGGGGTGCTGGGGCCGGTCGTGCCGCACAGCGACCTCGGCGTGATCGTCGGCGTCGGATCGTCCCTTTTCGACGGACGCTACGGGCTGGCCGACCGCAAGCCCAAGAAACTCAAGCCGATGACCATGTTCCCCAACGACGCGCTCGACGCCCCGCAGTGTCACGGCGACCTGTCGCTCACGTTGTCGGCGAGCGAGCCGGACACCGTGCTGCACGCGCTGCGCGACCTGACCCGCGCGACCCGCGGCGGAATGCAGCTGCGCTGGAAGATCAACGGCTTCAGCTCGCCTTCCCGCCCGTCCGGCACCCCGCGCAATCTCATGGGGTTCAAGGACGGCATCGCGAACCCGGGCGAGTCCGAAATGGACCGGCTGGTGTGGGTGTCCGGGGCGGGCGAGCCCGCGTGGACGACCGGCGGCAGCTACCAGGTGATCCGGCTGATCCGGATGCTGGTCGAGTTCTGGGACCGGGTGTCGATCACCGAGCAGGAGAACATGTTCGGCCGCCGCCGCGACACCGGCGCTCCGCTGGACGGTGCGTCCGAACAGGACGAACCCCGCTACGCCGACGATCCGATCGGCACCGTCATCCCGCTCACCAGCCACATCCGCAAGGCGAACCCGCGCACGCCGCAGACCGACGACAGCCGGATCCTGCGCCGCGCGGTCAACTACGACCGCGGCGTGGACGGCAACGGCAACCTCGACATGGGCCTCGTCTTCACCTGCTACCAGCAGGATCTCGAGCGCCAGTTCGAGGCGGTGCAGAAGCGGCTGATCGACGAGCCGCTCGTCGACTACATCTCCCCGTTCGGCGGCGGCTATTTCTTCGCGCTGCCCGGCGTCACCGGTCCCGGCGACCACTTCGGCCGGGCGCTCCTCGCCTGAGGCGCGCCCCGATCCCCACCCGCGAAACCAGGAGGAATCCTCAGTGGACACAGCATTCGGCAGACGGCGCCGTCGCCTGCTCGGTGCGGGCGCGCTCGTCTCGGCGGCCGTGCTCGCGATCGTCACCGGCTCCGCGGCGTCGTCCGCGCAGGCCCAGCCGCTGCACCCGCTGCCGGCGTCGGGGCTGCCCACGCTCACGCCGATCAAGCACGTCGTGGTGATCTTCGGCGAGAACATCTCGTTCGACCACTACTTCGGCACCTACCCGAACGCCACCAACGAGAACGGCACCCCGTTCCAGGCGGCCAAGAACACGCCGAAGGTCAACGGCCTCGACGAGAAGCTGCTCACCCGCAACCCGAACGCCTACAACCCGAAGCGGCTCGGGCCGGACCAGGCGCTCACCTGCGACCAGAACCACAGCTACGGCGCCGAGCAGGCCGCGTTCGACGGCGGCAAGATGGACAAGTTCGTCGAGAAGACCGAGACCGACAAGTGCACCGGCCAGCCGGTCCTGTTCGGCGAGCCGGGCCTGGTCATGGACTACTACGACGGCAACACCGTCACCGGCATGTGGAACTACGCGCAGCACTACTCGCTGAGCGACAACTCGTTCAACACCGTCTTCGGCCCGTCCACCCCGGGCGCGATCAACCTGATCTCCGGCCAGACGCACGGGATCCAGGCGGTCGACCCGGTCACGCACGAGCCGAAGAGCGACTCCTACGTCGTCGCGTCGCCCGACAAGGACGGCGTCGGCACCGTGATCAACGACCCGGACCCGGCGTGGGACGACTGCTCGGGCAAGAACCACACCTCGAAGGACAACCTCGGCGCGATGCAGGGCCGCAACATCGGCGACCTGCTGAACGACCGGCACGTCACGTGGGGCTGGTTCCAGGGCGGCTTCAAGCCGACCGGGACCCAGAACGGCTACGCGGTCTGCGGGCAGAAGCACGCGAACGTCGGCAATCAGTCCTCCGTGGACTACAGCCCGCACCACCAGCCCTTCCAGTACTACAAGTCCACTTCGAACCCGCACCACCTGCCGCCGTCCTCGGTGCAGGCGATCGGGCAGACCGACCAGGCCAACCACCAGTACGACATGAGCGACTTCAACGATTCGCTCAAGGCCGGTTCGATGCCCGCGGTGAGCTTCCTGAAGGCGCCGGAGTACCAGGACGGGCACGCCGGCTATTCCGACCCGCTCGACGAACAGCATTTCGTCGTCGACGAGATCAACAAGATCCAGCAGTCGCCGGAGTGGCGTTCGACCGCGATCGTGCTCGCCTATGACGACTCCGACGGCTGGTACGACCACGAGAACTCGAAGATCGTCAACGGCTCGCAGGACGCCTCGCAGGACCAGGCCGTCTGCACCGGCAAGCCGGCCGGGCTCGGCGGGTACGCCGACCGGTGCGGCTACGGCCCGCGGCTTCCGCTGCTGGTCATCTCGCCCTACAGCAAGGTGAACTACGTCGACCACACCCGGACCGACCAGACCTCGGTGCTGAAGTTCATCGAGGACAACTGGTTCTCCGGCCGGGTCGGGGACGGCTCGTTCGACACTCGCGCGGGCGGACTGTGGAACATGTTCAACTTCTGGCGGCCGCAGGCGGGCAAGCTCCCGCTCGACCCGAAGACGGGTGCGCCCGCCGGGCGGAACTAGCTCGCGTTTCGTCTCGCACACCGAAGGCCATCGGGTTTCGACCCGGTGGCCTTCGGCCGTTTCCGGGTCGGCCCGCCCGTCCGCTCAGCGGGAAACCGCGTGCGAATAGCGCAGGCAGGACTGGAAATTTTCCAGTGCCGCGAAAGTCGCTCGCATTCCCCCGGCTCCCGGACCGCCCGGACCCGCGCGGGACAAGGAACGGTGCGCGCAGTCGCGGATTGGGTACCGAAGGTGTTCGGGAACCGGAGGGGAAAGCACGGGCGGCCGGACAGGAATGGAGTCGCGGTGCGCGGTCCGTCACTCGACACGATAGGGTAATCGCAGGCACATCCTGTAGAAGGTGAAGGAACGCGAACCATGGCGCAAAAAGTCCATGTCGAGATGGTGGACGACATCGACGGCAGCATCGCCGAACAGACCGTCCCGTTCAGTCTCGACGGCGTGAGCTACGAGATCGATCTGTCCGAAGAGAACGCTGCCGCACTGCGGGAAGAGCTGGCCCGTTACGTCGCCGCCTCGCGCCGGGTCGGCGGCCGCAAGGTCCGGATGGCCGCGGGGCAGTCCCCGCGACCGGCGTCGACCGCCGCGGACCGCGAGCGCAACAAGGCGATGCGCGAGTGGGCCGAGGCCAACGGTTTCACCGTGTCCGACCGCGGCCGGCTTCCGGCCGAGATCGTGAAGGCCTACGAGGAGCGCGACACCGAGGCTCCGGCCAAGCCGGCTCGCAAGCGCGCGACGCGCAAGAAGGCCAGCGCCTGAGCGTTCTTTTCGGCAGCTGTGCCGCGGGGGCCGCGGCTAGTGATCAGCGGTGAGGGCGCCGCCGGGATTCCCGGCGGCGCCCTTCTGGCTGTCCGGGGGAAAGCGGATTTCCCGCATCGAGGCGATGCTGAGGTCCGTAAGCGACTCCTCGAGGGGAATCAGATTCAAGGAGCCCTTCGCGGATGTCCTCGAGCGGAGCGGGCGTCGGGAAAGAGCTCCGGCAACCGCTCCGGGGAATCGATTTCCCGGGATTAAGACTTGCCGAGTCCGAGCAGCGCGTCGAGATCGATCTTGCCGCCGGCGGCGTCGCGGATCGCGCGGATCGCCTCGGCGGACGCGAGCCGTTCCCCGTGCTGGTCGGCGTGCGCGCGCAGCAGATTCCCGATGTGCCGTTCCGGGACCGTCCACGTGGGCCAGCGGCGGCGGGCGATCGTGGCCAGTTCGGCGAAGTCCGGCGTGCCCGCGCCGGCGGTCGCGTCGAGCAGCCAGTGCAGATAAGTGCGCAGCACCGCGACCGGGAAACTGCCCGGGTGGCTGAGCCCGCCGTGCCCGGGCACGAAGGTGCGGACGTCCGGGAACATTTTGTCGAGCCAGTCCAATGCGGTCAGCCAGCCGGGGATCGAGCCGTGCACGGCGAACGGCGTGGACCCGACCGACAGCAGGTCGCCGGTGAAGAGCGTCCCGGTGCGCGGTTCGAACAGCACGAGGTCGCCGTCGGTGTGCGCGGTCCCGGGAAACGGGACGACCTCCACGACCACGCCGCCCAGGTCGACCTCGACCGGTTCGATCACCGCGTGCACCGACTCGGGTCGCGGCGCTTCGAGCTTGCCCCAGTTCGCGCAGTCGAAGATCTCCTCGTTGCACTGCGGTCCGGACCGGATGATCGGCACCGCGGTGGGCGCGGCCAGGATCCGGCCGCCGTTGCGCAGCGCGACCCCGGCCCCGTTGTGGTGGGTGCCGTGCGCGTGGGTCAGCACGAGCGTGAGCGGCATTTCGACGGTCGAGTACTTGCGGACGTCGCTGACCAGGTCGAGCGTGTCGCGTTCGGTCCCGCAGGTGTCGACGAGCAGAACGCCTTCCCGGCCCCGGATCCAGCCGCAGTTGGACACCATCCAGTCGCTCGGGCTGCGCACGTAGGCGACGACGCTCGGGTCGGAATACCGCAGCGGGACGATATTGCGCCTGATGACGGGCATGGGATCCCCTCGTTGGCCACCGGACGGGAAATGATCACCGGAATGGTATAGACCAAGTCACCTGCTGTCAGCGGGGTGGAGACCACGCTCACGCGCGTGGTCTCTCGCAGTTCTCGCCTGTCCCGTTCCGCCCAGCTTCGCGCGCATCGTTGCCCCCGGCTCCGTCGGTGCCCGACAGCGTATACCCCGACGCCGCGGTTTTCTCGATGGTCCACAGAGGACTGGTTCAGGGGTTGCTCACGTCCGGTAACCGGTGAATACCAGCAGTGAGACCGGCCGCGCCCAGCGCCACCGATTTCGCCCCGTGCCGGGAGAGCCGGACGGACACCGGCTTCCCGGACAGCAGCGGCCGTTCCTCCAGCGCTTCCCGCACCGGTTTCTCGAGCAGAGCCCAGGACTTCACCACCGAACCGCCGAGTACGCAGGTCGCGATGCCGAGCAGTCCGGCCGCGTCCGCGACCGCCTCGCCGAGGAACCGGCCCGCCTCCGTGAATACCGCCTGGGCGGCCTGGTCCCCGGCGAGCGCTTCCGCGGCGACTGCCTCCGCGGTGAGGGTCCGGCCGGTCGCTTCGGCATAACGGCGGGCCAGGGCGCGCCCGGCCGCGTACGCCTCAAGGTGTCCGATCTGCCCGCATGTGCAGCGTTCCTCCCCGTAGCGGCCGATGTGCCCGATCTCACCGGCCCCGGTCGCCCCGCCGTACAGCAGCCGCCCGTCCACGAACAACGCACCGCCGACCCCGGTGCCGACCGCGACGCCGAGCACGTTCCGCTCGCCCGGCAGCAACTCGCCGAGCAGGAATCCGTCCACGTCGTTGACGGTGCGGACCGGCACCCCGCCGAGCCGCACGGACAGCTCGGCGTTGACCGGAGTGCCCGCCCATCCGGTGAACGAATCCCCGGTGACCAGCACCGTTCCGGTCACGGGATCAACGACGCCCGCCGCCCCGACGCCGACCCCGGCGAGCGTCGCGTGATCCGGCGCCAGCGAGCTGACCAGCTCCGCCGCGCGGTCGAGGATCGCCGCGCCGCCCCGGTGCGATTCGGACGGCGCGGACGCGGACCCGAGTTCCCTTCCTTCCTCGTCGCACACCACCACCAGGGTTTTCGTCCCGCCGATGTCGACTCCGGCCCGCAACTCCGTCACGCCGCGGGGTCCGCGCCGGCCAGCGCCTCGCGCCGGCTCCGCTGCAACTGCGGGTCCGGCACCGGCGAGGACAGCAGCAACGCTTGCGTGTAGGGGTGTTCCGGAGTGCGCAACACCGTTTCCGCCGGGCCTTCCTCGACCAGTTCGCCCGTGCGCAGTACTGCCACCCGGTCGCACAGGCTGTCGACCACCGCGAGGTCGTGGCTCACGAACAGGCAGCCGAAACCGAACTCGCGATGCAGCCGCCGGAACACCTCCAGCACCGCAGCCTGCACGGACACGTCCAGCGCACTCGTCGGTTCGTCGGCGATCAGCAGCTTCGGGCCGAGCACCAGGGCGCGGGCGAGGCTCACGCGCTGCCGTTGCCCTCCGGACAGCTCGTGCCCGTACCGGTCCAGCAGGCTTTCCGGCAGTTCCACCGCGTCGAGGAGTTCCCGCACCCGCCGCTGGCGCTCGCTGCGGCTGGCCGAGGTGTGGACCACCAGCGGTTCGGCGACGGTCTGCGCGACCGTCATCCGCGGGTCGAGCGACGACGCCGGGTCCTGGAACACCGCGCCGATCTGCCGCCGGACCGCCCGTGCCGAACGGCCGGTGCCTTTCGGCAGCGGTCCGCCGAGCACCTCGACGGTTCCGGATTTCGGCGTGACCAGGCCCAGTGCGCAGTTCCCGAGCGTGGTTTTGCCCGAACCGGATTCGCCGACCAGCCCGACGATCTCACCGGGTGAGACGGACAGGGAGACGTCATTCACCACCCGCCGTCCGCTGTACTCGACCACCACCTTCGACAGCGCCAGTACCGGCTTCCGGATTTCTTCGGCGGCCGCTTCGTGGGCGAACGAACCGAGTTGCGGAACCGCGGCCAGCAGTTCCCGGGTGTACTCCGCCTTCGGCGAGGCGAACAGTTCCGCCGCCGGCGCCTCTTCCACGAGCTTGCCGTTACGCAGTACCGCGACGCGATCCGCGACATCGGCGACCACGCCCATGTTGTGCGTGATCAGCAGCGTCGCGGTGCCTTCGTGTTCGCGGATGTCGCGCAGCAGATCGAGGATCTGCTGCTGCACGGTGACGTCGAGCGCCGTGGTCGGCTCGTCCGCGATGATCAGCTTGGGCCCGGCCGCGAGCGCGATCGCGATCATCACTCGCTGCCGCAGACCGCCGGACAGCTCGTGCGGGTACTGCTTCAGCCGCGCGGCCGGTTCCGGGACCCCGACGCGGTCGAGCAGTTCGGCGCACCGGTCGTAGTAGCGGCGGTGCCGCAGCCTCGCCGGGTCGTGGTTGCGGATCGCCTCGGCGAGCTGGAAACCGATGGTCCGCAACGGGTTCAGCGCGGTCATCGGCTCCTGGAACACCATCCCGGCGGCCGGTCCGCGCAGTTTCCGCAGCTCTTCGCCGTGCAGGGCGAGCACGTTCTGCCCGGCCAGCTCGATCGACCCGGTGATCCGCGCGGAGCCGGGCAGCAGGCCGAGCACCGCGAGCGCCGCCGTGCTCTTGCCGGAGCCGGACTCGCCGACCACCGCCACGATCTCGCCGGGCGCGACCGACAGGCTCAGCCCGTCGACCGCCGCCGCACCGCCGGAGTAGGACACCCGCAGGTCGCGGATGTCGAGCACTGCTTCGCTCATCGTCGCCCCTTCACCGCGAACGCGTCGCGCAGCCCGTCGCCGAGGAAGTTGATCGCGCACACCACCAGCACGATCGCGATGCCCGGCGGCAGGATCAGCCACCACGCGCCGTCGAAGGTGTAGGTGATTCCCTTGGAGAGCATCGCGCCCCAGTCGGTGTCGGGCGCGGGCACGCCGAGACCGAGGAAGCTGACGTACGCCACGAGCAGGATCGCGTCGGCGATCTGGAAAGTCGCGTTCACCACCACGGTGCCGATCGCATTGGGAATGATGTGCCGGAACACCACGCGCGTGCGGCTCGCGCCGAGCACGGTGATCGCGCGGATGTAGTCGCGCTCGCGCAGGCTCACCGTTTCCGCGCGCATCAGCCGCGCGGGCACCAGCCACGACACCGCGCCGATCAGCAGTGCCAGCACGCCGACGTTCGGCGTCACCAGCGTCGCGGCCACCAACAGCAGGAACAGCGCCGGGATCGCGACGCCGGTGTCGACGATCCGCATCAGCACGGTGTCCAGCCAGCCGCCGGTGTACCCGGCGACCGCGCCCCAGACCGCGCCGATCGCGGTGGCGATCAGCCCGGCGAGCACGCCGATGATCAGCGACGTCCGCCCGGCGACCATGAGCCTGCCGAGCACGTCGTAGCCGAGGTCGTCGGTGCCGAGCGGATGCCCTCCGCCAGGTCCGAGCCGCGCCGAGGCGAGGTCGGTGTGGGACTGGTCGGTGCCGTACAGCAGCGGCCCGAGGAAACAGAACGCCACGACGAGCAGCAGCAGGATCGCGCCCGCCACGGCGGATTTGCGGGCGACCAGCCGCGAAAGGACAGTCACGACCGCGCTCCCTTCACCCGGACCCGCGGGTCGATCGCCAGCTGGACCAGGTCCGCGAGCAGGGAGCCGAGCACGGTCGCCACGGCGATCACGAGCACGACGCCCAGCAGCACCGGGAAATCGGCGGTGCGGGTCGCGGTCCAGAACAGCAGGCCGATGCCGGGGTAGTTGAACATCGATTCGACGACCAGCGAACCGCCGAAGACCACCGGCACGTAGTAGCCGAGCATGGAGACCACCGAGGTCAGCGAGTTCGGCCAGACGTGCTGCCAGATGATCGTGCGCTCCGGCGTTCCCTTGGCCCGCGCGGTGCGCACGAAGTCCTCGGACAGACTGTCCAGAGTGGACGCTCGCATGTACCGGCTGAACGCGGCGAGCGCGGCTCCGGTCCCGGCGAGCACGGGCAGTACCAGCGCACCCGGTTGGGACAGCAGTTCGCCGATCGTTTCGCCCTGCGCGGCTTGCGCCGGGAACCACGGCAGGACCTGCGCGAACAGGATGATCAGCACCAGCGAAAGGAAGAACACCGGCGTCGCGTAGAGCACGAACGTGATCGCGGTGGTGAGCACGTCCGCGGTACGGCCGCGGCGGACCGCCTGCCATACGCCGAGCGGCAGCGCGACGAGGATCGCGAGCGCGGTGGACACCACGGTGAGCAGCAAGGTTTTCGGCATCCGCTCGGCCAGCAGCGTGCTCACCGGCGAGTTCTGCGTGTAAGACTCGCCGAGGTCCCCGCGGACCAGCCGCAGCAGGTAGTCCCAGTACTGCACCGGCAGCGGCTGGTCGAAGCCTTGCGCGTGGTTGAACGCGGCGATCTGCGCCTCGGTGGCCTTCACCCCGAGCACGCCGCGGGCCGGACCGCCGGGCAGCAAATGCAGCAGCACGAACGTCACCACGGTGACCAGCAGCACGACCACCACGGCCAGCACGAGCCGGCGGAGGATGTAGCGCGTCATGTCCTCACCTCGTCCAGAACCAGCGTTGCGGCAGCAGCCCGGCCATCGGATCCTGGGTCACGCCGTGCAACGCGGTGTCGATCGCCGACACCTGATACGGCGGATTCGGCAGCCACAGCACCGGAAGCCGCTCGGCCAGATATGCGCTGTACTCGAGCATCGCCCGGTCGTCCGAGGCCAGGTTGGTGGCCGCGATCAGCTTGTCCGCGTTCGGATCGGTGTAGCCGCCGAAGTTCGTGCCCGCGCCGGTCGCGAACAGGTCCTCGCCACTGGGGTTCGCCGAGAAGTACCAGCTGCCTTGCGTGCCGAAGTACGACAGCTGCCAGCTGCACGAAGGGTCCTTCGGTTCGCACGTGGTTCCGTTGGCCAGCACGGTGTTCAGCGGCTGTGCGTTGATCTTCATCTCGATGCCGATCTTCGACAGCTCCGAGCGCAGTTCCTGCATGGTGCCGTCGGTCTCGTCGGAACCGGATTCGGTCAGCATGGTCAGCGACAGGCGGGTGCCCTCGGCGATGCCCTCGCCGCATTTCGCCGGGGCCGCGCAGAGGAGCACGCCGTCGGAGCCGGGCTTCCAGCCGTGGTCGGCGAGCAGTTGCCGCGACTTGCTCAGGTCGAACGGATACGGATTGGTCTTCTGCTTGGGCGACAGGTACTTCGTGTCGTTGTCCTGCGGGACCGGGCCGTAGCCGACCCGCGCGGCGCCGCGCCAGATTACCGACGTGATCGCGTCCTGGTCGACGGCGTGCTGGAGCGCCTGTCGCACGTACAGCTGGGAGAACACCTTGCCCAGCTGGGGATTGTTGAAGTTGTACGGCGAGTACGTGATGGACCAGCCGTTCCACGGTTCGACCCGGTAGCCCTGCGCCTCCAGTTTCGAGCGCTGGCCGAGGTTCGACGTCGGCACGTAGCCGTAGTCGACGCCGCCCGCCCGCAGCACGTTGTACTCCGCCGACGAACTGGTGAAGGTCAGGAACCGGACGGTGTCGAGCTTCGCCGGGTCCGGGCCGGTGTACTTCGGGTTCTTCCGCAGCGTCACCTCGCCGGAGGTGGTGAACCCGGCCAGGGTGAACGGCCCGTTCACGACCTTCCACAGTGGATTCGTCGCGTAGGTCCCGAGCTGTTTGCCTTGGCTGACCAGGAAATCGAAGACCTGCTTCGCGCCGTCCGGGGTGCGGTCGTGATCGCCGACCGGACCCGCGGCGCTCGTGCGGTCCCACGCGTGCGGCATGGGGACGATCAGGCTGAGCTGGTTGGCGGTGAACCAGTCGGGGTTGTACGCCTTGTCCAGGGTGAACGTGAAGGTGCGGTCGTCCACGGCGTGAAACCCGGTGATGCTGTCCGGGATCAGGCCCTTTGAATACTTGCCCCAGTTGTCCTTGCCCGCACGGGCGAGATTGAGCCAGAACTCGACGTCCCGGCTGGTCAGCGGCTCGCCGGTGGACCAGGTCAGCGGCTTGAGCGTGATCGTCACGGTCTTGCCGTCGGGGGAGTAGCGCGGCACGTTGGCGGCGCTCGCGGCGTCGTCGAGCGTGACCGTGCCGGAACTGCCGTCATAGCTGTACAGCGGCACGTACATGGTCGACCGGATCATGGCGTTGTACGACCCGCCGTAGCCGGGGATCGAGAACGGCATGATCCAGTTCGGCGTCGCCGACGGCGGCATCGCGAACCGCACGGTCCCGCCGGTTTTCGGGGAGCCGGAACCACCGCCGTGCGGTTCTCGGCTCGCCGCGCAGCCGGACAGCGCCAGCGCGGCGGCGAGCGTGACCCCGAGCGCGGCGCGCCACGGGCGTCGAGCCATTCGCATCACTTCCAACAACTCTGATGAAAGACCGTTGCCAGGTGGTATGCCGTGCCCTGGCTGTCGGGTAATCTTGCATGAGATACGGGAATTGCCAAGAGTCTCATTAAACGGTTTAGTTACATCAGTTTTGATGAAAGAGGTGACGCGGTGGATCCGGCCGGACCGCTGCGGCTGTTGTGGCTGGTCGCGCACGGCCACGCGACGTCGCGCATGGACCTGGCGCGAGCGCTCGGGCTGCCGCAATCGACGGTGTCCGTGCGCACGCAGGCGCTGATGTCGGCCGGGGTGCTGAGCGAATCCGGCGAAGGCCGGTCCGCGGGCGGGCGGCGGCCGAAGCTGCTGTCGGTCAACGCGGAGTTCGGCCACGTCTGGGCCGCCGACGTCGGCTCCCGGCACGTGCGGATCGGCGCGCTCGACATCGCGGGCAACCTGCTGCAGGTGCACGAACGACCGCTGGACATCAGCCAGGAGCCGCGCGAACTGGTCGCAGGGCTCGCGGCCGTGGTGCGCGACGTGATGGCGGGCGCGGACTGTCCGGGTCGCACGCTCGGTCTCGGTGTCGCTTTCCCCGGTCCGGTGGACATCGGCGCGGGCACCATCACGCTGCCGTCGCGGATGCCCGGCTGGCGCGGCTTCGCGGTGCGGGAAGCGCTGGCGGAGCACTTCGAGCTGCCGGTGGTCGTCGACAACGACGCGAACATGCTGGCGTTGGGCGAATCCGTGGCCGGCGCGCCCGGCCGGACGTTGCTGGTGGTGAAGGCCGGCACCGGGATCGGGTCGGGAATCGTGCTGGGCGGCGAGCTTTACCGCGGCCGCGCCGGGGTCGCGGGCGACATCAGCCACGTGCGCGTGCCCGCGGCCGAGGACCAGCCGTGCACCTGCGGGAACCGCGGCTGCCTGGAAGTGGTGGCCAGCGGTGCCGCGCTCGTCGAACAGTTGCGGGCGCAGGGATTGAAGCTGGAAACCACCGCGCAGGTGATGGCCACCGCCGAGGACGGACACCCCGAGGCGACCACGGCCGTGCGGCGCGCCGGGCTGCGGCTCGGCGAGGTGCTGGCCACGGTGGTGAACTTCAGCAACCCGGACGAGGTGCTGCTCGGCGGCGCGCTGTCCGGTTCGGAAGCGTTCGTCGCGGCGGTGCGCGGTGCGCTGTACGAACGGTGTCTTCCGTTGGCTACCAGGGAACTGCGGATCGACCGGGTGCGGTTCGGTGCGGACGCGGGACTGTACGGCGCGGGCGCGCTCGCGCTGGACGCGGTGTTCGAGCAAGCGATCAAACGGAGTGGACGATGAAGAAACTGCGGGTCGGGATCACCGGAATCGCCATCGAATCGAGTACCTTCTCGCCGCATCGATCCACTGTGGACGACTTCCGGGTGCTGCGGGGGAACGATGTGCTGGCCCGCTACGACTTTCTCGATGCCGGCTGGGCTGCCGAGGTGGAATGGGTGCCGCTGGTCGACGCTCGTTCTCTTCCCGGCGGCGCGGTCACCGAGGAGGCTTATGCCGAGCTGTCCGGGGAGATCCTGGACCGGTTGCGTTCGGCGGGTGAACTGGACGGGCTGTTCTTCGACATCCACGGTGCGATGAGTGTCGTCGGACGGTCCGATGCGGAGGCTTCGCTCGCGCGGGAGATCCGTTCCATTGTCGGCCCGGACGTACTGGTTTCCGCGTCGATGGACTTGCACGGCAACGTTTCGCGGGAATTGGTCACCGCACTGGATCTGATCACCTGCTATCGGATGGCCCCGCACGAGGACGCGTGGGAGACCCGCGAGCGTGCGGCGCGGAACCTGGTGTCGCGGCTGCGGTCCGGCGGTCGGCCGAAGAAGGCTTGGGTCCAGGTTCCGGTGCTGTTGCCGGGGGAGAAGACCAGCACCCGGCTCGAACCGGCGAAAAGCATTTACGCGGCAGTGGAGTCTGTCGAAGCGCTGGACGGCGTCCTGGACGCGGCGATCTGGGTCGGCTACGCGTGGGCGGACGAACCGCGCTGCCAGGCCGCGGTCGTCGTGATGGGCGACGACGTTCCGTTGCTCGCCAAGGAAGCGGAGCGTCTCGCACAGTCCTATTGGGACGCTCGGCACGACTTCGCTTTCGTCGCCCCGACCGGGACCTTGCCGGAATGCCTCGCGCAGGCGGTCGCGTCGGACGCGCGGCCGTTCTTCATCAGCGATTCCGGCGACAACCCGACCGCCGGTGGTGCCGGGGACACGTCGTGGAGCCTCGACGTCCTGCTGAACACTCCGGCCATTGTGGACTCATCGCTGACCACTGTGTACGCGGCCATTGTGGATCCCGAAGCCGTCGCGACGGCGGTGGCGGCTGGCGTGGGTGGGACGATTTCGGTGGAGCTGGGCGGAAAAGTCGACTCCGGCCCGCACGGTCCGGTCGCGCTCACCGCGCAGGTGGCCGCGATCGACGCCGACGACCCGGTCGCCGGAACCGCGGTGGTGTTGGCCGTCGGCGGGCTGCGGGTGATCGTCACCGCGCGCCGCAAGCCGTACCACCTCGAATCCGACTTCCACGCGCTCGGCTTGCGCCCGCGCGAGGCGGACGTGGTGATCGTGAAGATCGGCTACCTCGAACCGGAGCTGTACGACATGGCGGCGGACTGGCTGCTGGCCCTCACACCCGGCGGCGTCGACCAGGACCTGCTCCGGCTGGGCCACTCCGGCATTGTCCGGCCGATGTTCCCCTTCGACGCCGACATGGCGGCTCCCTCGCTCACTCCCGAGGTCTTCTGAACACACTGAGTAGTCAGCGCCGAGGCGGTCGGTAGTTCGCCTCAGCGCTGACCCGCGCCCGTACCTGCGGGGGTTGACAGGCAGGCATTTGCCTGCCTTACTGTAAGTGTGCAACCTGACCTGGACAAAGTGTTCAAGGCGCTGGCGGATCCGACCCGCCGGTACCTGCTCGACCAGCTGCGCGAGGACAACGGGCAGACGCTGGGCGAGCTGTGCCGCCGGCTGGAGATGACGCGGCAGTCCGCGACCCAGCACCTCGCCGTGCTGGAGGCGGCGAATCTGGTGAGCAGCGTGCGCCGCGGCCGGGAAAAGCTGCACTACCTCAATCCGGTGCCGCTGCACGAGATGCAGGAGCGGTGGGTGAACCGGTTCGAGCAGCCGCGGCTGCGGATGCTCAGTGCCGTCAAACGTCGAGCAGAGGAAGCCATGAAGCCGAGTTTTGTGTACGTGACCTACATTCAGAGCACGCCCGAGCAGGTGTGGAAGGCGCTCACCGACCCCGAGGTGACCGCGCAGTATTGGGGCCACCGCAACGAATCCGACTACAAGCCGGGATCGCGGTGGGCGCACGTGCGGGCCGACGGGTCCGGGATCGCCGACATCGAGGGGGAGGTCGTCGAATCGGTTCCGCCGAAGCGCCTGGTCACCACCTGGTTCGACCCGAACGGCCCGGAGGACCAGGAACCGTCCCGCGCGACGTTCGACATCGAACAGCACGAGGGCATCGTCCGGCTGACCGTGACGCACGAGGACCTGCCGGACGAGAAGGCGCACCAGGACGTGTCCGGCGGCTGGGCGGCGGTGCTGTCGAACCTGAAGTCGCTGCTGGAGACCGGGCACGTGCTGCCGCAGGCTCCGTGGGAGATGCCGTGACCGCCGCGGGCCGCCGGGAATAGACCGGCGGCCGGCGTTGTTGGGGTCTTGTGAGTGCCGGTGGTCACCGGGCAGCCGCTCGCAAGGCCCCTTTCGCTTGTGCGGCCGGATCCGATGCGCTACTCTCACCGCATACCCTAGGAAGTCGGCCCCGCCGCCCCGGGGTTCCGCCCTCTCCGTCAGCGTGAGTCCACGCGACGAGAATGGGCATCTTTCCCGAAGCCCGTCGCCTGACCCGCTTCGCCTCTCTGGCGGTCCGCGTTTCCGCGTCGACTGTCTCTGCCGCTCAAGGAGCCACAAACCATGACACAGCAAGGAATTCTCGACATCCACGGCAAGACCGCCGCGCTGGGCTACGCCCCCGGCGGCCCGTCCGTGCCGCTGCAGCTGATCCGCAAGCACGGCCTGCGCCGCGGCGACGAACTCGTCCTCGACGACGGCGAACTCGTCTCGGTCAACGGCCGCCCGCCCGGAGAAAAGCGTCCCGATTTCGACAACCTCACTCCGATTCACCCGAACCAGCGGCTGGTTCTCGAAACCAGCCGGCACCAGCTCACCACGCGCGTCCTCGATCTCGTGGCACCGCTGGGCAAAGGCCAGCGCGCACTGATCGTCGCCCCGCCGCGGACCGGCAAAACCACTGTGCTGCAAGCGATCGCGCAAGCGGTGGCGGTCAACCATCCGGAGGCGCACCTCATGGTGCTGCTCGCCGACGAACGTCCCGAAGAAGTCACGGACATGAGCCGCTCGGTGCACGGCGAGGTCGTCGCGTCCACTTTCGACCGCAAACCCGCCGAACACACCGCCGTCGCGGAACTAGCCTTGGAACGCGCGAAACGCCTGGTCGAAACCGGCCGTGATGTCGTGCTGCTGCTGGATTCCCTGACCCGCCTGGGCCGCGCGTACAACCTCGCCGCCCGCCCCTCCGGTCGAATCCTGTCCGGCGGGGTCGACGCCAGCGCCCTGCACCCGATGAAGAAAATCCTCGGCGCGGCAAGGAACATCGAAGGCGGCGGCTCGCTCACCATCATCGCCACCGCGCTGGTAGGCACGGGTTCACTGGCCGACACGGTGTTCTTCGAGGAACTGAAAAGCACCGGCAACTCGGAACTCCGCCTCGACCGGATGCTCGCCGACCATCGCGTGTTCCCCGCGGTAGATTTCTTCGGCTCCGGCACCCGCCGCGACGAGCTGATCGTCCCGCCGCAGGAACTCGCCGTCATGAACGAGGTCCGCCGCGCACTGTCCACCCAGGACCCGAAACGAGCCGCGGAACAATTCCTGGACCAGGTCCGCACGACAAAGTCGAACGCGGAATTCATCGCGCGGGTAACCGCTTCGCTGACCGTTCCGTCCATGGCGGCTGCCTGAATTGGAGACCGAACGCCTCCGGCTGTCCCCGATCGGCCCGCATTGTGCCGATGAGCTGTACCGGTTGCACCAGGACCCCGGCATCGCCCGCTGGTACGGCGACTGGACCCGCGCTGAAGCGGAAGCCCGCGCCGCGGAGATCGGCCGAAGCTGGCACCGCGACGGCGTCGGCAAATGGCTGGCCTACCACCGGAAATCCGGAGAACTCGTCGGCCGCGATGGACTGTCCTATCAGGACGTTTCTGGTGCGCGACGACTGGAGATCGGCTGGGCGGTTCGCGAGGCGCACTGGGGAAACGGCTATGCCACCGAGATCGGCCTCGCTGGCCTGACCCGCGCCCGAGAACTCCGGGTAACCGAAGTTGTCGCCTTCACTGAGGTGCACAATGTTCGCTCCCGTGCGGTGATGGAACGCCTCGGCTTCACCTACCGCCACGACTTCCCGCATCGCGGCGAACCCTTCGCCCTCTACGCGATCTCTCAAAGCGATTGACCCTCCGTTGCCGAAGCGAAATCGCTCAGCTCTTTCGAAAAATTCCTTATTGTGCTATAGTCCCACAATACTGGGTTAAAGTCCGATCCCATGACTCCCAGCCGCACCGCTCTCCTTTCCGCCGCAGCACGAGCCGCGCATCTGCTCGTTGACGAGCGTCCGCCCATTTTCGCCGACCCGCTCGCGAAAACCCTCCTGGGAGACCGTGCCGAAGAACTGCTCGGCTACCACCTGTCCTACGGCAGCCACCCCGCCCTGTCCGGTGCTCGCACGACAGCCGTCACGCGCAGTCGCTACACCGAGAACCGTTTGGCGGAAATGGGCGTCGACCAATACGTGATCCTCGGCGCGGGTCTGGATTCCTACGCCTACCGTGGAGCCGACCACGTCCGCGTGTTCGAAGTGGACACCCCCGTCACGCAGCGCTGGAAGCGAACACTTCTGGCCGACACCGGCATCGCCACACCCAAGACAGTCGAGTTCGTCGCCGTTGACTTCGAAAAAGAACAACCACTGACCGGTCCCCTCGGGCAAGCCGGATTCGACCCCGCCCGCCCGGCGCTGGTCAGCTGGCTAGGCGTCACGATGTACCTCACCGAGGAAGCGATCAGCCACACTCTCCACGCGATCGGCAGTTTCGCCCCCGGAACGGAACTCATCGTCGAACACCTTCTCCCTGCCGCACTCCGCGATGAGGCCGGTCAGACCTACGCGGAGCTGGTCATGGCCGCAGCGGCCGAAAACGGCGAGCCCTGGCGAACCTTCCTCAGCACAGAGCAGATGGCCGCGCTCCTGCGCGACCACCTGCTCGAGCCGATCGAACACGTCGGCCAACGCGAAACGCTTGCCGATTGGGACCGCGGCGACGCACTGCGCCCGACCGAGCTGTCCGTCCTCACCCGGGCCCGGGTCAGGGCACCGTCACCAGCCACCGATCCGGCCGGCGCCGCAAATACCCCCACCAATACCCAGCCGAAATCACCAGCACCCCAGCGGTAATCGCCAGGTCCAGCAAGCTCTGCGACACCAGCACATACCCCAACACCAGCACCACGACGCCCGGCACCACCGGCCATCCCGGCATCCGCCACACCTGCGGACGCCGATGGGCCGGACGTCGCGCCCACAGCACGCTCACCGCGATCGCCAGGTACAGCGCGACCACGGCCACTCCGGTGACGCCGCTCAGCGTTTCCACCGGCACGAAACACAGCACCGCTTCCGAAATGCCGACCACGAGCGTCGCCACCCACGGCGCGCCGAATCGCGGGCTCACCACGCTCAACGCGCGATTCACCGGCTCCGGCCAAGCGCGGTCCCGCCCCGAGGCGTACAGCACGCGCGAATTCTGGATCACCATCACGATCACCGCGTTCACGATCGCCGCCGCGATGCACAGGCTCACGATCGTGCCGAAGGTCGAACTGCTCCAGCTCACCACGAGCGCGGTCAGGTCGAGGTTCCCGAGGGTCGCGAGATCCGGAACGCCCAGCGTGATCGCCACGACCGGCACCAGGATCACGACCGCGCTGACGCCGAGCGTCCAGAACACGGTCCGCGAGACCGTCTTGTGCGGTTCCCGCATCTCCTCCGCCAGGTACACCGCGGTCGAGAACCCTTGCACCACGAACAACGCCACCGCCAGTCCGGCGATCACCGAAACCAGCGCGATGGGATGCACGCCGTCCATGCTGGGCCGCACGAGCACCGCGGCCGGCCGGGCGCTGTGCGCGAAACCGAGCACGGACACCACGACGATCGCCACGATCTCGATCACCAGGAAAATCCCGGTCAGCCACGCGTTCGACCGCAGATTCACCAGGCCCATCCCGGTGGACGCCAGCATCACCAGCGCACCCGCCACCGAGGGATCGATGTGCACGGCGACCGCCAGGTAATCGGCCACCCCGATCGCGATGATCGGAGGCACCACCAGGATCACGATGAACGACAACATGAAGGTGATCCACCCGGCGAACCGGCTGACCACTGTCGACACCATGGCGTACTCGCCACCCGAACTCGGCACCAGCGTGCCGAGTTCGGAGTAGCAGAACGCGATCCCGACGCACAGCAGCACGGCGAGCCCGATGGCGAGCGCGGTGCCGGTGCCGAGCGAGCCGAACAACGGCGGGACGAGCACGAACAACGACGACGCCGGCGTGACGCAGCTCAGCGTCAGCAGGGTTCCGCCGCCGACCCCGATCGATCTGGTCAGCGAGCGGGGCGCGGGCGGCCCGGCGGCAGTGTCGGTCTGGACGGGGACCGGTTGAGGCGGCATGGGGATCCCTCCGTCGGCGGCGCTGGAATTCGACGGATGGAACAGGACGGGTTTGCCGTTGTCAACGCCGGAAAGACGACGAAATCCGTTGTCCGGTACCCAGGATGACAGTCCATCTGGACACTCTGCGCGACTGTTCGCCACGCCCCCGGTTGCCTGCGCGGGGGCCGACCCGACATGATCCGTGAATGCAGAGCCAGGACCCGAACCGGCCAGCGCCGCCGGTCGTCGACGAGATCTCGAAGCAGATCATCGCCCAGTTGCAAGAGGACGGACGGCGGCCGTACGCCACGATCGGCAAGGCGGTCGGACTGTCCGAGGCGGCGGTCCGCCAGCGAGTGCAGCGGCTCTCCGATTCGGGCGTGATCCAGATCGTCGCGGTGGCGGATCCCTTGCAGGTCGGGCTTCTCCGGCAGGCGATGGTCGCCATCACGGTCGACGGCCCGCTCGATCCGGTCGCCGACGCACTGGCCGAAATGGACGAGATCGAGTACGTCGTGCTCTGCGCGGGCCGCTTCGACGTGCTGTGCGAGGTGCTCTGCGCCGACGACGAGGCGCTGCTCGACGTGATCTCCAACCGCATCCGGACGCTGCCCGGAGTGCGCACCGCGGAGACGCTCGTGTACCTCAAGCTGCGGAAACAGTCCTACCAGTGGGGCACGCACGGCGGGTGACGACGAAATCCGAAGATCTGTCCGCATTAGACTGCTGAAATTAGTCGTTACGGGTGGCTGGGACGACTGATCCGCTTGCCAACCGGTGTTGGCTCGTGCGATAACCGAGAAGTCCGGCCGGTGCGCCACGGTGCGTGCCGGCAGCTTCGAGGCCCGTTTCGAGGAGCCATGACCACGACCGCCGAACCCGCCGGGATCATCACCGGCTCGGGCACTGCCGCACGCGACAACCTCTGGCTGCACTTCACGCGCCACAGCCGCGCCGACACCGCCGACATCCCGGTGATCGTGCGCGGCGAGGGCGCCTACATCTGGGACGACACCGGCAAGCGCTACCTCGACGGCCTCGCCGGGCTGTTCGCGGTGCAGGTCGGTCACGGCCGCGAGGAACTGGCCGAAGCCGCCGCGCGGCAAACGAAACAGCTCGCGTACTTCCCGCTCTGGGGCCACGCGCACCTACCCGCGCTTGAGCTGGCGGAACGCCTTGCCGCCGCCTCGCCGGGCGACCTCAACCGCGTGTTCTTCACCGTCAGCGGCGGCGAATCCGTGGAAACGGCGTGGAAACTGGCCAAGCAGTACTTCAAGCTGACCGGAAAACCCACTAAGCACAAGGTGATCAGTCGCGCGCTGGCGTATCACGGCACGTCGCAGGGCGCGCTGTCCATCACCGGAATTCCCGGTGCGAAGGCCGATTTCGAGCCGCTCGTGCCGAGCACCCTGCGCGTGCCGAACACGAACTTCTACCGCGCTCCCGAGCACGCCGACGATTACGAGGCCTATGGCCGGTGGGCCGCGGACCAAATCGAGCAGGCGATCGAATTCGAGGGCGCGGACACGGTCGCCGCGGTATTCCTCGAACCCGTGCAGAACACCGGCGGATGCTTTGTCCCGCCGCCGGGGTATTTCGCCCGGGTCCGCGAGATTTGCGACAAACACGACGTGCTGCTGGTGTCGGACGAGGTGATCTGCGCGTTCGGCCGGGTCGGCTACGACTTCGCGGCCAAGCGGTACGGCTACCAGCCGGACATCATCACCACCGCCAAGGGTCTGACCTCGGGGTACGCGCCGCTCGGCGCGGTGCTCGCGAGCGAGCGGCTGATGGAACCGTTCGCCGGCGGCGAGGCCACCTTCATGCACGGGTCGACCTACGGCGGCCATCCGGTTTCGTGCGCGGTCGCGCTGGCCAATCTTGACCTCATCGAGCGCGAGAACCTTTACGGCCACGTCCTGGACAAGGAAACCGCCTTCCGGGCGACCCTCGACCGGCTGACCGATCTGCCGATCGTCGGCGACGTGCGCGGCACCGGTTTCTTCTACGGCATCGAACTCGTCAAGGACAAAGCGACCAAGGAGACCTTCACCGCCGGGGAATCGGAACGTATTCTGCGCGGCTATCTCTCGAACGCGCTGTTCGAGGGCGGTCTCTACTGCCGTGCCGACGACCGCGCCGAGCCGGTGGTCCAGCTGTCGCCGCCGTTGATCTGCGACCAGCCGCAGTTCGACGAGATGGAGCAGATTCTGCGCGAGGCGCTCACCGGAGCGTGGAAATTGCTCTGACGCCCGCTGCCGCGAGGGTTGTCCCGCTACGCTGATCTTCGTTGCCTACCAACGGGAGGAAAGCGCGTGGCGCAGTGGAATGACCTGGTCGCCTACATCAGGCAGACCTACCGGGTGATCCGGGACGACCCGGGCGAAATCCGGATCCGGGTCCTGTTCGGCGACGACGCGGAGACGACGGGGCGGGCGCAGGTCGTGGTGATCGCGCGCGAGATCTTCGACCAGCGCGAGGACTGGGTGCAGATCGCGACGCCGTTCGCCCGCGTGGACGAGGTCGATCTGCTCACCGTGCTGACCGAGGTAGGCCAGACGCTGGTGGTCGGCGGGCTCGTGGTGATGGGCGAGCACCTCGTGCTGCGGCATTCGCTGCCGCTGCTGAACCTCGACCTCAACGAGTTCACCGATCCGCTCGAACTCGTCGCCGGTTCGGCCGAGCTGCTGGAGCAGCAGTTCACCGGCCGTGACGATTACTGAGCCGCCGCACCCACGAAAAAGCGGGGCCCTGATCCGATCAGGGCCCCGCTTTCCTTGTCTCAGTACGGCTGCACCGCCGGCGGCCGCGGACCGTCCATCCTGGACTGGACGCTCGGCTCGACCGCCGGGCAATGCTTGCCGCGGCCCGGGTTCGTGCCGTCGATCAGGAAAGCGTCCGCGGCGTCGGTGACGCATCGGCTCTTCTTGAAGTACGCGCCATGGCCCCAGCCCTCGTAGGTGAGCAGCGACGCACCGGACTGCTGTGACGCACGCGCCGCCCACTCGTACGGCGTGGCCGGGTCGTAACGGCTGTTCAGCATCAACATCGGCACTCCCGGCCGGACCGACAGCGGATGCTGCGGGTTGCGCACCGGGCTCGGCCAGCCGGCGCATCCGGTCGCCGCGCTCCAGCCCAGCGGAGAGAAGTGCAGGTCAGGCGACACCGTGGCGAGGGCGCGACGGTAGCTGTCGAGCTGCGGGTAGCTGGTGACCGGCAGCCGCCAGTCGGAGCAGAAGATGCTGTTGAACGGGTTCGGAATGGGGAGGTCGTCCTTGGCGAAGGACGCCTCGCCCGGCTTCCCGTCGCGCAGGTCGACGAGGTTCTTCGCGAGCTTGTCCCAGGTGGGGCCGTAGAAGTTCTGCGAGACGAGCCTGACGAACGCCATCGGATCGAGTTTGTCGTCCGGGGTGCCGAGATCGCCGCGTTCGGCGCGGGCGTACAGGTCCGCGACCACCGCACTCACGTCCTGGCCGTGCAGCGCGCACGACGTCGTCCGGTCGCACCAGGCGGTGAACTGCTCGAACAACTCTTGCGTGGCCTGGGTTTCCGTCTTCAGGAACTCCCAGGTGCTGCGGATGGAGTGGTCCATGCTGCTGTCGAGCACGAGCGCGCGCACCCGGTCCGGATACGCCTCGGCGTACTGCTGGCCCATCAGCGTGCCGTAAGAAACGCCGTAGTAGGTGAGCTTTTGGTCGCCCAGCGCGGCGCGGATCGCGTCCATGTCGCGCACGACGCTGCGCGTGTCGGAGTGGCTGGCGAGCGGCCCGGTGATCCGGTCGCAGCTGCGGCCGAGCGCGCGGTTGTACGCGAGCAGCTGCTGGAATTCGCCGGAATCCTTCGGCAGCACCGGGTTTTTCGCGGTGAGCTCGTCGAGCCCGCACTTGATCGCGGTGCTTTCCCCGACTCCGCGAGGATCGAATCCGACCGTGTCGAACCGTGCGGCGACCTTCGGCGACAGCGACCAGCCGCTCTGCACCTCGCCCGCTCCCGCGCCGCCCGGGCCGCCGGGGTCCAGGAGCACCGAACCGATCCGGTGCGCGGGATCGGCGGCCTTGCGCCGGGCGAGCGCGAGCTGGATCGTGCCGTCGCCGGGACGGTCCCAGTCGAGCGGCACGGTGAGCTTGCCGCATTCGACCCCTTGTCCGGTGGGACACGGTTTCCAGTCGATCGCCGCGGGTGCGGCGACTGCCGGTGCCGCGGTGGCCAACGCCGTCGCCGCGGTGACCGCGGTCGTGGCGACGGCCAGTTTCCTGCCCAGACCCAATGCCCTGTCCCTTCGGCGTGAACTGGAGACGTCAGAGCCGTCGATCTTGCCAGAAGGTGACGGGCGCCACCAGGGCGGGCTACTGTCCTTTGTGGACATACTGGGTGCTGGCGAGGTGTACCGGGAAGGCAAGCGGAATCAGCCCGTCCCGCCCGGCCAATGCTGGAGCCTCGGCGAAAAACGCGGTTCTCAGTGCGCTGGAAGCCGATTCGCCGAGCGGGAAGAGGTTGTAGGTGACGGAGAAGAAATCCCAGACCTGCTCGAGCGATCGGCTGAAGTCGATCTGCTCGGTGCGCCACTGAACCGGAGCGAACCCGGCCGGAGCGAGGATTTCGTCCAGCCCGGCTCGAGTCCGGCAGCGCTTGTCGCCCAACGGAGACAACCGCTGCTCAGCCGGGACGTCGGCGAGGATTTCCCGCAACAGCTTGCCGAACAGAGCGCGCGCGTCGTCTCCGGCCGCGCCGCCGCTGAGGACGAGCGCGAGTCGCCCGCCTGGCCGCAACACTCGTGCCAGCTCCGCGGCCACCTCGTCGATTTCGGACATCAGCATGAACGCCATGTGCGACACGCAGGAATCGAACGAGTGGTCCGCGAACGGCAGCTGCTGTGCCCGGCCCTCCGCCACCGCTGCCGGACGCTGCCGGGCGAGAACCAGATCCGTGCTCGACACATCGACCCCGATCGCCTGATGTCCGGCCGCGGCAAGCAAGTCGAGCAGGAAGCCGTCGCCGCACGCGAGATCGAGCACGCGCCCGGGCCCGGCGATTTCGTCCCGGAGAAGTTCGTAGCTCGTCCGTCCGTCGGCGCCGCGCCCGTCGGCGAAACAGCGCGAAGTAACCGCCGGATGGCTGGCGTGGAAGGCACGAAAGAAGGCTTCTTGCGCGGACCTGGTCACTCTCCCAACTTACGCACCGGCGCGAAATCCCGCCCTCTCTTTGTAGAATCACCGGATGGCGGACGTGGTGCCCGATCGGCGCGAGGCTGAGGTCTGGTGTTCCTACCAGCGTGTGCAGCGGGCGCTCGGCAGCGCGCTCGACCGGCAGCTGGAGCGCGACGCCGGGATTTCCGGAGCCGACTACGCCCTCCTCGTCCCGCTCGCGAACGAACCGGACGGCGTGCTGCGGATGCGGGAACTCGGCGCGGCCGTCGAATGGGACCGCAGCCGGCTGTCGCATCACGTGAGCCGGATGTGCAAGCGCGGGCTGGTCGTGCGGGAGAACTGCACCGAGGACGCGCGCGGGGCGAACGTCCGGCTCACCGACGCCGGACGGGCGGCGGTCGCGGCGGCCCAGCGCCAGCACTGCGAACTCGTGCGCCGGTATTTCTTCGACCAGGTCAGCGGCCCCGAGCTGGACCTGCTCGGCCGCGTGTTCTCCCGGATGCTCGCCCGGCTGGCGCAGGACTGACCGAGGCCGTCAGCGCTCCGTGCGGGCGCGGTAAGCGGTGCGCCGCAGTCTTGCCGCATCGCCTACCGATCCAGGGGAGCAGAGATGACCAGCAAGACCGTTCTCGTGTCCGGTGCCAGCGTCGCGGGTCCGTCCGCCGCCTACTGGCTGCACCGTTACGGCTATTCGGTGACCGTGGTCGAGGCCGCGCCGCGGCTGCGGCCGGGCGGGCAGGCCGTCGACTTCCGGGGCGAGCAGATGAAGCTCGTCGAAGCGATGGGCCTGCTCGACGACCTGCGGGACCACGAGACCGCGCTGCGCGAGCAGGTGCAGCTCGACCCGGACGGACAGCCCGCCTTCACCCTGCCGAGCGGGTTCACCAACGGCGAGCTGGAGGTCCTGCGCGGCGACCTCGGCCGCATTCTCTACGACCACACCAAGGACTACACCGAGTACGTCTTCGGCGACCGCGTCACGTCGCTCGCCGAGACCGCCGACGGCGTCGACGTCACCTTCCGCCACGGCGCCCCGCGCCGGTTCGACCTGGTCGTCGGCGCGGACGGCATCCACTCCGGCGTGCGGACGGCCGCGTTCGGTCCGGAGGCGAAATTCCGCACCGACCTCGGTTACCACGTCGCCGGGTTCACCGCGCCCAACCACCTCCGCCTCGACCACGCGGGTCTGCTCTACAACGAACCCGGTCTCGGCGCGGTCGTCACCAGCCACCGCGATCCGGCGACCGTCACCGTCGGGCTCGCTTTCCGCGGCGATCCGGACGGGTACGGCCGCCCCGACCTCGCCCGGCAGAAGGACATCGTCACGGAGGTTTTCGCCGGTGCCGGATGGGAACTCCCGCAGCTGCTCGCCGCGGTCGCCGACGCGCCTGACCTGTACTTCGACACCGTCGGCCAGATCAAGCTCGACAGCTGGTCCCGCGGCCGGGTCGTGGTGCTCGGCGACGCCGCCTGGTGCGCCGGACCGGGCGGATCCGGGACCGGTCTCGCGATGATGGGCGCGCAGGTGCTCGCCGGGGAACTGGCCGCGGCCGGCGGCGACCACGTGACCGCGTTCGCCCGCTACGAGCAGCGGCTGCGCAAACCCGCCCGCGTCGGGCAGCGCAACGGAGCCGGTTCGGGCGACTTCCTGGTCCCGGCCACCGCGGAGAAGCTGCGCAAGCGCAACCGGATGTACCGCTCGCTGACCGGTCCGATCGGCCGCCGCGTCTTCGAGTACATGGGCAGCCGCGCGGCGAACGCGGTCACATTCCGCGAATACCCCCAGCCCCGCGCGCACGCCTTGCCTTGACGTCAGCGTAAAGGTTTAGCGTCGAAGACATGCGGATCGGCGAACTGGCCCAGCGGGCCGGAACCACCACGCGGGCCCTGCGCTTCTACGAGGCACAGGGCCTGCTCCCGGCGGCGCGGGCGGCGAACGGCTACCGCGAGTACGACGAGGACGACCTGCGCTTGGTCACGGAAATCCAGACCCTGCGCACGGTCGGGTTCAGCCTCGACGACACCCGCCCGTTCGTCGATTGCCTCCGCACCGGCCATGACGCGGGCGACGCGTGCCCGGCGTCGGTCGAGGTGTACCGGCGGAAGCTGGACGAGGTCGAGGCCTGCATGCGAGACCTCGCCGCGGTCCGCTCCGCCCTGCTCGACAAGCTCGCCGCCGCCACCGCGCGCCCGGCCGATCCGTGCGCGGTCCCTGCCGAACTCGAGGAGTCCCGATGACCACCGACGCCACCTTCGCCGCCGACGTCCTGGAGCACGACCAGCCCGGCCTCGTCGACTTCACCGCCGACTGGTGCCCGCCGTGCCGCATGATCGCGCCGGTGCTCGCCGAGATCTCCGCGGAGCGGCCCGGCCTCACCGTGCGCGAGCTCAACACCGACGAGAACCCCGAAACCATGCGCGCGTATCAGGTGATGGCGCTGCCGACGCTGATGCTGTTCCGCGATGGTGCCCCGGTGGCGTCGTTCGTCGGCGCGCGGCCGAAGGCGAAACTGCTCGCCGAACTGGACAATCTGCTGGGCTGAACCGGTGGCCTTTCCCGCTTGCTCGGTGGGCAGGTGACGGAGCAGGTACAAAGAGTGCACGACTTTCGGGGAGGCCGTGCCATGACCGCTTTCGTGCGCTCTTACCTGTTCCTTCGCCGCGCCATCGGCGTGCTCGGGATCTTGCTGCCGATCGTCGTGATCGTCGGCAAGGAACTGCTCGAGGGCGGCGGCTTGCTCGGCTCGCTGAGCGGCTATTACTACAGCGATCTCCGCAACGTCTTCGTCGGCACGCTGTGCGCGATCGGCGTCTTCCTGATCGCCTACCGCGGGTACGGCCGGGTCGACGACATCGCGGCCAACATCGCGGCGGTCGCGGGCATCGGCGTCGCGCTGTTCCCGACCCAGCCGGTCTCGCCGACGCCCACCGAGCACGCGATCGGGATCGTCCACCTCGTATTCGCCGCGATTTTCTTCCTCACCCTCGCGTTCTTCTGCCTCTTCCTGTTCACCAAGAACGACGGCGCACCGACGAAGCGCAAACGGTCGCGCAATGTCGTCTATCGGGTGTGCGGCATCGTGATGCTCGCCTGCCTGGTGCTGATCGTGGTCAACGGCCTGTTCTTCAGCGCCGCCACCGCGGCCTTGCATCCGACTCTCTGGCTGGAGTCGCTCGCGGTGTTCGCCTTCGGGTTCGCGTGGCTGACGAAGGGCCAGACCCTGCTGGGCGACCAGCCGGAGCCCCAGGTCCAGTCTCAGCCGAGCCTGGCGTAAGCCTCGGAAACCTGGGTGAGCCAGGCGACCTCGGCGGCGAACGTCTTGGCGTCGTGGTCGTCGAACGCACCGTTGTCCTGGCTTTCCGCCGGGGCGACGCCGGACGTCTTCGCCTCCAGGGCCTGGCGGATCTTGCGGGCCTCGGCCAGCGCCTGGTCGCCGTCCGGGGTGTCGGCGCGGTCCATGTACGGCCGCAGCGCGCGCCAGCCGTCGCGGATCTCGATCACCCGGCGGTGCAGCCGGTAGTGCAGGTCCGACCAGCGCCGGTCGGTGTCGCCCTCGGCAGGCGGTTCGAGCGCGATGCCCGGCGACGATTGGTAAAGCGAATGCCACAGCGGGTAAAGCGCGCGATAAGAACGGTAATTGCGCTGCCACCGCGCGACCGACGACACGTGCTCTCCCCACGAAGGCATCGTCAGCCCGAATGAGACGATCACGATGCCCAGCGCACTGAAAATCGACGGCGTGATCGCCCACGCGCCGAGATGCCAGCCGAGCGCCGGGCTCACGATGTTCACCGCGCGCGTGGCGCAGTAGCAGAACAGCACCACCGCGCCGGCCGCGAGCGTCCGCAGCGTCCGGCGCAGCCACACCCTCGAGGTGCTCTTCGCGTACGGCAGGCACTGCAGGTAGATCGTCACGCACGGCACGGCCTGCGAAATGATGAACAGCAGCAGGTAGGTGAGGATCACCGGGTCGCTGCTGCCCACCGCGAAGGCGGTGCCCGGGGTGCCCGGCTTGTTGCCGATGAAGAACAGCACGGTCAGCACGACGAACAGCACCGCGCCGGAAAGGATCCACGCCCGGATCTGAGCGCGGATTTCGGAGGGCGGATTCGCCCACAGCATCAGCAGGAGCTGCGCGCTGATGCAATACGCGACCGCGGCGAGGTGCAGGATCAGGATCGCCAGATTGGGGATCCCGAACACCGAGCCGATGCTGAGCGAGAGCGCGCCGAGGGTGAACGTGACGCACTGCAGGATCAGCGTCGTCATCAGCACCATGTAGGCCGGGTCGCGCCACGAGCGGCGCATCGAGAAAAGCTTGTACAGCAATGCCGCGTACGACGAGACCGCCGACAACGAGAACAGGATGATCTTCAGAGTGTTCACTCGCGCCCCCGGAACGCCCTCAGTGCCCGGTGGGCGGAACGGTGTGCGCGGCGGCCTTGGCGGAATCGTTCACGATCGGCGACCATACACCACCTCAAGTGCCGGAACTAGGGCCGGAAAACGGGTTCTGGCCAGGGCGAATTCCGAGTGGATCTCGGGTGTCGGCGAGCTGGTCCAGACCAGCCGGGGTGATCTTCCGGTGAACGGCGGGCGGCCAGGTCGTGAACTGCCGCAACGGGATGCGCCCGTCGCTAGGGTGTCTCCATGAGCCTTCAGGTGGTGATCGGATACGGACCGGCGGGGGCGGCCACCGCCGCGTTGCTGGCCGAACGAGGAGAGCGAGTCCGGGTGATCGGCCGTTCGCCCCGGGAGAACGAGCCGGGGCTCGAACACGTCGCGCTCGACGCCGCCGACCAGGCCGCTCTCACCGAAGCGACCAGGGGAGCGGCGGCGATTTACAGCTGCGCGAGTCCGCCTTATCACCGGTGGGCGACCGATTGGCCGCCGCTGCAGGACTCGATCTGCGCCGCGGCCGAAGCGAACGGCGCGCTGCTGGTGTCGCTGGGCAATTTGTACGGTTACGGCCCGGTCGACGGTCCGCTCACCGAGAATCTGCCGCTCGCGGCCACCGGAACAAAGGGCCGGATCCGGGCAATGCTCTCCGAGCAACTGCACGCATTGCACGACGAGGGCCGTATCCGAGCGGTCGAGGTGCGCGCCTCCGATTTCTTCGGCCCCGGAGTGACCGACGGCGGCCATCTCGCCGCCCGCGTGGTGCCGAACGTACTGCGCGGACGGAAGGTCCAGGTGTTCGGCGATCCGGACGCGCCGCACAGTTGGACGTACATTTCCGATGTCGCGCGCACGCTGGTCGCGGCCGCGCGCGAAGAAAAAGCGTGGGGCAAGACGTGGCATGTGCCGACTGGTCCGCCGCGGTCCGCCCGGGTGATGGTGGCGCTGTTGTGCGAGGCGGCCGGAGTGCCTCCGGTGCCTGTGCAACGCCTTTCCCCGATGTTACTGCGGGCGGGCGCGCTCGTTTCGCCGATGGTGCGCGAGCTGCAGGAGGTCCGGTACCAGTTCGACCGGCCCTACGTCCTCGATTCCCGTGCGGCACAGGAATTGTTCGCTCTCCGGCCGACCCCGGAGAAAGATCAGTTCGCCGGCACCGTGGCCTGGTGGCGTGATCGCTTGGCTACCGTGAGTTGAGGTGTCTGTGCATTCCTCCGCATAATGTCCAATGCCCTTGAAAAACCGGGTAGGAACGGGCAATCTCGGTGTCGACTGGGTGGGAATCGGCACGAGGAAGTCATGCCATGGGGTCTGCTGGATCAGGGTGGGAAGAATCCGAAAATAGCCAGGACATCGCCGTTGTCGGAATGGGATGCCGTTTTCCGGGGGCGCGCAACGTCAACGAGTACTGGGATCTGCTGAGCGAGCCCAAACCGCAGTTTCGGCGGGTGCCGGATTCGCGGTGGCGGCGCGAAGCGTTCTACAACGACGATTTCCGGGACAGCGCCGCGGCCTACTCCGACCGCATGGCGCTGCTGGAGGGGGTCGGCGACTTCGACGCCGGGCACTACAAGATCCCGCCGCGGCGGGCCAAATCGCTCGACCCGCAGCACCGGCTGCTGGTCGACCTGACCCGCGAAGCCCTGCAGGACGCGGGATGGGAGGCCGAGGGGTTCGACCGCGACGACACATCGGTGATCATGTCGCTCAGCGACAGCGGATATCGCGACCTGAGCACGCTGCACCTGCGGATGAAGCAGCTGATCGGCGGCGAGTTCGGCCGGCCGGGCGACCCGGCGATGGCCGAGGCGGCGTCCGCGGTCAGCGGCCTGCACGCCACCGCGATGGCCGGGCTGCTGCTCAACATGGGGCCGAGCACGATCAGCAACGTCTTCGACCTGCACGGCGAGAGCTACGCGCTCGATTCGGCCTGCTCCGGCGGCCTGACCGCGGTGGCGAACGCGGTGTTCGCGCTGCGGGCCGGCCGCTGCCGGATCGCCGTGGCCGGCGGCGCCCAGCTGATCCTGGCCCCGGACCTGTTCGTGGGCCTGTGCCGGATCGGCGCGATCTCGCGCACCGGCGAATGCCGTCCGTTCGACCGCCGGGCCGACGGATTCGTGCTCGGCGAGGGGGCCGGGGTCCTGGTGCTGCGCCCGCTCGCGGACGCCCGGGCGGCGGGAGACCGGGTGTACGCGGTGATCCGCGGCGTCGGGCTGTCCAACGACGGCACCGTCAAGGGCGGCATGATGCCGCAGGAGTCCGGTCAGCTGCTGGCGTTGCGGCGGGCCTACCGGGACGCGGGCGTCGACCCGGCGTCGGTCGGTTTCCTGGAGGCGCACGGCACCGCGACCGCGGTCGGCGACGACGTGGAGATCAGCGCGCTGGCCGAACTGCGCCGCGGTGCGGAGAACCCGGCGTATCTCGGGGCGGCGAAGTCGGTGGTCGGGCATTCCCTTGGCACCGCGGGAATCGCCGGGTTGATCAAGTCCATTTTGTCCGTCCACAAGGGACAGATACTGCCGCAGCCGGATTTCGAACCCGCTGAGCATCTGCCGCTGAGCGACGCCGGGCTGCGGGTGGCCGGCCAGGTCACGCCGTGGGACAGCGACGGACCGCGCCGGGCCGGGGTGAGCGCGTTCGGCTTCGGCGGTTCGAACGTCCACGTCGTTGTCGAAGAGGCGGCACCGGAAACCGCGTCCGCCGAGACGCCTCGGCTGCTGCTGCTCACCGCGCGGGACCGGGCCGGGCTGGCCCGGCACGCCCGGGAGGTGGCCGAGACTCTCAGCAGAGAGAACCCGCCGCTGGCGGCCGTCGCGGGGACGCTGGCCCGCCGGACGCTCTTCCCGGAGCGGCTCGCGGTAGCCGCAGACGACGTCGCCGGCGCGGTTTCCCAGCTGGTCGCCGCGTCGGTCGCGCTCGAATCCGGACAGGGAGGCGAGCTGGTTCCAGGCGTGTTCGCCGGTGTGGTGTCACCAGGGGAGGAGCCGGTCGAGGACGGCGCACCGGCCGAGTTGGCCCCGCGTGCGGTGACCGGCGTCGGGCTGAGGCCGGTCGCGGACGGCCTGCCGCTCTGCACGCTGCCGCCAAGCCCGCTCAGCCCGCGCCGGCATTGGGTGGTCGACGACGCGAAGCTCGCCAAAGCGCAGACGCTGGAGCCGCTGGGCGCGACCGCGGCACCGGCCGAGGAGACGGAGGAGACGACGTCCGCGCGGGACGTGCTGGCGGTCGTGCTCGAAGAAGTCGCGCGGACGACGGCGTTTCCGGTCAGCGACCTGTATGCCGGGCAGTTGCTCGTCGACGACCTAGGTTTTGATTCGCTGATGCTCACCGAGTTGGAAGGGCGGCTGCGCAAGCGGTTCCCGGGCCTGCCGCTGGAGGTCGAGCAGTCGGGCGCGCTGACAGTGGGCGCGGTGGCCGGGATGATCGCTCCCGCAACGGCTTTGGCGCCCGCCGCTCCGGTTCCGGCTGTCCCGGATCCAGCTGTTCCGGTTCCGGCGTGGGATCCGGCCAGCGCGGCGATCGAGGAGTTCCCGGAGGCGGCGGCGATCGAGGCGCGGCTGAAGGAGTTCGACGACCTCGGGGTGCCGAATCCGTATTTCCGCAAGCATCAGGGGCGGATGGACGCCACGACGTCGGTGTCCGGCCGGGAGTATTTGTCGTTCTCCAGCTACAACTATCTCGGGCTGGCCGGGCATCCGGCGGTGACCGCGGCGGTGCACGAGGCTGTCGAGCGGTACGGGACTTCCGTGTCCGGCAGCCGATTGCTTGCCGGGGACCGAGAATTGTCGCGTGCTTTGGAGACGGAACTCGCCGCGTTCCTCGGGGTCGAGGACAGTCTTGTTCTGGTGAGCGGACACGCGACGAACGTCGGGGCGATCGGTCATCTGGTCGGGCCGGGAGACCTGATCGTGCACGATTCGCTGGCCCACGACAGCATCCTGCAAGGCTGTGCGCTTTCCGGCGCTACGCGGCAACCGTTCCCGCACAACGACATGGCACGGCTCGAGGACGTGCTGCGCCGGTCGCGGTCGCGATTCCGGCGGGTGCTGATCGTGGTTGAAGGCGTGTACAGCATGGACGGTGACGTCGCTGATTTGCCCGCGCTTATTGAGCTTAAGCGGCGGTATGGCGCGTTGCTGATGGTCGATGAGGCGCACAGCATCGGCACGATGGGGCCGCGGGGCGCTGGGGTAGGCGACCATTTCGCCGTCGATCGTTCCGGGGTCGATCTCTGGATGGGGACGCTGTCCAAGTCGCTGGCCGGGTGCGGGGGGGTACCTGGCCGGGTCGGCTCGGACGGTGCGGTGGTTGCGGTATTCGCTGCCCGGGTTTGTTTACAGCGTGGGGATTACTCCGGCCAATGCGGCTGCTTCCCTTGCCGCGTTGCGGGTTTTGCGCGAGGAGCCGGAGAGATTGGTGCGGTTGCGGGGGAATTCCCGGTTGTTCCTGGAGTCGGCGGTGGCGGCGGGGTTGCCTACCGGGTCGGCTGGGGATACGCCGATCGTGCCTTGTGTGGTGGGGGGTTCGGAGATCACGTTGCGGCTGGCTACGGCGTTGTACGAGCGCGGGGTGGTGGTGGATCCGATCCTGTATCCGGCGGTGGAGGAGTCTCAGGCTCGGTTGAGGTTCTTTGTGACCAGTGAGCATCGGGAAGAGCAGTTGAGGTATGCGGTGGGGGTGGTTGGGGAGGAGTTGGGTTTGTTGCGGGAGGGGTGAGCTGCTCGTCGCCTGGCGGCGACATTGCAGGTGGGTGTGTGCGTGGGGGCACCCCGAAGCCCGAGTGTGCTGACGGTCTGGGGGTGCTTGTCAAGGCGGGAAAGATGCCTTGACAAGCACCCCCAGACCGCAGGGAGGCTTCGTATCGGGGTGTGGGGGAGGGGCTGGGTGCCTCGAGTGTTGGGTGCGCCGGTGGCGGTTGGGTGGTGGGTGTGCGCGGCTTGTGCGTCTGGTCGCGTGGGGTTCGCGGGTGGCGGTTGGGTGATCGGTTAGCGGCGCAGTGTGGCGTTGGGTGGGTTTCACGCGCCGAATGCCGCATTGGGGGGCGGGGCGGTGCCCGGCGGTCCGTGAAGGGGCCCCATGGGCCAAGCCTCGCCAGGCGCGGGCTAGAGGAGCGAGCGCTCGATCCGGTCCATCGGGTTCTCGCCGGCTTTGGGGGTTTCGGCGATGGGTTTCGGCGGCGTGCCCATGCGTTCGGACAGCAGGAAGGCGATGATCTCCGCCTCCTGCTCCTGTGCGTCGTCGTAGGTGGCGCGCATCAGCATGTCTCGGACGATGTCCGGGTCCAGGTTGGGGAACAGCGAGCGGGCGCTCTCGTCGTCAAGGAGACCCGAGCCGCGATGACAGCAGATGATGTGACCCAGCTCGTGCAAGATGATGTGCTCCTGGTGCGCCCCGGTGGTGTTGGCGTCGAAGAAGATCAGGTCCTCGCCTCGCGCGGCTACCCACATGCCGCACGGGTGCGACGCCGGCATCGGGATCGGCACGAGGGTGATCGGCCGTTCGCGGATCTCGCCTAGGCGTGCGCAGAGGGTGGCCAGGTCGTACTTCGGCGGAAGGCCGAGTTCGGCGATCCGCTGGGCGCCTTCGTCGCGCATCCGGCGCAGCTGCTCGCGCCGCTGCGGGGCTTCGGACGGCGTGCCGGTCACTGTGCCGCTTCGTCCGTGACCGGGGGCAGCCCCTGCATCTTGCGGTACTGGTCCATGATCGTGGTGATCGCCTGGAGGTTTTCCTCGCGCATGCCCGCCGCGCGCATCGCGACCGCTCGGACGCCTGCCTGGCGCATCGCCTCCACGGCCGCCAGTTCGGACAGCACCGACCCGGCGACCTCGTCGTCGAAGAAGTACGCGACCGAGACCCCGAAGAACTTCGCCAGTGCGGCCAGCAGCTCCTGAGACGGATTGGTCCGCTTGCCCGTGCGCAGCTGAGACAGGTACACCGCGCCGACCTTCAGCTCCGGCGTCGCCCGCTTCAGTTCGGCTGCCACCTCGGCGTTCGTCCAGTGCTTCCCTTGCGGGCGCACCGTGCGGAAGAGGTCGTCGAGTCTGGAGGCCAGGGTGGGCCGGGCATCCGCCGGCTGAGTGTCTTCGGACATGCTGCTACGCCCCTCCAGTTGCAGCTGATTGCTCTCAGCTAAGGCGACTATCTCAGATTAGCTCACAGTTGACAATCGCCGGAGGGCTCCACAAGACTGTGCCTCAACGAGATAGCTGGTGGCTAACTCGCCACATTCCGGGCAGGGCGGCAGGCGTAGTACCGGCCCGGGGCGACGCTGGGGGTGTCGCTCCGCTCGGTCCGCCGAGGCCGGGCCCGGAGGCAGCAGACGCATCAGCCTGCCTCCGGGCCCGGCGAACTACGTCGTCGCCGGGCCATCGAGATCACGGTGCCAAGAGCAGCGGTCGAGCGCTTGCCGGGGCGTGGAGGAACGTGGGGGTAGTGCGCGCCCGCGCGGTGGGGACCTGGTGCGCGGAACTTCCGGTGAGCGTCGGCTGGCTGAGGTGTCCGCGACGGCCGTCGGACTGGCGGATCCGCGCCATTCGAACGGCCGACCGCACTAGCCGGAGGAGTTCCGGTGCGGAACTCCCGCCGGAACTGTCAGCGAACCGCTTCCGGCCCGGCGAGCTGCGCCCATTCCTCGGCCCACCGCGCCGCGCGCCGGTGGTCGAGCACTCGTCGCGCCACCCAGAACGCGCCGCCCAGCACTCCGACCGCGCACAGCCAGCAGAAGGCCGCGACGAGCACGCCGTTGGTGACCGCGTCCGCGTGCGTCAGCGGGGCGGTGGTCTGCCTGCCGGTGTCGTCGAGCCAGATGTCGGTGGTCGAGCCCTCGGTCGCGGAAGCGCTGGGCACCGTGATGACGCCGGTCCGCTGCACGCCGTTCGGCGGCTTCCAGACCGCGTTCACGCGCGCGGTGTTGGCGATCGGCGCGCTGTCGCCGACCGAAGCCGCCGGTTGCGTGGCCGTCGTGAGCACCGTGGCGGTGACCTGGTGCCGCGACTGCATCTGCGCGTCCGACGCGGCGGTCTCCGCGGCGATGTCCTCGCTGCCGATCATCATCGCGAAGGGAATCGCGATGAGCGCCAGCAACGTGACGATCCCGGCGAGTACGCCTTCGATCCGATCCGACCGGCGAACGAGCGGGTTGCGCACGGCGCCGAGCCGTCGGAGCAATCGTTTACCAGGGTGTGGTGGTCTGCCTGCCCGAGTCCTGTTCCGCATGGCTTCCATGGTCCTCTTTCGCGCGCGCGAGCGCTGTGTCCCGCGCAACGTTTTTCGCGTTTTTCCTGGGGATCCGGTGTGTTTCTGCTTACCTCCGGGCCCGGGGTTTACCCGTGTGGGTGACGACGAGCGGAGGTTTGCCCTGCGAGGGCACGGTTTCGGCCCCGTCGCGGCGCGCGGCGAGTGGTCCAGGCCAATGCCTCACTGGTCCGGCAGGCGTTGCCCGCGTTGATCTTTCGCTCGGCTTGTCCGTGGATGGGTTGCGGTACCGACGGTTCAGCGGCGCGGTCGATCGGCGGATCGTCTGATTCGCACGGTTCACTTTGGCGGGTAAGCGATCTTGTGTCCTCGCGCACTGGACGCTGACGCGACTGTGCGCGGAAAGTTCGCCTGCGGGCCACCGCGGGTTTCCGTCGCGGACGGGCCAGGCTGGCGGGTGTGCCCGGCTTGGAATCGGGCGATTGCCGAGAAACAATCCCGCTATCCGGGAGCCATTCAGTCGACCAGCCGAATCGTCGTCGTCGAGCTGTACGAACGACGCCGGGTGATCCCGTGTTCGGCGACGATTCCGAGTTGGATGCTGCGGTCGGCGGGCGCCCAGTAGCCGGTGCGCACGAAATAGCCGTCCATTGTGCAGAGCCGGTTCGCGCTCTTGCGGGAACTGATCGCTTCCCAGCCCCATTGCCGTCCGCTCTCCTCGACGCCGTTGCGCCGCACGTGCAGCCGCGGGTTCCCGATCTCCCGGCAGTACGCGCTGCCGTCCGCGATGTAGAGCACGCCGTCGACCTTGTAGAACCGCTTGCCGTCCAACAGGCTCACCTGGCCGGACAGGGTGAAGTGCACCCTGCCGCCCTGGGCCCCGTCCATCGTCCAGTCGAGGCAGAATTCCTTCGTCGGAACCTCGAGCGACTGGGTCATGGCCGTCTCTCCTTTGCTGCCTGCCGGAGCGTCCAGGAAAATATAAGGAAGAAACGGGTTTACGACAGGTATCGGGAACCGTTTTCACCCAAAGAGGCCCCGTGAACACGCATCGTGGTCAAGCCTCGATTAATCGGTGGAATTACCGCCGATGGGGTATCGCGGACACGATAAGTGAATTCTTCGTGCCCGAAACCGGTGGCGGCCCGCCGGTCGCGGAGCCAGCGGGCCGGACACGTCGTGTCGGCAGCGTGACATCGTCCATGACGCTTGTCATAGTGCTGGCGGTGTGCGACCCTCGGGTTATGACAACTGTCATGACCGCCGTGCGACCGGCCACCGCCGGTTCCGCGGCCGACCTCGTCCGCGCCTGCTCGCCGGAGTCGCTGAGCCGCCGGTTCACCCTCGGCGGCCGGATCGACCCGGAGGCGGTCCTGTCCCGGTACCGGCGTTTCCTCCTCGCTGGCACCGCTCTCGTCGCCGAGGTTTCGGGCGCGCCGGCCGGGCTGCTGAACGCGGTCCCGGAGGAGGGCTCCCGCGTCGAACTGGGGCTGCTCGTCGCCGACCGGTGGCAGCGACGCGGCATCGGTCGCGGCCTGGTGGGGCTGGCCGCTGAGCAGTGGCGAGGCTGGACGCTGCACGCCACGGTGCAGGACGGCAACATCGCTGCGGAAGGATTGCTGCGGGCGTGCGGGTTCCGCTTCGTCCCGGGGTACGGCGGGGAGCACGAGTACGAGCTGACGGTCACGGAGGAGACGCTCGATGACGGAACGGCCGGCGCGCGACCGGATGGTCTTCAGCGCTGCGCAGTTGCTGCGTACGCAGGGCTTGAGCGGCACCGGGATGCGCGAGGTAGTAGCGCATGCCGAAGCGCCGCGGGGGTCGCTGCAGCACTACTTCCCGGGCGGTAAGGAACAGCTGTTCAGCGAGGCTATCGAGTGGGCCGGTCGCCAGGCCGCGCGCCGCGTGACGCGCGCCATGGACTCTCTCGCGGACCCGACGCCGTCCGCGCTCTTCGCCGCGGTTGTCGAGTACTGGCGCGCAGAGTTCGTCGGGATCGGCTACGACTACGGCTGTCCGTTAGTAGCTACCGTCGCCGACACGGCGGCGTCGAGCGAACCGCTGCGCGAGCGCGCGAACGACGCTTTCGCACAATGGCGGAAGCCCATCGTGTCTGCGCTACAGGAAATGGGCGTACCAGCGGCGCGCGCTGCTTCACTGGCGGTATTGATGATCAGCGCGCTTGAAGGGGCCATCGTGCTGGCGCGCGTCGAGCGTTCGGTCATGGCGCTCGACACCGTGGTCGAAGAGCTAGGTCCAGTTCTCGACGCGGCAGTGGACAAGCGCCGCCGTCGCTAGCTCCGGTCGAGCTTCGCGCGCAACGTGGCCACTGTGTCCGGGTCGTGCAGCAGATCGGCGAAGTGCTTGGACTCCGACTCCATTCGCGCTTCGACGCTCTCGTCGGTGCGGTCGTGCAGCAGCGCGCGCGTCGCCTTCAATGCGCGCACCGACCGTGCCGCGAGCGTCTCGACGCGTTCCGAAACGCGCTTACGGAGCGCTGTCTCGTCAGGGAGCACCTCGTTGACCAACCCGAGTTGCGCCGCCTCAACCGCAGGCAAGCGTTCTCCGAACAGCAGCAGCTCCGTCGCACGCTGTGGCCCGACACGGCGCGGCAGTGCGTAACTGCTGCCGAACTCCGGCACCAATCCCAACGGTACGAAGGGGAACTGCAGGTAGCTGCGTTCGGTGGCATAGACGAGGTCACAGTGCAGCAGCAGGGTCGCACCGATGCCGACAGCGGGGCCGTCGACCGCTGCGACGACTACTGCCTGCGTCGCGAGCAATGCCTCCTGAAAGACCCGCGCGGGCGTCTTCGTGCGGTCACCGGCTTCGTGCGCGAGGAAGTCGCCGAGATCGTTGCCTGCGGTGAACGCACCGCCAGCTCCGCTCAGTACAGCGATGGGCGTGCGGACAGCGTCGAAGGCGTCAGCGAGGGCGACGTACATCGCCTTCGTGAGCGCGTTCCGCTTCTCCGGCCGATTGATGGTGATGGTGGTGACCTGTCCGTCGACAGTCGTCTCGATGCTCATTCACAGCTCCGCAACAGCAGCGAGCAGCAGATCGACTTCCGCTGCAGTCGTGTACGGCGCGATGCCAGCGCGTACGGCACCAGTGTCGCCAAGGCCGAGATGCCGCGCGCACTCGATGGCGTAGAAGGTCGAAGCAGGCGCGTTGATCCCACGCGCTCCGAGACGCTCGTACACGGCCTGCGGCGTCAGGCCAGTGACGGAGAACAACACTGTCGGCGTACGGCGACGCGTCGGCGAGCCGTAATGCACGACCCGCGGCAGTGCGGCGAGCCCGTCCTCCAAACGCTGCAACAGGGCGTCTTCGTGCTCTTCGAGAGCCGTAAGCGAGGTACGCAAACGCTCGCGACGGCTGCCTTCGCTTGGCACGAGCCCCGCGAGGAAGTCGATAGCCGCGGTAGTGCCCGCGAGAAGCTCGTACGGCAACGTACCCAGCTCGAAGCGCTCTGGAACCGCGTTGCTCGACGGCAGCAGCTTGTCCGGCTGCAGTGTCTCCAGAAGATCCGGTGAGGCGGCGAGAAGGCCGAGGTGCGGGCCGAGGAACTTGTACGGCGAGCAGGCGTAGAAGTCCGCGCCCAAGGCGGCGATGTCGACCGGCGCGTGCGGCGTCAAGTGCACGCCGTCCACGTAGCTCAGCGCGCCTGCTTCGCGCACCGCGTCGGTAATCGCCGGGATGTCCGGGCGCGTGCCCAGGAGGTTCGAGGCGGCGGTGACCGCGACCAGCCGAGTCCGGTCAGTGAGCAGTTCCGTGATCGATGACGTCGGCAGCTCGCCCGTCTCGGGATCGAAGTCCGCCCAGCGGACAGTCGCGCTGCGAGCTTCGGCAGCCTGCACCCACGGGCGAACGTTGGCGTCGTGGTCCAGGCGGGTCACCACGACCTCGTCGCCCGGACCCCAGTTCTTCGCGAGCGTACGGGAGAAGTCGTAGGTCACCTGGGTCATGCTGCGCCCGAACACGACGCCCTCCGGACGCGCGCCGAGCAGGTCAGCGACGGCTTGGCGGGCTTCGCGCACGACACCGTCCGCGCGGCGCTCCGCCGCCGTCACGGTGCCGCGGTTCGCGATGGCGGAACAGAGCGTCGAGGACACTGCGTCGCCGACCACGTCCGGGACCTGGGAACCACCGGGTCCGTCGAAGTGGGCAGCGCCGTTCTCGAGCGAGGGGAAGTGCTTGCGGATCGCGTTCACGTCGTAGGCCACGGCTGCCAGCTTGCCTGATCCCCGGGCGAGTGTCGTGCTCCGCGCGGGTGCGATCATGCCGCTGTCCCGTTGCCCTTGGAGAGGGGTTCGCCGGTGCTCGCCGAACAGGTCGAAAAACTGCTCGCCCAGCCGTTGCCGTGGCCGATCGTGCAGGCAGGCGACCCCGTGCTGCGTGCCGCCGCGCGCCCGTACGAGGGCGAACTGAGCGACGAGACGCTGTCCGCGCTGATCGCGGGCATGAAGGAGACCATGCACGCCGCGCCCGGCGTCGGCCTCGCCGCGCCGCAGATCGGCCTGTCGGTCCGGATCGCGGTCGTCGAGGACAGTGCTCGGGAACGTCCGGGGGTCGCCGAATCCACCCTCGCGACCCGCGGGATCGTTCCGCTGCCGTTCCGCGTGCTGGTGAACCCGACATACACCCGAGTGGGCGATGAAACCGCCGCGTTCTTCGAGGGCTGCCTGAGCGTGCACGGCTGGCAGGCCGTCGTCGCCCGAGCCCTGCGGATCCGGCTTCGCGGCGCCGACGAAACCGGTGCCGCCCTGGACGAGGAATTGTCTGGCTGGCCAGCGCGAATCGTCCAGCACGAGACGGATCACCTGCACGGCATCCTGTACCTGGACCGAGCCGAACTGCGCTCGCTGTCCACCCACGAGGCCGTCGCCCGCCGCTGGACCCAGCCGACACCTGCCGAGGCCGCTCGCGAACTGGGCTTCGACCTCCCCTGACTCCTTCGGCGCCGGTTTTTGTCGGTGGCCGCTGATACGTTCCTCCGCAGTCGCCCCGCCCGGGGCTTGCCACTGGGGAGGAATCTCGTGAACTCGTTGCAAGACAAGGCAAAACTCTTCCGCGAACTGCACGCGACGGACGTCCTCGTCCTGCCGAACGCCTGGGACGCGGGCAGCGCGGTCGCCATCGAACGCGCCGGTGCCCCAGCGATCGCCACCACCAGCGGCGGCGTCTCCTGGGCGCTGGCCAGAGGCGACGGCCAGCAGCTCTCCCGCGCGGAAATGCTGTCAGTGATCGCCCAGATCGCCGCGGCCGTAGAAGTCCCGGTCACCGCCGACGTGGAAGGCGGCTACGGCTCAGCTCCCTCGGCCGTCGCCGAAACCGTGACGGGCGTAGTCGAGGCCGGTGCGGTAGGCGTGAACCTGGAAGACTCCCGCGCCGGAACCGCCACCCTCTTCACCCCGGACGAACAGGCAGAACGCTTCACCGCGGCCCGCGCCTCCGCCGCGACGGCCGGTCTCTCGGAGTTGTGGATCAACGCCCGGACGGACGTGTACCTGTTCGGAATCGGCGAACCCGCCGGCCGCTTCGACGACGTACTGACCCGAGCCCGCGTCTACGCCGACGCCGGAGCGGACAGCATCTTCGTCCCGGGCCTGGTGGACGTCGAGGTCCTGGCGGAGCTGGCAAAGGCCTCGCCCATCCCGGTCAGCGCCATGGCTGGCCCCGGCGCACCCCCGGTGTCGGACCTGGCAGGGGCCGGAGTGCGCCGGGTGAGCGTGGGAACGGCCATTGCCCAGGCGGCCTACTCGCTGGCCCACCACGCGGCGGCCGAGGTGCTGAACCAGGGGACCTACGGGGAGGTGACGGGCGCACTGGACTTCGGAACGGTGAACGGCTGGTTCAACTGAGGACGGCCACGGCTGATGAACTGCCTGGGGTTAAGCCTTGCCGGGGGCGGCGATCCAGGTTGTCCCGCGGCTTGTCGGGCCGAACGAATCGGAACCACTCGGCTTCCCGTTGAAACCCTTGCGCCTGCCGGGTGCTGCCGCCGCTCGTCCGGTGCCTGCTCGTTGTGTCGGGCAGGAAGGTGCCGCGGGCCTTCCGAGGGGGCCGGGACGAGCCTGGGATTGGAGCCATGCCCGGTCTTCGCAGGGAAGCAGGGCGGCTAGCGAGGAAGTCGACACGGTCGGCAGCGGGAGCGATCGCGTGCTTGGCGATCCGTTCCCGGCCGCGGACTTCGGCGGCCCGGCGGCGCGCTTCGGTACGCCTCCGTCCGCGGAAACCCTCGACGCGGCGGCGGACTTCGTCGCATGTGAGCCGGTCAGTGAACTCGTCCGAAGTACCCGAGGCGCGCACCGCGGCCAGCACCTGGCCGATGAGCGTCTGCGGTTGCAGCGAGTGAGTCGGGTCTGGTCTTACGAGCGGACTGGGTCGATCGAGTTGGGTGTGGCGTTGCGGACCGACCGGGCGAAGCGAGCCGGGGCTCGGCGTTCGCAGGGGAGCAGGACCGAGCGAGTCGGGTCTGGCTTTTGCGGGCGGATTGGGTTGAGTGAGTTGGGTGTGGCGTTGCGGACTGGCCGGGCGAAGCGAGCCGGGGCTCGGCGTTCGCAGGGGAGCAGGACCGAGCGAGTCGGGTCTGGCTTTTGCGGGCGGATTGGGTTGAGTGAGTTGGGTGTGGCGTTGTGGAGCGGCCGGGCGAAGCGAGGCGGGCTCGGCCGGGTAGCCGCGTCGCGCGGGCACGCGGCTCGACCGGGCTGGCAGGTCGATCGCGAGACGGGTCGACCGCGCAGCCACGTCGGGCGGGCAGGTCGGGCAGGCAGGTCGGGCGGGCAGAGCGAGGCGAGATGGCGACTCGAACCAGCCCGACCGGTCTCCTAGCCCTGGCCTCGGGCTGGCTCAGCCGGAGCCGATCCTTTCCGCCTGCCCCGCTCAAGCTCCAGCAACCTCCGCTTGTACTCCACCCCAGCCGCGTAGCCGGTCAGCGAGCCGTCGCTGCCCAGCACCCGGTGGCACGGCACCACGATGCCGATGGGGTTCCGGCCGTTCGCCAGGCCGACCGCACGGGACGCCGTGGGGCGGCCGATCGACTCGGCGAGCTCTCGGTAGGTCGTCGTCTCGCCGTACGGGATCTGCAGGAGCGCCCGCCACACCGTCTCTTGGAAAGGAGTGCCACTGAAAGCTAACGGAAGGTCGAACTCGACCCGGTCACCGGCGAAGTACTCGTTCAGCTGACGCGTCGCGGCGACGAACGGGCGGTCGTCCCGGTCGCCGAAGGCGGCGCGTGGAGGGCGGTACTGCTCGTCGCCGATGTACAGGCCGGTTAGGGCGCCGTCGCGGGCCATGAGGGTCAGCGGGCCTTCGGGACTGTCGATGACGGTGTGCACCACGGTCATGCCGATTCCTCCTCGGGAATCCGGTTGATCGGGTGGTCGCCGGTCGCCCAGAGGTGCTGGACCGCGTACGCGCGCCACGGCTGCCACCGAGTGGCGTGCGCGATCAAGGCGGCTGGACTCGTTGGCAGGCCTAGGGTTTCGGCGGCGATCTTCACGCCCAGGTCGGTCGCGACGAAGGCGTCCGGATCGCCGAGGGCGCGCATGGCGATGCTCTCGACAGTCCACGGGCCGAAACCGGGCAGCGCGGCCAGTTGCGCGCGGGCGTGGACCCAATCGCCGCCGGCGGTCAGGTCGACGTCGCCGGAGACCAGGGCCGACACGAGGCCGAGCAGGGTCGCGCGGCGGGACTTCGGCATGGCCAGCGTTTCCGGGTCCAGGTCGGCCAGCGCCTCGGGGGACGGGAACAGGTGCGTCAGGCCGCCTTCCCGGTCCTCGATCGGGGTGCCGTGCGCCAGGACCAGGCGTGCTGCGTGGGTGCGGGCGGCCGCGGTCGAGACCTGTTGGCCGAGGACGGCTCGCACGGCGAACTCGGCTCCGTCGGTCGTGCGTGGGACACGTCTGCCGGGAGCGGCGGCCACCAGGGGAGCGAGGGTCGGGTCCGCGGCGAGCTGGTCGTCGACGGCCACTGGGTCGGCGTCGAGGTCCAGCAGCCAGCGGCAACGGCTGATCGCGGCGGCCAGGTCGCGCAGGTCGGTCAGGCTCAGGCGGCACGCGACGTGGTCCGGCTCCGGGCGCAGCGACACCACGCCGTGGCCGTGCGGCAGTCGCAGGGTGCGGCGGTAGGCACCGTCGCGCCATTCCTCGACGCCCGGGACCGCGGTGGCGATCAGGTGCCCGAACAGGTTGTCCGGGCACAGCGGCCGCCGGAACGGGAGCCGCAGCGACAGCACGCCCGGCGACTTGGTCCGTTTGCCGCCGCGGACGCGCGAGCGCAGTTCGCTCGGCGTCAGGGCGAAAACTGCCCGCACGGTTTCGTTGAACGTCCGGATGCTGGAGAACCCGGCGGCGTGCGCGATATCGCTCATCGGCATCGTCGTGGTTTCGATCAGCAACCGGGCGGTCTCGGCGCGCTGGGCCCGCGCGAGTGCGAGCGGGCCCGCGCCCAGTTCGGCCTGCACCTGGCGTTCCACCTGCCGGACGCTGTACCCCAGACGATCGGCCAGGCCCTGCACGCCTTCCCGGTCGACGATTCCGTCGCCGATCAGGCGCATCGCGCGCGCCACGACGTCGGCGCGCTCGTTCCACTGCGGCGAACCTGGCGACGCGTCAGGTCGGCAGCGTTTGCAGGCACGAAATCCGGCGGCCTGCGCGGCGGCCGCGCTGGGGTAAAAGCGCATGTTCTCGACCTTGGGCGGCACCACCGGGCAACTCGGCCGGCAGTAGATCCGCGTGGTCAGCACCGCGGTGAAGAACCACCCGTCGAACCGGTCGTCCTTCGACTGCACCGCGCGGACACAGCGTTCGGTCTCCTCGTACACGCCGACCAGTCTGCCGCGCCCCGTGCGCGAAACCTCGCGAAAAAACGACATCACCCTGGCGGGGCAACTGGCTCCCGATCCGCCGCCCGCGTGTCGACGACGGACAACCCGCACACCAGCCCGGTCAGGCCCCGATGTCCCCGCGTGAAGACCATGAACACCAGGTGCGCCAGCAGCCACAGCGACGTCCACCCGGAATTCAAGCCGACCAGGATGAAGTAGCCGCCCGAACCGACCAGGAACTGAATGATCGACTGCATCATCGACGGCGGCCGCCCGTCCGCGCGCACCACCGTCAGCAGAACCGCGCGTTGACCAGGCGTCGCGCCGTTGCCAGCCAGCGGCACGAACAACAGCAGAACCGCGGTGGGCACCCATCGGCCGAGGACGTCGTCGATCAGCGTGTTGTTCTGCAGCGTGCCCTTCGTGACGTACTGGACCGCAAGCGCGATCATGCTCAGCGCGACGCCCGCCAGCGTGACCGAGATCAGATCGAGCACCATGCCCAGCAGCCGCCGCCGAGCCAGGACTGGACGCGGTTCGTCCGGACGCAGCCGTCCGGATCGGCGCACCACGGGCGCGAGCAGCGCGCCGATCCCCGCGCCGACGGTGTTGGAGAGCAGGTCGCCGGTATCGAACAGCCGGTACGGGCACTCCATCAGGAACCACACGCCGGTCAGCTGGGTCGTTTCGATGGCAAGCGACACAAGGAACCCGCTGGCGATGGCGAATCCGATGCTCCGCCTGAACAAACGCCGCAGGAACACGCCCCACGGCACGAAGAACGCGACGTTGAACAACACCTGCCGCAGCGCCGGATTATTCAGCAACCCAGTGTCGAACTGCCGCAGGTCTTCCAGGAACTGGAGCGGATTCCACACCGGGTGCCGAAGCGCTTCGTGCGTCGCGCAGTACGCGGCGTCGACGTTCGGCAACGGCAGCAGCGTGTAGGTGACCAGCGCGAAGCAGTACACGAGGAAGGCCGGTGCCGCGACCGCGCGCAGCAGGCCGAGTTCGCCGCGTTTGCGATAGCTGATCGCGACATACGGAACCACCAGAACGAACGCCAGCCCGAATCCGGCGAACACGGCGATCAGCGTGGGCCCGCTCCACTGAGTCATCGTTCCTCCACCCTGCGTGCGCGCACAGGCTAGCGGGCGGCAGTAGCCTGGGCACGCGGGAAGGAGGAGCAGTGGACGACGACATCGAAGACAACGCCGACACCGGCTTGCTGGATCCGGAGGACACCCTGGAGGAGGGCGATCCTTACGACGAGGGCTACTCGCCGCCGGAGCGTCCGCTCGCGACTCGCGACTGGGGCACCACCGCCTCTGAAGAAGCCACCGGCGAAAGCTGGGCGGGCCGGCTGGCCCGCGAACTCCCGGACATCCGCGCGACCGACGGCGACGGCCTGGGCGACACCGACGACACCGACGGCGAACTCGTCGACGACGAGGTCGGCGACTTCCGCGCGGGCCGCCTGGTCGCCTCCAACGCAGGCTTCGGCCCGGAAACCGAGGCCGAGTTGTATGCCTCGGACATCGGCATCGACGGCGGCGCGGCGTCAGCGGAGGAAGCAGCGGTGCACGTCGTCAACCCGCGGGATTTGTGACCTTTCTGCTGGGCTCTTCAAGCCCGTGTGTCGCTAGTCCGCCGGATCCCCGATCCAGACCGAGGCCGGAAGCACGTACTGCCGCAGCAGTTTGACCAGGTCCGCGTCCCCGCCGCCGTGCAGGGTCTCTTCGGTCAGCCTGCGGGCGACTCCGGCCAGGAAATCGGCTGTCTGGACCCGCGGTTCGGACTTCGAGTCGACGAATCGCCACTGCGGCACCGGATCGAGCAACTGGGCGAGCCGCGCCGGGGTGAGGGACGGCTGCTCGTCGTGGATGACCTTTTCCGGACGCCAGAACGCGATCGTGTCGGCGAGGGCGGGCATCAACGGGTCGAGCGGCGAGACGAGGCCGGGGTCGGCGAGAAGCTGGTCGCGCAGAGCAGTCAGTCGCGGGCGAGCCGCGACCCAATCACCGAGAACGTCCGTCTGGGCGAAGAAGCTGGCGGGCGTGGTCGCGGGGAGACGGCGGTTCGAAGTCCGCAGCAGTCCGGTGAACGAGCGCAGGAATTCGGACCAGCGACGGGTGCCGTGGATGCGTGGGCCTTCTCGGTGCAAGGCGCGGGCGCGGGCGTCCGGACGGCACCGCAGGCATTCCGGGTACGGGGTCTGGTCGATGAGAAGGTCGACGATTTTGCCCGCCAGGAACAGGGCTTTGTCGACGAGCAGCACGCTGGCGTTGTCGGCGAGAGGCTTGGTGAGCAGCCATTCCAACGCGGCGCGGTTCTTGGCGCGCAGTAGATGGTTGGCTTTGTACTCGAGCGCGGGAGAACCGATGAGTTCCCTCAGCCGCGCAACACATTCCGCGGCGGACTCAGGTTCCAGCCGGACCCCGGCGTGCGCGAATACCGCGGTGTTCGCCCCGATCAGGTTCACGCCCTCCGAACCGGACTCGTCGCACGCGATCGTCGGCGGCCGCACGAAATCCGATCCTGCCAGACCCGCGCGGGGAGAGCGACCCCATTTCTCCAGGGAACCCCTGGGGTGAATTCCCGGATGTGCCGGAGGTCCCGGACGTTTCACCATGAGAGGGACGGAGGGAGCCGGTCATGGTGCTCGTCGAGGAGGACGTACACGCACTGGACGACGTCCGGCGCGGGCTGGTGGTGGTCCACAACGGATTCGCCGGGGAGTGCTACCTGTGGTCGGTCGGCGGGCGGGTTCCGCTGTGGGAAACGCAGGCGATGGACCGGCTGCGCCGCCGGGGCCTGGTGAGAATCGCCCGCCGCCGGGGCGCACCGGCGAGCCCGGTCGTGCTGACGGATCTCGGAGCCGCAGCCGCCTGAGTCCTTTGTGGACTGACTGGTCGCTGAACGGCCGCGCTGACCTTGGGATGAGATGTGCGCGGCGGCGTCCGGTGCTGGTGGTCATTGGTGTGGGTTCCCGACCCGGCTCGCGAGGCTGCCACCATATCCGCACGCGTTCGCTGGCGTGACGGCTGGCAGTGGCTGGCGAGCTTCGGGACAACGGCCACGGGCAGCCTCAGCACACCGGCACGAACCTCGCAGTTGGCCGCCGGGCACGGAGCGCAACGGGCCCAAGGTGCCCCGGAGCCGCCGGGAGGGCGGTGTGCGCAGCGCTCCCGGCGGCTCCAGGGCGGTCGGGCGGCCGGAGCGGTGATCCCAGTGCACGGCACCGGCGTGCGCCGACCTGGTGAGCAAGCCTTCCGGCCGGATCAATTTCGAACTTAGCCCAGGTCCGGGGCTTGGAGGCGGTGTGTTCCCCGATCGTGTCGGCGGAACCACGCTGGTGGGCGGGTATCGATCGGGGAAGCGGCACCCATCGCGGAAGCCGCACTCGACAGGGAGCGGCGACAGGCCGGGGGACTGCACCGATCGGGCGAGCGACCCGAGCGCGCAGCGGCCTCCAGTACGAAGGGCGTAGGCGGGCCCGAAGATACCGCCGTGCGGGAGCGACACCCCGGCGTCGAGACGGCAGCGGCGAGGGCGGAGAAAAGGATGCTCCGCCCAGCACAGAAGAAGTTGCGGAGGACGCGGTACTAGGCCCGGGAGCTATCCCGGAGGGGCTGGGAGCGATGCGGCACTCAGCACAGCAGGAGCTACGGAACGGGGCGGCACCGTGACAGTGCGGTGCCGGGCGGCGAGTGACCGAGCTCGGCTGCAGTGCGAATCGGGTTCGTGGCTGGAGTGGTGTCGGGGAGGGCGCGGCACGGTTCGATTGCGGAACAGAGCGGTGCCGTGACCGGTGTGGTGTCGGGCGGGGAGTGACAGGGCTCCGGCTGCGGTATGAAGCGGGGTCGTACTGGCGAGGAAGCGACATGGCTCGGTTGCGGACCAGAGCGGCACCGGCAGGAAGCGACTCACCTCCGCTGCGGGACAATCGGCCGCGATCGGGAGGATGATCGGGGCATGGCCGGGTTCAGGGCCCGTCACCGGCGGGCGGTTGCGGACGAGGCGCTGGTCCGCGCGCTTTTCGAGGAGCACGGGCGGGCGATGCTCGCCTACGCCACGCGGTTGCTCGGCGACCGCGCGGCGGCGGAGGACGTGGTGCAGGAGGCGCTGGTCCGCGCGTGGCGCAGTCCGGACAGCCTGGTCAACGGGCGCGGCTCGGTGCGCGGGTGGTTGCTGACCGTGGTGCGGAACCTGGTGATCGACCGGTTCCGGGCGAAGGAGGCGCGGCCGCAGGAGGTGGCCGAGTCGCCGGCGGGCGTGCCGGTCGAGCGGGATCATGCTGATCAGGTCGTCGACTCGATGGTGGTGCTCGCGGCGCTCGACGGGCTTTCTCCGGAGCATCGCGAGGTGCTCGAGCAGATGTATCTGCAGGGGCGCAGCGTCGCGGAAGCGGCTGAGCGGCTCGGGATTCCCCCGGGCACGGTCAAATCCCGCTCGTATTACGGGTTGCGGGCGTTGCGGGAAGAGTTCCGGCGAGCGGAAGGGGTGGCCGGATGAACACAGCCGACGAGCACGTCGACCTGGCGGGGTACCTGACCGGTCAGCTCGCGTCGGGCGAGCAGCGCGACGTCGAGGCGCATCTGGACGGCTGCGAGCGGTGCCGGGCCGAGGCCGCGTCCCTGCGGGAGGTGCAGAGTTTCCTCGGCGAGCTGCCGCCGGAGGCGTTGCTGGACGGACCGCCGGTCGGAGCGGACCTCGTGATGCAGCGGACCGTGAACCAGGTCCGGGCCGAGGCACGTGCGCAAGCTGGGCGGGGCCGGTCGATGGCTATCGTCGCCGCGGTCGTGGTGGCTGCGGTCGTATTGGGCGTCGGGGTGATGGTGGGGCGCAGTTCGTCCGGGCCCGAGGTGGCGGCGCCGACCACGCCGCCGCCGTCGACCAGTGCGGTCCCTGGCACGAAGGTCGTGTCCGGCGCGGACGCCAGCGGGCAGACCCGGCTGACCGCGAGCATCGTGCCGGAACCCGGCTGGGTCCGCGTGGACGGTTCCGTGAAGGGCATCCCCGCCGGACAGAAATGCCTTCTCGTCGTCCTCGGCAAGAACGGCGAGCGCCAGGTCGCGGGCGGCTGGATGGTGTCGGAACGAGCGGCCCGGGACGGCGCGAACCTCTACGGCACGGCGGTCGTCGACCCGGCGCAGGTCGCGGCGGTGGTCATCGAGAACACCGCCGGGCACCGGTTCGTCGAGGCGGACGTCAGCTGAACCACCGGTCGGGCTGGCCCGGGTCGACCGGGCGGGTGTGCTGCGGGCATTGCGTGGACCGCTGGTCGAGCCGTGCGCGGGCGGACTGGCGCTAGCTGATGCGTCGGGGCGAGCGATCTGCGGCGGGTCGGCTGGATTGATCGGGCAGCGGTGGCGTGCCGGGGTCCGGCGTTAGCTGAAGCGTCGGCCGAGCCATGCGCGGGCGGACTGCCAGGGTTCGTCGGCCGGGTCGATCAGGCGGAAGTGGTCGACGCCGGGAAGCTCGACGTAGTCCACGTCGTCACCTGCCGCCTTTGCCGCGGCCACGTAGTCGCGGCTGTGCGCCACCGGGACCCGGACGTCGGCGTCGCCGTGGACGACTAGTTGCGGGCAGCCGATCGGGAGTTGCCGGATTGGCGACGCCGCCGGGTCGTCGCCGGTCAGGAACAGGCCGGCGGCGCCTTCGCCCAGTTCTTCGGCCCGGGCGCGCGGAACGTCGGTGATCGGGGCCAGTGCGACGACGCCGGAGAGTGCGCCGCCGGCCAGCAGGGCCAGGTGTCCGCCCGCGGAGTGTCCGATCGCGACTGTCGGCAGCGCGTCCGGACGTTCGACGGCGGCGATCGCTGCTCGCACGTCGTCGAGGGTTTGCGGCCAGCCGCCGGTGTCGCCGTCGATCCGCCGGTACTCGACGTTCGCCACGTACCAGCCGGCGGCGACGAGGTCGGCGGCCATCGGGTCGAGCTGGTGCAGGTCGTGCCGGGCGCGCCACCATCCGCCGTGCAGCAGGATCGCGGTGCCCCGTCCGCCCGGGGTCCCGTGGAGTTCGACGAACTGGCTGGGCTCGGTGCCGTAGCGGAGGGTTTCCATGCTGGTCATTAGATCACCATCGCGCCAGCCGTTCGTGCACTCTTGCGAGCCCTTCGTGAGCCGCGCGATACGCCTCGTACAGGCCGGTCAAGTCTGTCTCGGGGGCGAAGGTTCGCTCGATGGCGACGGTCGAGGCTGCGGCTGTTTCGACGTCCGGGTACCGGCCCGCGCCGACTGCGCCGAGCAGGGCAGCTCCGAGCGCGGCGCTGTCGTGCACGCGGAGGCGGTCGACGGGGCGAGACAGCGCGTCGGCGTGGAGTTGGGTCCAGAGGTCGCTGCGTGCGCCGCCGCCGGAGAACGTCACCGACGGGAGTCGTTCGCCGCAGGCTTCCTCGACGGTTTCCAGCACGTGCCGTGCGGAGAACGCGACTCCGGTGAGGACGGCTCGGGACAGGTCAGCGGTGGTAGTGGACGAGGTCAGCCCGAGGAAGCTGCCGCGCAGGTCCGGATCCCAGAGCGGCGCGCGTTCGCCTTGGAGGTGCGGCAGGAACACCACGCCGGGCGTGCCGTCCGCGGCGGAAGCGAACACTTCAGGCACGGACAGTCCGGATGCCCGGCTCCACCAGCGCACCGCGTCGCCTGCTGCTTGTGTTGGTCCGGCGTGCACGACGAGATCGCCGCGCGGCGGGAAGGTGACCAGGCCACGGACCGAGTTGTGCCGGTGCGAGGCCGCCGCGACCACCAGCGACGTCCCGCAGGTGACCATCGCGCGGCCCGGTTCCGTTGTGCGGGTACCGAAAACGGCGCCGAACGCGTCCATGGTTCCGACGACGACCGGGGAGTCGCCCAGTACGGCAGCGTGGCCGAGGGGTTCCTCCGGAACGAGTAGTTCCGGCAGACGGTCGCCGAGTCCGTCCACGAGTGCGACTGCCTCGGGCAGATAGCCGGACGCGTCTGCGATGCGCACGCCGGACAGCAGGTCGGTCGCGACCCGTCCGGTGAGCCGCGCGCCGATGAAATCCTTGGGGCTCAGCATCCATCGCGCGCGGGACCACAGTTCCGGTTGCTCGCGCGCGAACCACGCGGCCCGGGCACCGGCGAACGACGCATCGAGCGCGATCGGCCCGCCCCAGATGCGTTTTTTGTCGTCGTCGGTGAATCGTGCGTCGAGTTCCGCGGCGATCTCCGCGCAGCGCTGGTCCTGCCAGATCACCGCCGGAGTGAGCGGACGCAAGTCTTCGCCGACGAGCAGATGGGTGTTGACCTGGCTGACGATCCCGGCCGCGCGCACGGAACCGGCGGGGAGTCCGGAAAGGACGGCGCGGAGCGCGGTTTCCGTTGCGCGCCACCAGTTTTCCGGGTCCTGCTCGGCCCAGCCGGGACGCGGCCGCGTGATCGGGTAGGGCACGTAGTGCGCCGCGAGTTCCCGGCCGTCCGGCGCGAACGCCGCGACTTTCACCGCGGTCGTGCCGACGTCGATGCCGAGCAGAGCTTCTTCGTTCATGCCACAGCGGTACCAGGAATTCGCTACCGTCGGAGCATGACCTCTGCCGCGGAGAATTACCTGCGCGAGTACCACGATCGCAAACCGGACGCGATGTCCGTGCTGATCGAGTCCGGCCGGGTGACCGGGGACGGCCGGACGAGTTACGAGGTCCTGGCCGACCGGGTCGCGCCCGCGCACCGGGTGCTCGACCTCGGGTGTGGCGACGGTGCGCTGCTGGCCGTTTTCGCCCGGCGCGGGGCGGAAAAGCTCGCTGGCGTCGACCTGTCCGCGGGACAGCTGGCCCTTGCCCGGCAACGGCCCGAACTGGCCGGTGCGGACCTTCGTCACGGGCGGGCGCAGGAGCTGCCGTTCGAGGACGGCAGTTACGACGCGGTCGTGTCGCACATGGCGTTCATGCTCATGGACAACCCCGAGGAAGTCGCTGCCGAGATCGCGAGGGTGCTGGTTCCGCACGGGATCTTCGCGGTGGTCGTCGGCGGTCCCGAATCGACCGGCGCGACTCCGGTGTTCCTGGAATTGGCCCGGCCGCTGTTCCGGGAGGTGCCGGAGGAACGACGGGCCACCTACACCGCCGAACGGCGCACGTCTCATCGCGAGGGGATTGACGAGGTGCTCGCTCCGGCCGGGTTCGCGCCGGTTTCCTGGGAGTCGTACGAGATCGACCTGACCGCCGCGCCGGACAAGGTGTGGACGTTGTGCTGTGAATCGTATTACTCGACCGACACCCTCGACGACGCTCAGCTGGCCCGGCTGCGCGCGGCCTTTCTCGCCGAAACCGAGCACCTGCGGACCGCGGACGGGCGGCTCCCGGCGGGATTGTGCGTCAACCTGGCCAAAACCGAGCTGCTGAAGTGACCGTTCGCGCTACCGTCACGGACATGATGACGCCCGCCGAAGAGTTCCTGCGCGATTTTCACGACCGGAACCCGGCAGCTGCGTCCGAACTGGCCGAGCGGGGCCGGGTCGACGGACGCTCGGTGTACGAGGCGTTCGCCGACCACGTCGGCCAGCCGCGCAGCGTGCTCGACCTCGGCTGCGGGGACGGCGCGCTGCTGGCGGTGCTCGCCGCTCGCGGTACCGAAAAGCTCGCCGGCATCGACCTTTCCGCCAAACAGCTGGACCTCGCGCGTGGCCGGGCCGGGCTCGCCGACGCGGACCTGCGGCCGGGTCGCGCGCAGGAGCTGCCGTTCGAGGACGACAGCTTCGACACGGTCGTGTCGCACATGGCGCTGATGCTCATGTCCGACGTCGAGAAGGTGATCTCCGAAACCGCCCGTGTGCTGCGGCCCGGCGGCGCCTTCGTGATCGGCGTGGGCGGCGGCGGGACCGACGCGCTCGAGGTGTTCCTGAAGGTCGCCCGGCCGCTCTTCGCGGTGGTCGCCGAGGACCGCCAGGTGCCGACCTCCGGCGATCCGCGCAGCCGCACCCGCGAAGGCCTGGACGCGCTGCTCGGCCCGGCCGGATTCGCGCCGGTCGGATGGCACCAGCTGCTGGTGGACCTGTCCGGCACGCCGGATTCGGTCTGGCAGACGTGCCACGACACCTACTACCAGGTCGACGCCCTGGACGAGACGCAGCTGATGGGGCTGCGGACCGCGTTCAAGGTGGCGTCCCGGTCGCTGGTGGCCCCGGACGGCAGGCTGCCGGCCGGGGCGCGCATCAACGTGGCGACGACACGGCTGACCTGACCGGTGCGCCGAACCACTGTGTGAGTGCGGCTTGGAGCTCCTCGCCATCTGGTTCGGCGTCGGTGGAGGACCAGGCGACGTAACCGTCCGGGCGGATGAGCAGCGCGGTGGGTGCGTCGCCAGTTGCCTCGGTGGACACGGTGGTCACGCGGTCGTGCCACGGTGCGGCCACGTCGGCGAGCACGGCGCCAGGCGTCAGGTCCAGCAACACCGGGCGCGCGGCTTGGTACGCGGCGGTGAGCGGGCCTGGGTCGGCCAGCGGCAGGTCGGGAGCCCAGCGGCCGCTGTCCGGGTCGGTTCCGTAGTGGATGTCCGCGCCGGACATCAGGTCGGCGACGTGCTGCCGCACCTCCGGATAGGCCAGCAGCTGGCCGAAGAATTCGCGCAGCGCGGTGACTTCCGGCCCGGGTGCGACGAGCGCGCTTTGCGCCTGCGTGTGCATCACGACGCGCTCGCTCACCGGGCGGCGCTCTGCCTCATAGCTGTCGAGCAGGCCCGGCGGAGCCCAGCCCCGCACCTCCGCGGCGAGCTTCCACGCGAGGTTCGCGGCGTCCTGCAGACCGAGATTGAGCCCGGGGCCGCCGATCGCGGAATGCACGTGGGCCGCGTCGCCGACCAGCAGCACCCGGTCCCGCCGGTACGTCTCGGCGATCCGGGTGTTGCCGCCGGACAGCCTGCGCAGCAGGAACGGGCCGAGGCCGGACGGCGGTTCGAGAGGCAGGTCGACCCCCAGCACCCGCCGCACGCTCGCCCGCAATTCCTCCAAGGTCAGCGGATCGTCGTCGGCGAAATCGGCGGCACCGCTGTGTTCGGAGACCGACAGCGTCGGGTTCGCCGGGTCGAACGGCGCGAACACGAACACCCCGGTTTCGGTCCGATGGTGCTGGAACGGCGAGAGAACGCCGGTCTCCAGCTTCAGCCCGCCGGTCACGGGATCGACGAAGGACTGCGGGAGCCGCACATTCGCGCTGCGGGACACCGTTTCGTCCCATGTGACGCCAGGAAAGTCGATCCCGGCGAGCTTGCGCACAGTGCTGCGTCCGCCGTCCGCGCCGACCAGGTAGTCGGCGGCGATCTCGTAGGGTCCGTCCGGTCCCTGCACCTGCACGGTGACCGAGTTCTCGTCCTGGGCGAAACCGGTGATTTCGTGGCCTCGGCGGAGCTCGGCCCCGAGCGCGGTGGCGTGCTCGGCGAGGATCTGCTCCATTTCGTGCTGGGGCCGCGGCAGCACATACATCGGATTTCTGGGCAGGTCGGCGAATTCGACCGGGAAAGCGGCGAAGACGAACCGCGGTGCCGGCGTGGGTTCGGGGACGCCGGCGAGCTTCCCGAACAACCCGCGACGGTGCAGCAACGGCACGACCTGGCCGACGAGACCGTTGGCACGGCGCACCCCGTCAGGTTCGGCGAGCCGCTCCAAGACGACGGGGCGGACTCCGGCGAGGCAGAGTTCGGCGGCGAGCATCAGGCCGTTCGGCCCGGCACCCGCGATGACGATGGAGGACATGGAGATCTCCTTGCGGGATCAGGGAAGCACCTCGGCGAGGGTGTCGAACGCCCGGTGCACGATGTCGGTCAGATCCGCGGGCGGGTCGGCGCGCACCCATTCCTGGATGACTGCGCGGAGCACGCCGCCCGCGGTGGTGGCGGTGAGCTGGACGCGGAGGTCGTGGACGTCCGCGCCGAGGCGTTCCGCGATCGCTTCGGCCAGTGCTTCTTCGGCCGCGGCATTGGCTTTGAGGAATTCGCCCGCCAGCGCGGGTTCGGCGATCATGACCTGGACCCCGGCCGTCCATTGGGCGTCCGTCGTTTCGCCCGAAGAACTGCCTCGGTCGGCGTTGAGCTGCGCGAGCGACGCTTCGCGCAGCGCGGTCCACAGCGGTTCCGTCGCTGGGCGCGCGCGGAGGTGATCAGCGATCCCGCGAGCCCGGTCCTGGTGCCGCGCGACGATCGCTTCGGCTTTGCTGGAGAAGTAGTTGTTGACGGTGCGTGGCGAAACTCCCGCCTCGCGGGCGATGTCCTCGATGGTCACGTTCGACAGACCGCGCTCGACTGTGAGCCGGATTGCCGCCCAGGAGATGTCGACCCGGGTCTCTTGGCGGCGGCGGTCTCGCAGGTTCGGTCGCTCGGTCATGAGACCTACCCTAGCGCGGTTCTTGCGTAACACGCAAACTTTGCGTGTTACGCAAATTTGAGGACAAGAAGAAGCCCGGGGCACGGATGCCCCGGGCTTCTCTGCTCCCGCGTGCGGTCAGTCCTTAGAGCTCTTGAAGGCGTCCTTCACCTTCTCGGCAGCCTGCTTGAGGTTGCCCTTGCCCTGCTCCGCCTTGCCTTCGGCCTGCCACTGCTCGTTGTCCGTGGCGTTCCCGACGGCTTCCTTGGCGCGGCCCTTAAGTTCTTCAGCCTTGTTTTCGGCCTTGTCGTTCACGATGGGTGTCCTCCCTTCTCGTGCCTCGCGCTTCGGCTACCCGCTCTGCCGGGCGCCAAACTCTCCAAAACGCAAAATCGGCGCCACGCTCAGTGAGCGGCAGCACCTGCGGGCACGGAAGAGTGACGGCCTCCGCACCTGCCGCGGACCGGCGCGCACGGCGACGGCGAGGCGGCGGATTTCCCTTTACTGTGGCCGTGTTCCGTCCAGTTCCGAAGGAGTTCCCCGCCATGCGTCTGTCCACTCGCAACCAGCTCACCGGCACCGTGTCCGCGATCCAGCCCGGTGCGGTCATGACCGTGGTCACCGTTCAGCTCGACGGCGGGCAGTCCGTCGTCGCCTCGATCACCAAAGACGCCGCCGAGGAGCTCGAACTCGAGGTGGGCAAGCCGGTGACCGCGCTGGTGAAGTCGACGGAGGTCATGCTCGGCGTCGAGTAAGGCGATCAAGGCAGCACCCGGCACAGCGCCGCCAGCGCGCCCGACCACGCGCTCGCCGACGGGGTGCTGAAGCCGATCACCAGCGCGTCGCGGTCCGCGGTCGCTTCGGGATGCCGGAACGCGCCGAGGCCGTGCATGGCCAGCCCCTGCCACGCGGACCCTTGCACCACCGCGTCTTCCTCGCCGGCGGGGACGTCCACCAGCACCTGCAGGCCGGCGGACAAACCGGTCACCCGCGTGTTCGGAGCGTGCTCGGCCAGTGCCGCGACGAGCTGGTCGCGCCGGCGGCGGTAGTGCAGCCGCATCGCCCGGATGTGCCGGTCGTAACTGCCCGAAGTGATGAACTCGGCCATGGTGAGCTGGTCGAGCACGCCGGAGAACGGGTCGCGTTCGCCCTTGGCCTCGGCGGCGGCCCTGGCGATCCGCGGCGGCAGCGCCATCCAGCCCAGCCGCAGGCCCGGCGCGAGCGCTTTGCTTGTGGTGCCAAGGTAAATCACGTGCTCCGGGTCGAGGCCCTGCATCGCGCCGACCGGGCTGCGGTCGTAGCGGAACTCGCCGTCGTAGTCGTCCTCCAGGACCAGGCCGCCGGTCCGGCGCGCCCAGTCCACCACGGCGGCGCGGCGGTCCGGATGGAGTGCGACGCCGGTGGGGAACTGGTGCGACGGCGTCAGCAAGACAGCACCGACGTCCGGCAGCTCGTCGAGGCGCTCGACCATCGCGCCGTCGGCGTCGACCGGCAACTGCGGGGTCTCGAGGCCAACCTTGGCGAGATGCGCGCGATGTACTTGCAGGCCGTACGACTCGACGGCGACCGCTCGCGCCTCACGCTGCTTCAGTACTTCGGCGAGCACGATGAGACTGTGCGACGTACCGGTGGACAGCATGATCTGGTCCGGGTGTGCGCGTACGCCGCGAGTACGGGCGAGATACGCGGCTACAGCTTCGCGTAGCTCTGGACGGCCGTACGGGCCGCCGTAGCCGAACGCGTCGTCGGGCGCGTCGCTCAGGGCACGGCGAGCGGCTTTGAGCCAGTCTGCGCGGGGGAACGCGGAGAGATCGGGGTGGCCGGGGCGTAGGTCGTGCACGATTCGATGTCGCGACGCTGGCTTCGGCACAGCCGGTGCGGGCGCGATTTCGGCGCGCGGGGCAACCCGGGTTGCGGCGCCTTGCCGCGCGGTGAGCCAGCCTTCGGCGACGAGTTCCGCATACGCTTGCGCCACGGTGTTCCGGGCGATGCCGAGATCCGCGCCGAGTGTGCGGCTGGACGGCAGTTTCGCGCCCGGGGTGAGCCGCCCGGTGCGGATGGCGTCGCGCAGGGCCTCCATCAAGCCGTCGCGCAGGCGAGGCCCGCGCAGGTCGAGGTGGAGGTCTTCACTCAGCGAACTGGCCCACTCGGCGCGCACGGAAATGGACCATAACAGAGTGCCAATCGCTCGTAGGGTCGAAACTATGACCACGACAGAACGACTTCCGGTGCAACCGCCTCGGCTCACGATGGCGGAGCTGGCACCCGAGGCATACAAGGCGATGATCCGTCTCGACGCCGCGACCCGCCACGGCCTCGACCCGGCTTTGCGGCAGCTGGTGCTGATCCGGGCGTCGCAGATCAACCACTGTGCCTTCTGCATCGACATGCATTCGAAGGACGCGTTGGCCGCCGGCGAAACGACCGAACGCGTCATTCAGCTCTCGGCGTGGCACGAGTCGAAGCACTTCTATACGGCGAAGGAGGTCGCCGCGCTGGAGCTGACCGAGGCGGTCACCGTGCTCACCGACGGCTTCGTGCCCGACGACGTCTTCGCTCGCGCCGCCGAGCACTTCGAGGAGGCCGAACTGGCTCAGTTGATCGCCACGATCACGGTGATCAACGCGTGGAACCGGTTCGCGGTGACGACGCGGATGGTGCCCGGCGAGTACGTTCCGGGCAAGCACTGAGCGGTCTGAACCGCTAGGTGAGCAGAGTCGCGGGCGAAAACGGTCAGGCTGGCGGAGCTGCCAGCCCGACCGTCCTCACAGCGTGCGCAGCAACCGCACGGGGTTTTCGATGCAGTCGGCGACGAAGCGGAGGAATCCGCCCGCGGTGCCCCCGTCGCACACGCGATGGTCGAACGCGAGCGTCAACTCGGTGATCTTGCGGGCGGTGACCTGACCGTCCACGATCCACGGCCGGTCGATGATCCGGCCGACGCCGAGGATCGCCACCTCCGGATAGTTGATGATGGCGGCCGAACCGTCCACTCCGAACACGCCGTAGTTGTTCACGGTGAACGTGCCGCCGGTGAGGTCGGCCGGAGCGAGGCGTCCGGCGCGGGCCTGTTCGGTGCGGTCGGCGAGCGCGGCGGAGAGGTCTTCCAGGGTGTGCTGATGTGCGTCCTGGACCACCGGGACGACGAGGCCGCGGTCGGTCTGCGCGGCGAAGCCGAGATGCACGGCGGACGGGATGACGATCTCGTCGCCTTCCAGATGCGCGTTCAACTCGGGGAACCGGCGCAGGCCCGCGACGGCGAACCGGGCGATGAGTGCGAGCAGGCTGATCTTCGGGGCGTGCGGATCGCTGTTGAGCGCGGTGCGCAGGCGCAGCAGTTCGGTCGCGTCGACGTCCACCCAGACGGTCGCCTCAGGGATCTCGCGGCGGGAGCGGGCGAGTTTGTCGGCGACGGTTTTGCGCAGGCCGCGCAAGGGGATTCGCTGCTCGTCTGCTGCTGCCGCGGGGGTTTCGGTGGCGGCGATCGCGCGTTCTACGTCCGCGCGGCTCACGATGCCGTCGGTGCCGGTTCCGGTCAGTGCCTGAAGGTCCACTCCGGACTCACGAGCAAGTCGGCGGACTAGCGGAGACACCACGCGGACTCGGTCCGAAGTGGACTTTGGTGCTGGGGCCGGTGCTGTCGCCGGTGCTTTGCTGCCGCGCGGCCGCCTCGCGCGCCGGGTGCGGGTTTGGCTGGTGCCATAGCCGATCAGGACGTTTCCGCTGCCCTCCGGCGTCACGACGCCGGGTTCGGTGAAGTCCGCGGCACTGTCCACAGTGATCAACGGACTGCCGACGGTCAGCACTTCGCCCGGTGCTCCGTGCAGCGTCGCGACCCGGCCCGCGAACGGCACCGGAACCTCGACGCTCGCCTTCGCGGTTTCGACTTCCACGACGGTCTGGTCCACGGTGACGGTGTCGCCGACCGCGACGTGCCACGCGACGATTTCCGCCTCGGTCAGGCCTTCGCCGAGGTCGGGCAGTTTGAAGACGGCCATCACTTCTCCCCGTCGAGCGGTGCCGCGTCGTCCCACTGGAGTCGTTCGACGGCGTCCAGGATCCGGTCGACGCCCGGCAGGTGGTGCTGTTCCAGATTCGGTGCGGGATAAGGAATGTCGAACCCCGCGACGCGCAATACCGGTGCTTCCAGGTAATGGAAACAGTGCTCGGACAGTTGCGCGGCGACCTCGGCGCCGTAGCCGCAGAATCGGCTCGCCTCGTGCACTACGACCGCGCGACCGGTGCGTCGCACGGACGCGGCGACCGTTTCCAGGTCGAATGGCGCGAGGTTCCGCAGATCGATCACCTCGGCGTGGTAGCCCTCTTCGGCGGCGGCTTCAGCAGCTTCGAGCGTCGTGCCGAGAGCGCCGCCGTAGGAAATGAGGGTGACGTCGCTGCCTTCGCGGCGGATCACCGCTTTGTCGAGACCGGGAGAACGGCGTTGCGGGTCAACGGTTCCCTTTTCCCAATATCGGCGCTTGGGCTCGAGGAAAATGACCGGGTCCGGGCTGTCGATCGCTTCGCGCAGCAGCGTGTAGGCGTCCTCCGGCGTGGCCGGGGTGACGACGCGCAGGCCGGCCGTGTGCGTGTAGTAGACCTCGGACGAGTCGCAGTGGTGCTCGACGCCTCCGATGCCGCCGCCGTAGGGCACCCGGATCACTACGGGCAGTTCGACCTGGCCCTTCGTGCGGTTGCGGAGTTTGGCGAGGTGGCTGGTGATCTGCTCGAACGCGGGGTAGGCGAACGCGTCGAACTGCATCTCGATCACCGGGCGCAGGCCGTTCATCGCCATCCCGATCGCCGTGCCGACGATGCCCGATTCGGCGAGCGGCGAGTCGAAGACCCGTGCGTCGCCGAAGCGTGCGGCGAGTCCGTCGGTGACACGGAAGACGCCGCCGAGCGTGCCGACGTCCTCGCCGAAGACCAGCACGCGCTCGTCCTCGGCGAGCGCGTCGGCGAGGGCGCGGTTGAGCGCTCCGGCGAGGGACAGCGTCGTGTCGAGCGTGGCGGTCATGCCTGGTCCTCGGTGTTCTCGTGCGCCAGTTGGGCGGCCTGCTGTCGCAACGCGGCGGTCGGTTCGGCGTAGACGTGCCGGAAGAGGTCCGCCGGGTCGAGCTCGGTGTCGACGTTCATCCGCTCGCGCAATGTCGCTGCTTCCTCTTCGGCGCGCGCGTCGATCTCATGCTGCGTCTTGTCGTCGAGGAGGCCACGGTCGGTGAGGTACTGCTTGAGGCGGCTGATCGGGTCGCGCGTGAGCCACTCCTCCACTTCGGCCTTCTCGCGATAGCGCGTCGCGTCGTCGGCGTTGGTGTGCGACTCCATGCGATAGGTGACAGCTTCGATCAGCGTCGGCCCTTCGCCGGCGGCGGCGCGCGCGACAGCCTGTTCGACGACAGCGTGTACGGCGGCCGCGTCGTTGCCGTCAACGAGTACGGACGGCATGCCGTAGCCGACACCCTTGTACGCGAGCGAAGGCGCAGCCGTCTGCTTCTCGAGCGGGACGCTGATGGCGTAGCCGTTGTTCTGTACGAGGAAGACGACCGGTGCCTTCCAAACGGCGGCGAAGTTCAACGCTTCGTGCGTGTCGCCTTCGCTGGTAGCACCATCGCCCACGAGAACGAGCGAGACCGTGTCTTCGCCCTTCACGCGCGCAGCGTGCGCGAAGCCGACCGCGTGCAGCGTGTTCGTGGCAAGCGGCGTGCACTGCGGCGCGACGTTGGCACGGTATGGGTCGTAGCCGCAGTGCCAGTCGCCGCGCAGCAGCGTGAGCACCGCGACGGGGTCGACGCCGCGCGCGACGACGGCCATCGAGTCGCGGTAGGTGGGGAAAAGCCAGTCCTGCGGGCGAAGTGCGAGGATCGAGCCGATCTCGGCGGCCTCCTGCCCTCGCGCCGACGGGTACACCGCGAGCCGGCCCTGTTTGGTGAGCGCGGTGGCCTGGGTGTCGAAGCGGCGTCCGGAAACCATGCCGCGGTAGAGGCGGAGGAGGACGTCGTCCGCGGGCATCGCGAGCGCCGGGTCGGGCGTGGGCGTGCCGTCGGCGGTCACGAGGCCGAGCGGCTCGTCGCTGGGCAGGAAATAGGACGCGGCAGTGCGTTCCGTGGTAGTCACCGGCAGCTCCCATCGACGAAGACGAGTAGAGCCTGATATTCGCTGCCGGGCGATCAGAGATCCAGACTTGACGGAGAACTGTGGAATGATGGCCTGGTTGTAGATCTGTGATTGGACGATTGGCTTGCGAGGTGGCGCGGATGTCCCGGCTGGATGGACAAATGGCAGCGGCGCTGGACGAGGTCGACCTGAAACTGATCGCCGAGCTGAAGAAAGACGGCCGCGCCTCGATGCGCACCCTCGCCGAACGCGCGCACATCTCGCGGGCCGGTTGCTACACGCGCGTGGAGCGGCTGCACCGCGAGGGAGTGATCACGGGGTACACGGCCGTCACCGATCCGCGACGCATGGGACAGGGCCTCGCGGCGTACGTGTACCTGAAGGTCACGCAGAACTCCTGGCGGACGGTGAGCGCGGAACTCAAGCACATCCCGGAAATCGAACACGGCGGTCTGGTGTCCGGGGACAACGACCTGATCCTGTTCGTGCGGACCCGCGACGCGGACAGCCTGCGGGACTTGGTGTTCGAACGGTTGCAGTCCATGCCGGACGTGCTCTCGACGCACACCGTGCTGGTCTTCGACGAGCTGTGAGCGTCGCTAGGCCGCTTTGACCAGGTAGACCGCGAGCCGGTACACGCCGGTCGCCTCGAACGGCATCGGCGCGCGGCGGTACCCGGCGCGTTCGTAGAGGGCGATGTTGCGTTCGCTGGACGCGCCGGTGAAGAGGACGTACTGCTTCGTCTCCGGCGGAGCGTGGCGCTCGGCGTGCTCGAGGAGGAACCGCCCGAGGCCACGTCCCGCCAGGTCCGGCGCGACCATCAAGCGGCCGATCTCCCAGCCGCCGTCCTCGACAGGGCGCGCACGGACCGCGCCGACGAGCCGGTGTTCCTGCCGGACGACCCAGCTGTGCCAGGTCTTGATCGACTCGCGGACCTCGGCGAGGTCCTCGGTCAGCGCGGGATGTTCCAGAGTGTTGTTGAGCAGGGCTTCCTGAACCCAGCAACACCGCTGGAGCACCATCAGCTCGGCGGCGTCGTCGGGGCTCGCGGGGAGCAGGGTCGCGCCGGGGAGGGTTTCGAGGTCCACTCGACCTGTTCTAGCCAGGAACCCGGTTCGGGGCAACGGCTCAGGAGCCCACGAGGAACTGCGCGCCGAACGGACCGTGGACGGTCACCGTGCGCCCGCATGGGCTGTCTTGTGCCTCGACGACCTCGCCGCCGTGCTCGACCGCCCGGTCCCGCTGAGTCCGTGACGAGGAACAGGGTGCCCCACGCCGACGCCGGGCGGGCGGGTCGCCGAGGATGCTGCCGATTTCGTGACCCTCCGGGCGGCGGAGGAAGGTGAAGTCGACGCCGGACCGGTCATCGTTGCTGTCGAGCATGAAGGCGAAGACCTTGCAATAAGGAGGCGCGCGCCGGGGTGGGTGCCGGTGTGACGAGGTCGTTGGTGGGTTCGTTGACGAGCCGGGGCCGGGGGATTGCGGCCTTGCCAGAGCCCGAACCGTGCTCCGGTCGGGTCTTCTGCGACGGCGATCCGGGCGTGGTCACCGTCGACGTGGGGTTGGTCGAGAACCTTGCCACCTGCGGCGGTGACGGCTTTGGCGGTGCCGTCGCAGTCGTCGGTCGCGAAGCAAGCAGTGGTCGCCGTCGAAGGTCCAGCCGAGGACGGTGCCGTAGAAGCGTTGCGCACGGTTCAGGTCCGGTACGTCGAGGGCGGTCCGGGTCGGCGTACCCAGCGGCGGGATGCGGTCGATGGTGCTCATCGAGGTCCCTTCATCGGCAATGGCGACGCTAGGGCGGATCGCGGACAGTTGCGGTCGTCGGGCGCTCAGCATGTGGGAGGTGGTGGCCGGATCCGGTTCGGAGCACGCATTGTGGACAAGGCACCCCGGATCGGAATGGCAGGCGAGAATGAGCACGTCCCCGCTCGAAAACCCCGCTTGGGCCGCGTTGAGCGGTCCGCACGCGTCGTTCGCGGAGCAGAAGGGGCAGGTGCTGCGGTATCCGGTCGATGTCTCTCCGTTCCTCGCCGTGCCGGACCAGCCGGACGAACACGTGTGGCACGACATCGCCGACCTCGTCGGCCCTGGAGCGTCGACGGTCGTGGTCGGCCGGGTCGGGACGCCGCCGCCCGCGGACTGGACGGTGGAGGCCGAGATCGCCGGGGTGCAGATGGACGGTTCGGCCGCCCCGGCGGTCGCCGACCCGGAAGCGGTGCGGCTGACCGAGGCGGACGTGCCGGAGATGCTCGACCTCGTGTCCCGGACGCAGCCCGGCCCGTTCCTGCCCCGGACGATCGCCTTGGGCGCCTACCTGGGTATCCGCCGCGAGGGGGTGCTGGTGGCGATGGCGGGCGAGCGGATGCATCCGCCGGGATGGACGGAGATCAGCGCGGTCTGCACGGATCCGGCGTTCCAGGGGCAGGGGCTGGCGGCCCGGCTGGTGCTGGCAGTGGCCGCCGGGATCCGGGAACGCGGGGAACGGCCGTTTCTCCACGCCGCCGGGACGAACACCGGCGCGATTCGGTTGTACGAGAAGCTGGGGTTCCGGCTCACCCGGGAGATGCAGTTCGGCGCTTATCGGGCTCCTTCGCTGTAGTCGGCGGTTCCGGCGAGGATTTCGGCGAGACCCGTCGGGTGGAGCAGTGGGTCGATGTGGCCGACGGGCAACGAGTGCACGTCGAAGGGGTCGTCGGGGGTTAGGGCGTCGGCTTCTTCGATGAAGTGGTCTTGCAGCGCGAGGGGCATGCTCGCGTCTTCGGTCAGTCGGACGTAGGTGTGCGGGATCCGGCCCCAGGCAGCGGGGTCTACAAGGTCGGTACCGGCGTCGCGGGATTCGTCGGGGTCGAGGGCCGACAAGAAGGCGACGACCTCCGCGTCGGTGCCGGTGGTGGTCCAGGCGCGTTTCAGTGCGGCCAGGTGAGCGGGGTCGGTGGTGCGCCAGTTCATCCGGACGGCACCGAGGCGTTTCGGGTCGTCGACCGGGATCGGGCCGGTGCCGGGTGCTCTGAAGGCCGGGGTGGCGAGGTAGTCGGCGGCGGTGCCGGTGACGCAGCACCAGGCTGAGACGTAGACGGTTCGGGCCAGCAGGTCGGGGACGGCGTTGGCGACGCTCGTGACGGTGAAACCGCCGCGGCTGTGACCGACCAGGATGACGGGACCGTGTTCGCGTACGCGGCGGACGAGATCGATGACGTGTGCGACGTTGTCCGCGTGCGTGATGCCAGCCATCGCGGATGGTTCTGCGGCGAAGGTCGCGAGGTCTTGGGCCTGGTAGGCGGCGGAGAAGCCGGCGGTGCCGTGACCGGGGAGGTCGACGGCCAGGTTGCGGTGGCCGCGCACGGCTAGTTCGCGTTGGAGCGCGGTGAAGCAGCGTCCGGCGGCGTGGGAGCCGGGGATGAGGACGAACGTTGGCTGCATGTGAGGGATTCTTCCGTTCTCGGCGGTCGGGGCGCGAAGCGCGCGGTTTCCGTTGCGGCTCTAGGGGCAGTTAGGGGTCGTTGCACTGGTGGGGCGTGGATAGCGTGGGTTCGCGAAGAAGATCCGTGGCCGGGTCGTCCCGGCGCAGACGTCGGAAAGGCGGTGGGACGACATGACGGGTAGCGCGAATTCCGACGAGGACAGCTGGTTTCGCCGCTTCCACACGTCGCCCGAGGCGAAGGCAAGGCTGGTGTGCCTGCCGCACGCCGGAGGTTCGGCTCCGTTCTACTTCCCGGTTTCGCGGGCGCTGACCCCGGACATCGAGGTGCTGGCGGTGCAGTACCCGGGCCGTCAGGACCGGCGGCACGAGCCGTTCCTGACCACCGTCGACGCGCTGGCCGACCGGATCGCCGACCTGCTGCGCGGCCGCGACGACCTTCCGCTCGCACTGTTCGGGCACAGCATGGGCGCGATGATCGCCTTCGAGGTGGCCCGGCGGCTGGACGCCGCGGGCACCGCGGTGGACACGCTCTTCGTGTCCGGCCGGCGGGCGCCGTCGCGGCATCGCGACGAGAACGTGCACACCCGCACCGACGACGGCGTGATCGACGAACTGCGCCGGTTGAGCGGCACCGAAATGGACCTGCTCGGCGACGACGACGTCGTGCGGATGATCCTTCCCGTGGTGCGCAACGACTATCGCGCCGTGGAGACCTACCGGTACCAGCCGGGCCCGCCGCTCGCGGCCCCGGTGGTCGCGTTCACCGGCACCGCCGACCCGGTCGCCTCGGTCGACGAGGTCCGGTCGTGGGGCGAGCACACTTCGGCGGGCTTCGAGCTGGTCCCGCTCGACGGCGGGCATTTCTTCCTGACCCGCCACCAGGACGTGATTCTCCGGTACCTGACCGATCGGCTTGTCGACAAGGGGCGTGCACATGTCTGAGGCACTGGCGGCCGGATTCGACAGCAAACTCGAGGAACTGCGGGAGATCAAGGAAGCCGCCCGGCGCGGTCCCGACGACGCCGCGACCGCCCGGCAGCACGACCGCGGCAAGCTGACCCCGCACGAGCGCATCGAACTGCTCCTCGACCCGGGTTCGTTCACCGAGATCGAGTCCTTGCGCCGGCACCGTGCGACGGCCTTCGGCCTCGAACACCGCAAGCCGTACTCGGACGGCGTGGTGTGCGGCTGGGGGACGGTTTTCGGGCGCACAGTTTTCGTGTACGCCCACGACTTCCGCATCTTCGGCGGCGCGCTCGGCGAGGCGCACGCGCAGAAGATCCACAAGGTCATGGATCTCGCCACGGCGGCCGGTGCTCCGCTGGTGTCGCTCAACGACGGTGCCGGTGCGCGGATTCAGGAGGGCGTGACGGCGCTCGCCGGGTACGGCGGAATTTTCCAGCGCAACACCCGGTCTTCGGGGGTCATTCCGCAGATCTCGGTGATGCTCGGCCCGTGCGCGGGCGGTGCCGCGTATTCGCCCGCGCTGACGGATTTCGTGTTCATGGTGCGCGAAACCTCGCAGATGTTCATCACCGGCCCGGATGTGGTGCACGCGGTGACCGGCGAGGAGATCACCCAGAACGGTCTTGGCGGCGCGGATGTGCACGCCTCGACATCGGGCGTCGCCGCGTTTGTCTACGACGACGAACCCAGCTGTCTTGAGGACGTGCGGTACCTGATTTCGCTGCTGCCGTCCAACAACAACGAGGCACCGCCGGTGGAGCCGACGGCCGATCCGGCGGACCGCCGCACGGACAAGCTGCTCGAGGTGGTGCCGACGGACGCGGCCCGCGCGTACGACATGTGCGCCGTGATCGAGGAAATCGTCGACGACGGCGAGTTCCTCCAGGTGCACGCCGGGTGGGCGACGAACGTGGTGTGCGCTCTGGCACGGCTCGACGGGCACGTGGTCGGGATCGTCGCGAACCAGCCGGCGACGCTCGCCGGGGTCCTCGACATTGAGGCGAGCGAGAAGGCCGCGCGGTTCGTGCAGACCTGCGACGCGTTCAATATTCCGCTGGTGACGCTGGTCGACGTGCCGGGTTTCCTGCCCGGGGTGGACCAGGAACACGGCGGCATCATCCGGCACGGCGCGAAGCTGCTGTACTCCTACTGCAACGCGACAGTGCCGCGGGTGCAGATGATCCTGCGGAAGGCATACGGCGGCGCGTACATCGTGATGGACTCGCGGTCGATCGGCGCGGACGTTTCGCTGGCATGGCCGACGAACGAGATCGCGGTGATGGGCGCGGAGGGCGCTGCGAACGTGATCTTCCGGCGCGAGATCAACGCGGCCGACGACCCGGAGGCGGTGCGGCGGCAGAAGATCAAGGAGTACAAGACCGAGCTCATGCACCCGTACTACGCCGCGGAACGCGGACTGGTCGACGACGTGATCGAGCCCGGCCGGACGCGGGAGATGCTGATCCGGTCGCTGGCGATGCTGCGGGCCAAGCACGCCGACGTTCCGGCGCGCAAGCACGGGAACCCGCCGATTTGATGGGGTCCCGGGTCTCGCGTCGAGGAACGGATGAAGTGATGGTGGCGGATCCGGGGCCGGGGGCGGAGGTTCGTGCTCCGGTCGGCGAGCCGGGCGGGGCGGGTTCCTCGCCGAGGGTGCGGGGTGGCTTGGCTGCGTCGGGGTTCCCTGCTGGGCAGGAGGCGTTGGCTGGGGTGCCTGGCGGTTCAGGCACGGCTGAGATCCCCGCGGAGCCGGGGGATTCGGCTGGTTTCGGTCCAGCGGGGGAGCCTGACGGTCGGAGGGTTGCGGTGGCTGCGGCCGGAACGGAATTGCTTGTCTCGGCTGCGGAATCGGCTGGAGAGTTGGTCGCTTGGGGAGCGGGCAGAAAGGACCTTCCTGCGGAGCAGCGGCACCTTGCGGACCGGGATCCTGTTGGGGTACGACGTGAACGGCGCGATGCGACGGCAGGGTGCGCAGATGCGGCCAGCACGAAGCTTCCCGCGGCGTCCGCACGCGCGGCCGGAGTGGAGGTTCCTGCGGCGCAGCGTGGCTTGGCTGGTGCGGGTGCTGGTTGTGGTGCACTGCGTGGTTCAGTAGCCGTCTCTGCGGGTTCGCCGGGGGTGGCGGCTTCTGCGGTGCAGGGTGGTTCGGTTGGTCCTGGTTCTGCTGGTGGTCGTGGTGTACTGCGTGGTTCGGTAGCCGTCTCTGCGTATTCGGCGAGGGCGCAGGCTCCTGCGGTGCGAGGTGGCTCGGCTGGCCGTGGTTCTGCTGGCGATCGTGAGCGTGATTCGGTAGCGGTTTCTGCGGACTCGGTGACGGTGGAGGCTCCTGCGGTGCAGAAGGATTCGGTTGGCTATGCATCTGGCGGAGAGCGCGAGGCGCAGCGTGCCGTGATAACGGTGTCCACAGGCGCGGGCAGGACGAAAGCCCCTGCGGCACAGGGCGACCCCACCGGGCAGGAAGCTGCCCGGGTGCGCGGGGAACAGCGTGCTGCAGCGGTAGCGCACGCAGTACGTGTGGTGCGGGGAAATCCGGATGACGCTGAAGTGGCTGCCCTGCTGGTGGCATTGGCCGTGGTCGGTCGGGCTGCGGGGAATGGGCGCGCGGACATTGCTGTGCCGTCACCTCGGCAACCGTTGACAAGGTTCGTTCCGGCGACGAGCTGGCGGGCGCGATAACTCGCCCCGTCGAGGACGCGAGCGAGTGGGGTCCGCATCGGCGCAGGGCGATGCGGGCTTTCCGCAGGACCGCGCGTCTGGCTTCGGCAACTGCGCGAAACGCTGGTCTTCGAGGCAACCAGCCACGGCGAAGTGCCGGTCTCGACGACGCGAGCGGCCACAGCGGTCGGCGGCGAGAGGCGGAAGCCTTGCGCCACAAGAGAACAACTACTTCGTCCACAACGGACGACACGGGAACAGGTCCAAGATCCATCTCTCCAAGCTACCGCCGCCGGTCGAACATCTGCACGGTATCGATCCGGTGAATCAGGCGTGGACCGCGGTACTGTCCAAATAGGTCAGAACGGCGCGGATGCGGCGGTTCTGGTCGCGGCTAGCCTCCAGGCCGAGTTTCGAGAAGATGTTGCTGATGTGGTTTTCCACCGCTCCCTGCGTCACCATCAAAGCCTTGGCGATGGCCGTGTTCGACAGTCCCTGCGCCATCTGCGCCAGCACCTCGGTTTCCCGCGCGGTCAACGCCTCCAACGGATCCCGGCTGCGGGACAGCATCTGCGCGACCACGTCCGGGTCGATGGCCGATCCGCCGCCGGCGACGCGGCGGACTGCCTCCAGGAAGTCCGCGACGTCGGCGACTCGTTCTTTCAACAAGTACCCGACGCCGGAGGTGCCTTCCGCGATCAGGTCTACCGCATAGCTTCCTTCGACGTACTGCGAGACCACAAGCACCGGCAGGCCGGGGATTTCCTTGCGGGCCGCCAAAGCCGCGCGGAGGCCCTCGTCGGTGAAGGTCGGCGGCATCCGGACGTCGGCGATGACCAGGTCCGGGCGGTGGTCCCGGATCGCCACGAGCAGGTCGTCGCCGTTGTCGACCGCGGCGGCGGTTTCGATGCCGACGTCCGCGAGCAGGCTTTGCACTCCGGCGCGCAACAGCACCGAGTCTTCCGCGATCACGACGCGCATTTTCTTGCCTCCACAACAGGATTCACCAGCGGACGGGCAGATCCGCCCGCACGACGGTGGGGCCGCCGACGGGGCTGACGACGGTGAGCACGCCGTCGATCGTGGCGGCTCGGTCGGCCAGGCCGGCCAGGCCGCCGCCGGGGCGCATCGACGCGCCGCCGTGGCCGTTGTCGGTGATCTCGACGACGACGGTGTCGTCGTCGCGGGTCACTCGCACGGACGCGCGGTCGGCGCCGGAATGCTTGGTCACGTTGGTGAGCGTTTCGCTCACGATGAAGTACGTCGTCGTCTCGACAGGTGCGGGCGGACGGGGTTCTACGGTAACCTCGACCTCAATAGGGATAGGCATTCTTGCGGTAAGAGAAGACAACGCCGCGTCCAGGCCGCGATCCTGGAGCACCGGCGGGTAGATGCCCCGGGCGAGGTCGCGCAGCTCCGAGACAGCGAGTTTGGCGTCGGCGTGCGCGGCTCCGATGAGCTCGCGGACCGCGGTCGGGTCGTCGAGGTCGAGTTTGAGCTGCGCGCGGCCCAGGCTCATCGCGACGGACACCAGCCGCTGCTGCGCGCCGTCGTGCAGGTCCCGTTCGATCCGGCGCCGTTCGGCCTCCACCGCGTCGACTCCGCGTGCACGCGAGTTCCGCAGCTGCTGCGTGCGCGCTTCCAGTTGCGCGGTGCGGTTCGGGCCGAGGAACGACGTCGCCAGTTCGCCGTGCATCGTCCCGATGCGCGGCGCCACGAAAATTCCGAAAGGAGGTACCGCGGTGGACACGACGCCCGCCACGAATTCCACGATGCCCAACGGAAAAGCGATGAGCACGAAAGCGAACTCGCGCCAGGTGGCGGTGTCGAGCAGCCGCGCCTGCCACACGGCGAGCATGCCGGGCCCTACCGGACGGCGGCGGACGGGTTCCGCGATCGTCACGCCGAGCATCCGGTGCGCCCAGCGTCGTTCGAAGGCGCAGTACGAATACATCAGCGAGGTCGCGACCAGCAGGACGGGGATGCCGATCCACAGCATCGTCGTCGCGACGCCGACCAGCATGGTCACCAGGATCAGCACGAACGCGGCGAGCCGGATCGGGAGGCTCAGCACGAGAAACCCGATCGTCCGCATGGTCGGCGGCCGCGTCACGGGCATAGCGCGAGCCGTTCCAGCTCCGGGACGAGGTCGTCGAGCGTCGGCGTCGCCAGCATCTCGTCGCGCACCTCGAGCGCACATTCCCGGAAGGACGGTTCCTCCAGCAGCCGGCACACTCCCGCCCGGACACTCGCGGGCGTCACGTCCTCGAGGTCCACCAGCAACCCGTTGCCGCGCTTCGCCTGAGCCACCGCCGAGCCGCGTTCGCTCCACGTGGTGCCCGGGATGACCAGCTGCGGGACGCCGTTCACCACCGCGTTGCTGATCGTCGCGCCGCCGCCCTGGTGCACGATCGCGGAGCACGAGGCGAGGAGTTCGTTCATCGGCACGAAATCGACGGCGCGGACGTTGTCCGGGATCGCGCGCACGGACGCGAGCTGGCTCGCGTTCAACGTGGCGATCACCTCGATGTCGAGGTCGGCGAGGCCGTCCAGCAGGTCTCCGACGGAGGTTTCCTCGACGCCGAGCACCTGCCGGTTCGAGATGCCGAGGGTGAGCATCACCCGCGGCCGTTCGGGACGCTCCAGCACCCACGAGGGGATCGCCATCGGCTTGTTCTGCGGCACGAACCGGGCCGGGACGTAGTCGACGTCCACGCCGTCGTACCGCAGATACGACGGATGGCAGTCGATGGTCCGCACGCCGTAACGGAGGGTGTCGTCGTAGTCCGCGCCGAACCGGCCGACCGCGGCGGACATCCACGTCACGAACGGGTCCGGCGAGGTGTCTTCGGGGTGGTTCGCTCTGAGGTCGCGGTATTGCGCACCGATGCGGGCGGTCTGGTCGGCGGCGTACATCATCCGCAGGTGCGGCACCCCGAGCGCGTGCGCGACGATCGGCGCGGCGTAGATCATCGGGTCCCACACCACGAGGTCCGGCTGCCATTGCCGGGCGGAGCGGACGAGCTCGTCGAGCAGCGAGTCCGGCGTGGTCCAGCGGAACACGTCGACCCAGTGTTCGTACACGTTGCGCACGTACTCGTCGGTGTAGCGCTCGGGACGGCTTTCGGAGATCCGGAAGTCGCCCTGCATCGCGTTGTTGCCGTCGACCTGCAGCTGGCGGTGCCGGGCGATGTCGAGTTCGTCGCCGAACCACATGGCGTCCAGCCCGGTTTCGGCGAACGAGGCGACCTCCCGCGGGTTGCGCTGCCCGACGAAGCGCACCTCGTGCCCGGCCGCGGCCAGCGCCCAGCCCACCGGAGCCATGCTGTAAACGTGCGTCCTCGTCGGGAAGACCATCAGCATCACGCGCATCGCGGCAGCTCCGGGATTCGTAGGCGCAGCAGGACAAGGGAAACGGTAGGGCCGCGCCGCCGCTCCGCCCACCCGGTAGGGGACCCCTGAATCCGGCACGGCGAACGGGATTTGGCTCGGCTTTAGACGCCCCTTAGGGGCTGGTGGCGCGCGGGCCGCGACGGATAGACAGGTAACCGGATCCGGCCGCGCCGCGCCGGAGAAGGACGAGGGAGGCGAACGAGGTGACGAGCATGGCTGTGGCGCCCACCGCGAAAGGCTGGGTCCCGTTCGGCGAGCACCGCACCTGGTACCGGGTCACCGGGCAACCGGGAGGGGCGGCGCCCGCGGTGGTCGTGGTGCACGGCGGGCCGGGCAGCACGCACGACTACCTGCTGAGCCTGACCGAACTCGCCGGACACGGATTCCCGGTCGTGCACTACGACCAGCTCGGCAGCGGTGGATCGAGCAGGCTGCCGGACGCCGACCCCGGGTTCTGGAACCCGGAGCTGTTCGGGGACGAGCTGGACAATCTGGTGCACCGGCTCGGCATCGAGGACAACTACGTCCTCTATGGACAGTCGTGGGGCGGTCTGGTTGTCGCGCGGCACGCCGCGGAACGTCCGGACGGCTTGCGAGGGCTGGTGATCGCCAACTCGCCGGCGTCGTACGAGCTGTGGCGCAGCGAGATGGACCGGCTGCGCGCACTGCTGCCGCCCGGCGTCGACGAGGGTCTGCGGGCGCACGAAGCCGCCGGCACCACGGACACGCAGGAGTACTTCGATCTCATGCGCGTCTTCTACGACCGGCACGTCTGCCGCGTGCTGCCGTGGCCCGCCGACTATCTCGCCTCGTTCATGGAGATGGCCGACAACAGCACCGTCTACTCGGTGATGAACGGCCCCAGCGAGTTCACCGTCACCGGCACGCTCGCGGACTATTCGGTGATCGACCGCCTCGACGACATCGAGGTGCCGACCCTGCTCATTTCCGGCGCGCACGACGAGGCCACCCCGGCCACCGTGCAGCCGTACTACGACCGGATCCACGACGTGCGCTGGGAAATCCTCCCGGAGTCGAGCCACGTCCCGCATCTCGAGGAACCGGACCGGTTCCGCGAAATCCTGCTGGGATTCCTGCAGGAAGTCCATTCCCCCGCCGAAAGAGAGGTCGCCAGTCATGGATGAGGCCAGCCAGGCCGGATCGGCGGTCGTGTTCCCCGGGATGAGCCCGTGCCGGTTCGTCGACTTCGGCAAGTTCCTGCTCATCAACCCGTTCGCGCGCAGGCTCATCAAGGACGCCGACGACCGGCTGGGCTACTCGCTGGTCGACCGCTTCCGCGAGGCCGAGGGCGACTACTCCGAGTACGCCCAGGTCGGGTTCATGCTCACCTGCGTCGCGCTCGCCGAATGGGCCGAACAGGAGTACGGGATGAGCCCGGACTACTGCACCGGCCCGAGTTTCGGCGAGAAACCGGCGAGTGTGTACGCCGGTGCGCTGACTTTCCCGGACGCGGTGTGGATGACCGCGAAGCTCGCGCGGTGCCTCGACGAGTTCTTCGCGACCGAGCACACCGACGTCGTCACGCACTCGTTCGTCCGCACCCCGGAAGAGAAACTGCGCGACGCGCTGACCGAACTCGACGGGCGCGGCGAATGGTCCGACATCTCCTGCTACATCGACCACGATTTCTACATGGTCTCGGTGCGGGAGCGGAATCTCGACTGGCTCAAGCAGACCGTGCGGGGCATGGGCGGCCTGTCGCTGTACACGATGCGTCCTCCGCTGCACTCGCGCGCGTTCGGCGCGTTGCGGCGCAAGGCCGAGGACGAGGTGCTCGGCGGCCTCGACTTCCATGATCCCCTCCTTCCGATCATCGCTGACCAGGACGGTTCGGTGCTGCGGTCCGGCGAGCAGGTCCGCACGATGCTGCTGGACAGCATCGTCGAGCCGCTGCGCTGGCCGGACGTCGTCTCGTCGCTCGAACAGCTCGGCGTGCGCAAGCTGTGGGTGGCCGGGCCGGACACGCTGTTCGGCCGCGTCCGCGCCACCACCAGCCGGTTCGAGGTGACCACGGTGAACCCGCGGCTCGCGCTGCAGCCGCGGCGGCGCGGCGCGGGTCCCTCGCGGGTCAGCTAGCCGGCTGCAGCTGCGACAGCGTCGCCCAGAGACGTCCGGGATTCTCGAACGTCTCCAGGTTCAGCGCGTCGTCGGAGAACCGGACGTTGTACTTCTCCTCCAGCACCGCCAGCAGTTCCACCGTGGCGAGCGAGTCGAGGCCGTACTCCTTGAGCGGCGTCTCGGCGGTCAGTGCCTCGTCGGCGGGCAGGAACGGGAGGTACGGGCGGAGGGCTTCGTCGAAAGAGCTGTCCCACATGGCTACTCCGGTGGCTGGCTGGGTCGGGCACTTCTACCAGGCAGGGAAACCGACCGCCCGGTTCGGTTTTGAACCTTACCCCGCGCCGCCGCTCCCAAGCGACGCGCTGGCACCCCTATTGCACATCCGACCACAAGCAGGCCGACCCCCCACCCGGCGCGCAACCGTTGCTACGAAGCCATGAGGCCGTGACTGTGGTCGGGTTGGCAGCGATTGGCACAGTACGCGGAGGACCACGATGGACACGAGGACCACCTCGGGACTGCACGCGCGGTTTCTGCGCGGGCTGGCCCTTTCCGAGTCCCGGCCGGCGGTCAGCGTCGGCGGGCGGACGCTGACCTACGGCGAGCTGCACGAGCGGGCGCTGCTGTGGGGCGGCGCGCTGGCGGAGTCCGGCGCCCGCACAGTAGGGGTGCTGGCCGGGAAGGGCGTCACCGCCTACGCCGGGATTCTGGCCGGGCTGTACGCGGGGGCGACGGTCGTCCCGCTGCGGTCGGACTTCCCGGCGGCCCGGACCGCGCAGATGGTCGAGGCGGCGGAGGTGGAGGCGCTCATCGCCGACGAACGCGGACTGACCGTGGCTCCGCCGGTGAAGACGCTGCTGGCCCCGGAGGTCAGCAAGCTGAACGCGCACCAAGCACTAGCAGCGCCGAAGGACGTGCGTCCCGAGGACTCCGCGTACGTGCTGTTCACCTCCGGCTCCACCGGACGGCCGAAGGGAGTCCGGATTGGCCACGGCTCGACCGAGCACTACTTCGGCCTGCTTGACGAGCGGTACGACTTCACGCCGGACGACGTCTTCTCCCAGACGTTCGACCTGAACTTCGACTGCGCGATGTTCGACCTCTTCTGCGCGTGGGGCGCGGGCGCGGAAGCGGTGGTCCTGCCGGGAGCGGCGTACCGGAACGTGCCGGCGTTCGTGGAGGAGCGCGGTCTCACCGTGTGGTTCTCGACGCCGAGCGCGATCGACCTGGTCCGCCGCACCGGACGGCTCACCCCGGGCGCGATGCCAGGCCTGCGGTGGAGCTTCTTCGCAGGGGAAGCGCTGACCGTCCGGGACACCGCGGACTGGCGTGCGGCGGCGGGCAATTCGGTGACCGAGAACCTCTACGGCCCCACCGAGCTGACCATCACCGTCGCCGGGTACCGCTGGGACGACCAGGAAACCCCGAGGATCGCGGTGAACGGCGTGGTGCCGATCGGCGCGGTGCACGAGGGACACGAGTACCTGCTGCTCGACGAAAACGAGGCGGGGGAGGGCGAACTCGCCATCGCCGGACCGCAGCTGACGCCGGGCTACCTCGACCCGGCCGACGAGAAGGGCCGGTTCCTCGACCGCGACGGACAGCGGTTCTACCGCACCGGCGACCGGGTGCGCCGGCTCGGCGGCGACGATCTGGCGTACCTGGGACGGCTCGATTCGCAGGTGCAGGTGCTCGGCTGGCGCGTGGAGCTGACCGAGGTGGAGCACGCGCTGCAGACGTGCGGCGTGCAGGCGGTGGCGCTGGGCGTCCAAGGCGACGGCGGGACCGAGCTGTTCGTCTTCTACACCGGGCCGCAGCGGCCGGTGATCGAGCTGGTGCGGGCGCTGCGGGCAGTGCTGCCAGAGGGCGTGATCCCTCGGCGGTACGAGCACGTCGAGAAGTTCCCGCTGAATTCGAACCGGAAGATCGACCGGAAGACGCTCGCCGCGCGCGCTGCCGACCTCCTGAACCCGGTGCCCGCTTAATTGTCCGTGAAGGGCTCCTTGAGGGAATCTGATTCCCTCAAGGAGCCCTTCACGGCTTTTGTGCGGGAAGGGCAGAGCGCCAGCTAGGGGCCGTTAGGGGTGGGGAGCACCGCCTGCGCGCGGATAACTTTCCGACGTCGGGGAGCTGTCCCGCGCAGGCACGGTGATTCTACGAATCCTTTCGGGAGTGGCAGTCGTGAACGAATCCGGTTCTCTCGTCCATGCCCTGCTCGACGCGGCGGCGGCCAGCGCGCCGGACGCCGCCGCGGTGCGCGACCGGGCGGGGGTGTGGACGTACGCCGAGCTGGCCGCTTGGAGCCACGCGGTGGAGGCGGTCCTCGCGCGGCGCGGGGTGGGGCGCGGCGATCGCGTGGTGGTGCAGTTGCCGACGGACCGGGCGCTGGTCGCGCTCTTCCACGGCACCTCGCGCCGGGGCGCGGTGTTCGTGCCGATCAATCCGGCGATGAAGCGGTTCCACTTCGATTCCGTCGTCGAGAACGCCGAACCGGTGCTGATTCTCCAGCCCGCAGAGTTCGCTCCACTGTGGACGGAAGTCGAGGAAGCCTACCGCGACGGAACTCGCACCGAGCCGACCGAGGTTGAGCTCGACGACGTCGCGGTCCTCGTGTACACCTCCGGCAGCACGGCCGCGCCCAAGGGCGTCATCGGACCGCACCGGCAGGTCACCTTCGCGGCCGGCGCGATCCAGGCGGTGCTCGGCTACCGTCAGGACGACGTGGTTTTCTGCCGGTTCCCGATGTCCTGGGACTACGGCCTGTACAAGGTCCTCCTCTCGACGCTCGGCCGCAGCGAGATCGTCCTCGCCGACGCTGAGTCCGATCTTCGCCTGCTGCAGCGGATGCGCGAGGTCGGCGCGACGGTCGTCCCGATCGTGCCCTCGCTCGCGACGATGATCGCCACGCTGGCCGAGCGCGAAAGCGGCGAACCGGCTCCGGTGCGGCTGTTCACCAACACCGGCGCGGCACTTCCGGATTCGACCATCGAAAAACTCCGCAACGCTTTCCCCGGTGTCCGCGTCGTCCGGCAGTTCGGCCAGACCGAGTGCAAGCGGATCACCATCATGCCGCCCGAGGAAGACGCCGAACGTCCGGGTTCGTCGGGCCTTCCGCTGCCTGGCACGACCGTGCACATCCTCGCTGCTGACGGAACTCCGTTGCCCGCGGGGGAAATCGGCGAGATCGTGGCCGCCGGTCCGCACGTGATGCCCGGTTACTGGCGTGCCCCGGAGCTGTCCGCGCGAGCGTTCCGCCGCGACGAGGCTACCGGCGAGCTCCGCCTGCACACCGGCGATTACGGACGGCTCGACGAGGACGGCTACCTCTACTTCGAGGGCCGCCGCGACGACATGTTCAAGCGCAAGGGAATCCGGATGTCCACTTTGGAGATCGAGGCGGCCGCGATGGACATCCCGGGCGTGCGCGCGGCGGGCGCGATCCCGCCGAGCGAGACGCGCGACCTGGCGATCTGTGTGGAGAGCGACCTGCCGCCGACCACTGTGCTCAAGGAACTGGCGCAGCGGCTCGAGCCGCAGAAGGTGCCCGCGCTGTGCCACGTCGTGGACGAGTTCCCGCTCACCGCGCACGGCAAGAACGCGACGAAGGAACTCGCCCTGCTGGTGGAAGGTGCCCGCAAATGAGCAAGTACGACGAGCTGGCCGCACGGTTCGGCACGCCGGCTTACGTGTACGACCTGGACGTGACCGCCCAGTCGCGCGATCAGCTGTTCGGCCTGCTGCCGGAGGGGTTCGCGGTCTACTACGCGCTGAAGGCCAACCCGCATCCGGAGATCGCCCGCGAACTCCGCGAGGGCGGTTGCCGCGCGGAGATCAGCTCGACCGGCGAGCTGGCCAACGCGCTGACCGCCGGGTTCGCGCCGGACCACATCCTCTACACCGGCCCGGGCAAAACGGACGGCGAGCTGGACGCGGCGATCACCGCGGGCGTCCGGTTGTTCTCCGTCGAATCGCTGACTGACCTGCGGCACGTCGGTGCCGCGGCGGAGCGGCAGGACACCGTCGCGCGTTGCCTGCTGCGGGTGAACACCACGCAGGGCAGTGCGTCGACCGGGATCCGGATGATGGGCCGTCCGTCGCAGTTCGGGGTCGACGCCGAGACGTTGCCCGAGCTGATGCCGCTGTTCAAGGCGGTCTCCGGGGCGAAGATCGTCGGCGCGCACTTCTTCACCATGAGCAATGCGCAGGATGAGGACGCGCTGCTCGGCGAGTACGAGTTCGTGCTGCAGTCGGCCGCGCAGCTGCGCCGGGAGACCGGCCTGCCGCTGGAACTGCTCGACATCGGCGGCGGGTTCTCGTCGCCGTACGCGGTTCCCGGCGAGCGCACCGATTACCCGAAGCTGCGCAACGGTTTGGAGCAGCTTCTCGACCTCTACCTGCCCGAGTGGCGCAGCGGCGAGGTGGAGCTGGCTTGCGAATCCGGCCGGTACCTCTCCGGGACTTGCGGCACGCTGCTGGCCGGGGTCGTGAACGTAAAGGAGAGCCGCGGCCACCGGTTCGTCATTCTCGACGCTGGGATCAACGTGGTCGGCGGCCTTTCCGGGATCGGACGCCTGCTGCCCGCCGCGGTCGGAGTCGAGCAGGTGGGGGACAACCCGGGGCAGCTCGTCGGTCCACTGTGTACTCCTGGTGACTCGCTCTCGAAGGCCGCGAAGCTGCCCGAGCTGTCCGCTGGCGACCTGCTGACCGTGCCGAACGTGGGCGCGTACGGCGTCACCGCGAGCCTGATCAGCTTCCTCGGCCGTCCCGCACCGACCGAAGTCGTGGTCCGCGGCGACGAGGTCATCTCAGTGTCGCGATTGGACTATCAGCGAGTCTATGAGGTGTCGCCATGAGCGAGGAAGTCCGCGCTTACGGCAATAGCGTCGTCGAAGAGCCCAGCGGGCGCACGGTGATCGTGAGCAGCATGGCGTCGGACTCGCACACTTGGAACCTCGTGTACCTCGAACTTCTCGTGCGAGAGCTGGGTTTCGACGTCGTCAACCTGGGCGCGTGCGTGCCGGACGAGCTGCTGGAGTCCGAATGCGTCAGCCGCCGTCCGGCGATGCTGGTGCTGAGCAGTGTCAACGGGCACGGCTACCAGGACGGTCTGCGAGTCGTACAGCGGCTGCGGGCCATCCCTGAGCTGCGCCGGTTGCCGATCGTCATCGGCGGCAAGCTGGGCACCGGCGGGCCGCTGTCCGACGAGCAGACCGCGGAACTGCTGTTCGCCGGGTTCGACGGCGTCTTCGACGAGCAGAACGCCGCCGCCTTCCGGCACTTCGCGGCCACGCTTCCCGGCGGGGTCAGCCAGTTGGAGGGAGCGTGAGCTTCGAGCGGTTCGTAGCGCAGCGGCACGCGGCCGGGGAACTGGTCGTGCAGCCGCGCATGGGCTTCGACAGTCCGGCCGCGATGCGCGCCGGCCTTGTCGCGACCAAGCACGCGAACGCCGCGACCGTCGGCACGCTCACGCTCGACAGCTACACCCGCGTCCGCGACACCGAATCCGCGGAACACGCTTTGCGCAACGGAATTCCGCTCAACGGTTATCCGATCGTCAACCATCCGCCCGAGGTGACCCGGGCGATGCTCGACGGTCTGGAAGGCCCGGACTTCCCGGTGCAGGTCCGGCACGGTTCGGCCCGGCCGGTGGACATCTTCCGCGCGATGATCGCCGCCGGACTGCACGCCACCGAAGGCGGGCCGATTTCCTACTGCCTGCCCTACAGCCGCACGCCGCTCGACGAATCCGTGCGGAATTGGGCGTATTGCTGCGATCTGCTGGTCGACGCCGAACATCCGGGTGGCCGTCCGCATCTAGAGACCTTCGGCGGCTGCATGCTCGGACAGCTGTGTCCGCCGAGCGAGCTGGTCGCGATCAGCGTGCTGGAGGCGTTGTTCTTCTATCGCAATGGTGTGCGCAGCATTTCGGTCAGCTACGCGCAGCAGACGAACTTGCAGCAGGACCGCGAAGCCGTTGCCGCGCTGCGCCGATTGTGCGCCGAGTTCCTGCCGGAAGCGACCTGGCACGTGGTGATCTACGCCTACATGGGACTGTTCCCGCGCACTCCCGATGGCGCGATGTTGCTGCTGGGCAGGGCCGCCGAGCTGGCGATGAGCACCGGCTCGGAACGACTGATCGTCAAGACCGCCGCCGAAGCCCACCGCATTCCGACCGTCGCGGAGAACGTGACCGCGCTCGAACACGCGGCCGCGTCGGCGAAAGGCATCAAGGCCATGGTGGACGCGGACAACCAGGTCTACCGCGAGGCCTATGCCCTGGTCGACGCGGTCCTCAACAGTCACGCCGATCTCGACCGCGCGCTCGTGGTCGCCTTCAAACGCGGTCTGCTCGACGTGCCGTACTGCCTGCATCCGGACAACGCGGGCCAGGCGCGCAGCACGCTCGACGCGGACGGCCGGCTCGGCTGGTCCGAGCTCGGTTCGCTGCCGTTGCGCGGGATCGCCGAACGCGCGCCGAGCGGCCGGATCACCTCGTCGACGCTGATGTCGGCGCTGTCCTACGTCCAGCACACCCATGACACCCAGGCATTGGAGCAGCCGATGACCGCGATCGGAGGGGATTCGCGATGAGCACGCGCCGTACCGTCCGGGCGTATCCGTTCGACATGCACGAGACGTCCGTATCCGAGGCCTACCACCAGTTGCAGCGCGACGAGCCGATGAGCCGGGTACAGTTGCCGTTCGGCGAGCAGGCGTGGCTGGCGACGAAGTACGCCGACGTCAAGCTGGTGACCGCCGATCCGCGGTTCAGCCGGGAGCTGGCCCAGGGGCTCGACCAGCCGCGGATGCGCCGCCAGCAGATGGGCGACGGCATCATGGGCATGGACCCGCCGGACCACACCCGTTTGCGCCGCCTGGTGATGAAGGCGTTCACCGCACGTCGGTTGGAGGCGATGCGCGAGAGCGTCCGCACGCTGGTGCACCAGCTGATCGACGCGATGATCGAGAACGGCGCGCCCGGCGACATCGTCGAAGACCTCGCGCGACCGCTGCCGGTCACGGTCATCTGCAACCTGCTCGGCGTGCCGAAGGAAGACCACACGATCTTCCGCGAGTGGACGCAGGCGCTGGTCAGCGACGCCACCGCGAAAGGCGACGTGCTCGACGTCTATGGCGACCAGCTGGACAACTACGTGGCGCAGCTGGTCGCGCAACGTCGTGAGGACCCGACCGACGACCTCCTCGGCGCGCTCGTCTACGCCCGCGACGCCGGGGACAAGCTCACCGAGAACGAGCTGATCTCGATCGCCGGCGCCGGCCTGCTCACCGGTGGCGTGGAGACGGTGTCCTCGGCGCTGCCGAGCTTCGTCTTCACCCTGCTGACGCAGCCGGAACTGCTCGCGCAACTGCGGGCGCAGCCGGAGATCATGCCGACCGCGGTGGAGGAACTGTTGCGGTGGGTGCCGATCAACACCGCGGCGATGTTCGCCCGGTATGCCCGCGAGGACATCCGCATCGGCGACGTCGTGGTGCGGGCGGGCGATCCGGTGCTGCCCGCGCTGCACGCGGCGAACCGCGACCCGGAGGTGTTCGCGAACCCGGACGTCCTCGACCTGACCCGCAGTCCGAACCCGCACGTCGCGTTCGGCCACGGCCCGCACCACTGCATCGGGGCGCAGCTGGCCCGGCTGGAGCTGCAGGAGGCGCTGAAGGCGATTCTGGAGCGTTTTCCGGAATTGCGGCTCGCGGACGGGCGCGACGGCGTGAAATGGGAGTACGGGGTGATCGTGCGCGGCCCGTCGCTGTTGCGCGTCGCCTGGTGATTTTCCGCCCCTAACGACGTTTTCTGGGGATCCGGCGCGGCGCGAGCCGGCCATACGATCCGACCGACGACCCATGAATGCTGCCTGGCTACCGCGGTGGAGTGCGCAATGCGTGAGAGTGAGAAGAATCGGGAATCCGGCTTCGCGGAGCGGCTGACGCTTCTGCCGCCGGCGGACCGCGCGGGGTTCCTCGCCGGCGTGGTCCACGACGCGACGCGGGCGGCGCTGCGGGCCGCTCTGCCCGAGGTGCCGGCCGTGCTCGACCCGGAGAAAGCGTTCTCCGACCACGGTTTCGACTCGCTCGCCGCGGTGGAGCTGCACGCGCAGCTGACCGAGGCGACCGGGTTGGAGCTGCCGGTGACGCTGGCCTTCGACTATCCGACCCCGGCCGCGGTCGTCCGGTTCCTGCACGCCGAGGTCTTCGGTGCGGAGGAATCCGTCTCGGTGCTGGCTGCCGGTGCGGCGAACGACGAACCGGTCGCGATTGTCGGAATCGGCTGCCGCTATCCGGGCGGCGCGGTATCGCCGGAGGCGTTGTGGCAGCTGGTCGCCGACGAGGTGCACACCATCTCCGGTTTCCCGGAGGACCGCGGCTGGGACCTCGACAGTCTCTATGACCCGGACCCCGACAAGCCAGGCAGCAGTTACGTCACCTCGGGCGGATTCCTGCCCGGTGCCGGGGAATTCGACGCCGGGTTCTTCGGCATCGCGCCGCGCGAAGCGTCCGCAATGGACCCGCAGCAGCGGCTCGTGCTGGAGACTGCGTGGGAAGCGTTGGAGCGGGCCAAGATCGACCCGTCGACGCTGCGCGGCACTCCGGCTGGCGTGTTCATCGGTGCCGAGGCGCAGGAGTATGGCCCGCGGCTGCACGAAGCTCCCGACGGCCTCGACGGCTATCTGCTCACCGGCAATGCGCCCAGCGTCGTCTCCGGTCGCGTCGCCTACGCACTCGGTCTGGAAGGGCCGACGCTGACCGTTGACACCGCTTGCTCCGGTTCTCTTGTCGCGCTGCACTTGGCGGTACAGGCGTTGCGCCGTGGGGAAACCCAGCTCGCGCTGGCCGGTGGCGTCGCGGTGATGGGCGCGCCGGGCACGTTCACCGCCTTCAGCCGTCAGCGTGGTCTCGCGGAAGACGGTCGGTGCAAGGCTTTCGCAGCGGCGGCGGACGGCACTGGCTTCGCCGAGGGCGTCGGGGTGCTGGTGCTGGAGCGGCTTTCTGACGCAGTCGCGAATGGACACACGGTGCTGGCCGTGGTCCGCGGCTCGGCGATCAACTCCGACGGTGCGTCGAATGGTCTTACCGCGCCGAACGGTCCGTCACAGCAGCGGGTGATCAAGCGCGCGTTGGCGGACGCTGGTTTGGCAGCGTCCGATGTGGACGCGGTCGAGGCACACGGCACCGGTACCCGGCTCGGCGACCCGATCGAGGCGCAGGCGCTGCTGTCCGCCTACGGGCAGGACCGCGAGACGCCGCTGTTGCTCGGGTCGATCAAGTCGAACATCGGCCACACGCAGGCCGCGGCGGGCGTCGCGGGCGTGATCAAGATGGTCGAGGCGATGCGGCACGGCGTCCTGCCGAAGACCCTGCACGTGGACGAGCCGACGCCGCATGTCGACTGGACTGCGGGTGCCGTCGAACTGCTGACTGAACAGCGGGAGTGGCCGGACAGCGAACGTCCGCGCCGCGCTGGCGTTTCGTCGTTCGGCGTGAGCGGGACCAACGCGCACGTCATCATCGAGCAGGCTCCGGCCGTCGAGTCCGCGGAAACCACGAGTGACGAGCTGCCGGTCGTGCCGCTCATGGTGTCGGCACGCAGTGAGGAAGCGCTTAAGGCGCAGGCCGCAGCACTCGTGTCGACTGTGGAAAATAGCAACCTGACTGACCTTGGCTTCTCGCTCGCTACCACCCGCGCCGCGCACGACCAGCGTGCCGTGGTGGTCGCGGAGGACATCGCGGACGCCGTGCGCGGGCTGCAGGCTCTCGCGGCGGGGGAGCGGGATCCGAACGTTGTCGTCGGCGAGCGCACGCCGGGCAAGCTCGCGATGCTGTTCACCGGCCAGGGTTCGCAGCGGCTCGCGATGGGGCGTGAGCTGTACCTGGCATACCCGAAGTTCGCCGAGGTCTTCGACGAGGCTGTCGACCACCTCGACGTGCAGATGGAGATCCCGCTGCGCGACGTCCTCTTCGGCGACAACGCTGAGGAACTGAACGAAACGCAGTACACGCAGTGCGCGCTGTTCGCGGTCGAGGTCGCGTTGGCGCGGCTGCTCGAATCGTGGGGCGTGCGGCCGGACATCCTGCTCGGCCACTCGATCGGCGAGCTCGCTGCTGCGCACATCGCGGGCGTCTGGTCGCTGCCCGACGCGTGCCTGGTCGTCGCCGCTCGCGGACGGCTCATGCAAGCCTTGCCGGAAGGTGGCGCGATGGTCGCCGTCGCGGCGACCGAGGACGAGGTCCAGCCGCTGCTCGGCGACCAGGTCAGCCTGGCCGCGGTGAACGGTCCGACGTCGGTCGTCGTCTCCGGCGAGCGCGAAGCGGTGGAAGCCGTCGTGTCGGTGTTCCGCATGCAGGGCCGCAAGATCAGCGAGCTGCGTGTGTCGCATGCGTTCCACTCGCCGCTGATGGAGCCGATGCTGGCCGACTTCCGCGAGATCCTCGAGGTGGTCGACTACGCGGCCCCGGCGATCCCGGTCGTCTCGAACGTCACCGGCCGGATCGCGACCGCCGAGGAACTGTGCTCGCCGGGATACTGGCTGTGGCACGTCCGCCGCGCGGTGCGGTTCGCCGACGGGGTCCAGGCCCTGGTCGACGCTGGCGTGACGACCGCGGTCGAGGTCGGTCCGGATGCCGTGCTGTCGGCGATGGCCGCCGGCACGAGCGACGCCATCGCATTCACCCCCGCGCAGCGCCGCGACCGGCCCGAGGTCACCACCCTCGCGTCCGCGCTCGGCCGCCTGCACACCCGTGGCCTGGTGATCGACTGGACTGCGTTCTTCGGCCCCGCGCAACTGGTCGACTTGCCGACGTATGCCTTCCAGCACAAGCACTACTGGCTCACCGCGCCCACCGGCCACGGCGACGCGGCGGAGTTCGGTCAGCTGGCTTCGGGGCACCCGTTGCTGGCCGCCGAGATCGGCCTGGCGGGTGACGACGGCCTGGTCCTCACCGGTCGGGTCGCGCTCCGGACGCACCCGTGGCTGGCCGACCACGCGATCGCCGGTACGCCGGTGCTGCCAGGTACCGCGTTCGTCGAGATGGCTCTGCACGCCGCCGCCCAGGTCGGCTACGGCGTGGTGGACGAGCTGACGTTGCAGGCCCCGCTCGCGCTGCCGGAGTCCAGTGGCGTCGCGCTGCAGACACTGGTCGGCCCGGACGTCGACGGCCGCCGCACCATCGAATTCCACTCCCGCCCGGACCACGACGCCGACGCGGCTTGGACGCGGCATGCCGTCGGTGTCCTCGCCGCTGGACCGGTAGCCGAACCCTCGCGTGGCGAATGGCCGCCCGCCGGTGCCGAAGTGGTCGCGACGAATGAGCTGTACACCGAACTGGCCGAGCAGGGTTACGGCTATGGGCCGCTGTTCCAGGGCCTGCGTACCGCGTGGAAGCGCGATGACGTCGTGTTCGCCGAGGTCGCGCTGCCGGCGACCGGGCGCGACGCGGCGTTCGGCATCCACCCGGCGCTTCTGGACGCGGTGCTGCACGCCACCGATTTCGCCCCCGGTGAGGCGCGCGAACCGGACGAGATCCGGTTGCCGTTCGCGTGGACCGGCGTGCGGCTGCACGCTTCCGGCGCGACTGAGGTCCGGGTGCGGATCACGTCCCCGGCTACCGGCGGTGTCTCGATCGACGTGACGGACGTGGCCGGTGCTCCGGTGCTGTCCGTCGAGTCGTTCCGCTCGCGGCCGGTCCGCGAGGCCGACCTCGGCACTCAGGTGCGCGACCTGCTGTACACCGTCGAATGGACGCCGGTCACTGGGTCCTTCGAACTGCCGACGCTCGCCTCGCTGGGCGCGGTCAGCGGCTTCGACCTTCCGGTGGTCGACTCGCTGGTGTCGCTGGTCGACGTGCCCGACGTCGTGCTGCTGCCAGTTTCCGTGCCCGGCAAGAACATTGCGGCCGCTGCCAAGCAGACCGCGCACCGCGTGCGTACTGTGCTGCAGCAGTGGCTGGAAGGCGACCGGTACGTCGGTGCGAGGCTGATCGTGCTGACGCGCGGCACGCTCGCTGACTCCGCCGTCCGCGGGCTCGTGCGTTCGGCGCAGGCCGAGCACCCGGGCCGCGTGGTCCTGGTCGAGGGCGCGGCTACCGCGGCGACGCTGGCCACCGCGCTGGGCTCGGGTGAGCCGGAGTTGCGCATCGACGGCGAGACGGTGTCGGCAGGGCGGATGGTCCGGTTGGCGGCCGAAGCTGGCGAGCCGACCTGGCGCGCTGACGGCACCGTGCTGATCACCGGCGGCACCGGTGGTCTCGGTGCGCAGGTCGCGAAGCACCTGGTCACGAAGCATGGCGTGCGCAGCCTGCTGCTGCTGAGCCGTCGCGGGTTCAACGCGCCGGGCGCGGCCGAGCTGGTCGACGAACTGGCCGAGCTGGGCGCGACCGCGAAGGTAGTCGCCTCGGACGTCAGCAAGAAGCGTTCGCTCGCGGCGGCGATCAAAAAGGCCGAGCATCCGCTGTCGGCCGTCGTGCACACCGCCGGCGTGCTCGACAACGCGATGATCGGCTCGCTGACCGCCGAGCAGCTTGACGCGGTGCTAGCCCCGAAGCTCGACGCGGCGTGGGTCCTGCACGAGCTGACCGCCGAGCTGGACCTGTCGGCGTTCGTCCTGTTCTCCTCCTCGGCGGGCCTCGCCGACGGTGCCGGACAGGCGAACTACGCCGCGGGCAACACCTTCCTCGACGCATTGGCCGAGCACCGGCACGCCGCTGGCCTGCCCGCGACGTCGCTGGCGTGGGGGCTGTGGGCCCCCGACGCCGGTCAGGCGATCGGGATGGGCGCGACACTGTCCGAAGTGGACCGCAACCGCATCACGCGGCTGGGCCTGGCTCCGCTGACTGTGGCGGAAAGCCTTGCCGCCCTTGACGCGGCGGTCGGCACCGGAGTTCCGACGGTCGTGCCGACCCGCGTCGACCGCGCCGCCCTGCGGTCGCGTGGCGAGGACGTTCCGGCCGTGCTGCGCGGGCTCGTTCCTGCCGGCCGCCGCCGGATCTCGGTCGCCAGCGGGGAAGTGACGCCCGAGCAGCAGTTCGCCGAGCGGTTCGCGCATCTCGCCGAGGCCGATCGGGATCGCGCGCTGCTCGACCTGGTGCGCACGCACGTCGCGGCCGTTCTCGGGCACGACAGCGCCGATGCGATCAGCCCGGCCCGCCCGTTCGGCGAGATCGGCTTCGACTCGCTGGCCGCGGTGGAACTGCGCAACATCCTCGATTCGGTCACCGGCATGCGGCTGCCCGCGACGCTGGTGTTCGACTACCCGACGCCGCGCGCGCTCGCCGAGTACCTGGCGTCGCGGCTGGCCGGGCTGGCTCCGGCGCGCCTCGTTGCCCCGGTGACCACTGTGGACCCGGAGGAGCCGATCGCCATCGTCGGCATCGCTTGCCGTTACCCGGGTGGTGTCGAGACGCCGGAAGACCTGTGGCGGCTCGTGTCCGAAGGCGAGGAAGCGCTGTCCGGTTTCCCGGTCGACCGCGGCTGGAACGTCGACTCGCTATACGACCCGGAGCCCGGCAAGCCCGGCCGCTCTTATGTCAAGCACGGTGCTTTCCTGCACGACGCGGCCGAGTTCGACGCGGATTTCTTCGAGATCAGCCCCCGCGAGGCGGCGGCCATGGACCCGCAGCAGCGGTTGCTGCTGGAGGTGTCCTGGGAGGCGTTCGAGCGGGCCGGAATCGACCCGGTCGGCCTGCGCGGCAGCGCGACTGGCGTGTTCGCCGGGGTGATGTACCACGACTGGGGCACCCGCCTCGGCACGGTTTCCGACGACATCGCGGGCTACCTCGGCAACGGCAGCCTCGCCAGCGTCGTGTCCGGTCGCGTGTCGTACGCACTGGGGCTGGAAGGTCCGACGGTCACGGTGGACACCGCGTGCTCCTCGTCGCTGGTCGCGTTGCACTGGGCGGTGCAGGCGCTGCGGCGCGGGGAGTGCACGCTGGCGCTGGCCGGCGGTGTCACCGTGATGTCCACTCCGGACACTTTTATCGACTTCAGCCGTCAGCGCGGGCTTTCCGCCGACGGCCGGTGCAAGGCGTTCGCCGAGGCGGCGGACGGCACCGGCTGGGGCGAGGGCGCGGGCATGCTGCTCGTCGAACGGCTGTCGGACGCGCGCCGCAACGGTCACCCGGTGCTCGCGGTCCTCCGCGGCTCCGCGGTGAACCACGACGGCGCGTCGAACGGCCTGACCGCACCGAATGGTCCTTCGCAGCAGCGGGTGATCGCCAAGGCGCTGGCGGACGCTGGTCTGCAGCCGTCCGAAGTGGACGCTGTCGAGGGGCACGGCACCGGCACCACGCTGGGCGACCCGATCGAGGCGCAGGCACTGCTCGCGACCTACGGGCAGGACCGGCAAGAGCCGCTGTGGCTCGGGTCGATCAAGTCCAACATCGGCCACACACAGGCTGCGGCAGGTGTCGCGGGCATCATCAAGATGGTCATGGCGATGCAGCACGGCCAGTTGCCGCAGACGCTGCACGTCGACCGTCCGTCCACTGTGGTCGACTGGGAGACCGGCGCGGTCCGGCTGCTGACCGAACGGCGGGAGTGGCAGGTCGACCGGCCGCGCCGCGCCGCGGTGTCGTCGTTCGGCATCAGCGGCACGAACGCGCACGTCATCCTGGAACAGACTCCGGCGATCCCGGTCGAGCGGCCTTCCGAGACGCAGACGATCGTTCCGGTCGCGCTGTCCGGCCGGTCCGCCGCGGCGGTGCGCGGACAGGCCGCACGACTGCATTCTTGGCTCACTGAAGGCATTTCCGTCGCCGAGATCGCGCGTTCGCTGGCTGCGACGCGGGCCTCGCTGGAACACCGCGCGGTGATCGTCGCAGAGACCGCAGGAGAACTCGCCGACGGCCTCGACGCGCTGGCGGGCGGAGACGCACCGACTGGCCAGGTCGTGGACGGCAAGCTCGCCTTCTTGTTCTCCGGCCAGGGTGCGCAGCGGGTCGGCATGGGACGCGAGCTGTACGACGCGTATCCGGCCTTCGCGACCGCCTTCGACGCGGTGTGCGCGGCGATCGACCCACTGGTCGACGTGCCATTGCGGGACGTCGTATTCGGCACCACCGAACTCGCCGACCGGGGCCTGCTGGACCAGACGCAGTACACCCAGACCGGGCTCTTCGCGGTCGAGGTCGCGCTGTTCCGGCTCGCCGAGTCGTGGGGCTTCCGGCCCGACGCGCTCGCCGGACACTCGATCGGCGAGCTGGCCGCGGCGCACGTCGCGGGCGTGCTGTCCCTTGCGGACGCGGCGAAACTGGTCGCCGCACGCGGCCGGTTGATGGGCGCGCTGAACGACCGGCGCGGCGCGATGGTTTCGTTCTCCGCGACCGAAGAGGTGGTCCGGGAACTGCTGCGGGGCCGCGAAGACTCGGTCAGCATCGCAGCGGTGAACGGCCCGGCTGCCGTGGTTGTCTCCGGCGACGCGGACGTGGTCGCCGAGATCGAGCGGGCCGCTGGTGATGTCCAAACGCGACGGTTGCGGGTGAGCCACGCGTTCCACTCGCCGCTGATGACGCCGATGCTCGACGAATTCCGCGCGATCGCCGCCGGACTGACTTACGAGGCGCCGAAGATCCCGATTGTCTCGACGGTCACGGGGAAACTCGCCACCGACGACGAGCTGCGTTCGCCGGAGTACTGGGTCACCCATGTTCGCGAGACCGTCCGTTTCGGTGCTGCGGTCACGACCCTGGCCGACAGCGGCGTCGAGACGTTCCTGGAGATCGGGCCGGACAGCGTGCTGTCCGCGCTCGGTCCGCAGAGCGTCGAAGCGGAGTTCGTCCCGTTCGGCCGACGCGACCAGGACGAGGTGCGCACCGCGCTCACCGCGGCCGGTCGCCTGCACGTTCGCGGCGCGGTGAAACTTGGCCCGCTGCTCGGTGACGGCCCGGTCCGGCTCGACCTGCCGACGTATGCCTTCCAGCACAAGCGCTATTGGCTGGACGCGACGCCGTCCGGTGATGTGACCTCGGTCGGCCAGCAGTCGCTGGCGCACCCGATGCTGGGCGCGGTCGTGGCACTGTCCGGTTCGGACACGACCGTCCTCACTGGACGGTTGTCCGCTTCATCGGTGCCGTGGGTCGCCGACCACGTGGTGAAGGGCGCGATCCTGGTGCCCGGCACCGGGTTTGTCGAGCTGGCGGTCGCCGCTGGCGACCAGGTGGGCCACCCGGTGGTCGAGGAGCTGACGCTGCAAGCGCCGCTCGTCCTGCCGCCGGATGGCGCGGTCGCGCTGCAGGTGGTGGTCGGTCCCGCGAACGGCGACCGCCGCTCGGTCACCGTGTTCTCCCGTCCGGTCGAATCGGGCGGCGACTGGACCCAGCACGCGCTGGGGACGCTGTCTGCGACTGCCCGGCCGGAACCCGCTGGCCTCACCGAATGGCCGCCGGCGGGCGCGACCCCGATCCCGGTCGAGGGCGCGTACGAACGGCTCAACGAGCGCGGCTACGGCTATGGCCCGGCCTTCCAGGGGCTCCAGGCCGCGTGGCGACGGGGCAACGAAGTGTTCGCCGAGGTGGCGCTGCCCGAACCGGCCGCGTCCACGGCGGGCTCGTACGGTCTGCACCCGGCGTTGCTCGACACCGCGATGCACGCCGACCTCCTCGGCGACCCGAGCGGTTCGACGCTGCTTCCGTTCGTGTGGAACGGCGTCACGCTGCACGCGGTCGGCGCTTCGGTACTGCGGGTGCGGATCGTGCGGCTGGACGGCGACGAGCTGTCCTCGATCGAGGTCGTGGACGGCGAGGGCAACCCGGTCGCGTCGGTCGAGTCGCTGGTGTCGCGGCCGGTGCGGACTGAACTGGCCGCGCAGGCGGAGACCACGGACGGTTCGCTGCTCAAGATCGGCTGGCAGTCCGTGCCGGTTCCGGCCGCGGAGCCGGGCGACGTCGTCGCGATCGGACAAGGCCGAGTCGGCGTGGCCGCCACCTACAGCGGGTTCGCGGACCTGCTCGGTGCGGTCGATCGCGGCGAGCCGGTTCCGGGACTCGTGACGCTCTCGGTGCCTGCCGCGGAGGGCGCGGTGCCGGAAGCAGCGCGGGCGAACGTGACCTGGCTGCTCGCCGAAATCCAGGCGTGGCTGGCCGAATCGCGCCTGACGGACACGAAGCTCGCCATCGTCACGCAGTCGGCGGTTCCGGCTGGCGAGTCCGCTGTGGATGTCACGCAGGGTCTGCTCTGGGGCCTCGCCCGGGCGGCGCAAGCCGAACACCCCGGACGCGTGTTCCTGATCGACGCTGACGAGCCCAGCACAGCCACGAAGGTCGAGACGATCGCCGCGGTGGTCGCCTCGGGCGAGCCGGAAGCGGCGATCCGGGCTGGCTCGGTGCTCGCTCCGCGCTACACCCGCACCGAATCGACCGGAAGCACTTCGTGGGACGGCACGGTCCTGGTCACCGGCGGCACCGGTGGTCTCGGCAGCTTGCTGGCGCGTTACCTGGTGGCCGAGCATGGTGTGCAGAGCCTGGTGCTCACCAGCCGCCGCGGTCTCGACGCGCCGGGTGCTGCGCAGCTGGCCGAAGAGCTGACCGACCTGGGCGCGACGGTCCAGGTAGCGGCCTGCGACGTCGCTGACCGTGCGGCGGTTGAACAGCTGATCAACGGCCTGCCGGACCTCGGCGCGGTGGTGCACGCCGCCGGTACCGCCGACAGCGGCGTCGTCGATTCGCTCACCGCGGAGCAGCTTGACGCGGTGCTGCGCCCGAAGGTCGACGCGGCCTGGCACCTGCATGAGCTGACCGCCGACCGCCAGCTGTCCGCGTTCGTCATGTTCTCCTCGGCAGGCGGCCAGGTGCTGCCCGCCGGACAGGCGAACTACGCGGCGGCCAACGCGTTCCTCGACGGGCTCGCCGAACACCGGCGCGCGGCCGGACTTCCGGCCACCGCGCTGGCCTGGGGTCTGTGGGCAGAGAACACCGGACTTGGCGGAGACCTCGCTGAAGCCGACCTCGCCCGGATGGCCCGCCTCGGCCTGCCCGCGGTGACCGCTGAGCAGGGGCTGGCCTTGTTCGACGCCGCCGTGGCCACCGAAGACGCGGTGATCGCGCCGCTTCGCGTGGACGTTCCGGCACTGCGGGCGCGTACTGACGAACTGCCCGCACTGCTGCGTGGTTTCGTGCCGCCGAAGGCACGTCGCGTGGCGAAGGCGGCCAAGGCAGCGGACAACGCGCTCGCCGACGAACTCGCCGCGCTGGTCGAAAGCGAACGGGACCGGGTGCTGCTCGACCTCGTCCGCACGCAGGTGGCCACCGTGCTCGGCTACGCCGACAAGTCCGAAGTGGACGGGACCAGGGCGTTCAAGGAGCTGGGCTTCGACTCGCTCGCCGCCGTCGAACTCCGCAACCTGCTGGGCACCGCGACCGGTCTGACGCTTCCCGCGACGCTGATCTTCGACCACCCGACCGCCAAGGCCGTCGCGGACTTCGTCAAGGGCAAACTGCTCGGCGCGGTCGCGAAGACCCCGGCGACGACCGCCCGGACGAACGCGTCGATGCAGGAACCGATCGCGATCGTCGGCATGGCCTGCCGCTACCCCGGCGGCGTGCGGTCGCCGGAGGACCTGTGGCAGCTGCTGGTCGACGAGGTCGACGCGGTCTCCGGCTTCCCGACCAACCGCGGCTGGGACACCGAGGGCATCTACGACCCGGAGCGCGGCAAACGCGGCAAGACCTACGCCAACCAGGGCGGCTTCCTGCACGACGCGGCGGAGTTCGACCCGGCGTTCTTCGGCATCGGGCCGCGCGAGGCGATGGCGATGGACCCGCAGCAGCGGCTCCTGCTGGAAACCGCGTGGGAGGCCATCGAGCGCGCCGGGATCGACCCGACCGCGCTGCGCGGCAGCCTGACCGGGGTCTTCACCGGCGCGATGTACGACGACTACGGCAGCCGCGCCCCGGGCGCCCCGGCCGACGTCGCCGCCTACATCCCGAACGGCAGCTCCGGCGCGGTCGTCTCCGGCCGCATCTCCTACCTGCTCGGCCTCGAGGGACCGAGCATGACGGTCGACACCGCGTGCTCGTCCTCGCTGGTCACGCTGCACCTCGCGGTGCAGGCGCTGCGGGCGGGGGAGTGCGGGCTGGCCCTGGCCGGCGGTGTCACGGTGCTGTCGCAGTCGGACCTGTTCGTCGACTCCAGCCGTCAGGGCGTGCTTTCGCCCAACGGCCGGTCGAAGTCGTTCTCCGCGGCTTCCGACGGCGTCGGCTGGGCCGAGGGCGCGGGTCTGCTGCTGCTGGAGCGGCTGTCCGACGCGCAACGCAACGGGCACGAGGTGCTCGCGGTGGTTCGGTCGAGCGCGGTCAACCAGGACGGTGCGTCCAACGGGCTGACCGCACCGAACGGCCCGTCGCAGGAACGCGTGATCCACGCGGCCCTCGCCGCCGGTGGGCTGAAGCCGTCCGATGTGGACGCGGTCGAGGCGCACGGTTCGGGCACCAAGCTGGGCGACCCGATCGAGGCGCAGGCGTTGCTGGCCACCTACGGCCAGGACCGTCCGGACGGGCAGCCGCTGTACCTGGGTTCGGTGAAGTCGAACATCGGGCACGCGCAGGCGTCCGGCGGCGCGGCTGGCGTGATGAAGGTCGTGCAGGCGTTGCGGCACAACATGTTGCCGAAGACACTGCACGTCGACGCGCCGTCGCCGGTCGTCGACTGGACCACGGGCGACATCGAGCTCCTCACCGAACCGCGGCCGTGGCTGCCGAACGGACACCCGCGGCGCGCCGGCGTCTCGTCCTTCGGCATCAGCGGCACCAACGCGCACATCATCATCGAGGAGGCTCCGCCCGCTCCGGCCAACGAAATCCGGCGCACCACACCGGAACTCGCGGCGATTCCGTTGCCGCTGGCGGGCTCGGTCGCGCAGGCGCTTGCCGACCAGGCCGCTCGGCTGGCCGCGCATCTGCGGGCCAACCCCGATGTCAGCCTGACCGACATCGGCTACACGCTGGCGACCGGTCGCGCGGCGCTCGACCACCGCGCGGTGGTCCTGGCGGCCGACCGCGAAGCCGCGCTGAAGGCGCTCGACGGACTGGCCGACGGCCGGACCCCGGCGGGCACCGTGGCGGGCACGGTCAGCGCGGCCGACCTGACGGCGTTCCTGTTCACCGGACAGGGCGCGCAGCAGCCGGGCATGGGACGCGGTCTGTACGAGGCGTTCCCGGCCTTCGCCGGAGCGTTCGACGAGATCTGCGGTCTCTTCGACGCCGAGCTGGACACCCCGCTCAAGCAGGTGATCTGGGAGGACTCGCCGCTGCTCAACCAGACCGCATACACGCAATGCGCGCTGTTCGCGATCGAGGTTGCGCTGTACCGGCTGGTCGAATCCTGGGGCGTCACGCCGGATTACGTCGCCGGGCACTCGATCGGCGAACTCGCCGCGGCGCACGTCTCCGGAGTGTTCTCGCTGGCCGACGCCTGCTCGCTGGTCGCCGCTCGCGGCCGGCTCATGCAGGCGCTGCCGACCGGAGGCACGATGGCGGCGATCGCGGCCACCGAGGACGAGGTGCGAGCCGCGCTGCCTGCAGGCGTGGACATCGCCGCAGTGAACGGTCCGGGGTCGGTGGTCATCTCCGGTCCGGAGGAGGCGGTTGTCGCTGCCATGGCGACCTTCGCCGACGCTGGTCGCCGGACGAAGCGGCTGGTGGTGTCGCACGCGTTCCACTCGTCGCTGATGGAGCCGATGCTGGCCGAGTTCGCGGTGGTGGCGGAGAAACTGACCTACTCCGCGCCGTCGATCCCGGTGGTGTCGAACGTGACCGGCAAGATCGCGACTGCCGCCGAGCTGTGCTCGCCGCAGTACTGGGTGGGCCACGTGCGGGAGGCCGTCCGGTTCGCTGACGGGGTCGGCACCTTGCTCGCCGCGGGCGTGACCCGGTTTGTCGAGTTGGGCCCGGACGCGGTGCTTACCGGGATGGCGCGCGAATGCGACACCGCGGTGGCCGACCGGCCGGACCGGGTCGTCCAGGTGCCCGCGATGCGGCGCGGCCGGGCCGAGGTGCCGACCGTGTTCACCGCGCTGGCCACGCTGTTCTCCCGGGGCGCGAAGATCGACTGGAAGGCGTTGTTCGCCGGACAGGGTGCGTCCACTGTGGACTTGCCGACGTACGCGTTCCAGAACAAGTCCTACTGGCTCGACGCGACGAAGCCGACCGGCGACGTCAGCACGCTTGGTGCGCAATCCGCCGGACACCCGCTGCTGGGTGCGCTGGTGGAACTGCCGGACGGCGGCGCGGTGCTGACCGGACGGCTGTCGGTCGCGACGCAGCCGTGGCTGGCCGACCACGTGGTGATGGGGCGGACCATGCTGCCCGGCACCGCGTATGTCGAGCTGGCGGTGCACGCCGGGGACCAGGTTGGCTGCGACCTTCTGGAGGAGCTGACCCAGCAGGCACCGTTGCTGCTGTCCGAGGACGGGGTCGACCTGCGCGTGGTCATCAGCGCGCCGGACGCCAGCGGCCGCCGGGAGCTGTCGGTGCACTCGCGGACTGAGGCCAGCTGGGTCCAGCACGCCGCGGGCACGCTGGCCAACGGCGCGGCCGCGGAGTTCTCGCTCAGCGAGTGGCCGCCGTCGGGCGCGGAGTCGGTTGACCTGACCGGGTTGTACGACGACCTCGCCGGGCTCGGCTTCGGCTACGGGCCGACGTTCCGCAATCTGAGGGCGGTCTGGCTTCGCGAAGGCGAGGTATATGCCGAGGTCGCGCTGCCGGAAGGCACCTCGGCGAACGAATTCGGCTTGCACCCGGGCCTGCTCGACTCGGCACTCGGCGCGACGGACTACCTGATCCCAGGCGGTCCGAAGGCGCTGACCGAGACGACGATCCCGTTCGCGTGGAACTCGGTGTCGCTGCAGGCCGGCGGCGCGACGGCACTGCGGGTTCGGGTCCGGAAGACCGAGAGCGGTTCGTCGCTCGACCTTGCCGACGCATCGGGTGCCCCGGTGGCGCAGATCGCCTCGCTGGTCACGCGACCGGTGTCGGAAGGCCAGCTCGGCGCGAAGGTGCCGGACTCGCTGTACCGGATCGAATGGCAGCCCGCTTCGGGCGTTCGGCTGGTGCCGTCGCTGGACGGCTGGGCCGTGCTCGGGACCGACGACCTCGGCCTCGGCGTGCCGCTTCGGACTGAGCCGATCGATGCGGATGTCCTGGTGCTGCCGGTCGGTTCGGGTTCCGGCTCGGTTCCGTCGCGGGTGCACCAGGTCGTGCAGGAAACGGTGCGACACCTGCAGAACTGGCTGTCGGACGGGGACGGGAAGCTGGTCGTGGTCACCCGCGACGAGCTGGCGCAGGCTCCGGTCTGGGGTCTGGTGCGGGCCGCCCAGGCGGAAAACCCGGGCCGGATCCAGGTCGTGGACCTCGACGCGTCGCCCGCGTCGGCCCGGGCGCTGCCCGCGGTCGTCGCGTCCGGCGAACCGGAAGCCCGGGTGCGGAACGGCGAGGTGGGCGTGCCGCGGCTGACCCGGGTCACCGAGGTCGGCGAGACGGTCGAGTGGGACCCGGACGGCACGGTGCTGATCACCGGCGGCGCGGGCCTGCTCGGCGGGCTGCTCGCTCGGCATCTGGTCGCTCGCGGTGCCCGTGACCTGGTTCTGACCAGCCGGCGCGGTCTCGACGCGGCGGGTGCGCGGGAACTGGTCGACGAACTGGTCAGCGAGGGCGCGAAGGTGACGGTGGCCGCGTGCGACGTCACCGACCGGGACGCGCTGGCGAAGCTGCTCGACACGCTGCCGCGGCTGACCGCCGTCGTGCACGCGGCCGGGCAGATGGACAGCGCGGTGCTGAGCGCTCTCACTCCGCAGCAGGTCGAGAACGTGTTGCGGCCCAAGGTCGACGCGGCCTGGCACCTGCACGAGCTGACGGCTACTCGGGAACTGACGGCATTCGTTCTCTACTCCTCGGCAGGCGGCCTGCTGCTCGCGGCGGGACAGGCGAACTACGCCGCCGGCAACGTTTTCCTGGATGCGCTGGCCGAGCACCGCTCTTCTCTCGGCCTCCCGGCGACCTCGCTCGCGTGGGGTCCGTGGGAAGGCACCGACGGCGAGGTGGACCTGGCGCACATCGCCCGGTCCGGGGCCGCGGAGCTGTCCGCGGCTGAGGGGCTGGAGCTGTTCGATGCCGCGCTGGCCGCTTCGTCGGCGTCCTTGGTGCCGGTAAAGCTCGACCTCAAGGACGCCGACCGCGCGTCGGCACTGCTGAAGGGTCTCGTCACTGCCGCACCGCGGCGCGCGGCGGTCTCCTCGTCGGCAGAGCCGGAGGCCGGGTTCGCCGACAAGCTCGCCACGCTCCCGGCGGACGAGCGGGACTCGGCGGCGCTGCACCTGGTGTGCGAGCACACGGCGGCAGTCCTCGGATACGACGACGCCTCGGCGGTCCGGGTCGAGAAGGGTTTCACCGACCTGGGCATCGACTCGCTCGCCGCGCTGGAGCTGCGCAACCGGCTCGGCGCCGCGACCGGGCTGCGGCTGCCCGCGACGCTGATCTTCGACTACCCGAGCCCGCTGCCGCTGGCCCGGCACCTGCTGACCGAGCTGGCTCCTGAGCCTGAGGTTTCGGTCGAAGAAGAACTGAACGGCACCGACGACGCGGCGGCGGCAGTCGCCTCGATGGACCTGGCCGACCTGGTCCGCTCCGCGATGGGCGGCACCGACGAACGGGGTGAATCCCAGTGACCGACAAGTCCGCTCCTTCGACCGAGCAGATCGTCGCCGCGCTGCGGCAGTCCATGACGGACAACGAACGGCTCCGTGCGGACAACCAGCGGCTGGCCGCCCGGCAGTCCGAGCCGATCGCGATCATCGGCATGGGCTGCCGGTACCCCGGCGGCGTCACCACGCCCGCGCAGCTGTGGGACCTGGTGGCCGGCGGGGTCGACGCGATCGGCGAGTTCCCGGCCGACCGCGGCTGGGACACCGCCGCCCTGCACGACCCGACCGGCTCCCGTCCCGGCACGACATACTCGAACGAAGGCGGTTTCCTTTACGACGCCGCCGATTTCGAGCCGGAGTTCTTCGGCATCTCGCCGCGTGAGGCGGTCACGCTGGACCCTCAGCAGCGGTTGCTGCTCGAGACCGCGTGGGAGGCCGTCGAGCGCGCCGGGATCGTGCCGTCGACTTTGCGCGGCAGCGCGACCGGGGTGTTCACCGGCGTGATGTACCACGACTACGGCGCGGGCAGCAGCGACGGCAGCCTGATTTCCGGGCGGGTCTCGTACACGCTCGGCCTCGAAGGCCCGTCGGTGTCGGTGGACACCGCGTGCTCGTCCTCGCTGGTCGCGATGCACCTTGCCGCGCAGGCACTTCGGCGAGGCGAGTGCTCGCTGGCGCTGGCGGGCGGGGTGACGGTGATGGTCACGCCGGACATGTTCGTGTACTTCAGCGAACAGCACGGCTTGTCCTCGGACGGTCGCTGCAAGGCCTTCGGCAGCGGCGCTGACGGCGTCGGATGCTCCGAAGGTGCCGGAATGCTGTTGCTGGAACGGGTTTCCGACGCTCGGCGCAACCGGCACCACGTGCTCGCGGTGCTGCGCGGCAGTGCGGTGAACTCGGATGGCGCGTCGAGCGGGATCACCGTGCCCAACGGTCCGGCGCAGCAGCGGGTCATCCGTTCCGCGCTGGCCGATGCCTCGCTGGAACTGTCCGATGTGGACGCGGTGGAGGCGCACGGGACCGGTACCAAGCTGGGGGACCCGATCGAGGCGCAGGCCCTGATCTCCACCTATGGCAAGGTCGCTACTCCCGCGCGACCGTTGTATGTCGGCTCTTTCAAGTCGAACGTCGGGCACACTCAGGCCGCTGCCGGGGTCGGCGGGGTGATCAAGATGGTCGAGGCTCTCCGGCGGGGTGTGTTGCCGCCGACGCTGCACGCCGATGAGCCTTCGCCGCACGTCGACTGGGCGGATGGCACTGTTGCGCTGCTGAACGAGTCGACGCCCTGGCCGTCGACCGGACGTCCTCGGCGGGCCGCGGTGTCGTCGTTCGGCATCAGCGGGACGAACGCGCATGTGATTGTCGAGCAAGGTGATCCGGCTCCCGCACCTTCGCCTTCCGCCGGGCCGGTTACCTGGCTGCTCTCGGCTTCCTCGCCGGAGGCTTTGCGGGCGCAGGCTGCTCAGCTAGCCGGGTTCGCTTCTGCGGGCTCTCCGGCGGACGTCGGGCTTTCCCTTGCCACTACGCGAACCCTCAGCGAGCAGCGGGCTGCGGTGGTGGCTGCTGACCGGGAAGCTGCTGCGCGGGCTCTGGGAGATTATGCAGCAGGCCAAGCTTCTTCTTCAGTGGTCGAGGGCGTGGCTTCTCCGCGGCGGCTGGCGTTTCTCTTTACTGGCCAGGGGGCTCAGCGCGCTGGCATGGGTCTCGACCTCGCCGCTGCGTACCCGGTCTTCGCCGCTGCCCTGGACGAGGTCGGTGCTGCGCTGGACCTCGATGTTCCCTTGCGTTCCCTGCTCGCCGACGCTGACCGGCTCGATCAGACTGGTTACACGCAGCCTGCCTTGTTCGCGGTGGAAGTCGCCCTGTATCGGTTGCTGGAGTCGTGGGGCGTCCGGCATGCTTATCTGCTGGGCCATTCCGTCGGGGAGATCGCCGCCGCGCATGTCGCCGGGGTGCTTTCCCTTGCGGACGCCGGAAAACTGGTAGTCGCTCGGGCTCGGCTGATGCAGGATCTGCCCGCCGGCGGGGCGATGGTCGCGGTGCAGGCTACCGAGGACGAGGTCCTTCCGCTACTAACCGATGGGGTAGGAATCGCGGCCGTGAACGGGCCGCGGTCGGTGGTATTGTCGGGGGCAGAAGAAGAAGTACTTGCGGTTGCTGGGAAATTTGATCGAACTTCGCGGTTGCGGGTGTCGCACGCGTTCCACTCCCCGCTCATGGACCCGATGCTGGACGAGTTCGCCGCGGTGGCGCGCGCCCTGACGTACTCCGCTCCCTCGGTGCCCATCGTGTCCACAGTGGACCCCTCGGCGGACGTGGCGACGCCGGACTACTGGGTGCGTCAGGTCCGTTCGGCAGTGCGGTTCGCGGACGGCGTGCGAGCGCTGGCCGACGCCGGAGTGGACACGTTCGTCGAGGTCGGCCCGAGCGCGGTGCTGACCGCAATGGGGCAGCGCTGTGCCGATGGTGCTGTGGTGGGTGGGGCGGGGGGAGGGGGCGGGCCCGCCGGTGATACCGCCAGCGCAACCGCCGCTCTCGCCAACGCCGCCTTCGTGCCGGTCCTGCGCAAGGACCGCGCCGAAGCAGAGTCGGCCGCCGCCGCGGTCGCGACCCTGTTCACGCTCGGCGGGGCGGTCGACTGGGACGCGTTCTACTCCGGCGCGCACGTGGTCGAGCTGCCCACCTACGCGTTCCAGCGCAAGCGTTACTGGCTGGACAACCCGACCGGCGCGCGGGCTCGCGGCGTGGCCGAGGTCGGGCAGCGAGAAGCCGCGCACCCGCTGCTCGGCGCGGTAGTCGGCACCGCGGACTCCGGCGGCGTCGTCCTCACCGGACGGCTGTCGCTGGCCGCGCAGCCATGGCTCGCCGACCACGTCGTGCAGGGCACCGCGCTGTTCCCCGGCACGGCGTTCGTCGAGCTGGCCGTCCGCGCGGGCGACGAGGTCGGCTGCGGTCGGGTCGACGAGCTCACCCTGGCCGCGCCGTTGATCCTGCCCGAGCAGGGCGCGGTGCGGCTGCAGGTGACCGTCGGTGCGGAGGAAGATGACGGCACCCGAGCGCTGGGGATCTTCTCCCAGCCCGAGGACGCCGACGAATGGGTCCAGCACGGCAGCGGCCGGCTCTCCCCAGCCGGTTCGCCGTCCGCGGCGACCGCGGAATGGCCGCCCGCCGGAGCCACGGAGATCGACGTGACCTCCCGGTACGACGAACTGGCCGCACAAGGCTTCGACTACGGCCCGATTTTCGCCGGCCTGCGCCGAGCTTGGCAAGCGGGCGACGTGCTGGCCGCCGAGGTCGCGCTGCCCGAGCACGCCGACGCCAGCGCGTTCGGCCTGCACCCCGCGCTGCTCGACGCTGCCCTGCACACGATCGGCCTCGCCGGGCCGACCGAGGACAAACCAGTCCTGCCCTTCGCCTGGTCCGGCGTCTCGCTCTACGCCGGCGGCGCGGCCACCCTGCGCGTGCTGATCTCGTCGGACGTCGAGAACACCGTCTCGCTCACCGCGACGGACCCGTCCGGCGCACCCGTGCTGCGGGTGGATTCACTCGCGCTGCGTCCCATCGCCGACGACGCGTTCGCCTCCGCCACGCGTTCAGCCGCGGACGATTCGCTCTTCCGCGTCGACTGGATCCCGTGGCAGGGCGACGACGTCACCGCCGTGACCACCGCAATCCTGGGCAACGACCCCTTCGGCCTGAGCGGCGAGTCCTATGTGGACCTCGATGCCTTGCTGGACGCAATCCACAACGGTGCCCTGGTCCCAGACGTCGTCTACGTACCCTTCGCCGCTCCGGAAACCGCCGCCCCGGAAGGCGCTCGCGCAGCCGTCCACAACCTCCTTTCCTTGTCACAAGCCTGGGTCGCCGAGGGCGTACTGGCCGCTTCGCGCCTGGTCGTTGTCGCCTCCGGCGCGATCGCCACTCGACCGGACGAGGGCGCACCCGACCTCACCCACGCGGCACTGTGGGGCGTGATCCGCACCGCACAACTCGAGTACCCAGACCGATTCATGGTCGTCGACCTCGACAACGGCCCGCTCCCGGTCGGCTCGGTCCTCGGCGCGATGTACGCCGACGAACCCGGCGTCGCAGTCCGCGATGGCGCGGTTTTGGTGCACCGCCTGGCAAAGTACCTTCCGGAGGGCACCGTCGCCTTAGACCCGGACGGCACCGTCCTGGTCACCGGCGGCACCGGCGTGCTAGGCCGACTGATCGCCCGGCACCTGGTCACCGAACACGGCGTCCGCCACCTGCTCATCACGAGCCGCCGCGGTCCCACCGCTCCCGGAGCCGAGGAGTTCGCCGCCTCCCTCACCGAGCTGGGTGCCACAGTCTCGCTGGTGGCCTGCGACCTGGCCTCCCGCGACGCCGCCGCAGCTCTCCTCGCCGACGTTCCCTCCGACCACCCGCTGACCGCAGTAATCCACACCGCCGGCGTCGTCGACGATGGCGTACTCCTGTCCTTGACCCCGGAACGAATGGACGCAGTCCTCCGCCCGAAGGTCGACGCCGCATGGCACCTGCACGAACTCACCGCGTCCCTGGACCTGTCCGCCTTCGTGCTGTACTCGTCCGCCGGCGGAACCCTAGGTGCCGCAGGCCAAGCCAACTACTCCGCGGCAAACGTTTTCCTCGACGCTTTAGCGCACCACCGCGCCGCGCAAGGCTTGCCAGCCGTGTCGCTCGCCTGGGGCCTGTGGTCCGAAGGCGGCATGTCCGGCGACCTGGCCGACACCGACCTGATCCGCATGGCCAGGTCCGGCGTCTTCGGCCTGTCCTTCGCCGACGGCCTGGAACTCTTCGACGCGACAGTCGCCGCCGGTCAGCCCTCGCTGGTTCCGGTACGCCTGGACATGTCCGGCCTGCGCGCCGACGCCCACAGTGTCCCCGCAATGCTGCGCGGCCTGATCCGAGGCCGCCGCCGAGTCGAGGCCGTCGACGATTCCTGGAACCAGGTACTGCGCCTGTCCGGCACCGAACGAGTACGAGCCGCCGTCGACCTGGTCTGCGGCACCGCCGCCGTAGTCCTCGGCCACGACCGCCGAGACGCGGTAGACCCCAGAAAGGGCTTCATCGAACTCGGCTTCGACTCCCTGACCGCCATCGAACTGCGCAACCGCCTGGACGTCCTCACCGGGATGCGCTTGCCCGCGACGCTGATCTTCGACTACCCGTCCGTGCAGGTCCTGGGAGAACACCTGGTAGCGGACGGTGCCCCGTCCGCCGTCGAGGTCCAGCTGGACGCGCTGGAAGACGTCGTACGAGGCCTGGAACCCGACGAGGTTTCCGGCGTCGTGACGAGGTTGAAGGCAGTGCTGGCGTCGCTGGTTCTGGACGAGGAAGTGGAAGGAGCGAGCGCGGACGAGTTGTTCGCGCTGCTGGACGAAGAATTGGAAGCCCGCTAACGCGTTGGGGGCCGCCCGCATCGGCCGGGCGGCCCGCATCGGCGCTCGTTTGTTCCAGGCGTACCCGGGCAGCAACTCCGTGTGCGGCAACTCTCCGCCGTGACCTTTTCGGCACCGCGCCAAGCTGCACGTCGCCCTCCGCCGTGTCGAGCGTCAGGTCGGTCAGCCAGCTCAGCAGCGAGTCCTGCCGCGTTCACGCCACTTGCGTCCAGCTGAAGGCGTGGAATCCGAGCACTCTCAAATTGGCTTTAGCCCTGGACCCGCCTGTGCGAAGATCACGAGGTGCCCGAGCTGACGTATCTGGAGATGACCCATCCAAGTGAGCTGCGCCCTTCGACCTCAACGTTCAGCGGACAGGTCCAGCTGAAGCCCATCGACGGGAACGAGGTCCGTACTCTGACCCTCGCGGTCGGGCGCGACTTCGCGTGGCCGAGCCAGCAGTGGGATACCCAACAGTGGGACGAATACCTGGGCAACCCAACGATGCGGCACTGGGCTGGCGTGATCGACGGCGCAGCCATCGGGTTGCTTTCACTCAACCTCCGGCAGGCACCGGACATCGAGATCGACTCCTTCGGCCTCGTGCCGGAACGAATCGGTCACGGCATCGGCGGCCCATTCCTCACCGAGGCCGTCACCATGACGTGGGGGTTGCCCGCGCAGCGAGTCTGGCTGCACACCTCCAGCGACGACCATCCCCATGCGCTCCAGAACTACCTCGCGCGCGGATTCCGGCCATTCAAGCGACCATGACTGCGTGGTTTCGTTTCAAGCCAACGCGGCTTGATTGTTCCCAGAAGTAGAACGGGTTCAGGCCGGTGGCGGTCGTGATCTCCCGCGTCGGGCCGGAATTCCCTCTGTGGATGCTGCTGAGCACCGGAGCGAGGTGGTGGGACGGTCGTCCGTCGCGGGGTAACCGCGCCGTTCGGCTTGTTCCCGCTGGCGTGGCGGCGTTGGATTGGGATAGCAGTGCGTCGCGGGGCCTGGCCGTGGTCTCACTGGCGGCGGCTTTCGATGCGGATGCCGGACCAGGCCGCCGCATGCTCCCGGTTCACGACAGGCTCGGAGCTACGCCGGGTTAGGACTCGGTGGCCATGCCCAGCGAGCACAGCGAACCGGCCAGGGCGATCAGGTCGTAGCGGGTGTCTTCTTCGTTCGTTTCCCACAGGGCGGAGAGGGTGGTGGCGGCTTGGTCGACGTCGCCGTTGTGCTGCTTCAGGGCGATCCACATCGCGGCGGCGACTGGTTCGCATTCGATGTGGCGGTTGGTCGTGCGGCAGGTCAGCTCCAGGTGGCCGTTGGCGAGCATGCGCTGGGTGACGCCGGGGGCGGTGGTGATCGCCATCATGATGGCCTCCTGGTTGAGGGGGTGTTTCCTTGATGTACCTAGTTTCTCGGAACCGGGAAGCGGGAGCCATGGGGTGTGCTCCTGAAGCTTCCCTGGGGTTTCCCCACCCTTATTCCCGGTACATTCCCGGTTGCCAGGCGGCCAGGGTTGTGGTGATCGTGTCCAGGACGGCGTTGAGCTGGTCGTTCAGGTAGAAGTGGCCACCGGGGAAGATCTTGACCTGGCAGGTGCCGGTGGTGTGGTTGCGCCACGCGTCGGCCTCGTCCAGGTCGGTGACCGGATCTGCGTCGCCGACCAGGACCTGGATCGGGCAGCTTGGCTCCACACCTGGTTGGTGCCGGTAGGTTTCCACTGCGGTGTAGTCGCCGCGGATCGCGGGCAGCACCATGCGCAGCAGCTCGTCGTCGCCCAGTACGCCGGCGTCGGTGCCGCTGAGTTCCTTCAGCGCGGCGATCAGGCCGTCGTCGTCGCGTTGGTGGATGAACTCGATGCGTTGCGCGGACGGGGCCCGGCAGGCGGAGGCGAACAGGCCTAGCGGGGGATTGCCCCGGGCTTCCAGGCGGCGGGCCACCTCGTAGCCGACGGTGGCACCCATGCTGTGGCCGAACAGGGCCACGGGCAGGTCGGACCAGTCGGCCAGGTCGTCGGCGATCGCATCGGCGATGGCGGCGACCGTGTCCAGGCATGGTTCGGCGCGGCGGTCCTGGCGGCCCGGGTACTGGACGGCGACCACCTCGAAGTCCTGCCCCGCCGCGGCGGCGGAAAGCGGGAAGTAGGCGGTCGCCGAGCCGCCGGCGTGCGGGAGGCACACCAGACGCGCCCGTGCTCCGTCGGTCGGGTGGAAACGGCGGATCCACCGGCTTGTGCGTGCGTTCGCGGGTGTTTCGTCCACTGCGGTCACAAAACCAGGAGTGTTGGCGGAGGATCGGCATTGGACAACCCCTAGCTGGCCCGGCGCGCCCGGGGAGGGGTGGCGCTGGTGGCCGCGGCTGCGGTTCGCAAGGGGGCGGGCGGAGGGTTGTGTGCGGTGTTGCGGAGCGGTTTCTGCTCCGGATCGAGGATGGACGGCGGAATCCAGTACACGGCACCGTCTCGGAGCACGATTTTCCAGCCGCTGTGGTGCAGGAGGCGGTGGTGGCGTTCGCAGCACGAGGCGAGGTTGTCCAGATCCGTCGCGCCGCCGTGGGCCCAGTGGACGATGTGGTGCGGAGTGGTCCACTTTGGACCGCGGTCGCAGCCGGGGAAGGTGCAGCCGCGGTCCCGGATCGCGAGGGCCCGGCGCTGGGCGTTCGTGGCGGTGCGGGCGGAGCGGCCCAGATCGAGGACCTGACCTTCGGTGCCCAGGACGGCGGGGTAGACCTTGGCGTCGCACAGGATCCGGCGCAGGTGGGACGCGGGCAGGACGGATTCGTCGTCCGTGAAGATCGTCTTCGCGGCGCTCTGCAGGGTTTCCAGGCTGACGGTCACCGTCGCGACTGCGCGTTCGCCGGCCTTGGCCGGGAGGTCCGGAGTGCGGGCGGCCAGGTCGACAATCGCGGCGATGGCGTCTCCGTGGCGTTCGGCCGGGGTGCGGGGGTCGGGGGTGTCCGGCGTGGTCGCGGGGTCCGGTGCGGCCAGAGGGACCAGCAGTTGTTCGATCAGGGTGCCGGTTTCGTGGTCGACGTTGCCGGCGAAGCGGAAACGGCCGGTTCGGGTCCAGTGCCAGCTGAATTCCCGCCACGGGCGGGCGGCTGCATCGGAACCGGAACCGGAGCGGAAACCGGAACCCGAGCCCGACCCAGAACCGGAACTCGGGTCGGGAACCGAATCGGGGTCCAAGCCGTGGTCCACGTCCGGGGATCCAGGTGAAGCCTCAGAGGAAGAACCGGACACGTCGGAAGGATCGTTGTCCCAGTAGATCTTGAGCCGGGTCGCCGCGCGGCGGACGATGCTGGGGTTGGCCTGCCCCGCGAGGGTTACCAGGGTGTCTTCGGCGACGGTGTAGTCCTCGGGAGTCAGCCACCTCGGCGCGTCAGCGAGGAATTCAGCGATCACGGTCGCGTGCTGGGCGGTGATTTCGCCCGCGGACAAGGCTTTCCACGTCAGCGGCAACGTGCCGGTGGCTTGGGCGAGCCGGGCGCGGGCCTCGCGCAGCGTCACGTGCAGGATCGTCGCCAGATAGGCCGAAGTCGAGGAATAGCCCTCCGGCACGGCACCGCGCGATTCCAGTTCCCGGATGGTCTCCAGTTGCGCGGCGTAAGCGACGTTCTGCTGTCTTTGGGTGGTCAGGAGTCTGGTGGTCAGGTCCCGGTCTGACAACTGCCAGGCGGGGAGCGTCGTGGTCGTGGACACCTCTCCATGTTCTCGAACGCACGTTCGACTACGCCATCGCTCGAAGTGGTCAACCCCGACTGCGGAAGCAAGACCAGCAAGATCACTGTCCGGAGCCAAAACGCAGCTACTGCAACAGAATTCTGCCCTTCGCGGTCAGGCGGCAACGCGGCAATGCCGCGACGAAAACAGCGCAAGGTAGTCATGATCACCTGATTGAGTGACTTTAGATCGCGGTTGGCTGTGCTTAGGGGGCGGCTGCGACGGTGGCACACGCAGGAAGATGACCGTTGGGTCGAGGAGCTTGCGATGGGCGTGAACTGGGGGCAGAACCGCCGCACCGAGCCGAACGAAGCAGTGTCCCTCCTCGAGGGTCTGCTGATCGAATGCGATGCGGGGGCAGGAGACACGGTATTGGTCGGCGGAGGACCGGCCAGCGGCAAAACACAGGTGCAGAACCAAGTAGTGGCCCGAGCTCGAGAGCTGGGCATTCTGACGCTCACCGCGGCGGGCGCGGCCGACGAGCGCGACGTGGACGGAGGCGTGCTCGACCAGTTGCTGGCCAGCCCGGTATTGCCGCGCGAAGTGCTGGCCGCGGCGGACGGCGAGGACCGGATCGCCGCGCTGTGCAGCGGGTTGCACCGGTTGGCGCGCGAACGGTCGCTGCTGATCGCGGTCGACGATGTGCAGCACGTGGACGAGACGTCGGCCCGGTTGCTGCTGAGATTGCAGCGGCGGGCGCGGTCGGCCGCGATGTTGCTGGTGTTGACGCAGCCGGACGCCTGGTACTCGGGCGAGGGCGTCGAATTCGCCGCGCAGCCACACCGGTACGTGCATCTCACGCCGTTCACCGTGGAGGCGATAGCGCAGCTCGTAGCGGACCACGGCGAGGCTGAGCGGATCCACGGGCTCAGCGCGGGGAATCCGTTGCTGGTCAACGCATTGGTCGAAGCGTGCCGCAGTTCGGTGGACGACGGCGCGGCGTATTCCGATGCGGTGCAACGGCTTTTGCATCGCTACGGTTCGCCGCTGCGCGAAGTGGCGACCGCGATCGCGGTGCTGGACACCGACGTGACGACGGATGCGGTGGCGACCGTCGCGGGTGTGGACCCGGTCGAGGCGGAAGCGTCGGCGGGGTTGCTCGTGGAGACGGGGCTGGTCGACGGGGTCCGATTCCGGCAGCAGCCGGCCGCGGCGGCGGTCGTCGGCGGGTTGCGCGGGTCTGAGAAGGTGCGGCTGCACATCCGGGCTGCCGAGGTGAAGCACGCTCGCGGGTTGTCGGCACCGGAGGTCGCGCGGCATCTCGTGGCGGCGGGCGAAGCGCGGGCGGAGTGGGCGTTGCCGGTCCTGGTCGCGGCTGCGGAGCAGGTAATGCTCGGCGACGACGTCGACTTCGCCACCCGCTGTCTGCAGTTGGCGGCATCGACGACCACCGCGTCGTGGGAGCAGCAGATGCTTTCGCAACTGTTGGCCAAGATCACATGGCGGGTCAACCCGGCGGCAGCCGCGCCGCATCTCGCGGCGTTGCGCGAAGCTGATTCGCTCGACCAATCCGACCGGATCGCGCTGGTACGCCAGTCATTGTGGTTCGGGGACCGGGAAACGTTCGAATCAGCGTTGGTCCGACTGGGCGATGACCTCGAGCCGCTGCACCCGCGAACGGCCGCCGAGCTGACTCTCGCCGCGCATTGGCATTACGGCACGGCGCCGGAGCTGTCGATCGATAAATCGGATCCCTGGATGCGCACGGCAACCACGCTCGCGTCGGTGTGGCGCGTAGGTGGCAGCGGAGAGACTTCGGTGTGCGCGGAGCGGATTCTGCAGAACTGCCGACTCTCCGACACCTCGCTGGAAGCCCTGGCCACGGCAATCCTCGCGCTCGCGTACGACGGCAAGGCGGACCGCGCGGAAGGCTGGTGCACTTCGCTGGCCGAGGAGGCCGAGTACCGCGGCGCGGTGACCTGGAAGGCGATGCTCGACGCTCTCGGCGCGAGCCTGCTGCTGCGTCGCGGCGAACCCGCCGAAGCGGCGGAAGGAGCGAGCCGTGCGCTTGCGCTGCTTGACGAACCGAACTGGGGCGTAGCGATCACGTACCCGCTGGCCACGATGCTGACCGCGTACACCGCGGCAGGGGCCTTCAGGGCCGCAGCGCGGGTGTTGCGACACGCTCTGCCCGAAACGGCGTACACGACACTCGGCGGCGTGCGGTTCCTCAGGGCGCGCGGGCAGTTCCACCTGGCCACGAACCGCGGACTATCGGCTGTCAGCGATTTCCAGCAGTGCCAACGGATTCTCCGGGACAGCAACCTCGACCTGTCCACGGTAGCCCCGTGGCGGACCGATCTGGCCGAGGCGAACCTGCGGCTGCGCAATCCGACTCTGGCGGTTGAGCTGGCGAAACAGCAGCTCGCGGACACGAAGGACCCTTTCTCCCAGGCGGTGGCGCTACGGGTGCTGGCGTTCGCCGGAGACAGCGGCGCGCGATCCGGTCTGCTGAACCGGGCGGCGGAGGCGTTCAAAGAATCTGGCGACCGACTTGAACTGGCCCGCACGGTCCGCGCGATCAACCAGCTGGGCCAGCGCGCGGAACGCTCGGCAGGCCTGGTGAAACCGGTGCAGGTGCCGCGACAGCCGATGCGTCCGCTCACACCTCGTCCGGTGGCGTCGAGGCCAGAGCCGCCGCGCGCGGATCCGGAGGGGCCGGTAGCGACCGCGTTGAGCGAGGCCGAACTGCGTGTCGCGGAGCTCGCGGCGCACGGGCGGACCAACCGCCAGATCGCCGAAACGCTGTACATCACAGTGTCCACTGTGGAGCAGCATCTGACCAGGGTGTACCGGAAACTCGGCGTGGCCGGACGGAGTGCGCTCGCCGGCGAACTGGCCGGTGCCCGACAGTGACGGAAAAGCTAACGGAACAGCTGGCGGAACAGCTAACGGGAGCGCTGACCGACGTGGAGCTGCGAGTAGCGGAACTCGCCGCGCAGGGCACGCCGGTGGCGGTGATCGCGGAGGTACTGGGAGTGTCCGCGAACACCGCCGCCCGCTACCTGACGGCCGTATACGTCAAGCTCCGCAACGTGTGAAGGGCCTCTCGCGGCGACTCCGCAAGAGGCCCTTCACCGGAAACAGGTCAGGATCGGCGGTCGGCGACCACCGCGGCGATGATGTCGTCCAGAGAACGCGTCGGTACGAAGCCGATCTGGTTGTACGCGCGGGTGCAGTCGGGGATGCGGCGCTGCATGTCCTCGTACCCGTCGCCGTACGCCTCCTCGTACGGCACCTTCGTGATGGTGCTGCTCGAACCGGTCGCGCCGATCACGCGCTCGGCCAGCTGCGAGATGGTGGTCTGCTCGTTGCTGCCGAGGTTGAACACCTTGCCGTACGCGGACTCGTCGGCGAGCAGGTCCGCCAGCGCGGGCACGACGTCGTGCACGTGGCAGAAGCAGCGGGTCTGCTGTCCGTCGCCGAACACCGTGATCGGCTCACCGGCCAGCGCCTGCGTCACGAAGCGCGGGATGACCATGCCGTAGCGTCCGGTCTGGCGCGGGCCGACGGTGTTGAACGGCCGCACGATCACCGTGCGCAGGCCGTGCTCCACCGCGTACAAGTGGGCGAACGTCTCGTCCAGCGCCTTCGCTTCGGCATACGACCAGCGGTTCTTCAGCGGCGATCCGATGATCCGGTCGTCGTCCTCGCGCAGGCCGTCCGCGGTGTTTTTGCCGTAGATCTCGCTCGTGGACGCGATGAGGATCGGCACGTCGTGGCGCAGCGCCGCGTCGAGCATGTTCTCCGTGCCGTGCAGGTTGGTGCGCAGGCTGTCCATCGTCTTGTCGAGGATGGTGAACACGCCCACCGCGGCGGCGAGGTGGAAAACCGCGTCGATGCCCGCCATGCAGGATTCGACCGCGTTCGGGTCGGTGATCGAGCCGCGCACGAACCGGAAGCCGGGGTGCCCGGCGACGCCGGTGAGGTTGTCCAGGGTGCCGGTGCTGAGGTTGTCCAGTGCGACGACCTCGTCGCCGCGGGCCAGCAGGTGCTCGGTGAGGTGGGAGCCGATGAACCCGGCGCCTCCGGTGATGAGGTAACGCACGGTAGGTCCTTTCGAAACGCGGCGAAGCCGCTCCGTTGAGGGTGGTGACAGCGTCAGTTCGCGAAGAGCGCGCGGTCGAAGCGGTAGGTCGCGTCGATGACGGTCGGGCAGTCGGCGAGCCATTCGTAGTCGTGGCCCGGCTGGGCGGTGTGGATGAGCGCGACGTCCCAGTCCTGGCCGTCCGGCTCGGGGACGGTGTCGAGCGAACCGCCGGTCACTCGGACGTTCGGGACCAGCGGGTCGTAGTAGCCGACCTTCGCGCCCTTCGCGGCAAGGAGGTCGAGGATGTCCAACGCGGACGACGAACGCACGTCCTGCACGCCGGGCTTGTAGGTCACGCCGACCACCAGCACGCGCGTACCCGCCATGCCCTTGCCTTCGCGCGACAGTGTGTTCAGTACGCGGTCGACAACCTGCTTCGGCCGCTCCGCGATCGCGTGCATCGCCTGAGTCACCAGCGGCGCGTTGCTCTGCGTCGCGCGCAGCTGCCACAACAGGTAGTGCGGGTCGCAGGGAATGCAGTGGCCGCCGACGCCGGGGCCGGGGTGGAAGGCCATGAAGCCGTACGGTTTGCTGGCCGCAGCGTCGATGACCTCGATCGGGTCGATCGAGAAACCGTCGCTGATCTCGGCGAACTCGTTGGCCAGCGCGATGTTCACCGCGCGGAAGGTGTTCTCGTACAGTTTGGTCATCTCGGCCGCTTCCGGCGAGCTGACGCAGTGCACGCTCGGAGTGAGCACGTTGATCACGCGCTGCGCCATCGCGGTGCACACGGGGGTCACGCCGCCCAGCACGCGCGGTGTCTCGGCCTGGGTGTGCGTGACGTTGCCCGGGTCGATCCGCTCCGGGCTGGACGCCACGAACAGGTCGCGTCCGATCGTGAATCCCTTGGCCACCAGCGGTTTCACCAGCAGCCGGTTCGAGGTGCCGACGTAACTGGTCGAGGTGAGGATGAACGTCTGCCCGCGCCGGGCGTTCGCGACCAGCGCCGCGCACGCCGCCTCCAGCGGGCCGAGGTCGGGCATCAGGTACTCGTCGAGCCCGGTCGGCACGCACACCAGCACCGCGTCCGCCTCGGCCATCCGCGCCGAGTCCGTGGTGAGCTGGAAGTCCTCCTGGTGCACGGCTTTCTCGAGCCGGCGGTGGTCGGCTTCGATGAGGTCGACCTCGCCGGAGCGGATCGAGTCGAGCCGGTTCTGCGAGAGGTCGATGCCGATCACGCCGACGCCGCCGGCGTGCAGGCCGAGCGCGGTCGGCAGGCCGACGTAGCCCATCCCGATCACGGCGACCGACGTCAGTTCGTTCCGTTCGGCGATGGTCTCGAATTCAGCGACAGTACTGGTCATTCCTGGTCACCCGTTTCTGGATGGGCAGTGGAAAAGCGAGCGGAAGAGCGAGTCGGACAAGCGGGGGAACGCCGGTCATCGGACGGAACGGACTATTTCGAAGGCCTCGGCGAGGCCGGCGCTGACCTGCGAGCCGCGGTATTCGGCCAACGCGCGGACGCCGCGTTCGCTGCGCGGGTTCGGCCACGGCTCGAGTTCTTTCCCGTAGGCGCGCAGCGCTTCGATTTTGCGCTCGAGGTGGCTCTCGTCGAGAATCTGCCAGCAGTTCGGCCGGAAGGTGACCGGCAGCCCGGAGGCCTCTCCGACGTCGGTGGCGGAGCGGATCTCGAACGTGCGGACCTCGCGCACCGGGCCCTTGCCCGGCCGCCCGGCGACCCGTGCGGCGCGGCTGACCAGCGCGTGGTCGGTGCTGAGGTCGCACATGCCGGTGGCGAAAATGGTGTCCGGCTCGAATTCGCGGACCTCGCGCTCGACGACCTGGTTCAGTTCGAGGTGGCTGACCGTGTCGAGCCGGTTGTCCCCGAATTCGTGGACTCGCACGCGCTCGATGCCGAGCGTTTTCGCGGCCAGTTCGATCGCGTCGGTGCGGTCGGTGACCTCGGCGCCGGCGGCCGAACGCGAACCGTCGTCATTGGTAAGGATGCAAAGCGAAACGGTGACGCCCTCGTCGGCGAGCCGGGCGATAGTCCCGCCCGCGCCGAGCGTTTCGTCGTCGCCGTGGGCTCCCACCACCAGCAGCCTGCGTGTCAACGTGTGCATACGATTCCCCAGTCCTTGTCCGGGCGGTGAAACCCCCAGCGGAAACGAGCCGTGCGAAATGGCTTGGAACGCCAGCAAAATCTGACATCCGCCGTTCCCAGCGACAACCCCTAAAGACCGTCTAAAGCGGACCTTGGCCGGGCGGGCGGACCGGCGCGGCAGGGGCCGTTAGGGGTGGGTCCGCGCACGGGCGCGCTCGTATCGTCACGACGTCGGATGAGCATGCGACGCGGAAGGAACGTGGGCACGTGGGCAACTCCGAGGAGAAGCTGGTCGGTGCGCTCCGCGCTTCGGTGAAGGAAACCGAGCGGCTGCGCGAGAAGAACCGCAAGCTCACCGAGGCCGCACGGGAGCCGATCGCGATCGTCGGGATGGCCTGCCGGCTTCCCGGCGGTGCGGGCACCCCGGAAGCGTTGTGGGATCTGCTGTCCGGCGGGGTCGACGCGATCGGCGAGTTCCCGTCGAACCGCGGCTGGGACCTCGACCGGCTTTACGACCCGACCGGGGAACGGCCGGGCTCGAGTTATGTGCGCGAGGGCGGGTTCCTGCACGACGCGCTCGATTTCGACGCCGACCTGTTCGGCATCAGCCCGCGCGAGGCTCTGCTCATGGACCCGCAGCAACGGCTGCTGCTCGAAACGTCCTGGGAGGCGTTCGAGCGCGCCGGGATCGCACCGCATTCGGTGAAGGGCAGCCCGACCGGCGTTTTCGCGGGCACGATGTACCACAATTATCAGGGCAGCTACGGCTCTTCCGGCGTCATTTCCGGCCGCCTCGCCTACACCTTCGGGCTCGAGGGACCCGCGGTCACCATCGACACCGCGTGCTCGTCCTCGCTCGTCGCGCTCCACTTGGCGGTACAGGCTCTGCGCAACGGCGAATGCAGCCTCGCCCTCGCCGGCGGCGTCTCGGTGATGTCGACGCCGCGTACGTTTGTCGAGTTCTCCCTCGACGGCACACTCGCCCGCAGCGCCCGCTGCCGTACTTTCGCCGACTCAGCGGACGGAACCGGCTGGTCCGAGGGCTGCGGCATGCTGCTGGTGGAGCGGCTGTCCGACGCGCGGCGCAACGGACACCCGGTGCTGGCGCTCGTTCGCGGCACCGCAATCAACCAGGACGGCGCGTCCAACGGCATGACCGCGCCGAACGGGCCCGCGCAGCAGCGCGTGATCCGGCAGGCGCTGGCGAACGCACGGCTGCGGCCGGACGAGATCGACGTCGTCGAGGCGCACGGCACCGCGACGAAACTCGGCGACCCGATCGAGGCGCAGGCGCTGCTCGCCACGTACGGCCAAGAGCGCGAAGAGCCGTTGTGGCTCGGGTCGATCAAGTCGAACGTGGGGCACACGCAGGCCGCGTCAGGTGTCGCCGGGGTGCTGAAGATCGTGCTGGCGCTGAACAACGACCTGCTGCCGAAGACGCTGCATGTCGACAAACCGACCCGACAGGTGGACTGGACCGCGGGCAAGGTCGAACTGCTGACGGAGGCCCGGCCGTGGGAGCGCGGGGAACAGCCGCGGCGCGGCGCGGTGTCGTGCTTCGGGCTGAGCGGGACCAACGCGCACATCATCATCGAGGAAGCACCCGCACCGGAACCTGCCGGCAACCCGCGTGACGAGGCGGCGGTCCCGGTCGTCGTTTCGGGCCGGACACCGCAGGCGCTGCGGGCGCAGGCGGCGCGGTTGGCCGAACACCTGGCGGCACGGCCGGAGCTTGAGCTGCTCGACGTCGCTGCCACCTTGGGCGCGTCGCGAACGCATCTGGACCACCGTGCCGCGGTGATCGGAAAGTCCACCGAGGACGTTCTGCCTGCGTTGAACGCGCTCGCGAACGGTGAGCTCGGTGTGGTGAGTGGTCTGGCTCGCGGCGAAGCGTCGTTGGCGTTCCTGTTCTCCGGCCAGGGATCTCAGCGGGTCGGAATGGGCCGCCAGCTGGAGGTCTTCCCGGTCTTCGCGGAGGCTTACGCGGCGGCGTGCGCGGAGCTGGACCGGCATCTCGACCGGCCGATCCGCGCGATGATCGACGGTGACGCGGATGCGTTAGCGCAGACCGCGAACACTCAGGCGGCGCTATTCGCCTTCGAGGTGGCGTTGTTCCGGCTGGTCGAGTCGTGGGGCCTCACGCCTGCCTCGTTGTGTGGCCACTCTATCGGCGAGCTTGCCGCTGCGCACTGCACAGGCGCGTTCTCCTTGGCCGACGCGGCGAAGCTGGTCGCAGCTCGCGGGCGGTTGATGCAGGCGTTGCCGAAGGGCGGCGCGATGGTTGCGGTCGAGGGAACTCCGGACGAGGTCGCCACGCACGATCCACAAGGGACGGTCGACGTCGCCGCGGTGAACGGGCCGCGCTCGGTAGTGCTTTCCGGTGCTGAGGACGCTGTTCTAGCCGTGGCCGCGAAGTTCAGCGACGCCGGGCGGCGGACTACGCAGCTCAAGGTCTCGCACGCGTTCCACTCGCGACTGATGGATCCGATGCTCGCCGAGTTCCGTATGGTCGCCCAGAGCATCGCTTACACGCAGCCGACCCTTTCGGTGATCTCCAGCGTGACCGGCGAAGAGGTTTACGCCGAGCTGACCGACCCCGAGTACTGGGTGCGCAATGTCCGCGAGCCGGTCCGGTTCGCCGACGCGGTCCGCACGCTTGCGGCGGACGGAGTGAACCGGTTCCTCGAATTGGGTCCGGACGCGCCGCTGACCGCCGTCGTTCCGCAGTCCGCTGACGACGCCGTTGCTGTTGCCGCTCAGCGTCGTGATGTTCCCGAGGACGTCGCGCTCCTGACCGCGCTGGCGACCCTGCACGTTCGCGGGGTGGTGCCGGACTGGGCCGCGCACTTCGCCTCGCGCGGCGCGAGCCGGGCCGACCTGCCCACGTACGGCTTCCAGCACCAGCGTTACTGGCTGGAGGTTTCGTCCGAATCCAGGGATGTCTCGTCGATGGGGCTCGACCCGGTCGACCATCCGCTGCTTGGCGCGGCGACGTTGCTCGCCGACGCGGACGGTGTCGTGCTGTCCGGCCGCGTGTCGACGGCGACCCATCCGTGGCTGGCTGACCACGCTGTCGGCGGCTCGCTCCTGCTGCCCGGTACGGCATTTGTGGAACTCGCCGTGCGCGCTGGGGACGAGGTCGGCTGCGGACGGGTCCAGGAGTTGACCCTGCACGCGCCCCTCGTGCTGCCCGGGAAGGGGGCCGCGCGGATTCAGGTGCGCATCGGGACTCCGGCCGCGGACGGGACCCGGCCGATCAGTGTCCACTCACGACCCGATGATCTCGCGACCGCCGTCGGCTGGACCCGGCACGCGGACGGTACGCTCGCGCCCGCTGCTTCCGGGACGAACTTCGATCTCAGCGAATGGCCGCCGACCGGGGCCGAGCCGGTCGACGTCGAGGGCATGTACGACCTGCTGGCCGAGCATGGAATGGCCTACGGGCCGGTATTCCAGGGCCTGCGGGCGGCTTGGCAGTGCGGTGAGGACGTGTACGCCGAGGTCGCGCTGCCCGAGCAGGAGCGGATTGGGGCTGAGGCGTTCGGCCTGCACCCCGCGGTGTTCGACGCGACCCTGCACGCTGTCGGGCTCAGCTCGGCGGCCGGGGAAGGGACGACGCTGCCGTACGCCTGGTCCGAAGTGGAATTGTTCGCGACGGGTGCATCGTCGCTGCGAGTCCACGTGCGACCGAGCGGAGAGCAGGCGGTCGAGCTGCGTCTTGCCGACAGTGCTGGGGCGCCGGTCGCGCGGGTCGGCTTGCTGAAGCTGCGGCAGATCAGCGAGGAACAGCTCGCGGCCGCAGCCCCGGCTGGTTCGGACGAACTGTACGAAGTGGACTGGGTGCCGACGACTCTGCCCGGCGCACAGGCGGTCTACGAGGTCTACTCGGCGAAGGCCGGGAACGACGCCGCGTCGGCGAAGAAGGCCGTCCACAGTGTACTGTCCAAACTGCAGGAGGACGGCAAAGAGAAGCTTCTGGTGGTGACCGGCAACGATCTCGCCGGGGCCGCGGTGGCCGGTCTGGTCCGCTCCGCGCAGGGGGAAAACCCGGGCCGGATCGTGCTCGTCGAAGGCGACGCGACCGACGAACAGCTCGCGGCCATCGCGGCGGCGGACGAATCGGCGGTGCGGGTTTCCGGTGCCGAGGTGCGCGTGCCACGGCTCGTCCGGGCGACTCCGGAGCCAGGGGAGCCGGTCGACTGGTCGGTCGGGACTGTGCTGCTCACCGGCGGTACCGGGGCACTCGGTCGGATCGTCGCCACGCACTTGGCGAAGCAGGGCGCGCGGCAGTTGCTGCTGGTCAGCCGCCGTGGCGACCAGGCGCCCGGCACCGCGGAACTCGTCGCGGAACTGACCGAACTCGGTGCGGAGACGACCGTCGCCGCGTGCGACCTCACCGACCGCAAGGCGGTGGCGCGGTTGCTGAAGAAGCATCCGGTCGCCGCGGTGGTGCACGCCGCCGGAGTGCTGGACGACGGTGTCCTGCCGTCGATGACGCCGGAACGGATCGACGGCGTCTTCAACCCGAAGGCACTCGCTGCCTGGCACCTGCACGAACTGGCTGGCGAGGTCTCGGCGTTCATCACTTTCTCGTCCGCCGCGGGGGTGCTCGGCGCTCCCGGCCAGGCGAACTACGCCGCCGCAAACGCTTTCCTCGACGCTCTCGCCATGCACCGGCGCGCCGAGGGCAAGCCAGCGCACTCGCTTGCGTGGGGCATGTGGGAATCGGCGGCCGGGATGGCTGGCGAAACGACCGGCAAGCGGGGGCTCGGCGCGTTCACCGCGGCGGAGGGATTGGCGCTGTTCGACACCGCGGTCAGCTCGACGAGCGCGGTCTTCGTGCCGGTCAAGCTCGACCTGCCGGCGTGGCGGGAAGCTGGCGCGGTGCCGGACCTGTTGCGCGGCTTGGTCCCGACGGCTCGGCGCACCGTCTCCGACCGCGAGGCCGGGACGGACTCATTGCTCGGCAAGCTGGTCCGTCTCCCTGCTGACAAGCGCCTCGACCACCTGCGTGACCTGGTCATCGAGCACGCGGCCGCGGTACTGGGGCACGCGTCGACGGACGTGATCGACGCCGACCGCGCGTTCAAGGACCTCGGTTTCGACTCGCTGACCGCGGTCGAACTGCGCAATACGCTCAACGAGGCCACCGGCCTCAGCCTCACCGCGACGCTCGTCTTCGACCATCCAACCGCCGGCGACCTGGCCGCGCACCTGCACGAAGAGCTGCTTGGCGACCTGGACGCGGACGCGGCCGGGCCGGAAACCACCGTCGTGGGCAGCGACGAGCCGATCGCGATCGTCGGCATGGCCTGCCGGTTCCCCGGGGGCGTCAGCACGCCGGACGAGCTGTGGCAGCTGGTCGCCGCCGGGCAGGACGGGACCAGCGACTTCCCGGCCGACCGCGCCTGGGACATGGATTACTGGCTGGAGCAGGTCGCGCCCGACGGCGGGACCCCTCGCGGTGGGTTCGTGCCGGACGCCACCGAATTCGACGCGGCGTTCTTCGGCATCAGCCCGAACGAAGCCGTGATGATGGACCCGCAGCAGCGCATGTTGCTGGAGTCGTCGTGGGTCGCGCTGGAGAACGCGGGCGTGGATCCATTGGCGCTCAAGGGAAGCACGACCGGGGTGTTCGTCGGCGTGATGCAGTCCGACTACGACCCAGGCGACGCGCTCGAACAGGGCGGCGGGGCTTACCGCGGGTCCGGCGCGCTGAGCAGCGTGGTCTCCGGACGGGTCGCGTATGCCTTCGGGCTCGAAGGGCCTGCTGTCTCGGTGGACACCGCTTGTTCGTCCTCGCTGGTGGCCTTGCACCAGGCGACTCAGGCGTTGCGCGGAGGCGACTGCTCGCTCGCACTGGTCGCCGGTGTCTCGGCACTCGTTTCGCCGGCTCCGTTCGCACAGTTCCTCGACGGTGCTGTCGCTCGCGATGGCCGGTGCAAGCCGTACTCGGCCTCGGCTGACGGGTTTGGCTGGGGCGAGGGCGTCGGGGTGCTCGTGATCGAGCGGCTGTCCGACGCGCAGCGCAACGGGCATGACGTGCTTGCCGTGGTGAAGTCCAGCGCGGTCAACGCGGACGGCGCTTCCAACGGTCTCAACGCGCCCAGTGCTCCGGCACAGGAAAAACTGATCCGGCATGCTCTGTCGGCCGCTGGCCTGACCGGGTCCGATGTGGACGCTGTCGAAGGACATGGCGCGAGCACGCCGCTGGGCGACCGGATCGAGACTTCCGCGCTGCTGGCTACTTACGGCCGGGAGCGGGCGGCGGACCGTCCACTGTGGCTTGGCTCAGTGAAGTCGAACATCGGGCACACGCAGGCCGCGGCGGGGGTCGCTGGGGTGATCAAGATGGTGCAGGCGTTGCGGCACGGAGTGTTGCCCGCGACCTTGCACGCCGCCGAGCCGACGCACGATGTCGACTGGGCTGCCGGAACTGTGCGGCTGCTCGACGAAGCGCGGGACTGGCCGGAAGTGGACCGTCCGCGGCGCGCTGCGGTGTCGGCGTTCGGCTACAGCGGGACCAACGCGCACGTGATTCTGGAACAGGCTCCGGAAGTCGTGGCGGAAGCTGCTGAGGCGGTCGATGCTGGCGGGGTGTTGCCGCCGCTCGTGTTTTCCGCGCGGACCGCGGCGGCGCTTCCGGATCAGGCGCGGGCCTTGCTGGCGCACCTCGACGCGTATCCGGCGCTGGACGTGGTGTACTCGCAGGCCAACCGGCAGCCGTTGTTCTCGCATCGGGCGGCGGTGGTCGGTTCGGACGCGGCGGAACTCCGTGCCGGATTGGAAGCTTGGTCTACTTCGGACTCTGTGGTGACCGGACGTGCTCGTTCCGGCGGGCGGACCGCGTACCTCTTGCCGGGGCAGGGCAGCCAGCGGGCCGGGATGGGTGCGGAGCTGTCGGCGGCGTTCCCCGTGTTCGCCTATGAGCTGGAGCGGGTCGCGGCGAAGTTCGACCAGCATCTCGGTCGTTCACTGCGGGCGGTGATGTTCGCCGAGGCTGGCTCGGTGGACGCGCAGTTGCTGGACCGCACTCAGTTCAGCCAGGCCGCGGTGTTCTCCTTCTCGGTGGCGCTGTACCGGCTGCTGGAATCGTGGGGACAGCGGCCGGACGTCCTGGTGGGACACTCGGTCGGCGAGATCGCCGCCGCGCATCTGGCCGGTGTGTTCTCTTTGGACGATGCGGTGAAGCTCGTCGCGAACCGGGGCCAGCTCATGTCCGAGACTCGGGACGGTGCCGTGGTCGCGGTCGAGGCCAGTGCGGACGAGGTGCGGCCGAAGCTGGGTGACGACGTTGCGCTGGCCGCGGTGAACGGGCCGCGTTCGGTTGTGGTGTCCGGTGCGGACGGTGCGGTCGAGGCGATCGTCGCGCACTTCGAGAAGCTTGGCCGTCGGACGAACCGGCTCGCGATCGACCGCGCGGTTCACTCACCGTTGCTGGACGAGATTCTCGAAGAGCTGGAAGAGATCGCGCAGGAGTTGACGTTCGAGAAGCCGACTGTGCCGGTGATCTCGACGGTCACCGGTGCCGAAGTGACGGACGAGTTGTCCGACCCGGCGCATTGGGTGGCGAACTGCCGCGGCACCGTTCGTTTTGCCGACGCGGTGCGGGCTTCGGGCGCGACGCGCTTTGTCGAGTTGAGCACGAACGGTGTGCTCACCGCGGCCGCCGAGGCACTGCTGGAGGACGCGGAATTCGTTCCGGTGCTTCGGCGCGATCGTGGTGAGGTCGCTTCGACGCTCCTGGCTGCTGGGAAGTTGCACGTTCTTGGTGCGGGTCTGGATGTCCGGCGGATGTTCGCCGGGCGGTCCGCGGCTATCGTTCCGTTGCCGCCGTATGCCTTCCACCGATCGCGGTACTGGCCGTCGGTGGACATGGAGGCCCGGCGGGCGACGGGGACTGGGCTGGGGACGTGGTTCGGGCCCGCGTTGACTGTCGCCGGATCGTCCACTGTGGTCTTGAGCGGCACGTTGCCGTCCGATGAAGTGTTTCCGGTGGCCGGTTTCGTGGAGTTGGCGACTCGGGCGGGGGACGAAGTCGGATGCGGACGGCTGGTGCGGTTGACCGTCGAGTCACCGATTGCGGCCGGGGATACGCACGTGCAGGTCGTGGCCGGCGAGCCGGATGACTCCGGACAGCGCCCGGTTACTGTCCACTCGCGACACGACGGTGCGTGGATTCGCCATGCCGAAGGTGTGCTGGCGGTAGACGACGGTACGGAGCCCGACGGTATCGGCCAGTGGCCGCCCGCTGGTGCGCAATCGGTGGCTGCTGGACGGCTTGACGCTGCTTGGACTGTCGACGGGGTGGTGTTCGGGGAAATCGAAGTCACGCCGGACGAGCAGTTCGGTCTCCATCCGGCGGCGCTCGATGCAGCGCTGTCCATTGTGGGCGGAGATCCGGTGGATTGGCACGACTTCCGGCTGTTCGCCACTGGGGCGGCGAAGCTGCGGGTCCGGTTGACTCCGCTGGGCGACGACCGCGTTGCGGTGCTGTTCGCCGATCGTTCGGGACGTCCGGTCGCCGCGGCCGAGTCGGTGACTTTGCGGAAGCTCGTGGCTCCGGAGACGGCGGTGTCGGTGCAGGCCTCGGTGAAGAAGCGGCGTGCCGTTGCTGACTCGCAGCTGGAGCTGACCGAGAAGGGGCTGCAGGCGTTTGTTCTGGAGCAGGTGGCTGGGTTGCTTGGGTATGCCGACACTGCCGAGCTTGACGAGGACGCGCATTTCTTGGAGATCGGGTTCGATTCGCTGACCGCGGTCGAACTGCGGAATCGGATCGCCAGTGCGGCGGGGGTTTCACTGCCCGCGTCGATCGCGTTCGATCACCGGACGCCGGCGGGGTTGGCGAAGCATCTTCTTTCCGTGTTGACCGAGCCTGCGGTTGGGACGGGTGGGGATCCGGTGACGGAGATGTTCTTCGACGCTATCCGGGGCGGGCAGGTGGAGAACGGTCTCGCGTTGCTGGGGGCGGCGGCTCAGTTGCGGCCGACTTTCCGGACGGTGGCTGAGCTTCGGGAGGAACCGCGGCCGGTGGAGCTGGCTTCGGGGGCCGCCGAGGTTAAGTTGCTGGCGGTTCCTACCCCGGCTGGGATGGGCGGCCCGTATCAGTACGCGAAGCTGGCGGCTCGGTTTCGGGGAGTGCGAGGGGTTGCGGCCTTGCCTACGCCGGGGTTTGTGTCTGGGGAATCGTTGCCTGCTGATCTGGATGCGTTGCTGGATGTGCTGGCGGAGAGTGTTCGGCTGGCTGGGGATGGGCCGTTCGCTTTGGTCGGGCATTCTTCTGGTGGGGTGCTGGCGTATGCGCTGGCTTCTCGGGTGGATGCGGCTGGGGTTGTTCTGCTGGACAGTTACGCGATGGATGACGGTGGGGATGTGGGGGACACCGTGCGGGACATGGCCGCGGGGATGGTTGAGCGGGAAGAGCAGTATGGGCCGTTTGATCGGGACAAATTGACGGCGATGGCTTATTACCTGGGGTTGTTGGACGGGGTGGAGTTGCCTCGGGTTGAGGTGCCTACGGTTTTGGTGCGACCGGATCGCCGGTTTGTCATTGCTGGGGATTCTGTGGAGCGGGCCGGAGAGGATCCGGGGTCGTGGCGGACGACCTGGGATCGGGCGGATGTCGTGGTGACTGTTCCTGGGGATCATTTCAGTATTGTGGATGGGGATGTGGAGACAACTGCTAAGGCTGTGGAGGGGTGGTTGGGCAGTCTTCTTGTGGCGGGGGGCTGGGTGGGTCCCCGTCCGGCGGGGTGGCCCCCCGTGGTGGGGGTGG
>NZ_JACJHR010000070.1 GCF_014174495.1 Amycolatopsis echigonensis
CGGTGCCGGACGCGTTGAGAGCGGCGGGCGGGGCGGTAGGGGAGAAGGCGGCCAGGCTGCGCGAGGCGGCGGACTGCGCCGAACCGGTGGGACGGATCGGCGAGGCGGTGCGGGGCGGGAAAGCCGCGGCCGCGGCCGGGCGCTGTCGGGAGTCGTTGTCCGCGACGTTCACGCAGTGGTGCGCTCAGGTGCAGCGGTTCGGCGAGCACCTTGGTGTTGCGGCCGACCGGTATCAGCGCGGTGACCACGCGGCGGCCGGGGTGTTCCCTGCTGCGGCGCCGCCGATGCGGGGGCCGCGCTGATGGTGTCGCTGGCTGATGTCCGGGCCTGGGACCATTCTGCGCTGGACGAGGTGTTCTCTGTTTTGCAGATCCGGACGCAGGTCCTGATCCATGACGGGGACGACTACGGCAAGGTCATGCCGGTCGAGGGCTGGAGCGGGCCTGCGGCCGACGACGCCGCGGCCCAGCACAAAGCCCACATGCAAGCTCTCGACGCCTATGCCGCCGGAGCCGCTGCGTTGGGCAAGGCCGTCGGGCAGGCGTCCGACGCGATCGTGGCCGTCCAGACTGCGATCTACAACGCCGACGAACTGGCCCGCAAATACGGATTCGAGATCACCGATGCCGGCGGCATCACCGACACCTACGCGGGACGGCAGCCGCCGCCTGAGTTGCACCCGGAAGACCGGGAACGCATCCACACCCAACTAGTGGACGAGATCGCGCAGATCCTGCGGACGGCCGACGACATCGACACCGATCTCGCGTCGGTGCTGGACCGTGCGGCGGCGGGCCAGTTCGGCACCGGGGACGAGTCCACGGTCGCCGCCGCGGCCGCCGACGGATTGGCAGCACCCGGTCTCGCCCCGCCCGAGCCGCCGCCGAACGCGACGCCGTCGCAAGCCGCGGCTTGGTGGGCCACCCTGTCCCCGGCCGAGCGGGACCTTCTCATCCGAGACAGCCCTGGGACGGTCGGGGCGATGGACGGGCTGCCGGGTTCGGCTCGGGACAAGGCGAACCGGACGGTGCTGGCGCAGCAGGAAGCCGATCTGCGACGACAGCGCGAGGAGATCCAGCGCCGCATGGACGGGCTGAAAATGTCCGACCCGCAGCAGCAGAACCAGCACCACGACCTGCAAGTCCAGCTGGATCGGATCGATGGACGCCTGTCCGAACTTGACAAGGTAAGCCAGGCGCTGGCGCAGCCGGGCGGCCGTCAACTGTTGGTGCTCGACGGCGGCGGAGACCATCTGAAGGCTGCGGTCGCGTCCGGGAACGTGGACACCGCCAGCAACATCGTCACTTTCACCGGCGGGTTCGGCTCCTCCGTCAATGGCGATCTCCTTGACTACGACAAGCGAATGGACCAGATCAGGCAGGATGCCGATGACATGGCGGCACGGTACGGGCACGGCGGGAAGTCGGCGGCGGTGACGTGGATGGGATACGACGCGCCGCAGTCGCTTGACGTGCTGGGCACAGGGAAAGCCGAGGCCGGTGCGGCGAAGCTCGCGCCGTTCCTGCAAGGCCTGGACGCCTCGCGCGAGGGAGACCCGGCGCGGCTGGTCGCGCTCGGGCACTCCTACGGGTCCACCACCACCGGGATCGCGCTGCGCCACGCCGGGGTCGACGCGGCGATTTTTGCCGGGTCTCCCGGGATCGACACCGGGAACATCACCGACCTCAAGGTCCCGCCCGGCCAGTCCTACGTCCTGAAAAACGACGGCGACCCGGTCGCCACGTCCGGCTGGTTCGGCAAAGACCCCGCCGACATGCCCGGCGTGCATCACATGTCCACCGACCGCTCATTCCCGACCGACGGACCGCCCCTGGAAGCCTCGACCGGGCACTCCAGCGTGAACGAGTATCTCAAGCCTGGCACGACCAGCCAGCACAACATCGCCGCCGTCGTCGCCGACGCCCCCACGCAGTTCACTCTCCAAGACCAGCCCGGCTTCGAATACCACATGCCCGGAAGACACTAGAAAGTCACCATGCCCTTGAACCGAAACCGCACCCGCCGGGCCCAGCAGTTCGCCGCCGCGCTCGCGCTCGTCCTGGTCGGTGGCTGCGGACAGAAAGGACCCGACGTGTCCGACGCCTACGACCAGCTCCTGTCACGACCCGACATCGACCAGGCCCAAGCCGCCTACACCACCATGGCCAAGACCATCCGAGACCGCCTCGCCGCCGAATTCGGCCGCACCTGGGAACAAGGCGGAGAACTCAGCGGCAGCACCTGTGGCAACGACTATCCGGGACTCGACTCAGACGGCCAGACGCTCAGGCTGCCCCGCTGGGACTCGCCCGGAAACCTTCCCGACGCGGACTGGCCTCGCGCCCAAGCCTTGGTCGGGCAGATCGCCGCAGGCTATGGCTTCAACTCCGAGCCGAAGGTCTTCACCAACCGGCCCGGCGACCACGACGTGGTCTTTGGCAAGCCCGACGGCGCGCTCCTGCACTTCGGCACTGCCGTAAACACCACGGTCCGCGTGGAGACTGGCTGCCACCTCACCGCCGAAGCGAAGAAACGTGGGGCACCGTCGCAGAAGTAGACGCACCACTGGCCAGGGAAGGCGCATAGCAGGACGCGAGACGGGTGAGGGTCGTTGACCCTGGCTGTCACGCTACCTACAGTCGAACACGTGAGCGACTGGCAGCGTGAAGACGACTCGGAATGGCTGTGGCGGATCAGCCCCCGCGACGACCTTCTCGTCGAACGCCTCAGCCCGCGCAGCGAAGTGTCCGACTTCGCCACCACCGAGGCCGAGCGTGACTGGTGGCTCAACCAGCTCGCCGGCTACGGCGCACAGCCCGGCGACTACGTTGTCGAGCGCGTGCCCGGCCCGCTGAGCCGCGCCATGGCCGACGACCGCGACCGCCGCAACCGGCTCGTCGACGCCAACTGGGCCCGCCGAAAAGCCGAACGCGACGCCCGCCTCGCCGACGAGCAGGGCAAGCGGTGACCGGCCGAGCCCGCGCCGCCGACGTCGTCCTCCTCCTCGGCCAAGAGGCGGACCGCACCGGCGACGAGCGCTTCCGTGTCGGATCTGCCACGCTCCGCCAGTGGGTGCGCCGCGGCCACATCACCCGAGGTGACGGCGGCTACAGCCTCAGGGAGATCCTCGCCTATATCGACCGCAGGGAGCGCCCGCGGTTCCATGCTGCGCGACCCACGTCCACCCCTTGAGGTCGCGGGGTAACGCTCCGGCACCGTGCAGCGACTCATCCCGATGTGGCCGTTTTGGGCTGTGGCTGGGAAGTCAAAACCCGAGGCCACGTTGTGTGGAGATCGGGCATAACTCCCTCGTGAGCTGCGTTAGACTGTAACGAGATCGGTGACAACGACTTGGAAGTACGGTACAAGGACAACAGGCTCGAGAAGCTGTGCACGAACGAGCGCGAGATGCGACGCAGGCGTCCTGACCTCATGAAGAAGCTTCGGCTCCGGATCAACGCGCTCCGTGCCGCTGACACGATCGGGGATCTTCCAAGTGACGATCCGGGCCGAGCATGGCACGAGCTCAAGGCCGACCTCGCCGGGATCTGGTCGGGCGAACTCAGCGGCAACTGGCGACTTCTGGTTGAGCCCTCGCCTCTGAGGGATCTCACCGCCGCAGAGGCGACCGTGATCGACATCGAGGACTACCACTGAGGAAGGAGTGGCCCATGACCGCCGTCAACTACGCAGTCGCTCCCGGGGAGTACCTGGAGGAGTGGCTCGACGATCAGGGGATGTCCCAGCAGCGCCTCGCGGAACGCCTCGGCAGCAGTCGCAAGCAGGTCAACGAGATCGTGAACGGCCACGCCCCAATCACGCCCGACACCGCGATGCGTCTTGAGCGCGTCGTCGGCATCCCGGCCAAGACCTGGCTCAAGTACGAGGCCCTGTACCAGGCTGACCTGAAGCGCATCGCCGACGAGGAAGACCTGTCCGCGCACGCCGGGGAAATCGAACCGAACGCGGTCTCCTACCTTCGGAGCATCGGCGCGACGAAGGCCACGATTCGGACGCCCGGCAAGCTTGTGCAGGACTTCCTCACATTCCACCGCTGCGGAACGTGGGAAGCCTACGAGCACCTGTACGAGACAGCGTCGACGGGCGATTACGCCCTCGCTGCGCTGAAGGAGTCGGGCGCGACGATAGACCGAACGGCCCTAACGACATGGTTGCGTGCGGCTGAGCTGGCTGAAGCCTTTGAGCGCGGGCGGGAGTTCGAATACAGCCCGGATGGGCTGCGGGCTGCGCTAGGTGCGCTGCGCGCGCGGGCAGCAGCTCCCGATTCCACCATGCTCCGGGACCTCGCGAATATGCTCGCCGATGTCGGTGTGGTCTTTATGGTGGTCGATCCTCCCAAGAAGTTCCCGCTGCTGGGAATGACCCGCTGGATCGACAAGCGTGTGCCTGTCATCCAGCAGACCGGACGGTGGGGCAAGGACGGCTTCGTCATCTGGACCCTGTTCCACGAGATCGGCCACGTCCTGAACGATCCCCGCGGTGAGATGCACTTGGAGTACAAGACGGAGAAGACTCGAACCAGCGCTGCCGAGAAGGCGGCGAACAAGTTCGCGCTGGACACATTGTTCGGTGACGCCGGTCTCGCCCCCTTCTCCGGTCTGACGCGCGATAGGGACATCGCGAACGCTGCAAGGAAGCTTGGCATTGCTCCCGGTGTCGCTGTCCATCAAATGCACCGACGCAGGCTGCTTCACTACTCGTACGGCAACAGCCTCTGCGTCGACCTCGCAGGCACCTTCACCGAGTAGGGGAACGCGACACGACCGCCGTGGCGGCACCCGGTGATTGCCCCAGGTGATCACGTGTGTCACGCTTTACCCGGGCGTGAGCTATGCCCACCGCCCACCCCCGAACACCGCGGCCCTGCCAGAGGGAGACTGGCAGGGCCGTTCTCGTTCCCGGGGCTGCCTGGCTGAGTCGGGCAGAGCCCTCGGCCCAGGCCCGTCCACGGGCAGGACGCGGAGGGCAACCCCGATGCCACGCGCAGGCAAGGTGTGCACCGGCACCCGAGGCGTCCGGTGCACCGAGGTAGTACCGGCCGGCACCCGTTGCCCCGCATGCACGCGCCGCGCCGAGGAGCAGCGAGGCAGCGCGCGAGCACGCGGCTACGACCACCGGCACGAGACCCGGTTCCGGCGGGCGGTGCTCGAGCTGCATCCGATCTGCCAGCTGTGCGGACGCGACGTCGCGGTGCACGCTGACCATCATCCGGTCGATCGGCGCACGCTGGTGCTGCGCGGCGAGGACCCGAACGACCCGCGGCACGGGCGCGGGCTGTGTGCCAGCTGCCACAGTGCCGAGACGGCCAAGGCTCAGCCTGGAGGCTGGAACCGCCGCTGATGCGGATGCGAATCGATCTTCAGTGATCGACTGGACGAGCTGAAGTCGATCATCGGCACCTGATACCCCCTGGGGGGATGCCCCCGGAGTCGATCTTCCCCGGACCGCTGGGGAGGCAGTTTTCTGGCTGTACGGATCCCCCAGGTTTTCGATCATGAAATCGGGCGGCGGCGCGATGCCGCGGTCCTGACTCTTGGAGGGCGCGATGCCCGCCTTGCCGAAGCACAATCCGGCTCGCCGGAACAAGACCGCGACCAGGGCGACCCTGACGCGCGAGCACGACGTGAAGATGCCGCCGCTTCCCGAGCGGGTGATCGGCACGGAGGACGGGCCGGAGGTCACCGACTGGCGCGAGCAGACGCTGGCGTGGTGGGCGGACATCTGGGCGAGCCCGATGGCGCCGGAGTTCGAGATCTCCGACATCCACGGCCTGTACCTGCTGGCGATCCTGGTCGACGACTTCTGGCGGAACCCGTCCACCGCGCTCGCCGCGGAGATCCGGCTGCAGCGGCAGGCGTTCGGCTTGACGCCGATCGACCGGCGGCGGCTGCAGTGGGAGATCGAGCGGGTCGACGAGGCGCAGGACAACGGCGCGCGCCGGCGGGCGACGCGCAAGGAACCGCAGCCGGAGAAGGAACCGCGGCCTGACCCGCGGGCCGTGCTGAAACTGGCGACGTAGCGGTGCCGGGGCTGATCGTCCCGCCGTACGACGACGAGCCCTGGCCGACGCTCGGCCCGCAGATCTGCGACCTGATCGAGGAAGGCGCGTGCTTCGGGCCCGGCGACCTTCGCGGCGAGCCCGCGGTGATCGACGACGAAAAGCGCGCGATCATCTACCGGGCGTACGAGGTGTACCCGCAAGGGCATCCGAAGGCGGGGAAACGGCGGTTCAAGCACGTCGCGATCTCGCTGCGGAAGGGCACGGCGAAGACCGAGTTGGCGGCGTGGGTCGCGTGGGCCGAATTGCATCCCGAGGGCCCGGTGCGGTGCGACGGGTTCGACGCGTACGGCGAGCCGGTCGGGCGGCCGGTGCGGGACCCGTACATCCCGATGGTCGCCTACACCGAGGAACAGACCGAGGAACTCGCGTACGCCGCGCTGAAGGTGATGTGCGAGGAAGGCCCGGACGCCTACCTGTTCGACCCGGCGCTCGAGCGGATCACGCGGATCGACGGTTCGGGGAAAGCGGTCGCGCTCGCGGCGGCACCGGACTCGCGCGACGGCGCGCGGACCACGCATCAGCATTTCGACGAGCCGCACCGGATGAAGACGCAGCGGCTGCTGCAGGCGTACCGCACGATGCTGGCGAACATTCCGAAGCGGCCGATTGCGGATCCGTGGTCGCTCACGACGACCACGTCCGGTGTTCCGGGCGAGGGCTCGGTCGCCGAGATCGAGAAGCGGATGGCCGACGACATCGCGGCCGGGAAGTCGAAGAACCCGCAGTTCTTCTACTTCCACCGCGAGGCCGGCAAGCAGCACGACCTGGAGACCGACGAAGGGCTGCACGCGGCGATCGTCGAGGCGTCCGGTCCGGCGGTGGCGAAGTGGGCGGACATCGACTCGATCGCGGCGCTCTACAGGACGCCGGACGCGGACAAGGCCTACTTCGAGCGGGTCTGGCTCAACCGGTGGGTCGCGAGTTCGCGGCAGGTGTTCAACCCGGTGCGCTGGAAGGAAGAGCTGGCGCGGCCGGGCATTGTGCTCCCGGATTCGGATCCGATCGTGGTCGGGTTCGACGGCGCGCGGTGGCGGGACGCGTGCGGGTTCGTCGCCACGCACATCGAAACGGGGCTGCAGTGGCCGCTCGCGGTGTGGGAGAACGACGAGCAGGCCGACGACTGGGAAGTCACCGACGACCAGGTCGACGGCGCGCTCGCCGAGATCATGAAGAACCGCAACGTGTTCCTGCTCTACGGGGACCCGCCGCGGTTTGAGTCGAACCTCGCGCGGTGGGCCGGGCTGTACGGCGAGAAAAAGGTCGTCGAGTGGTACACGAACCGGCCGCGGCAGATCGGGCAGGCGATGCGCGCCTACAAGACGGCGCAGGTGACCGGCGAGGTCACCAACAACGGCGACGAGCGGATGTGGCGGCACATCAGCAACGCCCGCCGCGGGGACCTGAACGTGTTGGACGACGACGACACTCCCTTGTGGACGATCTACAAGGAGCGTCCCGACTCGAATCTGTTCATCGACCTCGCGATGGCCGGCTGCATTTCCTGGCAGGCCCGGCTCGACGCGCTCGCCAAAGGCGGGTGGCAGAAGAAGCGGCGGAAGGTCGTCGCGCTGTAGCAAGCCAAAGGGGGTGTGTGCGTTGGCGCTGCCGGACACGCCTGAGGAGTGGGTGCAGTTCCTGTCGGTGCGGCATGATGCCGAGCTGCCGGAGCTGGAGATGCTCAACCGCTACTACGAGGGCACGCAGCCGCTGGCGTACATGCATCCGGAGATTTTCCGCGAGGTCGGCGAGCACATCCGGCCGGTGATCATCGGGTGGCCGCAGTTGGTGGTCGACGCGATCGAGGAACGGTTGGAGCCGGAGGGTTTCCGGCTGCCGGACGAGGACGGCGAAGACACCGACCTGTGGCGGGTGTGGCAGGCCAACGAGATGGACGAGCAGTCGCAGATGGGCCGCGTGGACGCCCTGGTGATGAAGCGCTCGTACATCACGGTCGGCACGAACGAGGACGACGAGGACACGCCGCTGGTGACGGCGGAGTCGCCGCTGGAGATGTTCGCCTACGTCGATCCGCGCACCCGGAAGGTGCTGGCCGCGCTGCGGCGGGTGAACGAGGGCGGTACGTACGCGCACGAGCCGGAGCGGTCGGCGTCGCTGTACCTGCCGAACTCGACGATCTGGTACGGGCGGGGCGACAACGGCTGGAAGGAAGACCAGCGGGACAACCACGGCCTCGGGATGCCGCCGGTCGTGGCGCTGGTCAACGGCGGCCGGCTGTCGGGCGCGCGCACGATCACCAGCCAGGCGCCGATCTCGCCGCGGTACGGGCGTTCGGAGCTGGCTCCGATCATCCCGATCTCGGACGCGGCGAACAAGATCGCGACGGACATGATGCTCGGCGCGGAGTCCGCGGCGCTGCCGGTGCGCGGGTTCTTCGGCGTGTCCCCGGAGGATCTCGAGGACGCGCAGGGAAACAAGCTGACCGCGATCCAGATGCTGGTGCGGAAGTTCCTCACGGTCCCGAACGGGGTCGACGACGGTGCGCGGGAGTTCGCATTCCCGGCGGCGAACCTGGCCGGGTTCCACGAATCGATCAACGCGCTCGCGCGGATCGCCTCGTCGCTGTCCGGCCTGCCGCCGGACTACTTCGGATTGACGACGGACAACCCGCCGTCGGCGGAATCCCGGCTCGCCGCCGAGGTTCGGCTCATCAAGCGGTCCGAGCGGAAGCACACGCCGTTCGGCGGGAGCTACGAGCGCACCGGGCGACTGATCAAGCGGTTCCAGACCGGCGAGTGGGACCCGCGGTACCGGATGCTGGAGACCCGGTGGCGGGACCCGTCGACCCCGACGCAGGCGCAGAGCGCGGACGCAGCGATCAAGAAGTACACCGCGCCGCCGGGGCAGAAACCGATCGTCACCCTGCGCCAGACGCGGGAAGATCTCCGCTACAGCGACGCGCAGATCCGGCGGATGGAACGCGAGGACGACGAGGCCGACCGCAAGGCGGCCGAGCTGGACCCGATCGGCGTGCTCGCCGACCGGATCCAGCCGCCGGTGACGGACCCGGCTCCGGAGCCTGCCGGTGTCGTCGGCGCTTGATCTGGCGCGGCGGCACTACGCGACGCGGCAGCGGATGGCGCGCTCGGCGGCCGCGGAGGGGCGGCGGCTGTGGCAAAAAGTCGACCCGGCCAACCTGAGCGGGTCGTGGGCACCGATGCTGGCGCGGTTGCTGGTGGTCGTGACCAGCGCGCAGCTGGCCGCGGCGCGGGCGGCGGACCGGTACGTGTCCGAGACGCTCGCCGCGCAGGGGCTCGATCCTGAGCCTGCCGGGGAAGTGGTGGCCGAGTCGCTGGCCGGGATCGCCTCCGACGGGCGGGATCTGGCTTCGCTGCTGCTGAACCCGGTCATCGCCACGAAGCGGGCGATCAGCACGCAGCTGCGGCAGTTCGACCGGATATGGCTGGACCGGGCGCTCGCGACTGGGCAGGCGACGCTCGAGATGACGATGCGCACCCAGGTCGCCGACGCCGGCCGGGTCGCGGACGGGATCGCGGTCGCGGTAAGGCCGCGCACCGGCTATGTGCGGATGCTGGTCGGGGACTCGTGCCCGCGGTGCGTGATCCTCGCGGGCAGGTTCTACCGGTACAGCGCCGGTTTCGAGCGCCACCCGAACTGCGACTGCGTCCACATCCCGGCTGCCGAGGACACGGCTGACGACTTCACCACCGACCCGCGCAAGGCGTTCGAGGAAGGCCGGGTGCGGGGGTTGTCCCAAGCGGACACGCACGCGATCCAGGAAGGTGCCGACCTGTCCCAGGTCGTCAATGCCCACCGCGGCATGTACACCGCCGGTGGCCAGAAGCGGACCCGGGAGGGCATCACCCGGCGCGGCATCGCCGGCGCCCGGCTCATCACCGGCGACCCGACCGCGTTCGTCGCGCCGCGCGGCGACGCAGGAACACGGGTGGTGTCCACGCACACCCGGCAGACGAAAGCCGGGCCGCGAACGGTGCGGATCCGCGGCGCGCAAACCGCCCGGCTGATGCCGGAACAGATCTACCGCGACGCCTCGTCGCGGGACGAAGCCGTGCAGATGCTTCGCCTGCACGGCTACATCCTCTGAACGGAGACGAGATGCAGGCCGAGGACATCGCGAACCGGTTCGACTTCCACGCGGCGACGACCGAAGAGAAGCGCAACGAGCACACCAGCGTCCGCCAGGCGTGCCGGCGTCTCACCGACGAGCTGAACGAGCGCGTCCCGGACGGCCGGGAGAAGTCGCTCGCGATCACGCACCTCGAAGAGGTCATGTTCTGGGCCAACGCGGCCATCGCGCGCACCCACTGACTGCGCGCCTTACAGCTCCCGACCGCGCGATGCGGCCCGGGCAAACCCCTCTGCGATGGAGGAAACCCCTGTGAACACCGACCTTCCCGTCCACCCGCGCACCGGGCTCCGCGCCGTCGGCATCGTCGGCGGCCGTCCCGTGTGGCCGATCTTCGGTGCCGAGGACAACCCGCCGGCACCGCCCGCGGGCGACCCGCAGGCACAGGAACCGCCGAAGCCCGGCCCGCCTCCCGGGCAGCCGACCCCGGCCCCGACCCAGCCGCCGGCGGGCGATCCGCCGAAGGAACCGGGCGAGGACAGGCCGCTCGGGCCGAACGGCGAGAAAGCACTGCGGGCCGAACGCAAGCGCGCCGACGACATGGAAGCACGACTCAAGGCGCTCGAACCGCTGCAGAAACTCGCCGAGGCGCTCGGCGCGACCGGGGACCCGGGCGCGGGGAAGTCGGAGATCGAGCAGATCACCGAACGCCTCGCCAACCACGAGAAGCAGCTGGCCGAGGCCAACACCGCGCGGTGGCGCGCGGAGGTCGCGAACGCCGTCGGTTTCACCGCCGAGCAGGCCGCGCTGTTGCAGGGCAACAGCTTCGAGGAGCTGAAGGCGCACGCCGAGCAGCTCAAGACGCTGTTCCCGACGGCACCGGCCACGCCCGGCACGCCGCGGCCCGACCCGAGCCAGGGCGGGCAGGGCGGCACTCCGCCCGACCTCGACGCGCAGATCGCCGAGGCCACCAAAAAGGGCGACATCAAAGCGGTTCTGCGGCTGCAGAACCAGAAGCTCGCCAACGCGAAGCTGTAACAGCGGGCGCTCCGTGCGCCCCAGACCTGAGAAGGAGAAACCCAGATGTCTGGGATCACCGCACTGGGCACCAGCTACAACCTGCCGAACTACTCCGGCATCCTCTACGCGCTCACCCCGGCCGACACGCCGTTCTTCTCCGCGATCGGCGGGCTGAGCGGCGGCGGCGGGCAGGCCGCGGACTACGAATTCGAGTGGGAGACCTACGACCTGCGCGACGCGGCACAGAACACCGTGCTGGAAGGCCAAGACGCGCCCGCCGAGCAGAACCGGGTCCGCGGGAACGCGACCAACATCCTGCAGATCCACCAGGAAACCGTGGGTGTCTCCTACACCAAGCAGGCCGCGAACCAGCGCAAGTCCGGGCTGAACAACGGCCAGTCCAACCCGGTCCTCAACGAGCTGGACTGGCAGACCGAGCAGATGCTCAAGCAGATGGTGCGCGACATCAACTGGTCGTTCATCAACGGCGTCTACCAGAAGCCGTCGGACAACACGACCGCGCGCAAGACCCGCGGCCTGATGTCGGCGATCGCCAGCAACGTCACCGACGCGGCCGGCGGCGTCACCGCGACCGGCACGGCCGCCGCGTCGACGGACCTGATCACCCTGACCACGCACGGCCTGGTCGCGGGCGACACGGTCACGTTCTCCAACGTCGGCACCGCCACCCCGCTGATCGCGGGCCAGGCGTACTACGTGCTCGCCAACGGCCTGACCGCGAACGACTTCAAGGTCTCGCGCACCAAGAACGGCGTCCCGGTGGACATCACCGCGAACGGCACCGTGGTCTGGTCGAAGGGCGTGGCGCTGACCAAGACGATGGTCGACGACACGCTGCAGATGGCCTACGACAACGGCGGCCTGAGCGAGCAGGCCACCGCGACGCTGCTGTGCGGGTCCGCGCAGAAGCGGGCGATCACCAACGCCTACGTGACCGCCGGGAACTACGTCCGCAAGGAACTCGTCGGCAACGTCGGCGGCGTCACCGTCGACCGGATCGACACCGACTTCGGGACGCTGAACGTGATGCTGGACCGCGCGATGTCGCAGTCCTCGGTCGCGATCGTGTCGATGGAGCAGTGCTCCCCGGTGTACCTGGACATCCCGGGCAAGGGGCATTTCTTCCAGGAGCCGCTCGCGAAGACCGGCGCGAAGGACCGCAACCAGATCTACGGCGAGGTCGGGCTCAAGTACGGCAACGAGCGCGCCCACGCCAAGATCCTCAACCTGAAGTGAGGTAGCGCCGTGGCGCATCGAGTGATCACGGGCCGCGTGTCCGTGGAAACCCAGGTGACCGAAGGCGGCGGTCGCGCCACGGTGGACTTCCACCGCGGCGCGACCCTCCCCGGCGACGTGCCCGACGAGCAGCTGCAGTGGCTGCTCCGGCTCGGCCACATCGAACCCGTCGACAACGACGACAGCGACGACGGCGGCCCCGGCGAGGAACCCGACATCGAGGAGCACGAGCCGGCCGCCGAGGCGGACCGCGACGTCGACGGCGACGAGGTGGACCTGTCCGCGATGGACAAGGACCAACTGCTCGCCTACGCCGAGGAACACGGCATCGCCGTCGACAAGCGCCTCGGGGTCGACAACCTCCGCGGCGCGATCACCGTCGCCCAGGAATAGAAGGAGGCGCGGAGGTCCATGACCACGCTCGCAACGGCCGCGGACCTCCGCGCTCTCCTCGACGAAGACGCGACCTCGCTGCCCGACGACAAAGCCACGCTGCTGCTGTCGCTCGCGACCGGTGCCGTGCAGGCCGCAGCCCGGCAAGACTTGGTCTTCGTCGCCGACGACACCGTGCAGCTGCTCGGCGACACCGACTGCTGGTTCACGCTGCCGCAACGGCCGGTCACCGCGGTCGGCACCGTGAAACTCGACGGCAACCCGGTCACCGACTGGAAACCGTTCGGGGCGCGGCTGTGGCGCCGCTGCGGATGGGCGATTTGCCCCGGCGAACCGTCGACCGTCGAGGTGACCTACTCGCACGGATACCAGGACACCGACCCGAAACTCGGCCTCGCCCGGTCGGCGGTGCTCGCGGTCGCGGCCCGGATGTTCGCGAACCCGGTCGGCGCGACCGGCATGTCCATCGACGACTTCTCCCAGCAGTTCAGCCAGTCCACGAACTCGGACCTGTCCGGGCTCGTGCCGGAGAACCTGGCGAAGTCGCTGCGCCGCGCCTACGGCGCCCGGGCCGGGTACGTGAAGCTCTGATGCGAGTGCAACGGCTCGTCAACGCCGGCCGCCGCCAGGCCGAGGCGCTGATGCTCGACACCTGCCGCATCCGGGCCGTCATCGGCGACGCCACCGACCCGGAGACCGGCGTCGTCACCCCCGCATACGGGGAACCGGTCTACACCGGGAAATGCAAGATCCAGAACCAGAAAGCGGTGTTTCCGTCCACTCCGGACGCGGGCGAGCACCAGTGGACCGTCGTCCCGATGGAACTGCACCTGCCCGTCGCCGGCACCGCTGCGGTCGGGTCGGGGCTGGTCGCGGAGATCACTGCGTCCGTCGATCCCGCGAACGTCGGCAGGCTCTTCCGGATCCGTTCCGGCGACCGGAAAACACTGCAGACCGCGCTGCGGTGCCAGGTGGAGGAAATCACCGGCTGACCCTCAGGAGGTGCCTCGTGGCGGACGTGGACATGAGTCAGGTCGACCGGCTGGCGCGGGACCTCGAGGCGGTGCCCGCCGAGACGCTGCCGAAGTTCAAGAAGGTCGTCGAAAAAGGCGCGGTGAATATCAAGCAAGGGATGCGCGCTGACGCGACCGGGCACCGGACCTACCCGTACTTCTTCCGGTCGATCAACTACGACATCAAAGATCAGGGTCTCGGCGCGGAGATCGGGCCGGACAAGGACATGATCCAGGGCGACCTGGGGAACCTGCTCTACTTTGGCCGGTCGAAAACCGCGCCTGTGCTCGACATCAACGGGCCGCTGCACAAGGAAACCCCGCGGTTCGAGGGCGCGATTGGCGACGTCGCCGAGGACATCCTGTGACCGGCCCGGTCGCGGCGCACCACGCCGCGATCCTTGGCCTCCTGCAGGGCGGTTCGCCGTCGTTCACCGTCTACGACGGCCAAGTCCCCGACCAGCCCGCGTTCCCGTACGCGGTGCTGTACATGGACACCGGGATCGACGACGAAACCAAACTGAGCCGGATCCCGGACAAGGCGGTGTTCCGGTTCCAGGTCACCTCCGTGGGGCTCACTGCGGCGTCCGCGCTCGTCGTCGTCGACCAAACCCGGGCCCGCGTGCTCGGCGTCCGCGCGGCCGTGGCGCAGCGCGCGCTCAACCCGATCCGGAAAGAAACCAGCCTCCCGGTGCGCGAAGACCGGGACGTCACCGACACCGCGACCAAACGCCACCCGATGTTCGCGGTCGACACCTACGTATTCGAGTCCTGGAAGGACTGATCATGGCAACCATCGTGCAGGTACAGGCGAAGCTCGCCGGGGCCGTGCTCACCTCGACGGCTGCGACCGCGGGCCCGGACAAGGTCCAGCCCGGCGACGGCGGCGGCAAGGTCTACGTGCTCGTGCAGAACGGCGGCGCGTCCGCGATCACCGTGTCCGTCGCGGACCCGGGCAAAACCAAGTACCAGCAGCAGAACCCGGCTGTCCCGTCCGTGTCGGTCCCGGCCGCGGTGCTCGGCCCGATCGAGCCCGACCTCAAGCAGAGCGACGGGTTCGTCAACCTCACCGCGTCCGCGACGACGTCGGTGTCCTTCTACGCATTCCGGGGCTGATCGACATGAGCGAACTCGTCCGCGCCAAGCACGAAACCACCGGCCACGTCGCCGCGCTGCCCGCCGGCGCGCTCGAACTCGGCATGTGCCCCGGCTGGGTCCAGGTCGACGGCCCGGTGCCGTCCGGCCCGAAGGTCGCGCTCGACCTCGACCCGGCGATCAGGGCAGCGGTGGAGCAGCGGGCCGCCGAGCTGGCCGCCGTGAACGCCGACGGTGAAACACCGCCGGGCAGCAGCAAGTCCGCCGACACCAAGTCGGCCGAGAAGAAGGAGTAACCCGTCATGGCCGACATGCTGAGCGACGGCAACAACAAAGTCACCTTCGTTCCCGTGCTCGCGAACATCGCCGCGCCGACCGTGGCCGAGCTGACCGGCGGCACGTCGCTGGAATGCTTGATCATGGCCGATGGCCTCGACATCAGCACCGACGAGGCGGCGATCACCGCGTCGAAGCTGTGCGACACCATCGACGCCGAGCAGCCGGGCCGCGCGAAAACCACGATCAAGCTGACGTGCGTCCGCAAGGACGTCCCGGCCGAGGACATCGCCTGGACGCTGCTTCAGCGCGGGCTCACCGGCTACCTCGCGGTGCGCCGCGGAATCCCGGTCGCGACCGGCTACGCCACCGGGCAGAAGGTCGAGGTGTACCCGGTGAAGGCCGGCGTGCGGCGGCCGGTGAAGCCGGAAGCGAACGGCGTCGAGAAGTTCGAGAGCCAGCTGTACAACACGGCTGCGTCGAACCTCGACGCAGCCGTCGCCTGAGACCCCGGGCCGCCCGGTCCTCGACTCCCGGGCGGCCCGGCCTATTCCTTCCCGAGTCGAGAAAGCCCTTTTGAGTCGAGGAGACCACTGTGGACATCGATGCCTTGCTCGCTGCCGCGAAACTGCCCGAGGAAACCGTGCCGTTGTGCCTGCGGCCGGATCTGCGGCGGCGGTTCGAGGAACTCGACGGCGAACTGCTGCTGGCGAAGACCGAGCGGACCACGATGGCGCCGACCGACCGCGAGCACCAGTTGGCGGCCGAGATCAAGGAACTCGAGGCCGAGATCGCGGAGCACAGCCTGCAGGTGCGGATGCGTGGGCTCAAGCACGGGCCGTGGGTGGAACTCATGGCCGCGCACCCGCCGCGCGCGGACAACGCGGCCGACGCGAACATGGGCGTGAACGTGGAATCGTTCGTGCCCGCGCTGATCCGCGCCGAGATGGTCGAGCCGGAGATGAGCGACGCGCAGTTCGAGAAGCTGCTCGACGTCATCACCGACCGCCAGTACAACGAGCTGGCGAACGCGGCGTGGATGCTCGGTCGCGAATACCGGGACGCCCCGGTTTTCAGCCGGGCCGCGTCGCTGGTGATTCCCGACTCCGGCGAAACATCGCGGCAGCCGTCCGACTCGGGATCTCGCCCAGCCGGTTCGCGGGCGAAGAAACCCAAGAGCTGACCGAGCACCACTACGACGACGCGGGGCGTCTGGTCCGGTCGGTCACCACCCGCACTCCGGAGTGGACAGACACGGACCGGTCGATGGTCCTGGCCTACCTGGAATACGAGGCGCTCGTCTGCGCCGGATGCGGCGGCTATCTCCCGGAAACGACGCATGCGGACCACGAGGGCGGCTATGTCGCCGGGGCCCCGCATCGCTGTCATCGCTGCACCGCGATCGAGAAACAACGCGAGGACTACGAGGACGCGCCGCACCGATCCGCATTGGTGGTGTGGCCCGCAGAGCTGAGGAGGCGGAATGGCTGACCGGACCGTCTCGGTCGCTTTGCGACTGCAGATCGCCGACTACGTCGCGAACGCGCGTCTCGCGGGCAAGTCGACGCGAGACCTTGAAGCCGCCGGCCGGGACCTCCGGAAAGCCCTCGACGAGGAGGACGACGCCCTCGGCCGCGTTCGCGTGTCCGAGGCGAAGCTCGAGGAAATCAGGAAGAGCGGCAAAGCCAGCGTCGCGCAGCTGGCGGCAGCCGAGGAAGAACACACCTCCAACCTGCGCAAGGCCGAGGCCGCGACGATCCGCACGCGGGAAGCGACCGAACGCTACATCAAGGCGCAGAAGGAATCCGCCGACGAGGTAGACAACTCGGGGAAGCGGGTCGAGCAGTCCCTGTCCCGTGTCGCGAACCGGGCCAACGCGATGTTCGACGCGAAGATGTTCCTCGGGTTGTCGGTCGGGCTGCCCGCGGCTGCCGCGATCGGCGCGGCCGGGGCGACCGCGGCGCTGCTGGTGGCCGCCGGCGGTTTCGCGGCGATCGGCATCTGGGCTGCGTCGAGCAACCAGCAAGTCCAGGACCAGTTCAGCGACCTGACCCGGCATGTCCAGGCCGACGTGCAGGAGATGGCGAAACCGATCACTGGTGAGCTGACCGGCGCTATCGACGACATGGCGCAGGGCTGGGACGCCGTGAAGCCCGCGGTCCAGGCTGCTGTTCGCGGCTCGGCGCCGGCCGTGCGCGAGCTGACCGGGGCCGCGGTCGACTTCGCCGAGAACGCGATGCCCGGCATCGTCGACGCGGTCTACGCGGCCGAACCCGCGATCGAGGGGTTCCGCGACCTCGCGGGCCAGACCGGGCAGGGGCTGGGCGATTTCTTCCACAACGCCGCGAAAGGCAGCGAGGACGCCGGGCTCGCGATGCGGGACCTCGGCGGCATCACACGCGACCTGCTCGGCCAGTCCGGGACGCTGTTCGCGAACCTGGCAGCCGGTGCGCATCAGACGCTGCCGCAGTTCGGTGGAGCCCTGCACCAGGTGCTCGGCGTCGCGAACGACATCACCTCGCACGGCATGCCGACCCTGGTGTCGACGACCAGCGCGTTCCTCGGCACCGTCGGCGGCGGCCTGAACCTGGTCGACGCCTTCGCATCCGGGCTCGGGGCCTGGTCGGCACCGCTCGGGTCTGCGGGCGGCTCTCTGTTGGCGACGAATTCGATAGCGAAATTGTTCGGGACCTCGCTGGGGGAAACCGGGTTCGGGCTGGCCGCGTTCTCGACGAAGATCGACGATGCTGGGAACAAGACGAGCCCGTTCCGGGAAGCCCTCGACCGAGCGGACAAGGAGGGCAACAGCAAGTTCAAGGCCGGGCTGAAGTCGATCGTCTCCGGCGGGTTCAACCCTCTCGGCGTCGCCATGGTCGCCGGCGGTCTGCTGCTCGACGCTTGGGGCCAGAAGTCGCAGGATGCGGCGAAGAAAGCCGCCGAATTCGCGGCGACCGTCGGCGATATCAAAGGCACCCTGTCCGCCACCGGCGCGATCACCCAGAACACCCGCGTGATGGCAGCGAACACCATCGCGACCAAACAGCTTGGCGTATCGCAGAAAACCGGTTCCGACCTGATGTCGGAGTACGGCATCAACGCCCAGCTCGCCACCGACGCGATGACCGGCAACAAGTCCGCGCTGGACAGCGTCACCGGGTCGCTCGAGCGGAACGTCAGCTCGGTACTGGCGGGGAAGCTGTCGCAGGAGGATTTCGCTACCGCGCAGAAGGTCGGACTCACAGCGTCCGACCTCACGACCCTGGCGCTCGGCAAGCAGGCGCACGGGTTCAAGGACCTCGGCGACGCGATCGCCCAATACCAGGACAAGGGGGCCGCTGGCGTCCAAGGGACGCTGGAGGTCCTCTCCGTGCTGGGCAAGGTGAACACCGCGACGCAGGGACAGCGGGATCTGGCCACTGCGATCCGCGACCAGGCCGCGGCGACGGCCGAGGCGCAACGGCAGATGCGGCAGCTCGGCAACGCGACCACGTTCACCGGCGGAACCCTCCGGCTCTCTGCCGCGGATGCCGCCGTGATGTCCGGCGCGCTCTCCGCGGTCGGCGACGCGACCAAGGGTGTCGGGGATCAGGGCAGCGCGCTGCTCACTGTGCTGGACCAACTGTCGGGCAAGACGAACACGTTGTCGGCTGCCCAGGCGCAGTCGACAAAAGCGTTCGACGACGCCGACAAAGCGATCAAGAACATCAAGGACTCCGGCAAGAAGCTAAAGGGGTCCTTCCAGGACTTGGTCTCCGGCGACGGCGGGATCAACGGGCTCACCGCCGCGGGTGCGAACCTGCAAGGCATCTTCGGGACGTTGTCGCAGGCGATGGGCACCGAGACCGCGGCGGCGTTCGCGCAGTCGCAAGCGGCTGGTGACGCTCTGAATGTCTCGTTCGGCAAGGTCGGCGGCGTGGTGGGGCGGACCCGGGACAAGTTCATCGAAGCCGCCCGCGCCGCGGGTCTCACCAAGGAACAGGCCGGCGATCTCGCGAACAAGCTCGGCCTCGTGCCCGAACAGGTGGAGGTGCAATTCGCCGCGAAGGGCGACACGCAGCTGCAGGCGCGGTTGGTTGGTCTCATCGCTGATCTGAACAAGGTCGGCGAGGGCAAGTCGATCTCGATCACTGCCGATGACAAGGTCGCCGCGCAGGCGTTACGCGACCTCGGAAAGCAGGTTGTGCAGCTTCCTGACGGCAGCTTCAAGGTGTTCGCGGACACCAAGGAAGGCAAGGCCGCGGCCGACAAGCTGCGGCAGGAAATCAATGACTCCCACCCGGTCGTGAACGTCAATTCCAACACGAACCAGGCCACGAGCAAGGTCGTTCAGTGGATGGAGCGCACGAACGGCACGTGGGGAATGACCTCGACCGACAGCCGTATCGACCCAGCCACCGGCAAGGTGCAGGCGTGGATGCGGCAGGCCAACGGCACGTGGGGTTGGACCACGCTGGACTCCAACCGCAATCCGGCCAACGGTCAGGTTTCCGCGTGGGTGCAGTTCGCCAACGGCAAGTGGGGCTGGGTGAACCTCGGCGCGCTGACCGGAGCCGCGAACAGCCAGATCGACGCGTTCGTCGCTGACCAGAGCCGTCGGGTGATCCGGATCGGTGTCACCACCTATACCGTGGACGGCGTCGGTGCTTCGACGAGCCGGGCGTACGGTCCGCGCGCCGAGGGCGGCATCGACGTCCCGCGCGGCGTTGTGCCGATGGCCGCGGGTGGCGTGATCCCGCACATCCCGAACATCGCCACTGTGGTGCCGCCGGGCATGGAACGCCTCATCGGCGACAACAAGCGGGTCGCGGAGGCGTTCATTCCGCTCGACCCTTCCTCTGCGAGATCACGCGCGATCTTGGCCGAGGCGAACCGTCGCATGGGAAACACGGTGCAACAGCAGATCCTTGCGGGGTCGGCGTCGGTACAGCGGTTCGCGCCGCGGATCGTGATCCAGCAACCGGCCGCGCCCGCGCGGCGCGGCGGGGATGTTCCGCCGGTGACGATCCACACGGCCGAGGCGGACCCGCACCGGATCGCGGCGATGGTGTCGAGCCAGCTCGCGTGGATTCTGCGGTGAGGGGGCTTTCGTGGTGCTGACCGACACGATGCAGGAGACCTACACGATCGGGACGTGGGCGGCCGGCGGCACCGACGATGCCGGGTGCCGCTGGTCGGTCCCGACCACGGATCTGCGCAACGGCACCGGTCGCAAAACCCACATCACCGAACGACCCTTTGGCACCGGGGCCTACCGGTCCCGGTCCTATCTGGCCGGTCGGTCGATGTCGCTGCAGGGCTGGTGCATGCCGACCGTTGAGCCGTCGTGGCCGCTGCTCGTCGCGGCGCGCAGGCGGTTCATGGGCCTGTTCCCCGAGGGTTCGCAGCAGCTGCTCGTGGTCGACGACGGGGTGCTGCCGCGGCAGATCACGGTCGAGCTGGCCGAGGCCGGCCGGAAGTGGGATTGGTGGCCTGCCAACGGCGGCGCGGATTGGCAGCTCGACCTGTACGCCGCGGACCCGCGGTGGCTGTCGACGGTGGAACGGTCGGCGTCGGCGACGCTGGCCACGGTTGCCGCTGACGGTCTCGATTGGGAAAACGGCGGTCTCGACTGGGGCAACGGGGGGCTCGACTGGGGATCGAGCTCCGGCAACAACATCCTCACCATGGTCAACGACGGCAGCGCCACAGCTTGGCCGCTGCTGACGATCACGACGCCGTCGACCTTGCAGAACCCGACGATCACCGACCCGATCACCGGCGGGTTGCTCGCCTACACCGGGACGATCGCGGCCGGCCAGACGCTGCGGATCGACTGCAGCCCGTTCTCCGCGACGCCGGTGACGCTCGACGGTATCGACCGCACGGGCGCGCTCGGCTCCTCGCGCTTCATCAGCATTCCGCCCGGCTCGACGCGGGCGGTCCAGTTCACCGGCGTCGGCGCGGGCACGGTCGTGGCCACCTGGCGCGACGCCGACGAATAAGAAAGGGGGCCCAGGATGACCACGAACGCGTCCGGTACCGGGTTCTGGACCCAAATGCCGCGCAGCAACGTCGCCCGCTGGGGTCGCGCACTGCTGCAGAGCTTGTTCCTGGGAGGGTCGACGACCTCGGCGATGTCGGCCAACCGGTCCGGGGTGCTCAGCACCGCGTCGGACGGCACGCAGGCGTTCGACCTGCAGGTGAAGGTTGTGTCGGGGCTGACGATGTCGGTGCAGCCCGGGACTGCGATCCTGTCCCGCCCGGGGCAGGGTCCGTACCTGGGGTGGCTGCTGCCGCCCGCAGTGAATGTCACGTGCGACCCGGCACCGGCGACCAACCCGCGCAACGACTTGGTGGTGCTGCGGATCTACGACTCGACGCTCGGCGACACCGTGCCGCCGGAGGGCCCGGTCGCGATCCAGGTCATCACTGGGACGCCGGGCGCGACCCCGGTGGATCCGCTGTCGTGGGACGCGACCGGCGCGGTCACCGACTGGTCTACCGCGCCGGTGGCGTCGCAGCGCGCGGGCGGCGGTGTCGGGATCGTGCTGGCGCGGGCGCAGGTCTCGACCGGCGGCGTGATCACGCTGACCGACCGGCGCCGCAGCACCGCCCCGATAGGCGCGGTGCGGGTCTTGCTGCCCGGCGACAGCCTTACCGATCCGGGCATCATGCCCGGCGACCTGTCCTGGTACAACCGGCTGCGGGTGTGGGACGGCACCGCCTGGCGCGGCTTACAGAACATGCGGTTTCCGCGTATCGCGGCGACCGGGTCGGGTGCCAACGCGTCGTTCACCGGGGCGATGAACACGAGCTACCCCCTGGCGTCCGTGGCGATCCCCGACCCCGGCTATTCGTACCGGATCAAGGTGTCCGGCTCGATTTTCCTGTCCGGGATGAGCAACAGCAGCGGCGGCGTCTCGCACCAGTTCGGGGCGATGGTCGACAGCCAGACACTGATCGGGCCGTCTGGCGCGCCGTCCGCGGCCACCGTCGGATCGATGTTCGTGGGCCAGACCAACGGCACCTTCGCGAACCCCAATTTCGAGCGCACGAACCCGACCGTCTACACGGGAGCGCACACCGTGTACCTGATCCTCCTGCTCGGATCCCAAGGCCCGGCGACCTGGGGGCCGCTCAACGCGCGGTCCGACTACGAGTTCTCGGTGGAAGCGGTGCCGGCGTGACCGCGCCCGCCGAACGCGAATACGCCGCGGTCGCCTACGACACCGTCACCGGCAAGGTCGCAAGCGATCTCGACCTCGCCGCCGAGCCGGAATGGGCGGCGCAGATCAACGACGCCGGCTCGTGGAAGATCACGGTGCCGATCGACGGTGGCGAGCGCACCCGGCAGGTGCGCGAGTGGTGCGTCCCGGACAAGACGTCGGTGGCGATCCTGCGCGGCGACCAGGTGTGTCAGGCGGGGCCGATCACGCCCTACGAGCCGTCGTCGGACGAGGCCCTGTTCACGGTGTCCGGCAAGGGAATCTGGGACATTCTCGACCGGAGGGTGCTGCACAATGCGGCGTGGAACCCGGCGGCCGGGCAGAAGCTGACCGATCCGGCCGCGGACGTGAACCTGACGGGAACGCTCTGGCGCATCGCCCGGGAGATCGTGAACCACCAGATCAACATGTCCTATATCGCGGGCTCGAATCTGCCGATCGACCTGCCGGACATCGACCCGGCCGGGACGAACACCCGCACCTACCACGGCTATGACATCGCCCCAGGCGGGCAACGGCTGCGCGAGCTGACCCAGGTCGACGGCGGGCCGGACGTGCTTTTCCAGCCCTACCTCACGACCGTGAATGGGGTCCGTTACATCCGGCACCGGATGCTCATCGGCAGCCCGTACCTGGTGCAGCCGGGCGTGGATCTGCGGTTCTTCTACCGGCGCACGCTGCCGAACTTGGCGACGCCGGGCGGTGTCCGGTCGACCGCGACCCGAGCGATCGTCAAGGGCAGCGGGAACGAAGCGGGCCAGCTCTACGGGATGGCAAGCGCGACGGAGCTGATCTCGGCCGGATGGCCGCTGACCGATGACATCAACACCAGCCACACCGACGCGAGCGTTCAGTCCACTCTGGACGCTTGGGCGGTCGCGAACCTTTCCCTCGCGTCCGGGCAGGCCCAGCAGTGGCAGGCCACAGTCCTGGCCGACTCGGACCCGGTCCTCAGTTCCTACCTCCCGGGTCACTTCGTCACCTACTCGGTGACCGATCACATCTGGCTTCCGGACGGCGAGTACCGGTGGCGGCTGATCGGGACGTCGCGCGGCCCCAGTACCCCGCGCGACCGAGTCGACCACCAGCTGCAGGCCGTCCGAGCCGATTAGGAGGTGCGCCGTGGTCGCGAACGACCCGACCGAACGCCCGGGCAGCGCCGACTTCATCGCGAACAAACTGCGCGACCTGCAGCAACAGATCGACGCGTTGACGCGGCAGACCAAGTTCCCGTTCTCCATCGGCCACAGCGGAGTGGCGGACTTCGAGATCCTGCCCGATCCGGACGACCCGGGCGGCGGTGCCAAGGTCCGCATCCTGAACGGCGCGGGGCAGCCGATATTCGAGACGTACTACTCGACGATCTACAACGGAAAAGCCGCGCGGATGCTCGACCTGGCCGGCACCACCATGTGGTCACTGGACGAGAGCGCCGGATACGGGCTGTCCAATCCCGGCATGTCGATCGTCATGGGCGGGCAAGCCCGGTGGAGCTTCGCCGGCTCGACCACGGTCGACACCGCGCAGGTGGTGGCTGACGGATACGGCGGCGCTTTCAACCCAGCGTTGTGGGTCGGCGCCGAACTCAACCTCGAAAACAGCACCCTGGCGAGCACCTTCAACCTCTGGGTCGAGGTTCTGCTGGCGGGGTCCGTCATCGCCTCGTCCTCGACGGACGTGCAGTCCGTGGCAGCGAACACGACCAGCATCAGGAGCATCAGCAAGATGCTGCTGCTCCCGCAGTCAGCGATGCAGAAAACCATCGAAGTCCGCATCCGGATGTGGAACTCCACTGGCGGCAACGCCTTCTCGCAAGCCTTCCCCCGGCAGTGCCAGGGGATCTCCAAGGCCTTTTACGACGTCAACCCGGCCTATCACTGATGCCGCAACGAAACATGTCCGTCCACTGTGTACGAAAGGGGGCGGGCCTTGACAACCGCCGATGACGACTTCCGCTATCTGTTCGGGCGACTCGAAACGAAGATCGACGCCATGGACGAGAAGCTCGACCACACGGCCGAGAAGCTAGGCCGCCACGAGGAACGCATCCTCGCCGTCGAGCGCGACGTGCGCGACCTGAAGGTAGCGCGCACCGCGGACCAGCAGCAGACCACCAACGGCGTGAGCGGCATGAGGATCGCCGTCGTGTCGGCGCTGATCGCAGCCGGGTTCGGCGGGCTGTTCCTGCTGATCCAGATCCTCACCCACGCCAACTGATCGGAAGGCACGACCGATGGCTCGATGGGCCGACTATTCCGCCGGACGACCGGCTGGGGACGCACTGCGCCGGGCCGGGTTCTCCGGTGTGATCCGCTACATCGGGCTCGGCAGCGAGGGCAAACAGCTCGTCGCGTCCGAGTACCGGGACCTGGTCGCCACGTTCGGCGCGGCCAACGTGCTGCTCGTCGCCGAGGCCGGCACCGGCGACGCATGGGGGACCGAGACCGACGACGACTACGCCCGCGGCGTGGCCTACGGCCGGATCGCGCTCGCCGACGCACGGGCGCAGGGCGTGCCGGATTGGGTCGGGCTGGCGTGCGCGGCCGACGCGCACGCGCAAGCGTTCCAGCTCGACGACGTGGTCCGCTACGCCAGCGGTTTCCGCGACGTGGTCGGGCAATCCCGGTGCGGGTTCTACGGCTTCTCCGAAACCCTTGCCGCGGTGCGCCGGGCCGGGATCGGTTCCTGGTACTGGCGCTGCGGGTCCGAGCCGACCCAGGCCGAGAAGCAGTGGGTGAACTTCTGGCAGCGCAACCGCGATCCCCAGCGGATCACCGTCGCCGGCGTCCCGTGCGACATCAACGAGGTCTACCGCATCCCCAACACTTCCACGGAGGAAGACGACATGAGCGCTGAAGCCGAACGGCAGATCGGCGAGATCTACCGGAGCGTTTCCCGGGTCTACGCCGAGACGGGCCGTGACTGGGTCGAGGCCCTGATCATGATCCTGAAGCTGCTTCCCTACCCGGTCGACACCAAGGCCATCCTCGCTCGGGGCGGCCACTCGGCGGGCGACCTGGTCAATGCTGACCACAGCACGTGGGAGACGCTGCACTTCACGCTGCTGCCCCTGGTGCAGCAGCAGAAGGCCCAGCTCGACCTGATGAACACTGCGATCGCCGCGATGGCTGCCAACTCGGAGATCACGCCGGAGCGGATGCAGCAGATGCTGGACGAAGCGGCGTCCAAGATCAAGATCACGATCGACGTCGCACAAGCCACGGCCCCGCCCGCCCAAAATCCCGCGTCCAGCACCGTCCAGGTCAGCGGAGCCGCCCAGTGAGCGGCCAGCACGCCGAACCGATCGGCGCACCCTCCTTCTGGCAACGGCTCGCCGCGTTAGCGGGGCGCTACCGCAAGGGGCTTGCTGCGGCGTGGGGTTACCTCACGGTCCCGGCCGTCGTCGGGATCGTCGCGCTGGCCGGCGTCCAGATCGACGGGGAGACCGCGGCCTGGATCATCGCGGTCGGGTCCGCGGTGCTCGGCACCGGCGCGGTCGTCAAGACCAAACCGAACGACCCCCCTCCGCCAGCAACCGAATAGCCGCTGGCTGCAGGCGAACGACGAGGGCCCCGCGCATCTGCGCGGGGCCCTCGATTCGCGTCGTGGAGTCAGGGGCGAACGGTGCAGTCGATGCCGTCGGCCCTCGGTGTTGCCGAGGCGATCAGCTCGCCGTCTCGATAGATCTTGCAGCTGTTCAGCTTGTCGACGCCGTCGACGGCCCACCCTCGTCCGCCAGTGACCGATACGGAGATCATCTGCGACCCGGTAGGGCTTGAGGCAGTGAATTCGATGGTCTTCTCGCCGACCAGTGGCGTGGCCGGCGGGACGCCGCCGACGATCTTCTTGCCGTTCTGGTCGACGGTTGCGTCGAGGTCACCGGTGTCATTGCGCATGAAGGTGAACGTAGAGCCGGTTTCGCCTGCGAGCTCAACGCGATACGCATGGCTTTCGGCAGTTCCACTCGCTTGCTGCAAGCTAGCGAAGGCCAGTACAGCAGCCACCGCGACGAGGGCCGCGGCACCGAGCGCTAGTAGCACTGGTCTGCTGCGCAGAACCGATCGAGCCCCCAGAGCCCCGCTCATCTCGACTCCCGATTGTCGGCTATGTCCACCGATTGTTCGCGGTGAACACCCCTGGTGTTACAGGGAACGCGGATCACTGCCAGCGATCGGGAGAATGGATGGACGGCAGCCCTCCCAGGAAGAAGGGGAAAGAGGAAGGCTGCCGCCCGCGCACCCCGCCTGTCGGGGTGCACCCGGTGCCGCGGCGTGTCGGGGGCAATCCGTCGCGGCGACCGGTGGATCAAGTGGTGCGGCGTAGCGTCATCGGCGGCCCATGTGCGAGCCGGGAGCAGTGACCCCGCGGCGCGGATAGCGCTGGTTGACGTAGCGAACCCAGTCGTCCGTGCTCGCCTCCGGTCCGGGTTCGGTGGGTTCGGGTTTCTGCTCCGGTGCTTCGGAGCTCACGGTGCCGTCTGGATCGAGACTTCGGCTGGTCATCGGTTGCCCAACCCGGTGCAGCTGCGGCACCATTCGGCGTTCGCGAACCCGGTGAAGTCGATCTCGCCGCGCTCGTGGCGTTCCGGGTAGGGGGTATTGCCGGAGCACCACGGAATCAGCCACCGCATACCAGGGTCGGCCAGTTCGCGTTTCCAGTAGCGGTGCACGGTCCGCCGGTACGACGCGGTCGGATCGGCGTGCACGCGCAAGACGAGATCCGACGTGCGCGCCGGATGCGGCGCGCGTTGCACGGCACCGGTCACCGCGGCCACGTCCTCGGCGGGCAGCTGGCCGCAGAGGGTCCCCATCACGCGCCTCCCTGTTTACGCAGATCGTCGAAGGACCACTGCAAGTTCTGGATCACGCGACCGCCTGCAGCGGGCGGGATTGCTGCACTGGGTCCGGCGACCGAGGGGTTATCGACAGCCAGCACCACGGTGTTCTGGCCGGCGACATTGGTGGTGATTCCCGTCGTGATCGTGACGGGCCGTCCGGTGGTGTCGACAGTGCTGACTCGTCGTTCGTTGCGCCATCCCCGTTTCACGAGAAGTGAGCATGGCGGAGCCTTCCACAACTATCAATAGAATCTGTAGAATCCTTGCACGATTACATACTTTCGGAGTAGGTGATCGCTACGGGGTGTTACCGAATGCGGATATTTGGGCCACTGGGTGGAGCTGTGGCGAAGCTGATCATCTGTGCAATTCTGTGGATTCCACGATCGCCCCCCCCATGGAGGACTTAATGAAGCTGACCCACCTGCACACGACCTCGAAAAACGGCGGATGCCCCGAGCTGTACGAGACCGACAACGACACCTACGTCGTGCAGGGCACCCGCGTCACCGACCCGGAAGCCCTCGCCAAGCTCCGCGAGCGTGGTCTCCCCGACCACGAGACCGCGGTCGAGGTACCGAAAGCGCTGCTTGACTACCTCGTCGCGAAGCGGCTCGACGACGCGAAGAGCACCGTGTGACCCGGACGCACCTGAACCCGACCGACGAGTTCGCTGCGCTGCTGCGTTCGGTGCGGCGCTCGTCGTGGCGGTGGGAATGCCAAGGCGAGTACGCCGTCGACCTCCCGGAAGTCGAACGGTGGCTGGCCGGCGAGCCCGCCGTCGAGACCGACGACGACCGCGCGTGGCTTGCCCACCTCGCCCGGCTGCGCGCCGACGGCATCCCGTTCCAGCGTGTCCGCGTCTACCCGGAGCCGATCACTGAATACATCGCCTGGATGCGGCAAGCGATCGGACCGAACGTCGCGGCGGGCGAGGACGTGCGTTGGCTTCCTGAGCGGATTGCGCGCGAGCACGGCTTGCCTGGCTACGACTTCTATTTGCTCGACGATGAGCGAGTGGCCATTCTGCAGTTCACCGACGACAAGGAACTTGCTGGCGTGGTGGTCGACGACGACCCGACCGTCCTCGCCGAGCATCGAGCATGGCGCGACACGGCATGGCCAATAGCGACCCCGCACGCGGAGTACGCCACGATGGCGCGGTGACTGAGCGGGACCATCAGATCTTCGCGAGCGAACTGCGCCGGCTGCGGACCAGCGCCGGATTCGAGACGGGCAAGGAATTCGCTGCCCACATCGGCTGGGTCGCCTCGAAGGTGTCGCGCATCGAGAACGCGCGCACCGTCCCGGCGGACGCCGATCTCGATGTTTGGCTGCCCGCAGTCGGCGCAGACGAAGAAACCGAGGCTCGTCTGCGCGGTGCCCTGGTCGACCTCCGGCTCGCGCGAGACCGCTGGAAACAGCAGCTGCGCCGCGGGCATTCCGAGCGGCAGCACGTCGAAGCCGTCGCGGAACGAGACGCCACCTTCATCGCGTCCGTCGAACTGTTCCTCATTCCCGGTCTGGTCCAGACACCCGGTTACGCGCGGCTGGTGTTCGAGATGGCCGCGGAGATGCACGATACGCCGACCGACACCGACGAAGCGGTCCGCGAGCGGATCCGGCGGCAGGACGTGCTCTACGACCCGAGCAAGCGGATCGAGATCCTGATCGGGGAGTCCGCTCTGCGGTACCCGATCTGCGACGTGCCGATGCTGCGAGTCCAGATCGACCGGTTGCTCAACCTCGTCGGCCTGGCGCACGTCCGGCTCGGCATCGTCCCGCTCGACTCGAAGCTGCCGACGATCACGATGCACGGCTACACCGTGCACGACGACACCGTGCTCGTCGAGGTCAACCACACCGAGATCACCGTCACCGAGCCGACCGACGTCGCCCTGTACGTGGGCATCACCGAGAAGCTGTGGGAGATCGCGGTAGAGGGCGACGAGGCGCGTGATCTGCTGCAGCGAGTCCTCCGCGCGCTGTAGCTCGCCGGTCGGAGGCTCGAACTGGCTGCGTCGCAATAGTGGACGGTTTTTGGACGGTTTCGGCGTCGGTGTTCGAGCTGGTGCCTGGCCAGACGTGCGCTGACCAGGCACCGGAGTGCCCCCGGCAGGACTCGAACCTGCGACCTAGAGATTAGAAGGCTCTTGCTCTATCCAGCTGAGCTACGAGGGCCCGGGCGGCTGACAGCTGCTGACCTCCAGCATGGGCAGCTTAGTCATCGCCAATCTCTCGATCGTTCGACACCGTCGAATCGTTTCAGCTTCCGTTCGTCGGATTTGCGGTTCTTCGGGGGCGGAATGCCACAGCGCGCGACGGTTCCGGCACGCACTGCGCGGGGAAGCGGTCTGGTGCGGTGAGCGGGCGGCGGTTTGTGCAGCCTGGACATCTGGATCTCCTGGTTGGTCCGACGGGGTCGGGGCGTTGCGGGCGGGCAGGGAGTGCGGCGATCTTGTGATGTTGGGCGTCTGGCCTGGGCGGGGACAGTTGGGCTGTTCGGCGGTTGTGGTCAGGCAGTGAGGTGTGAAGGCGGACCAGGTTGGGTGTCTGGTCAGGCAAGCGGTGGTGGCATGGATCGGCGGCTGATCGGTCCGGAGGCTGATGCGAGGCGGGTACCGGTGCGCGGCGGGCCTGGTTGACCTGCGCCTCAACCTGGCGGCGGGCGGGTGCCGGTGTGGGGCAGTGCCGGATGTCGCAGCCGAGCATCACCCGCGCGGGGTGCCGGTATGTGGGGGTGGACAAGGGAGACCTGCGGCGAACCTGACGTGGGCGGGCATCGGTGAGCAGCGGCGGACCCCGCAGCCGAGCCTGATCCGGGCGGGTGCCGGTGTGCTGCGGGACGGACCCGGTAGCCGGGCTTGACGCGGGGTGGCATCGGTACGCGAGCGGCGGACTGGGGCAGACCCGCGGCCGGACCGGACACCGGACGGGCATCCGTCTGAGCTGCGGCGGACCAGGGCGGAACCCAGGTTTCACCTCCCGGTTCCCAGTGTGGAGGGGGACCCGAGTTCCGGCTCCGCACTCCCAGCGCGGGGCCGGGGGCGGGACCTGGGTTTCATCTCCCGGTTCGCAGGTCGGGTTGGGTACGGAACTCCGGTTTCGCCTCTCGGCTCGCAGGTCGGGGCCGAGAGCTGAACCCAGATCTCGCCTTCCGGGCTCCCAGCCCGGGCAGGGAGCGGAATCCGGGCGTCGCCTCCCGTTCCCCGTGCGGATCGGGGGCGGGACCCGGGTTTCGACTCCCGACTTCAGCGCGGGTCGGGGCCGAGGGCGGGACTCGGGCCTGGCCTCCCGCCACCGGGTCGGGGCCGGTGGCGGGACCCGGGCCTCGCCTCCCGCCGCCGGGTCGGGGGCTGGGGCGGGAGGCGAGGGGTCCGAGGCCCGTGGGCGCGGATCTTCCGGGCTGCGCGCCCACGGGCCGGGGGGCCGCTCGGGGGTGCGGCCCCCGGGCCGGCGAACTGGGGCTGCGAGTCGACTCGTCCTGGAGCTGCCTCGTTCGCCTGGCCCGGTCTCGGGGGGCTATTCCCACACTTTCAGGGCGCGCACCGCGAACGGGGACTGCGGAACGTACGTGCCGCCGCCCGGATAGGTGATGAAATCGCCCTCCGTGGAACAGTCTGCTCCTTGGTAGATGGTGACGTCGCGGGTCATCCGGTTGACGAAGGAATGGCCTTGGAATCCCTCGGGCAGGGGAATGCAATCACCCGGATTTACCGTGCGCAGGTCATAACTCTGTGCGCTTCCGGAATAGGTTTCGGTGTCCCACAGGCAGAACTCGCCGGCACCGCAGGCGGGAGCGGGCGGATCCGCCGGAGCGGCTTGGGCCAGGCCGGACGTGGTGAGGAGACCGGCGGTGACCAGCAGCAGCACGCCGGGCAGGCGGGACGGGGCGGCGGGCCGGGAGCGGCGACCCGGGAAAGGCAGCAGGCGGCGGAACATCATGGGAACTCCCCCTCAATCGAAGCGGTGCCGGCGAAGGGGCCGGCGGTATCCCGGGAAACCGGGCGTGTTCTCCACCTTGGCGGGTTTCGTGCGATTTGTCTGCCCGCATTCCTACGTCTGTGGACAAGTAGTTTCCCTTCACCCGGAAGAGACCTAGTTGTCCACAGATCGCCGAACGGTCTTGCTAAATCGCCGCGGTGCTTTCGCGGACTGCCAGCGACACCGGGAGTTCGATCGGCGGGGGCACGGGCGACGCGGCGAGGAGGTCCATCACCAGTTCTCCGGCGACGCGGCCCTTGCCTGCCAGGTCCTGGCGCACTGTCGTCAGAGGTGGTTCAGACCACGCTGCCTGCGGAGTGTCGTCGAAACCGACGATCGAGACGTCCGCAGGGACGCGCAGGCCCAGCCGGTGGGCGGCGGCGATCGCGGCGAAGGCGAGCTGGTCGGACATGCACAGCAGGGCCGTCGGACGCACCGGAGCGGTGAGCAGTTCGGTGGCCGCCCCGCGGGCGGTCGAGGCGGAGAGCCAGGGGGCTTCGGTGATGGTGATGTCGGTGATCCCGGCGGCGGCGAGCGTGTCGAGGTATCCGGCGAGGCGTTCCCGGGTGCCGTGGAAGGCGCTGGTGGCCGCGGTGCCGGAAAGGCGCGGGGCGGCCAGGATTCCGAAGCGCCGATGGCCCAATTCCACTAAATGGCGCGCGGCCAACGCCGCGCCGCCGCGGTCGTCGCACCCGACTCGGGCCGTTTCCGGGAGCGGGGGCTGGTCGATGACCACCAGCGGCAAACCCCGTGCCCGCACGGCTTCCAGCGCGGGAGTTCCGTCGGCGAGGGAGTACGCCACGGCGATATCCGCTTGGGCGGCGAGGACTCGCGACGCCGGCGGGCCCTCCTCGGCTTCGCGGCCGGGCAAGAGCAGCAGTGCATTCCCGGTCGGTTCTACGGTTTTCGCAAGCGCGTCCAGGGTGATCGACAGCGCGGGGTCGGAGAAGGCCGCCGACAGCGACGAATCCAGCAGGAAAGCGATCGCGCCGGTGCGGTTCGTGGCGAGGCTGCGGGCGGTCGGGTTCGGACCGGGGTAACCGAGTTCACCCGCCACGCGCAGAATCTGCTCCCGCAACTGCGTCGACAGCTGGTCAGGCCGGTTGTAGGCGTTCGACACAGTGGCGCGCGACACCCCGACCGCCTCCGCGACGTCGTCCAGCGTCGGGCGGCGGCGACGGCTGCTGGTCATCGGGGGAGCATAGAGGAAAGCCTTGCGGTGCACCGGATTCCGTCCGGCAACCCGGCTCGACCAGCGCAAACGCCGCGAACGGGCGATGCGCGGAGAGACCCACCCCCGTGCCGCCGCGCGCGCGACCGGCCTAGTCTCGTACTGTGAGCTCGGAACCTGTGACGAAACCCGCCCCGAACCGCGGACGCAAGACCAGTGTGCTTCCGCTGCTTTCGGTCGGAGTCGTGCTCGCGGCGGTCGTCGCGGTCGGGCTCGTCGCGCTCACCGGCGGCGCGGGTTACGTCATCGCCGGATTGCCGGACCCCGGCCTCGTCACGCGCTACGGCGTCACGGTGGTCCGCGTGCTCGCCGAGGCGTCGTCGGTCGTGTGTGTCGGCGCTTTGCTGCTGGCCGCTTTCCTCGTGCCGCCACAGAAATCCGGCACGCTCGCCCCCGAGGGGTACGCCGCGGTCCGCACCGCCGGGTTCGCCGCGTGGGCGTGGTTCGCCGCTTCGATCCTGTCCGTCGCGTTCACCGCCGCGGACAGCGCGGGCAAGCCGTTCGGCGACGTCCTTTCCCCGGACACCCTGCTCAGCCTCGTCAGCGCGATCGAACAGCCCAAGGCGTGGCTCTGGACGGCGCTGATCGCGCTCCTGCTCGCCCTCGGCTGCCGCCTGGTGCTCAGCTGGGGCTGGACGGCGGTGCTGTTCTTCCTGTCCGTCGCCGGGCTCGTCCCGGTCGCGGTCACCGGGCACTCGGCCAGCGGCGGCTCGCACGACCTGGCCACCAACAGCCTGCTGTTCCACCTCGTCGCGGCCGCGCTGTGGGTCGGCGGCCTGCTGGCCGTGCTCGCGCTCGGCTGGCGGCGCGGCAAGAACCTCAGCCTCGCCGCGCAGCGGTTCTCCAAGCTCGCGCTGGTCTGCTGGGTCGTGATGGCGGTGTCCGGCATCGTCAACGCGCTGGTCCGGATCAATCTCGGCGACCTCTTCACCACCGACTACGGCCTGCTCGTCGTCGCCAAGATCGTCGCGCTGCTGCTGCTCGGCGTCTTCGGCCAGCAGCAGCGCAGCCGCGGCGTCGCGAACCTCGTCGACGGCAAGGGCGGCAGCCAGCTGCTGCGGCTCGCCGCCGTCGAGGTGCTGATCATGTTCGTCACCATCGGCATCGCGACCGGCCTCGCCCGCACGCCACCGCCGCCGGACGCGGTCACGCAGCCGGGCACCGTCGAACTCCTCATCGGCTACGACCTGCAAGGCCCGCCGACGTTCTGGCGGCTGCTCACCGACTGGCGGTTCGACCTCGTCTACGGCACCCTCGCGATCGTCCTGGCCGGCCTCTACCTGGCCGGCGTGCGGCGGCTGCGCAAGCGCGGCGACGCGTGGAAGGTCGGCCGGACCGTCTCGTGGCTCGCCGGCTGCGCCGTGATCATGCTGGCCACGTCGTCGGGCATCGGCCGGTACGCGCCCGCGATGTTCAGCGTGCACATGGGCAACCACATGCTCCTGTCGATGGTCGCGCCGGTCCTGCTGGTGCTCGGCGGCCCGGTCACGCTCGCCCTGCGCGCACTCCCGCCGGCCGGCCGCGAAGGCGCTCCCGGACCGCGCGAATGGCTGCTGGCCGCCGTGCACTCGCCGGTGTCGCGGTTCCTGACGAACCCGATCGTCGCGCTGCTGCTGTTCGTCGGGTCCTTCTACGGCCTGTACTTCTCCGGCCTCTTCGACAACGCGCTCAACTACCACTGGGCGCACCTGGCGATGAACGCGCACTTCCTGCTCGTCGGCTACGTCTTCTACTGGCCGGTGATCGGCGTCGACCCCGCGCCGCGGCGGCTGCCGCCGGTCGGCAAGCTCGGGATGATGTTCGGCGCGATGCCGTTCCACGCGTTCTTCGGCGTGATCCTGATGAACATGCAGACCGTGATCGGCCGCGAGTTCTACTCGTCGCTGAAGCTGCCGTGGGTCGGCGACCTGCTGACCGATCAGCGGCTCGGCGGCGGCATCGCGTGGGCCTCGGGCGAGGTCCCGGTGCTGCTCGTGCTGATCGCGCTGCTGGTGCAGTGGGCCCGCCAGGACGAGCGCGAGGCGAAGCGGCGCGACCGGCGCGAAGAGACCACCGGCGGCGAGGAACTGGCCGCCTACAACGCGATGCTGAAGAACCTCGCCGAGGGCAAACGGGCGGAATAGCGCGCCGGAAACAATGTCGCCGGAGTGACCTCGACTTGACCCTGGGTAGCGCGGTGGTGACCGCCGTCAAGCCGCCGGAGGAGCCACTCTACGATCGCTGTCATGGCCGAGTTCATCTACACCATGAAAAAGGTGCGCAAGACCGTCGGGGACAAGGTCATCCTCGACGACGTGAGCACCGCCTTCTACCCCGGAGCCAAGATCGGCGTCGTGGGCCCGAACGGCGCCGGCAAGTCGACCGTTCTCAAGATCATGGCGGGGATCGAGCAGGCCAGCAACGGCGAGGCGTTCCTGCAGCCGGGCGCGAGCGTCGGCATCCTCATGCAGGAGCCGGAGCTGGACGAGACCAAGACGGTCCGGCAGAACGTCGAGGAGGGGCTCGGCGACACCAAGAAGAAGCTCGACCGCTACAACGAGATCGCCGAGCAGATGGCGACCGACTACAGCGACGCGCTGATGGAGGAGATGGGCCAGCTCCAGGAGGAGCTGGACCACGCCGACGCCTGGGAGCTCGACTCGACCGTCGAACAGGCGATGGACGCGCTGCGCTGCCCGCCGCCGGACGAGCCGGTCACCCACCTGTCGGGCGGCGAGCGCCGCCGCGTCGCGCTGTGCAAGCTGCTGCTGTCCGCGCCCGACCTGCTGCTGCTCGACGAGCCCACCAACCACCTGGACGCCGAAAGCGTGCTGTGGCTGGAGCAGTTCCTCTCCAACTACAAGGGTGCCGTCCTGGCCGTCACCCACGACCGGTACTTCCTGGACAACGTCGCCGAGTGGATCATGGAGCTCGACCGCGGCCGCGTCGTCGGCTACGAGGGCAACTACTCCACCTACCTGGAGAAGAAGCGCGAGCGGCTCGAGGTCCAGGGCAAGAAGGACGCCAAGCTCGCCAAGCGGCTCAAGAGCGAGCTGGAATGGGTGCGGTCCAACGCCAAGGCGCGCCAGACCAAGTCCCGTTCGCGGCTCGACCGCTACGAGGAGATGGCCGCGGAGGCGGACAAGCACCGCAAGCTCGACTTCGAGGAGATCCAGATCCCGCCGGGCCCGCGCCTGGGCAGCGTCGTGGTCGAGGTCGAGAAGCTGCGCAAGGGCTTCGACGACCGGGTGCTCATCGACGGGCTTTCCTTCGACCTGCCGCGCAACGGCATCGTCGGCGTGATCGGCCCGAACGGCGTCGGCAAGACGACGCTGTTCAAGACCATCGTCGGGCTCGAGGAGCCGGACGGCGGCACGGTCAAGATCGGCGAGACGGTCAAACTGTCCTATGTGGACCAGAGCCGCGGCGGGATCGACCCGAAGAAGACCGTGTGGGAGGTCGTGTCCGACAAGCTCGACTACATCCACGTCGGGCAGACCGAAATGCCCTCGCGCGCTTACGTGAGCGCGTTCGGCTTCAAGGGCCCGGACCAGCAGAAGCCGGCCGGCGTGCTGTCCGGCGGCGAGCGCAACCGGCTCAACCTCGCGCTGACGCTCAAAGAAGGCGGGAACCTGATCCTGCTGGACGAGCCGACGAACGACCTGGACGTCGAAACGCTGGGCTCGCTGGAGAACGCGCTCGAGCAGTTCCCCGGCTGCGCCGTGGTGATCTCCCACGACCGGTGGTTCCTCGACCGGGTCGCGACGCACATCCTCGCCTGGGAGGGCACCGACGAGGACCCGGCGAAGTGGTTCTGGTTCGAGGGCAACTTCGAGGGCTACGAGAAGAACAAGGTCGAGCGCCTCGGCGCCGAAGCGGCGCGTCCGCACCGGGTCACCCACCGCAAGCTGAAGCGCGACTGACCGGCGCGGGGGGTCCCGAGTGGAAACCAGCAGGCACAACCGGCCCAGCCCGTCCGCGACCGCGGACGGGCGGCCCGCCGTTGCCCGTGGCGGGACCCTCGCCGACCTCGGTCGGCTGATCGACCGGGCGGAAGCTCTCCGGTTGCGGGCACCCGAGCTGTCGCTGGTTCTCGGCGAGCGCTCGGCCGCGCTCGCGGAGGCGGCGGGCGCGGACGGGCACTGGATCCGGGCGGAAGCGCTCGTGGTGTCCGCTCGCGTGCGGACCGGGGCGCGGACGTCCACGGTCGGCCGCGCGGTCGCGGCTTTGCGCGCGGCTGAGCACGCCGGATACGCGACGACGGCGGCGCGGCTGCGCGTCGACCTCGCGATCTGCGCGCGCAGCCTCGGCGTTCCACTGATGGGGCTGGCCGCGCTGCGGCCGGTGCTGTCCGAGGACGTGCCGCCGTCGCTGCGCGCCGAAGCGCTGTGCCATCTCGTCGGGTGCCTCGCCCAGTTCGGCCGGAAGGCGGAGCTGGACCGGGTGCTCGTCGAGGCGGACCGGTTGCTGGTGGCCGACGATTCGCTCGACGCGGACGACCGGCTGCTCATGCGGGCGTTGCTGCGCAACGGAACCGCGGCGCACCGGCGCCGGCACGGGGACCTGACCGCGGCCGCGGACGCCGCGCGGACCGGGCTCGGGTTCCTGGAGAAGATGGACCGTCCCCGCGACGACGGCGGTCTCGTCCGGATCCGGCTCGTGCTGCAGCTGGTCAGCACGCTGCTCGATCGCGGCGACGCGGACATGGCTTACGACATCGCCGAGCCCGTGCTGCGGGAACCGGTGCGTGCCGCCGGGGTCGCGCCCGCGGCGTGGCTGCGGCTGGCGGTCGCGACCCGCGTCCACCTGCCCTCCGGCGCGGGAGACGCCGCTGCCGAGCTGGTGCGGGAGGCCGTCGCGGCCACCGACCGGCACGGGCTCGCGGCCGTCACCGCGCGGTTGTGGCTGGAACTCGCGCAGATCGAGGAACGGTTCGGCAGCGCGGAAGAGGCCATCGGGTGCCTGCACCGGGCGCGGGCCGCGGAACACGTGCATTCACGCGCCCGGCGCCAGGCGTGCGGGCTGATCGCGGGCGAGCTGGGCGGCGACTCGATCGCCTCGATGGACCTTGACGACGTCCTCGCCGCGTCCGCTCCCCGCGACGGTCGCCCGGTGTCGATGGAGGTCGAGCCGCGGGTCGCGGCCGAGGAGACCTCGGTGATGCCGGCGATCCGGGACGTCCCCGCCGAGCGGCCGGACCCGGTCGCGGCTCCGTTGCCGGTCGTTCCGGCGCAGGTCGAGGTGGCCGCTGAGCCGGTCTCGGCTTCGGCGTGGGTCGAGGCGGCGGAGAAGAAGCCGGCGTGGTCGTTCCGGCGGGCCGCGGCGGAGACGGAGGTCGAGCAGACCTCGGTGCTTCCGGCGATCCGGGAATCGGCCGAGGAGGCCCCGCGGACGGGCGGACGGCGGCGGGCGGAGGACCGCAAGTCGCCGGTGCTGCCGGGATGGGCGCGGCCGTTCGGGCGGAAGGACGCGGAAGCGCCTGCACCGCGGAAGCGGGCGGCTGCCGAGCCGGGCGGCCGGGAAGAGGCTTCGCGGGCCGAGTCGGGTCGTCCGGCGCAAGTCGCCGAGAACGCGGCTGAGGCGCGGGCTTCCCGGGCCGACGTGTCCGTTCCGCGGTCCGAGACGCCGCAGAAGAGCACGGCGGACTCGGCCGCTTCGCAGGTCGCGGAGACCGTGCCCGGTCGTGCGGTGAAGAAGGCCGAGGACACCTCGGTTCGCTGGCCGGAGAAGCCGCCGGCGGCGCGTCGGTCGGCGGAGGACGCGCCTGCCCGCCGGGAAGAGAAGACGCAGTCCGACGAAACGAAGATTCCGTGGGCGCGGGAGGAAACCCCTCGTCGCGCGGCGGAAGAGACCGACGAGCCGCCGAAGTTCTCGCTGCGGATGCCGGATCTGTCGGACATCCTGCCGGAGCTGCCGCTCGCCCCGGCTCCCGCGGACGAGCCCGCCGCGCCGTTGTGGGAAAGCGCCGAGTGGGCGCAGGAGGAAGCGGCCCGCCGCGACGTGCGCGGGCGCAAGACCCGGCACGACGCCGAACACGGCTCGGTCGCCGCGAAGTCCGTGCTGGACCGGCTGGGCATCACCGCGACCGGCGGAGGCGGCGGACGGCGCCGGGCGGACGAGCCCGGACGCGCCGAATCCGCCGCGGCGGAACCGGAACCGGCGGCGAAGGACAAGCCGGACCTGGCCCCCGCGCCGCGGCCCGAGGAACCCGAGCCGGTCGAGGAGCCCTGGCTGCCGCGGTTGCGGATGCCGCCGGCACTCGACCCGCTGTCCGACATCGACGCGTGGACTCCGTCGGAGCAGCCGTTCCCGGAGGGCTACGCGCGCGCCATCGCGGAGGACGAACCGCCGCCGGACGCCGGTCTCGCGGAACTGCTCGCCCGCGCCCTCGCCGAACACCAGGCGGGCACCGCGAGCGCGGCCGCGCTGGTGAAACGCCTCGGCCCGAACGACGAACCGAAGCCGATCAACGGCCGCGCGACCGCGGACCGCCACCGCAACAACGGCGACTGAAAGTTCCCGCGCCGCAAGGGAAGCGCTGGCACGGCCGGGCAGATTCCGCGGCAGGGCAAGGAATCGCGCATCGACGCGGACGCGACTTTGGGTTTAGCGGTCCGTGAAGGGCTCCTTGCGGGAATCTGATTCCCGCAAGGAGCCCTTCACGGACTTCTGCGGGAGGCAGCCACGCACCTCCGCGCAAGTACTCCGTGCCGGAGCGGAAAAGCTCCGCCGCTCGTCGCGTTTTGCGCTGCGCCAAGCGGTTTTCCCAGTCACTGGCTGGACGCGCCGAGATTATGCGGCAACGAGCCACCCGGGCCCGCCGATCTGCGAGCACCCCGCGATTGCCCCAGCCTGAAAGCGAGGCTGCTCCGCCCAGCCCACCCCGCTCCCTCCGCCGCAACGGAAGAATTAGCCCGTACGGGTGGGAATTCTCGCAGGGGAGGGACGCAACCTTTTCCGTTCTCGCCGCGGGCGATACGGACACTGAACCGATCCCGAAGCGGCCGCCGCGCCCGCGAAACCGGCGCTCCGGCCTCGTGCCAAGCCTTTTGCCGGAAACCGCCCGCGCCGAACCCGCCGGTAGCTGAACCGATCCCGCCCGAGCGCGCCGCCGGGGATCCCGGAAACGAACCTTAAGTCTTTCCCCGCCGCGCACGGGGGCGGTCGAGCGCGGATTAGGGTGAGGGATGTCCGGCACGTTGTGGTGACGGACGCATCTCGGTCTCGCACACTGGAGAGTTGCTCAATGAGCTCGACGGGAGTCTCGTCCCCGCCCGATGTCGGCACCGAAGCCGGCGCCGCCCGCCGCACGGCCAGCCCGGAACAGATCCGGGACGAGCTGATCGACACCGCCGCGGCGCAGGCGCCGGAGATCGCGGACCTGATCCGCTTGTACTACCGGCACATTCCGGCCGACGAGATCGTCGGCGACGAGCCGGTCGCGCTCGTCGGCGCGGTGCGTTCGCACCTGCAGCTGGCGAAGAAGCGCATGCCCGGGCGCCCGGCGGTCCGGCTGCTGAACCCGACCACCGCCGAGGACGGCTGGACGCGCGACGCGACCGTCGTGCAGGTCGTCACCGACGACATGCCCTACCTCGTGGACAGCGTCACCGCGGAGTTCGCCCGCGACGGCGTGCAGGTGCAGCGCATCGTGCACCCGATCGTCGTGGTGAGCCGCGGCCTGACCGGCGAGCTGGAGGGCCTGCACCTGGACGCCGACCCGGCCGATCCGCCCGCCGGCGCGTCCGCGGAATCGTGGATGCTCGTGGAGATCGACCTCGTCACCGACCCGCAGCGGGCGCGCGAGCTGGACAACCGGCTGACGTCGGTGCTCGGCGACGTGCGCGAGGTCGTCGAGGACGCCGAGAAGATGGCGCAGACGGCCTGCTCGCTCGCGGAAACGCTGGAGCAGCACCCGCCGAAGCTGCCCGGCGACGAAGTCACCGAGGGCGCGCGCCTGTTGCGCTGGCTCGCCGACGGGCACTTCACCTTCCTCGGTTACCGCAAGTACGAGCTGGTCGACAGCCCGCAGCCGAACAGCGACGAGCCCGCCCTGCGCGCGGTTCTCGCCTCCGGGCTGGGCGTGCTGCGCCAGGACAGCCTCGCCGCGCGCAGCCTCACCGCGGGCCCGGACAGCTCCGTTGACGCGCTCGCGCCGTCGCTGCTCGTGCTCACCCAGGCCAGCGCGCCGAGCACGGTGCACCGTCCGGTCTATCCGTACTACGTCGGCGTGAAGACGTTCGACGACCAGGGCAAGGTCACCGGCGAGCACCGGTTCCTCGGCATGTTCACCACGACCGCGCTGCACGAGAACGTGCTCGACATCCCGGTGGTCGGCCAGCGCGTGCGCGAGGTGATCCACCGCGCCGGGTTCCCGATGGAATCGTTCTCCGGCCAGCGGATGCTGGAGGTCCTGCAGAACTGGCCGCGCGCGGACCTGTTCTCCGCGGACACCGATTCGCTGTACTCCACGACCACCGGCGCGATCACGCTGTCCGACCGGCGACGGCTGCGGCTGTTCCTGCGCCGCGATCCGTACGGCCGCTTCTACTCCTGCCTGGTCTACCTGCCGCGCGACCGCTACACGACGCGCTCGCGGCTGGCGATGCAGGAAGTGCTGCTGGAAGAACTCGAAGGCACGCAGCTGGAGTACAGCGCGCGCGTCGGCGAAACGCTGCTCGCGCAGGTGCACTTCATGGTGCACACCGACCCGTCGAACGTCATCGAGCCGGACACGCTGCGGATCCAGGAACGGCTCAACACCGTTGTGCGCAGCTGGGACGACCGGCTGGTCGAGGCGATCATCGCGGAGCGCCGCGAGCGTGTCGGCGACGGCAGCCCGACCGGGATGACGGGCGAGGAGTCCGCGGTCGACCGGGGCCAGCGCTTCGGCGCGGTGTTCCCCGAGGCGTACAAGGAAGATTTCACCGCCGAGGACGCGCTGGCCGACCTCGCCAAGCTCGACACCCTCTCGGACGAGGGCGACCTCGCGCTGTCGTTCTACCTGCCCGCGGACGCCGAACCGGGCGAGCGGCGGTTCAAGCTCTACCTGCGCGGCGAGGGCGTCACGCTGTCCAAGGTGCTGCCGGTGCTGCAGGCCATGGGCGTCGAGGTGGTGGACGAGCGGCCGTACGAGCTGTTCCGCGAGGACGGCGGGGCCAGCTGGATCTACGACTTCGGCCTGCGCGTCGACAAAAAGGGCCTCGAGGAAGCGGACGAAGCGGCCGCGATCGAGGTGCGCGAACGGTTCCAGGACGCCTTCCATGCCGCGTGGCAGGGCGACGCGGAGGTCGACGGCCTCAACGCCCTGGTCCTGCGGGCCGGGCTCACCTGGCGGCAGGCCGCGGTGCTGCGGGCCTACTCGCGTTACCTGCAGCAGGCGCGCAGCCCGTTCTCCCAGGCCTACATCCAGAACACGGTCGTCAAGCACACCGAGGTCGCGACGAAACTGGTGCGGCTCTTCGAAACCCGCTGCGACCCGCAACTGTCCGATGTGGACCGCAAGACGCACGAGGAATCGCTGACCGCCGAGATCTCCTCGATGATCGACGAGGTCACGAGCCTCGACGAGGACCGGATCCTGCGCAGGCTGCTCGCGGTCGTCAACGCGACCCTGCGCACGAACTACCACGTGCGCGACGCCGACGGGAACCCGCGGCCGTACCTGGCGCTGAAGCTCGACCCGAGCGGCGTTCCGGAGCTGCCCGAGCCGCACCCGAAGTACGAGATCTTCGTGTACTCGCCGCGCGTCGAGGGCGTGCACCTGCGGTTCGGCGAGGTCGCCCGCGGCGGCCTGCGCTGGTCGGACCGGCAGGAGGACTTCCGCACCGAGATCCTGGGCCTGGTCAAGGCGCAGGCGGTGAAGAACGCGGTGATCGTGCCGGTCGGCGCGAAGGGCGGCTTCGTGGTGAAGCGCCCGCCGCGGCCCACCGGCGACGCCGGGGTCGACCGCGACGCGCAGCTCGCCGAGGGCATCGCCTGCTACCGGATGTTCATCTCCGGCCTGCTGGACCTCACCGACAACCGCGTCGAGGGCGAAACCGTGCCAGCGCCGAACGTGGTGCGCCACGACGCCGACGACAGCTACCTGGTCGTCGCGGCGGACAAGGGCACCGCGAAGTTCTCCGACATCGCCAACGAGGTCTCGGCGCAGTACGGCTTCTGGCTCGGCGACGCGTTCGCGTCCGGCGGTTCGGTCGGCTACGACCACAAGGCCATGGGCATCACCGCCAAGGGCGCGTGGGAGAGCGTGAAGCGGCACTTCCGCGAGCTGGGCAAGGACACCCAGACAGAGGACTTCACCGTCGTCGGCATCGGCGACATGATGGGCGACGTCTTCGGGAACGGGATGCTGCTGTCCGAGCACATCCGGCTCGTCGCGGCGTTCAACCACATGCACATTTTCCTCGACCCGAACCCGGACGCCGCGTCGTCGTACGCGGAACGGCGGCGGCTGTTCGACCTGCCGCGCAGCTCGTGGGACGACTACGACCGCTCGCTGATCAGCGAGGGCGGCGGGATCTACCCGCGCTCGGCCAAGACCGTCCCGATCAGCCCGCAGGTCCGCGAGGCGCTCGGCCTCGACGAGGGCGTCACCAAGCTCGCGCCGATGGACCTGATCCAGGCGATTCTGCTGGCCCCGGTCGAACTGCTGTGGAACGGCGGCATCGGCACCTACGTCAAGGCCGAGAGCGAAAGCCAGGCCGCGGCGGGCGACAAGGCCAACGACGCGATCCGCGTGAACGGCAACCAGCTGCGCGTGAAGGTCGTCGGCGAGGGCGGCAACCTGGGCCTGACCCAGCTGGGTCGCATCGAATTCGCCCGCAACGGCGGCAAGATCAACACCGACGCGCTCGACAACTCGGCCGGCGTCGACTGCTCCGACCACGAGGTCAACATCAAGATCCTGCTGGATCACCTGGTGGCGGGCGGCGAACTGGAGCACGCGCGGCGCAACGAGCTGCTCGGCGAGATGACCGACGAGGTCGGCGCGCTCGTGCTCGCGGACAACTACCGCCAGAACGCGGTGCTCGGGGTCAGCCGGGCGCACGCCGGGCCGATGGTGTCGGTGCACGCGCGGCAGGTGTCCGCGCTGGTCGCGAAGGGCGCGTTCGACCGCAAGCTGGAGGCCCTGCCGTCCCCGTCGCAGTTCCGCGCGCTGGAGAAGGCGGGCGAGGGCCTGACCTCGCCGGAGCTGGCGACGCTGCTCGCCCACGTGAAGCTCGACCTCAAGGACGAGCTGCTCGCCTCCGACCTGCCCGAATCCGAGGTGTTCACCCGCAGGCTGCCGGAGTACTTCCCGGCTCCGCTGCGGGAGCCGTTCGCCGCGGCGATCGCGCAGCACCCGCTGCGCCGCCAGATCATCACCACGCTGATCACCAACGAGCTGGTCGACGGCGGCGGCATCTCGTTCGTCTACCGCCTGATGGAGGAGATGAACGCGACCGCCACCGACGCGGTGCGCGCGTACGCAGTGGTCACGCACGTCTACGACCTGCCGCGGCTGTGGACCGAGATCGACGCGCTGGACAACGTGGTGCCGACCGCGGTCGCGGACCGGATGGTGCTGGAGACGCGGCGGCTGCTCGACCGGGCCGCGCGCTGGTTCCTGACCAACCGCCCGCAACCGCTCGCGCCGCTGGCCGAGATCAACCGGTTCGGCCCGGTGGTCGCGGAACTCGGCCCGAAGCTGGGCGAGCTCCTGCGCGGACGCGAACTGGAGTCGGTGGAGCAGGACGCGGCCGCCCTGGTCGACGAGGGCGTGCCCGCCGACCTCGCCCGCCGGGTGGCGCTGCTGCTGCACAGCTACGGCCTGCTCGACGTGGTCGAGGTGGCGGAGCTGGCCGAACAGCAGGTCGGGCTCGACGCGACGCACACCCCGGCCGACACCGCCGAGCTGTACTACGCGCTGTCGGACCACCTGGACATCGACAAGATGCTCACCGAGATCAGCGCACTGGAACGCGGCAACCGCTGGCACGCCCTCGCCCGGCTCTCGCTGCGCGACGACGTGTACGGTTCCCTGCGCGCGATCACGCTCGACGCCTTGCGGCACAGCGACCAGGACCTGTCGGTCGACGAGCAGATCGGGCAATGGGAGAAGGCCAACGCGTCGCGGCTTTCGCGGGCGCGCGTGGCGCTGGACGAGATCACCCGTTCCGGGCGGCTCGACCTCGCGACGCTGTCCGTGGCCGCGCGCCAGATCCGGAGCACGGTGCGGTGACATTCGTTTCCCACGTCCAGCCGCGATGGTCGGACATGGACGTGTACGGGCACGTCAACCACGCGAACGTGGTGACGCTGCTCGAAGAGGCCCGGGTCCCCGTGCTGTTCGGCGAAGCCGAGCGCGCGGGGCTCACCGAGCTGCCGAAGGGCGTCGTGGTCGTGAAGCTCGCCGTGCACTACCGCGCGCCGATCGTCGCGGCGCCCGGCCGCTCGGTGCGCGTGGAGATCACGCTCACCGAGCTGAAGGCCTCTACGGTGACCCTCGGGTACGTCGTGCGGACCGGCCCGGACGCGACCGACCCGGTCGCGGTCACCGCGGAGACCGTGCTCGCCCCGTACGACACGGTCAACCTCCGGCCGCGCCGGTTCAGCGACGAGGAAACCGAATTCCTCAAGCGGGTGCTGGCCGATGCCTGAGCTGCGGATTCCGGATCCGGACGACCGGGAGACGCTCAGCGCGTTCGTCGCCCGCGCGGTGCGGCTGGACGGCACGACCGCCGTCCGGCTGCGCCGCCGGGGCGACGACGTCGTCGAGGCGTGGACGGCCACGCCGTTCGAGGTCCTCGCGACCCGCGCGGTCGCGGGCACGGTGACCCCGGCGGACGTCACGGTGCCCGGCAACGAACTGCTCGCGGCGCTCGCCGTCGCGGGCGGCGAGGTGATGGACCCGGGTCCCGCGCGTGACCTGCTGTGGCACGCCGAGCTGCCGGTGTCCGACCGGTGGCAGAAGGTCGACGAGCTGCCGGTCGGGGTGGTGTCGGATCTCGCCGATCGCGGCGTCGCGCTCGCCCGCGACAACGCCGGGCCGCACGGCACGCCGCCCGCCTCGCTGATGGACCAGGCGGTGCTCACCGTCACCGGGGGAGACCTCGAGGTCAAGGTCCAGATGCGGTGCCTGTTCGCGCTGTCCGGGATGGGGTTGTTCGACTCGTCGATCGACGGTGACGTCATCCGCGTGACCGCCACTGATTCGTGGCTGCGCCTCGACGCCCGCTACGGCGCGGTGCTGAAGCGGCGCCAGGCGTTGCTGCCGCTGGTGTTCTGAGCCGGTCCGCTGGCGGGAGCCCGCCGGCGGCGCCATCGTGAACGGATGACCGAACCCGACGGCGACCCGACCGCGGACTTCCTCGCCGAGGTCCGGCCCGAGGAGACGCCGTGGCGCACGGACCGGCCCGCGGACGCGGCCGGGGAGCCCGTGCCGAAAGCCGGGCCTGAACCCGGTCGTGCCCGGTCGGTGGTGCGCGCGGTGGGGGAGGCCGCGCCGTATGTCCAAGCAGGACTCTTCGCCGCGTGGATCGCCATGTCGATCGCCGATTCCTCGGACGGCGGCGGCTCTTCGAGCGATTTCGGCGGCGGCCAGACGGGTTGATCGCGGCTGCGGGGGTTGTCCCAGCGGGTAGAGTCGGAGTCCGGTCCAGCTGCCGGATGCCCGATCCGGTGCGGCCCCGATCATCGCGACCGCCGGCCTTCGCGCGATGGCCCGACCCCGGTTCGGTTCCGCGCGAAGCGGAGACGGCGGCGGAAGAGGAGACCCATGCTCCTGTCCGGTCCGGAACGTCCGATGTCCCTGCCCACGGCCGACGATCCGCAGGTGCTGCGGCAGGCGCTGGCCGCTTACGTGCGCGAGGTCGCCGCCGCGGTCGGAGTGTCGGTGGAGTGCACGTCGTGCGAGGTCACCGACACGGTCACCGCGTATGTCGCGCTGAGCGGCCGGTCCCCGCGGTTCCCCGGCCGGGATTTGATGCTGCTGTGGACCATGCGGCAAGGCTGGTCGGTGGCGGTGGAGACGACGCCCGCCGAATCCCCGCAGCCGGTCGCCCAGTTGGGCGGCGACGTGACGCCCGCGCCGGAGCGGGTGCGGCGGTTCGTCGCGGACGTCCTGAGCTCGGCCGAAAAAGCGGGGAGTCCGGGGCCGGCGCTGGCGGTGTCCAGCCACGGCGACCTGCGGACCCGGCTCGAGGAGCGGGTCCGCAGGGCCTGAGTTCGCTCAGGCGGCCTTGAGCTTGCGCGCGAGACGTTCGGGCCGGGGCCAGCGCACGTGCGAGGCCCAGCGGAACTTCTCGAACATCCAGATCAGCCGCGCCGAGATGTCGAGCTGACCGCGGCCGACGCCGTGCCGGGCCCCGGTCGGGTCGGCGTGGTGCGAGTTGTGCCAGGACTCGCCGAAGGACGCGATCGCCAGCGGCCAGAAGTTCGCCGACCGGTCGCGCGCCTCGAACGGGCGCTCGCCGATCAGGTGGCACAGCGAGTTGACCGACCAGGTCACGTGGTGCAGCACCGCGACCCGGACCAGCCCGGCCCAGAAGAACGCGGTCAGCGCGCCCCACCAGCTCATCGTGATCAGGCCGCCCAGCAGCGCGGGCAGCAGCAGCGTCCCGACGGTCAGCACGGGGAAGAGCCGGTCGATCGTCCGCAGGTCGGTGTCGTCGAGCAGGTCGGGGGCGAAGCGGCGCGGGTTGGTCCGGTCGCGGCCGAACAGCCAGCCCATGTGCGCGTGCCAGAAGCCCTTGGCGAGCGCGGCGGGCGACGTGCCGAAACGCCACGGCGAATGCGGGTCGCCGTCGCGGTCGGAGTACGCGTGGTGGCGGCGGTGGTCGGCGACCCAGTCGATGACCGGTCCCTGCATGGCCATGCTGCCCGCGACGGCGAGCGCGATCCGCAGGCCGCGGCGGGCGCGGAACGAGCCGTGCGTGAAGTACCGGTGGAAGCCGACGGTGATGCCGAGGCCGCTGACGCAGTAGAAGGCGGCGGCGAGGCCGATGTCCAGCCAGCTCAGCCCCCAGCCCCAGGCCAGGGGCACCGCCGCGGCGACCGCGACGAGGGGGACGACGGCGAAAAGCTTCACCAGGAATGCCTCGGTGCCGCTCTTGCGGCCGGCGAGCATGGGCTGGGGCGATTTCGGGGGACGCTGGACGGTGCTCTGGGTGTCGATGGGTAACGCTCCTACTCGAGCTGGTCCGGCCGCCGCGCTCTGCGGGGCCGAGGCCGATGCCGCGGCGCGAGCCGAGCGGAGGGGAGCCGCTCCGGGGGACACGCCGTGCGTTGCGAACTGACCGGGCAGGGGAGGGCCGTGCGGCCAGTCGCGACCTGCCCTGGTCAACGGGTGATCTCGCGTCCGGGTTCCCAGGACGCGGAAGACCTCGTGCGCCCGGGAACATTCACCGGGGCGCACCGGATTGCCGAACGACGTCGGCCGCCGCGGGCGGAAAGTCCGCCCCGGCGCGGGTTCCCCCTGGTGCGGAAAGCTCTCGCACCAGGGGGAACACCGGGAAAACTCAGACGGCGCGAACGCCGGTGGCCTGCGGGCCCTTCTGGCCCTGGCCGACCTCGAACTCCACGCGGGCGTTCTCCTCAAGGCTGCGGAAACCGTTGCCCTGGATCTCCGAGTAGTGCACGAACACGTCGGCACTGCCGTCGTCCGGGCTGATGAACCCGAAGCCCTTTTCGGCGTTGAACCACTTCACGGTGCCTTGCGTCATAAAAACGATCTCCATCGGATCTCAACATCAGATGCCACCTCGGCATCCGGGCCGGCAACCGACGGAGTGTCTTCCGGGAAGAGAAACACCACGCCCGCTACATCTTGCGAGCGTAGCTGCGGGACGTACCCACCGCACGAACACAAAACACGACCAAGGCCAGTAAAGCATGCCGGAGCCGGTCCCACCAGGGCTGCCGCCCGAACGGTCCACTGTGGACGTCGCGGCGCGCGCGGCGGGGACGGGCTCGCGGGCAGGCCGGGGGCGGGGAGTAGCGTCTGGAGCGTCGAGAAGTCTCACCGTGCGCCGGCGTTCGAGCCGGCGTCGTCCCCGGCGGGTCCGTTACGCACGGAATCGCCGGTGGCCCCTTCCACCTCGACGAGGAGCGACATGCGCTCGGAACGACGTCCGCTGTCCGCCGAAACCAGTGAATTCGCCCGTGCCCGGGTGTCCGCCGAACAGGACCTGCGCGTCCAGCAGGAACACGCCGCCCGCACCGTCGCGGGACACGCGCACGACGTCGACGATCTGCGGGGATTGCTCGCGATGCTGGGTCTGGAGGCGGGTGCCCGCGTCTGAGCCGCCGGGTGCGCTCGCCGGTGTTGAGGTTGGTGGCCGGTGCGGTGGGTTGGCCGTGGCGGG
>NZ_JACJHR010000071.1 GCF_014174495.1 Amycolatopsis echigonensis
AAATCCGTCCTGGCGATGGCGGACAGCCCCTCAACCGACAGCCCCTCAACCGACAGCCCCTCAACGGCCAGCCCCGACCGCCCAGCCCCTCAACGGCCAGCCCCTCAGCCGACAGCCCTGACCGCCCTGCCCCTCAGCCGCCCAGGACCCGCCGTACGAACTCCGTTTTTCCCGCCGTGTACTCCTCCCGATCCGTGACCTCCCCAGCCAGCCGCCGCTTCACCTCGGCGTACTCCTCAGCCAACCCAGGATCCGCCCGCAGTGCGTTCCGGAATTTCAGCTGTGCCCGCCACCTCGGATGTCCCTCCGGCAGCAGATGCAGATGCGCCACCCGCCGCCGACCCGCCGCGTCTGGGAGCACGAAGAACCGTCGCCACGGCGCCGCAACGTCCAGTACCGGCGGCACGAAACACCACCCCTCAGCGGAAAGCACCGGTACCACCGCCGAAACCGTCTCCGCCGACAGATCCCGCATCGGGGCCATCACGTCGAGCACCGGTTTGGCCGCCAACCCGGGGACCGCTGTCGAGCCGACATGCTCGACCCGCCCAGGCGCGAGCCACAGTGCGAGCAGCCGCGAGAGTTTCGCGCACAATGCGGAACCCCGCGACGCCCACGCCGGATCCGGGGGATGGATTTCCGGTGGCTCATAAGCCCAAGCCGGAGCGTCGGGCAGATCAGCCATAGCGCAGCCTCCGAAACAACGGCCGCGCGTGCCGGAAAATCGGTGAAGCCGGGGTCTCGTCCATGCCAACCACGCTAACCCCGGCCACCGACAAAAACCTCAGCCAAAAACCTCAGGCAAAAACCTCAGGCAGGCAGATCCACCAGATCAGCCAGCCGTGCCCGATGCCGCCCCGGCGTGCCGAAGGCGAGCTGATCGCTCTTGGCCCGCTTCAGGTAAAGATGCGCCGGATGTTCCCACGTCATCCCGATCCCGCCGTGCAGCTGAATCGCCTCCTCAGCCGCGTGCACCGCGATCGGCGACACTCGGGCCTGCGCGACCGCCACCGCGATCGGCACGTCGTTCCCGGTCGCCAGCGCATCGGCCGCGTACCGAGCCGTCGCCCGCGCGTTGACCAATTCCGTGTACAGGTTCGCCAACCGGTGCTTCAGAGACTGAAAACCCCCGACCGGACGGCCGAATTGGTACCGCCCCTTCAGGTACGTCACGGTCTCCGTCAGCGCCCACTCGGTGATCCCAGTCTGCTCCGAAGCCAGCAGCCCCGCCGCAGTCGTCAGGGCGCTGTCCAACGCCTCCGCCGCTGCGGTACCCGTGCAAATCACTTGCGCGGCAGCGGAATCCAGGGTCACGTCGGCGATCCGCCGGGTGTGGTCCAGCGACACGGCCTCGGTCACCGTCGCCGCGGAAGCGTCCACGGCGTAAAGGCCAGGCCCGTCCGGACCGACCGCCGGAACGACCAGCAGATCCGCGACCGAAGCATCGACCACTGTGGACACTCGCCCGGTCAAGGTTCCGTCCAGAAACGAAACCGCAGAAGGGAAAGGCGAACCCGGAGCGGTCGACAAAGGCACCGCCAGAGCGCCGATCACCGAACCGGAAGCGAGCTGGGGGAGCAGATCCGAGCCCGCCGCCAGCAGCGCGGCCGTCGCGAGCACCGCGCTGCCGAGATACGGCACCGGCGCGACGCTTCGGCCCAGTTCCTCCATGACGACCGCGACCTCGCGCGTCGAAGCCCCGTGTCCGCCCAGGGATTCCGGCACCATCAGGCCCGCCGTGCCGAGGTCGGCGGCCAGCGTCTTCCACAGGGAGAGGTCGTACGGCGTGTCCGTTTCGACCCGCGCCAGCAGCGCGGCCGGCCCGGCGCGGTCGGCGAGCAGCGCCCGCACCGACGACCGCAGATCCTCTTCCACCTCCGAGTACAGCAGGTCCGGGGTGCTCATCGCGGCAGGTCCTTCCAGGCGACGTCCTTGTCCACCCGCGGCTCGGACGGCAGCCCCAGCACGCGTTCGGAAATGATGTTCCGCAGCACCTCCGAGGTGCCGCCCTCGATCGAATTCCCCTTGGCGCGCAAGTACCGGTACCCGGCGTCGCGGCCGAAGAAGTCGACCTGTTCCGGACGGCGCATCGTCCAGTCCTCGTAGCGGAGGCCCTCTTCGCCGAGCAGCTCCAGCTCCAGGCCGGACAGCTGCTGGTTGAGCTCGGCGAACGCCACCTTCATCGCCGAACCCTCCGGGCCGGGCGCGCCCACGGCGAGCTGCTGCCGCTGCCTTTCTCCGGCCAGCCGCAGCGATTCGGCTTCGACCCAGTGCTGCACGAGCCGGTCGCGCAGTTCCGGCGTGCGCAGCTCCGGACGGTCCCGCCACGTCTTCGCGACGAGCCCGATCATGCCGCCCTCGCGCGGCATCGCGGTGCCGCCGATCGCGACGCGTTCGTTCATCAACGTGGTCTGCGCGACCTTCCAGCCCTCGCCGACCGCGCCGAGCCGCTGGGAATCCGGAATCCGCACGTCGGTCAGGAAGACCTCGTTGAACTCCGCCTCGCCGGTGATCTGCCGCAGCGGCCGGACCTCGACGCCGGGCGCGGTCATGTCGCACAGGAAGTACGTCATGCCCTGGTGCTTCGGCACGTCCGGATCGGTGCGGGTGACGAGGATGGCCCACTGCGCGAGATGCGCGCTGGACGTCCACACCTTCTGCCCGGTCACGACCCAGTCGTCGCCGTCGCGGACCGCGCGCGTCGCCAGCGCGGCGAGGTCGGAGCCGGCGCCCGGTTCGCTGAACAGCTGGCACCACACTTCCTCGCCAGTCCACAGTGGACGGAGGTAGCGCTTCTTCTGCTCCTCGGTGCCGAACGCGAGGATGGTCGGCGCGGCCATGCCGAGCCCGATCAGGATCCGGCGCGGGTTGTTGTCCGGCGCGCCGGCCGCGGCGAAAGCGGCCTCGACCTCGCCCTGCAGCGCGCGCGGAGCACCCTGTCCGCCGAGCCCCTCGGGGAAGTGCACCCAGGCGAGCCCGGCGTCGAAGCGGGCCCGCAGGAAGTCCACAGTGGACATCGTCGCGGGATCGTGCGCCGCCAGGAACTCCGCGACCTGCGCGCGCAGCTCTTCGGCGGTCATTTGCCCGCCTCCGTCCGGTACTTCTTCAGCTCGCGCCGCGCCAGCGAACGCTTGTGCACCTCGTCCGGACCGTCGGCGAGCCGCAGCGTGCGCACCCCGGCCCAGATCTCCGCGAGCGGGAAGTCCTGCGAAACACCGCCCGCGCCGTGCGCCTGGATCGCCTTGTCCAGGATCCATTCGACGGTCAGCGGGGTGGAGATCTTGATCGCCTGGATCTCGGTGTGCGCGCCCTGGTTGCCGACGGTGTCCATCAGCCACGCGGTCTTGAGGACCAGCAGCCGCTGCTGTTCGATCCGCACGCGAGCCTCGGCGATCCAGTCCTGCACCACGCCGGAATCGGCGATCGGACGGCCGAACGTCTCGCGCGACAGCGTCCGGCGGCACATCGCCTCCAGCGCCCGCTCCGCCATGCCGATCGCGCGCATGCAGTGGTGGATGCGGCCCGGCCCGAGGCGGGCCTGCGCGATGGCGAACCCGGAACCCTCGTCGGCGATCAGGTTTTCCGCGGGCACCCGGACGTCCTCGAAAAGCACCTCGGCGTGCCCGCCGTGGTCGCTGTCGGTGTAGCCGAACACCTGCATGCCGCGCACGACGGTCAGCCCCGGCGTGTCGCGCGGGACGAGGATCATGCTCTGCTGCTTGTGCGCGGGCGCGTCCGGATCGGTCTTGCCCATCACGATGAAGATCTTGCAGTTCGGGTTCATCGCGCCGGTGATGTACCACTTGCGCCCGTTGACGACGTACTCGTCGCCCTCGCGGCGGATGCTCGTCGCGATGTTGCGCGCGTCCGAAGAAGCCACGTCGGGTTCGGTCATCGCGAACGCCGAGCGGATCTCCCCGGCCAGCAACGGTTCCAGCCACTGCTTTTTCTGCTGCTCGCTGCCGAACATGGTCAGCACTTCCATGTTCCCGGTGTCCGGCGCGGCGCAGTTCACCGCGGCGGGCGCGAGATGCGGGCTGCGCCCGGTGATCTCGGCCAGCGGCGCGTACTGCAGGTTGGTCAGGCCCGCGCCGTGGTCGCCGGGCAGGAAGAAGTTCCACAGCCCGCGTTTGCGCGCCTCGGCCTTCAGCTCGTCGACGACCGGCGGCGGCGACCACGGGTCGGTGCGCGCGGCCAGCTGCTCGTGGAAAACAGCCTCGGCCGGGTAGACGTGCGAATCCATGAATTCGAGCAGCTGCCCGCGCAGTTCCTCGGTGCGGGCGTCGAACGCGAAGTCCATCAGTTCTCCTTGGTGAGCGTCTTGCTGCCCTGCTCGATCAGGGGGGCGACGGCGGCACCGATCTGGTCGAAGCCCTCGCCGACGGTTTTTCCTTGCTGGAAACGGAAGTAGATGCCCTCGAGGATCACCGCGAGCTTGAAGAACGCGAAGCTCACGTACCAGTCCAGCGCGGACAGATCGCGGCCGGACCGCTGCGCGTAGCGGGCGATCGTCTCGTCGGTGTCCGGATAGCCGGGCGCGCTGCTGGCGTTGGACACCATCGGCAGCGAGAGCTGGTCGCGCTGCGCGTAGGTGACCATCAAGCCGAGATCGGTGAGCGGGTCGCCGAGCGTGGACATCTCCCAGTCCAGCACCGCGGTGATCCGGTCGTCCCCGTCGACGAGCACGTTGTCCAGCCGGTAGTCGCCGTGCACGATGGCGGGCGGGCCGGACGCCGGGATCGCCGCGGCGAGCTGGTCGTGCAGCCGGTCCGCGCCCGGCAGGTCGCGGCTGCGCGAACCGTCGAGCTGCTTCTTCCACCGGCGCAGCTGGCGTTCCAGAAAGCCCTCCGGACGGCCGAAATCGCCCAGCCCGACCGCTTCCGGATCGACCGAGTGCAGGTCGACGAGCGTGTCCACCAGCGAATCGGCGATCGCCCTCGTCCGCTGCGGGCCGAGCCGCTCCAGCTCCTCGGCTGTCCGGTACGGCGTGCCCTCGACGTACTGCATCACGTAGAACTGCGCGCCGAGCACGTCCGCGTCCTCGCACAGCAGCACGGTTTCCGGCACCGGGACCGGGGTTCCGGCGAGGCCGCTCATCACGCGGAACTCGCGGCGCATGTCGTGCGCGGTCGGCAGCACGTGGCCGAGCGGCGGACGGCGCACGACCCAGCGCTGCTCTCCGTCGGAGACGAGATAGGTGAGGTTGGACCGCCCGCCCTGCACCACTTCCGCGGTGAGAGCGCCGGAGACGAGCCCGGGCCGCTCGCGGTCGAGATGGGCGCGCAGCCTCGCCAGATCGAGGCCGGGCGGGTCGGTTTCGGTCATCGGAGGGACTCCAGTTTCGTGCGAGGTCAAGGGTTCAGAGGATGAGCCGGGAAACCATCTCGGCGACGCAGGCGGGTTTGTCCTCGCCGTCGATCTCGACGGTCCAGCGCACCACGGCCTGCTTGCCGCCGGGCACGTCGGTCAGCTCGACCAGCTCAGCGGTCCCGCGCACCCGCGAGCCCACCTTCACCGGCTGCGGGAACCGCACCTTGTTGAGGCCGTAGTTGATGCCCATCTTCAGGCCCTCGACCCGGTAGATCTCCGGGAGGAACGCCGGGATCAGCGACAGCGTCAGGAACCCGTGCGCGATCGTCGTGCCGAACGGGCCGGCCGCGGCCTTTTCGGTGTCGAGGTGGATCCACTGGTGGTCGCCGGTGGCGTCGGCGAACAGCTGCACCTGCTCCTGGGTGACGGTGTGCCATTCGCTCGTGCCCAAGGGCCCGCCCACTGCTTCGGCGAGTTCGGCGACATCGGAGAACACGCGCATCGCGATCAGTCCTTCGGTCCGCCGGCGACGTAGATGACCTGGCCGGACACGAATCCCGCGCCCTCGCTGACCAGGAACGACGCGACGTTCGCGATGTCCTCGGGCGTGCCGACGCGCTGCACCGGGATCTGCGCCGCGGCCGCGGCCTTGAAGTCCTCGAAGCTCATGCCGACGCGCTCGGCGGTCGCCGCGGTCATGTCGGTGGCGATGAAGCCGGGCGCGATCGCGTTGGCGGTGACGCCGAACTTGCCCAGTTCGATCGCCAGCGTCTTGGTGAAGCCCTGCATGCCCGCCTTGGCCGCGGAGTAGTTGACCTGGCCGCGGTTGCCCAGCGCCGACGTGCTGGACAGGTTGACGATCCGGCCCCACTTCTCCTGCGTCTGGTACTTCTGCACGGCCCGGGTCATCAGGAACGAACCGCGCAGGTGCACGTTCAGCACCGAGTCCCAGTCCTGTTCGGTCATCTTGAACAGCAGGTTGTCGCGGGTGATGCCGGCGTTGTTGATCAGCACGGTCGGCGCGCCCAGTTCCTCGGCCACGCGGGTCACCGCGGCCTCGACCTGCTCGGCGTCGCTGACGTCCAGCGCGACGCCGATCGCCCGGCCGCCGTCGGCGACGATCTCCTCGGCGCCTTTGTTCACCCCGGCCTCGTCGAGGTCCAGCAGGCCGACGGCGAACCCGTCGGAGGCGAGGCGGCGGGCTACGGCGGCGCCGATGCCACGGCCGGCGCCGGTCACGATGGCCACACGGGAAGCGGTCACGGGGGATCTCCTCATCGTCGGGGAAAGCCTGCTCGGGCGGCACGTCCGGACGGGCCTGCGCCTGCTCGGACTGCCTTGCGCAGGATGCCACGGCGCGGCACCCGTCGCTGGCGGCTAAGCGTACGCTTATTACGCGTGCACCGCGAGCCCCTCGTCCGATCGGGGCGGGCTCAGCGGCGGGTGCGCAGCGGTGCGGCCAAGGCGGCCAGTGCGACGAGTTCGGTGAGCGCCATCCCGCGTTCGACGAGACCCAAGGGGATGAGCAGCCACCAGTGCTGGTCGGTCAGCGCGGCGACCGCGACCGCGCCGAGGATGACCGCGAACCAGGCGAGCGACGCCACGGCGAGCGTGCGGGCGAGAATCCGGCGGCGCGGCGAATCCGGAAAGGCTGTGCGCGCCGAGATCAGCACAGCGAGCGGAAGACAGACAAAGGCGATGACGCTGGCGATCCGGTGCAGCGTGCCGCCCGCGCCCGTCGCCGCCGCGTTGGTCCAATCGGTCTTCGGGAACGCGACGATCACCAGCAACCCGGCTGTCCAGAACGCTCCGAGCACGGCCGCGACGACCGGCAGCCGTCCCTGCAGCCGCAGCACGGCGAGTGCCACCGCCGAACCGGCCGCGACCAGCACGACTGCCAGGTCGAAGACCCATTTGTGGTCCGACAGCCCGTATTCGCTGATAGTCCGCCGGGTCGCGCTGATCTCGTCGGTGGGCGGCACCACCTGCAACAGCAGCACCAGAACGGCGCCGAGAGCGAGCGCGGCGATCCCGGCCAGTGCGAACAGGGCGGGACGGCGGTCCGCGGAAACCGTTGTCATGCACAAAGCGTGACAGGTGCCGGATATGTCCCCGGTGAGTCAGGCCGCCCGGCCGGTTCCGGTCACCTGCGCGCGCACCGTGCGGAGCGCGTTGTGGTCCACAGTGGACGGTTCGGCGGACAGCCAGCCGCCGATCTCGTGCAGGAACTGCTCCGGCGTCATCGGCGGCCCGGGTTCGCCGTCCGGTTCGGCGGTGGTGACCTCGCCGTCGCGGCTGGGGTACACGATCATCGCGCCGCGCAGCGCGACCCCGGGCAGCAGTTCGCGGTAGCGCTGCAGGCTTTCTCCCAGCTGGCTGCCGCCGCCGCGGAACGGGCGGCCGTTGCGCAGCAGGCGTCCGTCCTCGGCGGTTTCGTAATGCCCGGGCAGCCACAGCTTCGACTCGATCAGGACCAGGCGTTTTCCGCACAGCACCGCGTGGTCGACGTCGGCGAACACCGAACCGGGCCACGCGAGACCGTGGAAGATGCGCGCGCCGGGCAGCCGGGTCAGATACCGCTCCAGCAGCTCGGCGGTGAGCCGTTCGGCCAGCTCGTCGGCCTCGGCGCCGGGGGAGCCGAACACCGCGCTGCCGCCGAATTCCTCCGCGAACTCGTGCCGGGCGCGGCGCGCGGACAGGTAGCCGCGGGCGAGCCGGTGGACCAGCAACGCGGTGCCCGCGGTGAGCGCGAACCAGGCGACCAGCACCGGCGGCGTGAAGTCGATGTCGGCGACCAGCGGCAGCAACACCAGCACCGCACCGGCGAGCGCCGCGACGACCGGCGTGTGCCCCGGCCCGCGCCGCCGCCCGTGCCGCATCCGCGGGTCGGCCGCGGCGAACGACCACCACTCCAGGCTTTCCGGATCGATGTCGGGTGGTTCCGGGCAATAGCCGGGCTGCTCGCCGAACCGCCGCCGCGGCCGCGGCTTGGGCACCGAGGCGGCCGGAACGCCGGCGTCGTAGCGCGCGCGTTCGTTGGGGTCGGCGAGGGTGTCGTAGGCCTCGCGCAACAGCTGGAACGTGCCGACCGTGCCGCCCGCGTCCGGGTGCAACGTCTTGGCCAGCCGACGGTAGGCGGCCTTGATCTCCGTGGGCGACGCGGTTTTCCCCACGCCGAGTACCGCGTAGTAGTCGGGCACAGTCGGGTTCCACCTCCGGAAGGCTGCCCGCGCAACGATATGGGGTCGCCGGGGCGGCGTGCCATCCGCCTCCGCGGCGCGCCGGGGTGAACCTGTTTCCGCTAGCCCCGGGCCAGCCATTCTTCGCGGCCGACGGCGTACTCGACCGCGTGCAGGTCGTCGCCCGGCGCGAAGTACTCGGGGTCGGCGACGAAGTCCCGGACGTGCCGGAGCCCGAGGGACGCCATCGTCGCCTGGGAGCCTTTGTTGGCGGCTGCGGTCCGGGCGAAGATGCGGCCGAGGCCGACGTCTTGGAACCCGTGCCGGAGCAGTTCGCGCGCGCCTTCCTTGGCGAGTCCTTGCCGCCAATGCGCACGGAGCAGCCGATAGCCCAATTCCGCTTGCCCCGGGAATTCCCCTGGCCGCAGGGACCAGAATCCGGCGAAACCGCCGTCGACGAACCCGGTCCAGCAACCGAGGCCGCCAGCGGCGTACTCGAGGGTCGTCCGGAGCTCTTCCGCGGCCTGCTCCCGGGTCAGCACGCCGCCGAGATAACGCATCACTTCTGGATCGGCGGAGAGCCCGGCCAGGTGCTCGAGATGTCCGGCGGACAACGGGACGAGGCGGATCCGTTCGGTGGGCAAGATCGGTTGGGACTGCACGCGAACGCTCCCCGGCTTGGGCGGATGTGGGGAAGCAGTCTGGCAGCGGCAGGGCCGCTCGTCAGCCGGTTTTCCGCTCGTCCTGCCGGCCCGTTGCCCCGGGGATCCCCGGCCCAGGCCAGCGGTGCTTCCGTCCGGTCCCGCCGCCCGTGCCCCACCGGCCCCTTCTCCCACTCCCGCACCGGTTTCGGCAACTTTCCGGACGCAGCCCTTCCGCACCCCGTTCCTTCTATGTTAAGAAGCTTTACTAACTATTGGATGGAGGCACGACGTGAGCTCACCCACCCGCCCGGGGGACTCCGCGACCCTTCCGGGGAACGGTCTCGAACGCCGGATCGGGCCGCTGCAGGCGACCGCGATCAACATGACGCAGATGTGCGGGATCGGCCCGTTCGTCACCATCCCCGCGATGGTCGCGACCATGGGCGGCCCGCAGGCGATGTTCGGCTGGATCATCGGCGCGATCATCGCGCTCGCCGACGGGCTGGTGTGGGCCGAACTGGGCGCGGCGCTGCCCGGGGCCGGCGGCACCTACATCTACCTGCGCGAAGCGTTCCAGTACCGCACCGGCCGGCTGATGCCGTTCCTGTTCGCCTGGAGCGCGGTGCTGTTCATCCCGCTCATCATGTCCACCGGCATCATCGGGCTGGTCCAGTACCTGGGCTACCTGGTGCCGGGCGTGACCGACGCGGACGGCGTCACCCCGCTGGGCAAGGCCATCGGCGTCGGCCTCGTCGTGCTGATCGTGCTCGCGCTGTTCCGCCGGATCGGCCAGATCGGCAAGCTCACCACCGCACTCTTCCTGGTCATGCTGTTCGCCGTCTTCGCGGTGATCATCGCGGCGTTCACGCACTTCGACGCGCACCAGGCGTTCGCCTTCACCCCGGGAGCCTTCGGCTCGAGCGGCGCGTTCTGGTCCGGTCTCGGCGCGGGCCTGGTCATCGCCGTCTACGACTACCTCGGCTACAACACGAGCGCCTACCTCGGCGGCGAGGTCCGCGACCCGGGCCGGACGCTCCCGCGCTCGATCATCTTCTCCATCCTCGGCATCATGACGCTCTACTTCCTGCTGCAGGTCGGCGTTCTCGGCTCGCAGCCGCTGGAATCGATCAAGAGCGCGACGTCGGTGGCGTCGTCGGTGCTGGAGCAGGCGTGGGGTTCGGTGGCCGCCAAGATCGTCACCGTCTTCATCGTGATCGCCGCGATCGGTTCGGTGTTCGCGGGCCTGCTCGGCGGGTCGCGGGTGCCGTTCGAAGCCGCGCGCGACAAGGTGTTCCTGCCGGTGTTCGGCAAACTGCACCCGAAGCTGCACCTCCCGACCGCGGGCGTGCTCGCGATGGGGCTGATCACCGCGATCGGCTCGCTGTTCACTCTGACTGACGTGATCAACGCGGCGGTCACGGTGCTGGTGATCATCCAGTCGCTCGCGCAGGTCGCCGCGATCGTCGTGCTGCGCCGCCGGCAGCCGCATCTCAAGCGGCCTTACCGGCAGGTGCTGTATCCGGTGCCGACGATCATCGCGCTCCTCGGGTGGGTTTACGTGTATGTATCCGCCAGCTGGCTGTCGATCTGGCTCTCGATCGCCTGGATCGTCCTCGGGGTCGTCGCCTTCCTGATCTATGCCTCGAAGGAAAAGGTGTGGCCGTTCGGTCCCAAGGAAATCCGCGAGGCGTTCGCGGCCCAGCCGGTCTCGGGGGTGGAGTCATGAGGAAACCGCTGATCGCCGGGATCGTCGCGCTGGTTCTGGTTCCTGGAGTCGTTTCGGCCACTGCTTCCGCACAGCAACCGGAAACGGCGGCGACATCCGGTCCGCAAGGCCCGTCGACGATCGGCCTCGGCGGCTGGCAGGTGCTGACGACCGCGCAGGTCAAGGACGACGGCACGGCGGTGTCGAAGCTCGGCTACCCGACGCAAGGCTGGCTGAAGGTGAAGCCGGACGACGCGGGCGCGCCGGGCACCGAGATCAACGCGCTGGTGCAGAACGGCAAGTGCCCGAATGTCTTTTACTCCGACAACATGCGCAAATGCTTCGGCTACCAGACGAAGCGCGGGCCGGTCACCACGAAGCAGTTCATGGACCCGTGGTGGTTCCGCACCGATTTCGACCCCGGTTTCCGGCCGGGCAAGAACGCGAAGCTGACCATCCCGGGCGTCGTCGGCGAGGGCGACGTGTGGCTCAACGGCACGCTCGTCGCGGGCAAGGACGTGATGAGCGGCGCGTACGCGGGCCACACCTTCGACGTCACGAAACTCCTGCGGCCGGGCAAGAACACGCTCGCGGTCAAGATGTACCCGAACGACCCGAATTCGATGTACACGCTCGACCAGGCCGACTGGGCGCAGATCGTGCCGGACAACAACACCGGTCTCCAATTCCCGCCGAGGCTGCAGCTGTCGGACGCGCTGAGCGGCGACAACGCGCACGTCGTGCAGGACAACGCGGCGGACCTGTCGACGTCCTCGCTGACCGCGAAGGTCGACGTCACCAATGACGCGGACACGCCGCAGACCGGCGAGGTCACCGCGACGGTCACGCCGCCAGGCCGCGGCGCGCCGATCGTCGTGAAGCAGAACGTCACGATTCCCGCGCACGCCAAGCAGACCGTGACGTTCACGCCGGCGAAGTTCCCGCAGTTGAAGATCGTCAAGCCTCAGGTGTGGTGGCCGTACTCGATGGGTGCACAGCCGTTGTACACCTTGGGTACGACAGTTTCGCAGGGCGGCGTGGTGTCGACAACGTCGTCGCAGACCTTCGGGATCCGGACGGTGACGTCGAAGCTGATCGGCAAGTCGCCGGCGCTGCCGGACGGTGCACGGAAGTTCGCGGTCAACGGCCGCGACTTCGTGTTCCGCGGCGGTGGTTTCGCGCCGGACCTGTTCCTGCGCTACGACAAGGCCGACATCGCGCACCAGCTCGCGCTGATCAAGAACATGGGGCTGTCCGGCGTCCGCCTCGAAGGCCACGACATGCCCGCGGACTTCTACGAGCAGGCCGATCGCGCCGGACTGCTGGTGCTCGGCGGATTCCTCTGCTGCGACGCCTGGCAGCCGGAACATCCGGAGAAGCTGACCGACCGCGACTACCGGATCATGCACGATTCCGCGTATTCGATCGCGCAGGCCGAACGCGGCCATCCCAGCGTGATCACCTACGGCTGGAGCGACAACGAGCCGATCCCGCGGCAGGAAAGCGAAACGCTGAGCGCGTTCAAGGCAGCCGACTGGGACGTGCCGGTGATCGCGTCGGCGGAGTACAAGAGCACCAAGACGCTCGGCCCGTCGGGGGAGAAGGAAGGCCCCTACGACTGGGTCCCGCCGTCTTATTGGTACGACTCCTCGACCTTCGACAAGACCGACCCGAGCCGCACGAACGCGGGCGGCGCCTGGGGTTTCGCGAGCGAGCAGAGCGCCGGACACACCGTGCCGACGCTGGATTCGCTCCGGCGGTTCCTGTCGCCGGCAGAGCAGACGAAGCTGTGGCAGGACCCGGCGTACAACCAGTACCACGCGAACTACGAACCCGGGCACGGCGGCTACAAGTTCGGCACGCTGTACACCTTGGACGAGTCGATCGCCCGCCGGTACGGAAAATGGGATTCGCTGGAGTCCTATGTGGAGTCCGCGCAGATCGCGAACTACGAGAACACCCGGTCCCAGTTCGAAGCGTTCCTCGCGCACGCCAACGACAAGCAGAACCCGTCGACCGGCGTGGTCTACTGGCAGCTGAACAAGGGCTGGCCGACGCTGTTGTGGGCGCTGTACAACAACGACGGCGACCAGCCGGGCGCGTATTTCGGTGCGCAGAAGGCGAATAAGCCGCTGCACGCGCTGTACACCTATGACACCGGCACGGTCGCGTTGTCCAACCTGGGCGCGGTGCGGCAGAACGGGATTTCCGTGCAGGCCAAGGTGTACGACACCGCGGGCAAGGTCCTCGACGACCAAACCGCTCCGGCGGTTTCGCTGGACAGCCAGGGCGTCGCGACCGGGTTGCTGAAGCCGAAGGCTCCGGCCGAGACGAAGGCGCCGGCGAAGGCGCAGGTGTACTTCGTGGAGCTGCAGGTGCGGCAGGGCGGGAAGGTCGTGGATCGCAACGTCTACTGGATGTCCACGCAGAAGGACGTCGTGGACTGGGCGAAGACGCTGCAGAACCCGCAGGCGACGATGAGCCAGTACGGCGACCTCACCGCCTTGCGGGACCTGCCGAAATCGCAGGTCAACGTGACTGCTGCGACGCGTCCGTCGCGTGGCCCGGACGGCACGGACACCGAGACGACGGTTACGGTCGCCAACACGTCGAAGACGTCCGGGGTCAGCTTCTTCCTGCGCGCGGACTTGCGCCGCTCCACTGACGGGTCCCAGCTGCCAGCTGCGACCTGGGACGACAACGACATCACGTTGTGGCCGGGCCAGTCGCAGACGCTGACCGTCCGCTACCGGGCCGCCGACCTTCACGGCGCGGCCCCGACCGTCAGCGTCGACGGGTTCAACACCGGCCGGGTCGTGGTGCCGGCCGGTCCGCAGCGGGACAGCCAGGGGGCTGTCCCGCCGGTCATCGAGGGGACCCGCGAGTGACATCGGACGACCTGATCCTGGGCATCGACTTCGGCGGCACGAAAGTGGCGCTGGGTCTGTCCGACCGGACCGGCGCCCTGCTGGCGACCCGTCGCCTGGACACCGACGCCGAAGCGGGCGCCGAACAGGTGGTCGCCCGGGCGCTGTCCGCCGCCGCCCAGCTGGTTTCCGGTTCCCGGCTAGCCGCGATCGGCGTGGTCAGCCCGGGAATCGTGCTGCCGGACCGGATCCTGCTGGCCCCGAACGTGCCCGGCTGGGAAAAACTCCACCTGGCCGAGCTGGTGTCCGCGGCTTTCCCAGCGGTCCCGGTCGCGGTGGGCACCGACGCGAAAGCCGCCGCCTTGGCGGAATGGACCTGGGGCACCCTGGCCGGCGCCGACCCGGCGGTCTTCCTGTCTCTGGGCACCGGCATCGCCGCCGCGGTCCTGGTCGGAGGCCGCCTGCTGACCGGCGCGAACGGGGCGGCCGGGGAGATCGGGTACAACCTGCGCACCCCCCAAGACGCCGACGGATTCGCCAGCGGAGCGGCGCCGCTGGAAGAAGCCGTCGGAGGCCGGTGGCTGGGCACGCGGGCGACCGCGCTGCTCGGCCGCCCGGTCACGGCGGGGGAGTTGTTCGCACTGGCGCGGGAAAATACGGAAGCCAAGGAGCTCGTCGCTTCGGCGTTGGACGAGCTTTCCATGCACGTAGCCAACCTGGCGATCGCCTTCGACCCCTCGCGAATCGCGGTCGGCGGCGGACTGGTCCGATCGGCCGATGTGCTGCTGCCCGCCCTGCGAGAACGTTTGGCGGCGGCGGTGCCGTTCCCGCCGGAGTTGGTGCCTGCGCGGTTTGACCAGGACGCTTCGCTGCTGGGCGCGGTGGCGTTGGCGTTGCGGGAATGAGACTCCGTGACCGGCGGGGTTGTCTCGACGCTTCGCCGGTCACGGGTACCACGTCGAGCAGCGCGGGTCGCGTTTGGCGGCGGGTTGGTTCGGTCGGCTGAGGTGCTGGTGCCCGCTTTGCGGTGCCGTTCCCGCCGGAGTCGGTGCCCGCGCGGTCCGACCACGACGCTTCAGTGGTGGGCGCGGTAGCCCTGGCGTTGGAAGAGCTGGCGACGGCCCATTTGTGCAATCTGGCTTCCCGGTGCCTCCCGTAGCCGGGTGCGGCCTCAAACTCCCAGCACGTGCCGCCGAGGACGAGCGCGCCTGGCTCGCGCGCGTCGTCGGCCAGTGCGCTGACCAGCGTGGTTTTGCCGATCCAGGTCTCGCCGGCGGTCAGGGCAAGGCCGCCGTGGCTGGCTGTGGCGCGCGAGAGCTGCGCACGCAAGGTCGCGGCGGCCAGCCCGATCAGCGCCGCAGTCATGTCCGCTTCCTCCCTTTCTCCGCGAGCCACTCACGGGACTCGCACTGTCGTCGCGTACTTTCACCGGCTGCGACCGGCTGGTCACGCAGCTCGATTCCGATGCGGGCCATTCTGTCCGGAGGGTCTGACAATTCCCGGAGGCCGTCACCTGGCCGGGTGACGAAAGTCCACAGTGGATCGGCGCTGGTCGCGGGGTGACGGGCGTCTCCGCCCGGGGCCGGAGGAGGGGATGGTTGCGGTACTGTCGCGGCCATGGGGAGTCTCCGTTCGCGCATCCTCGCTTGGGCCGGCCGCCGGTACATCGCCCGCCAGCAGAAGCGCGGTTTCGATCTCGAGAAGATGGCGCTGCTGCCGGATTCGGCGCTGGAGCCGTTGCGCCGCCAGGGGCTCGACCCGGTTCCGGACCTCGGCCGGCTGCGCGCCGAGGCCCCGATCAGCAAGCTGGACCTGCCGTTCGGGATGAACGCCTGGCTGGTGACCGGGTACGAGGAGGCCAAGGCTGTCCTCGGGAAGGGCACGGAGTTCAGCAACGACTTCACGAACCTCGTCGGCAACGCGGGCGTCACCGAGGACCAGAACCCCGGCGGCCTCGGATTCGCCGACCCGCCGGTCCACACGCGGTTGCGGAAGCTGCTGACTCCCGAGTTCACGATGCGCCGGCTTTCCCGGCTGACGCCGCGGATCGACGAGATCGTCGCGGGCCAGCTGGACGCGATGGCCGCCGCGGACGGGCCGGTGGACCTGTGGGAGCAGTTCGCGCTGCCCATTCCCTCGCTCACGATCTGCGAGCTGCTCGGCGTGTCCTATGAGGACCGGGCGGACTTCCAGCGGCTGAGCACCGCGCGGTTCGACCTGTTCAGCGGTGCCGGCGCGTCGCTGGGGGCGATCTCGGAGTCGCTGGGGTACCTGCTGGAGATCGTGCGCAAGCAGCGCCAGCAGCCCGGCGACGGCCTGCTCGGCATGCTGATCAAGGAGCACGGCGACGAGATCGACGACCGCGAACTCGCCGGTCTCGCGGACGGCCTCCTGACCGGCGGTCTCGAGACCACGGCGAGCATGCTGGCGCTGGGCGCGCTGGTGGTGCTGCGCGACCCGGCCGCGTTCGAAGCGGTCCGAGGCGACGACGATTCGGTGCACCGGTTCGTCGAGGAACTGCTGCGGTACCTGACGGTCGTGCAGATGGCGTTCCCGCGGTTCGCGAAGCAGGACATGGACATCGCGGGCGTGCACATCAGCGAGGGCGACATCGTGCTGGTGTCGCTGTCGGTCGCGGACCGCGACCCGGTGCTCGGCAAGGGCGACATGGACCGCTTCGACCCGACCCGCGAGCCCTCCTCGCACCTGGCGTTCGGGTACGGGATCCACCGCTGCATCGGCGCGGAACTGGGCCGGATGGAGCTGCGAGCGGCCTACCCGGCGCTGGTCCGGCGCTTCCCCAACCTGCGGCTCGCGGTACAGCCGGAGGAGCTGGCGTTCCGGAAGGTGTCGATCGTGTACGGGCTCGACTCGCTGCCGGTGCTGGTGGACTGACGCCGGACCTCCTCTAGGCCGGGGTGGTTGCGGTGATTGCTCCGGATCGGGGCCGGTGAAAGGTCGGTTGGTGCGCGGGTGTGCGCGCATGGCTGTGGCTGGGACGGAATTGACCACGGGACGCGGCGGACACGCCCGGTGGGACGGCTTAGGGCAGCGGCCGCACGGCTGGCGAGGTCACCTCGACAGCACGCTCGTCGGCACAGCCGGACCGACAGCGCGCTCGTGGCGCGCGAGGCGGTCTAGCCGCGCTCGCAGCTTGGTGGCGGTGGGCTAGGCGGTCTAACCGCGCTGGCAGCGTGGTGGCGGTGCGCGAGGCGGTCTAGCTGAGCCGACGGAGCGCTGGTGGTGGGGCGGCCTTGCCGAGTCGATGGCGTGGTGGTGCGCGAGGTGATCTAGCCGTACCGGCAGCGCGCGCTCGATGGGCTCGAGGAGGTCTAGCCGAATCGAGGGTGCGCTGGTGATGGGCGAGTCGGCCTAGCCGCCCCGGCAGCGTGCTGGCGGCGCGATCGAATCCTTGTACGCGAAGCGGGCTCGAACCCGGGCAGGTGATCGGACCCCCTCCACAGCCCCGCCCGGCCCCGTCCTCACCGGCATCTTCCTCACCGCACTTCCCGGTTCACCTCATCGCACTCCTCGAGGCCGGAACTGGATGCTGATCCGCGGCCCCACCGCCCGGGCCGTTTTCGGGATGGCGTGTTCCCATGTCCTCTGGCACGACCCGCCCATCACGATCAAGTCTCCGTGGCCCAATGGGTACCGCACCGATTCCCCGCCGCCTCTCGGGCGCAGCGCCAGATGGCGGGCCGCGCCGACGGACAGGATCGCCACCATGGTGTCCTCGGTCCGGCCGCGGCCGAGGTCGTCGCCGTGCCAGGCGACGCTGTCCTGGCCGTCGCGGTAATAGCAGAGCCCGGCGGTGCGGAACGGTTCGCCCAGTTCAGCCGCGTAGTGCGCGGACAGCGCCTCCCGGGCCTCGGTGAGGACTGGATGCGGCAGCGGCGCGTGCTCGCGGTAGAAGCACAGCAGCCGCGGCACGGCGACCACCCGGTCGTACATCTGCCTGCGTTCCGCGTACCACGGGACCTCCGCCGCCAGGTGCTCGTACAACTCATCCGAGCCGTCGAGCCATCCGGGCAGCACGTCGATCCACGCGCCTTGCCCCAATTCGGTGCGCTGCGCTCCGGACAACGGGCCCAGCGTGGCCGGCCCGCTGGCACCGAACAGCGAGCCCTGAAATGCCTGACTCATGCCTCCAAGCTACACGACAATCGAACACCTGTTCGGATGAACTACTCGGCGGGTTTGGGATGCGCGGTGACGATGAGCCGGTGCAGACGTGCGTCGGGGGCGGATTCGTTGTGGTAGCGGGACACGAGGTCGGTCACGAGGGCGGTCAGTTCGTCGGTGAAGGCGGACCGGTCGCGCGCCGAGGCGAAGGCGATTTCCGTGTCCAAGGTCAGCGTCGAGAGCGGTTTGCCCGCGCGGGCGGCGCGGCGGGCCAGTCCGGCGACCTCGCGCAGCGTCCGGCCGGCGACCGCCAGCAGGTAGCTCACCGATAGGCGGTCCGGCTTCACCCGTGCGGAACCGGCGGCCCCGAGGGCGGCGGGGGAGACCAGATAAGCGCCGGCGGTGGCGGCGAAAAGCCGTTCGGTGAGGCCTCCCCACTGCCGGGTTCCGGCGGGTTCGACCAAGCCGTGCGATTCGAGCGCGCGGAGATGGTAGTTGACCTTTTGCCTGGTCAGACCCACTCGGGAGGCCAGCGCCGCGGCGGACGCCGGTTCGGTCAGCGCGGCCAGCAGGCGGGCGCGCACCGGGTCCAGCGCGGCCGCCGCGACGGCGGGGTCCTCGATCACTTCGACGTCCTGCATTCCCTGAGCCAAGCAGTGACAAACAAAGTCGTCAAGGATGCCGCCCTTGTCCGCGACCGGCCGGGGACTTACAGTGATCGGCAGTGGTCTGGACCTGTACCGCTACCGCCGCCCTGAGTTCCACGGAGGTTGGCACGTGCGCACGAGAACCCGGATCGGCGGAGCACTGGCGGCGGCGGTGTGCGGGATCGCGATTCTCGCCCCGGTCGCGGACGCCCAGGTCGGCGGCGGCACCTGGAAACCCTGGTCGCCGGGGTACAAGGAACAGCAGAAGGGCTGCGGCCAGGTCAGCGGGCTCACCTTCAAGCTGACCTGCTCGGACGGCAGCGGCGAGCAACGGGCCGAGCGCCGCTACGAGACCTACACCGGCGGCACGCACCAGTTCGAGGGGTCGTTCAAGATCACCAGCATGGGCGGTTCGCGGATCAGCCTGAAACAGACGTTCCGCGACGGTTCGAACGCCGGGCCGTATTTCCTGCTGGCGGTGGAGAAAGGCGGGCGGCTCTACACCGTGGAGAACGGCCAGACGGTGGCCACCGGCGCGACGGTGGGGACTTCGGTGCGGGTCAATACGATCAATGAGGTCGGCAGTACCCACAAGGTGTACATCAACGGCTCGCTGAAGCAGACGGACGACAGCCCGTCGGGTAGTTATTACGATAAATTCGGCTCGTATCGTACGGCGAGCGGGGCGGGACCGATTACCGTGGAGTGGAGCGGGATCAAGTTCTGGACCAGGTGATCGCTTGCCGCCGGACGGGTGCCTGCCGCCGCCTGGCATCCTTCCGCGCTGAAAGCACTCGGCTCGTCCGATCACCCGCACGGAAGCCTGGAAGCGCCCGGGCGAAGAGCCCTCGACGTCTGCGGGGCAACGGGATGCACGCCCGATGGCTGGCAGCGGACGGACATTCGGCCTACGTAGTCGAGCCAACGGCTTCGGAGGTCAACGAGGCAGCCGAGATCGAAGGTCGCACGGCCGAAATGGTGACCCCCGAGCCGTGACCTGGCCGGATAATAAGTGCGGATGTCGTGCTGTTAATGGGTCCGCTCCACCGCCAGACCGCACGCATGCGCTTGCTGAAGTGTGCTTCGCCCTGATGTCGTTTTGCTCGCCACCGCGATCAGCAGTTATCACTCGCTCTTGGAGATCGGAACCACGCTGTCAGCTAGCCCATTCTTCCAGCGAATCCCAAGCCGCGAGTGTCCGGCCGCTGGTGAACCGGCGGTGCTCGCCGGTCAGCGGATCCTCGAATTCCAGCACTTTCGCCAGCAGCTGCAACGGTTTCGTGAAGTCGTCGAGCGGTTTCTCGTGCAGCTCCGGATAGAAATCGTCGCCCAGGATCGGGATTCCCAGGGAACACATGTGGACCCGCAGCTGATGCGTGCGTCCAGTGGCGGGCGTGAGGCGATAGCGGCCCAGCCCGTCCCGGTGTTCCAGAAGCTCCACTGTGGACTCGGCATTCGGCGGTCCGGGTACCTCCTGCGCGGCCAGCACGCCGCGTTCCTTCACGATCCTGCTGCGCACCACCCGGGGCAGTTCCACAAGCGGGTCATAGGGCGCGATCGCCTCGTATTCCTTGTGTACCAACCGATCGCGGAACATCGTCTGGTACGCGCCGCGCGCGGACGGCGTGATCACGAACATCACCAGCCCCGCCGTGACGCGGTCGAGGCGGTGGGCGGGGGACAGGGCGGGCAGGTCCAGCGAGCGGCGAAGGCGCACCAAGGCGGTTTCCAGGACGTGCCGCCCACGCGGGATGGTCGCCAGGAAGTGGGGTTTGTCGACTACGAGCAGGTGTTCGTCGCGGTGCAGGACGGTGACGTCGAACGGCACCGGGACCTCGTCCGGCAGATCGCGGTGGAACCAGATGAACGAACCCGGAACGTACGCCGCGTCAATCCCCAGCGGGCCGTTCTCGCCGTGGATCCGCTGCTCGTGCAGCATTTCCTCGATCCGCGCGGGGGCGACGCGGGGCAGGCGTTCGACCAGGTGCTCCAGCAGGGTCGTCCACGGACCCTCTTCCGGCAGCCGCAGCCGTGCGGGGTCCAGGCCGTGCCGGGGCGGGATCGGGGCCGGGCGCTTGCGTCTCATCGGCTCCCGAGTCTAGTCGGCCGGGTCCTGCCGATAGGCCGCGATGTAGCGGGCGGTCGCCTCGGCGTTGGCCTCGGCGGCTTTCTCCCGCCGGATCCGCTTGCCCGTTCCGGGCGGGAAACCGTTGCGGGACAACCGGTGGTCGATGCTTTCCTCCATGTACGCGCACGAGTAGAAGTACGACACCAGCGCGGCCATCAGCACGATCGCCAGCCGCAGCCCGAGCGGGGCCGGCAGCAGGAGCCAGACCAGGCACAGCGGCGCGATGCCCACCGTCGCGCGCAGGACGTGCCGGGCCTTCCAGTGCTTGGACGTCGCGTCGTGCAGCAGCCAGTCGCGGTAGCGCTCCGGGAGCCGTCCGCTCACGGCGTACCAGAACCAGCGGAGAACGCCGGGCCGGTCGGTCATCGTTCCTCCTCGGGGTCTGCGGCCACAGTACCCTAATGATTAGTACACTAACTATTAGTGTGGTGCAGCCCGCGCTAGAGTGGGCGCGAGCACGAGGAGGACGAGTGGCCGAGATCGACCTTGGCGAGGACCCGCTGAAGCTCGACCGGCAGGTGTGCTTCGCGCTGTCGGTCGCCTCGCGCAGCGTGATCGCGATTTACCGGCCGCTGCTGGAGCCGCACGGGCTGACCCATCCGCAGTACCTGGTGATGCTGGCGCTGTGGGAGCAGTCGCCGCGCTCGGTCAAGGATCTCAGCACGGCGTTGCGGCACGAGCCCGCGACGCTGTCGCCGCTGCTCAAACGGCTGGAAGCGGTCGGGTACGTGACCCGTGGCCGCAGCCGGGCCGACGAGCGCCAGCTGACCGTCGAGCTCACCGAGAAGGGCCGGGAGCTGCGTGCCGAGGCGGAGAAGATCCCGTATCGCGTCGTGGAGCGGCTCGGCATGGAGGTCTCCGAGCTGGAGGCGCTGCACGCCGCGCTGGGCCGGGTGATCGAAGCGACCGCTTAGCGGGAAGAACTCGCGCCCGGATCAGGTTCTGCCGAGGAGTACGTGCCGACAGAGCGGAGCGAGCGTGGACAAGATCCGGGTGGGGGTGGCTCCGGGACTCGGGACCGGGCCGGCGGAATTCACCGGTTTGGCCGAGCTGACCGAGGCGGCGGGCGTCGACTCGCTGTGGCTGTCCGAAGTGGTCTATTCGCCGGATGTCGATCCGGTGATCGGCATGACGCACGCGCTGGCCCGCACCGAACGGCTCAAACTGGGCACCGGCGTGGCGATTCTGCCCGGACGCAATCCGGTGCTGGTCGCGAAACAGCTGGTCACGCTGGCGGGGCTGGCTCCGAAACGCGTCCTCCCGGTGTTCGGCTTATTGCCCGCGCAGGCCGCGGAACGCGCGCTGTTCCAGGTGCCGGACGGGCGGCGCGCGGCGGTGTTCGACGAGTCGCTCGCGTTGCTGCGTTTGCTGCTCGAACAGGACAACGTGTCCTTCGACGGCGAGTTTTTCCAGGTCGACAACGTGACGATCGGGCCGCGTCCGGCGAAGCGGCTCGACGTCTGGGTCGGCGGGTCCGCTCCGGCGGCGTTGCGTCGCGCGGGCCGGTTGTCCGATGGATGGCTCGGCAGCTTCCACACGCCGGGTCAGTCCCGTGCGGCGCGGCTGGCGATCCAGGAAGCCGCTGCCGAAGCCGACCGGGAGATCGAATCGGACCACTTCGGGTTGAGCATGGTCCTCGCGCTGCACGGGATCCCGGAAAGGCTGCGGGCGGTGGCGCAGCAGCGCAATCCGGGCCGTCCGGCCGCTGACCTCGTGCCGACCAGTTGGGCCGAGGCGCGCCGGATGATCGAGCAGCACATCGAGGCCGGACTCACGAAATTCGTGGTTCGGCCGGGGTACTCCGGCGACTACCGGCAGTTCCTCGACGATTTCGTGCGCGAACTCGTACCGCTGCAGAACTAGAACGTCAGCTGCTCGGTCTTGCGGGGCATGAGCAGCAGCCCGACGACACTGACCACCGACACGGCGACGATCGCGAGGAACACGTTGTGCGTGGCTCCGGCCAGCGATTCGCGCACGTACGCCGTCGCCGGCGAGTTGTCGTGCGCGCCGCCGAGGATGCGGCTGGTGGCGTCGACGCTCGCCGGAAGATGCCCGGCGACCTCCGCGGGCGGGTTCGCGAACCGTCCCGCGAGGGTGGCGTTGGCGATCGCGCCGAAGATGGCGGTGCCGACCGCGCTGCCCAGCGAACGGCTGAACATGTTGGTCGCGGTCACCACGCCGCGGCGCTCCCAGCCGACGGTGGACTGCACGGCCACCACGGTCGGGCTCGACGAAAGCCCGAGCCCGATCCCCACCACGAACACGGCCGCCGCGGCCATCCAGACGACCGAGTCCAGACCGAGGAACGTCGCCAGGACGGCCCCGACGAGGAGGAATCCGGTGCCGATCAGCGCGGTGTCGCGGAATCCGATCCGCAGGTAGATCTTTCCGGACAACGAGGCCGCGATCGGCCAGCCGATCGTCAGCGCGGCCAGCGCGAAGCCAGCGGTGAGCGCGTCCGTTCCGAGGACGCCTTCCGCGTACGTGGGCAGGAACGAGCTGAAGCCCAGCAGCACCGCGCCCGTGACCAGCGCGACCAGGTTTCCGCCGATCAGCGTGCGGCGCGTGAACACCCACAGCGGCAGCACGGGTTCGTCCGCGCGGCGCTCGACCAGCACGAACGTGACCAGCATCAGGACGCCGACGGCGAAGATCGCCAGACTCGGCGCGGACGTCCAGCTCCACGCGACCCCGCCTTCCAGCAGGGCGAGGATCAGCAGCGCGCAGCCGACCGTCAACAGGGTCGCGCCGGTGTAGTCGACCTTGTGCCGCGTGCGTTTCACCTGCTCGGTGAACTTGCGGTAGAGCATCCACGCGGCGAGCGCGCCGAGCGGCAGGTTGACGAAGAAGATCCACCTCCAGCTGAGGTATTCGGCGAACACGCCGCCGAGCGTCGGCCCGATCACCGAGGCGACCGCCCACACGCCGGCGAGGTAGCCCTGCACCCGGGCGCGTTCCTCGACCGTGTACAGATCGCCGACCATCGTCATGCTGATCGGCTGGACCGCGCCCGCGCCGATGCCCTGCACCGCGCGCGCCGCGATCAGCACCGGCATGCTCCACGCGACCCCGCACAGCACCGAGCCGAGCAGGAACGCGGCGATGCCGAAGAACATCACCGGGCGGCGGCCGAGGACGTCGGCGAACTTGCCGTACAGCGGCACGGTGACCGCCTGGGTGAGCAGGTAGATCGAGAACAGCCACGGGAACTGGGAAAACCCGCCGAGGTCGCGGACCACCGAGGGGACCGCGGTGGCGATGATGGTGCTGTCGAGGGCCACGAGGCCGGTGCTCAGCATGACGGCGGCGAGGACCGGACCCCGCTCGGAACGAAGGCCCACGGCGGCGCGTTTCGCCGCGGGCGGACTGCTCGTGCTACCCATGTTCGAAATGAACTCGTTCGCCTCGGCAAGCATTCCCCAGCCGATCGCTCGGTGCCCGAGTGTTCGCCCGACCGTCATCATGGGGGGATGGACAGGTGGGTGCGGCCGATCGGCCGGGGCTGGGTCGTTCAGGGCGCGGTGCCCGGACCGGACGTCGACGAGTTCGCCGAACCGGAGGCAGTGAAGAGGGCGCTCGCCGCGGCGGAGGGCGACACGCTGCTGGCGGCGCAGCATCCGGCGCGGACGCCGGTGGCGCTGGCGGCCGGACTGGACGTCGAGGCCGCGCTGCCGGAGGCCCGGGCGACGCTCGAACGGCTGCTGGCCGGGCATTACCGGCCGGAGACCGAGTTCGTCGCGGCTTACCGGATCGGCGAAGCGATCGCGGGCGTGCTGTGCCTGGTCGACGTCCGGGAACTGACCTCGGCCAGTTCGCACGTCAAGCACACCGAGGAGGTTTATCCGGAGGTGGTTGCGGAGCGCGCGGCCGTGCTGGACGGCCTGGGCTGCGCGACGAGCGCCGCGCTGCTCGTGCCGGTTGGCGACGGTGCGGAGCTGACGGCGGTGGTCAAGGAGGCGACGAGTTCGGCCGACCCCGATGTGTCCACTGTGGACCGTGCGGGGCTGGCGCACGAGCTGTGGGTGGTGCGGCCGGGGGAGATGCGGGAACGGCTGCTGGAGGCCGCGTCGGCGAGCGATCTGCTGGTGGCGGACGGGAACCACCGGGTCGCGGCCGCGGCCGGAAGCGGGCAGCTGCTGGCGTTGATCACCGCGGGGTCGCAGCTGGAGATCCGGGCGATCAACCGCGTGCTCCTCGGGACCGGGCGCTCTGCCGAAAGCCTGTTCGCGGCCTGGCAGGAGGCGGGACTCGAGGTGGCCTGGTCGGATGACGCGACCCCGCCGTCCTGCCCCGGCACGGCGGTAGTGCTGGCCGGCTCGCGCGTCCTGCGGGTGCGGCTTCCCGGAACGGATCCGCTGGTCATCGACCACGAGGTGGTGGAACAGACGCTCCTCGGCTCGGCGCTCGGTCTCGACCCGGATGGCCCGCACATCCGCCCGCTGCTGCCGGGCAGTCCCGTCCCGCCGGACGCGGACGCGGTGGTGCAGCTGGCCCCGGTGCCGTTCGAGACAGTGCGGGCCGTGCACGCGGCGGGACGGCGGATGCCCCGCAAGGCCACGTACTTCACGCCTAAGCCGCGAGGCGGGCTTGTGCTGGCGCGCTGGTAAAAAGGTGCAGGTCAGCGTCTGTTCCGCTTAGGATCGCGCAGGTGGAGCTACCCCTGATGCCGCCGGTGCGGCCGATGCTCGCCAAAGCCGTGCACGAGGTGCCGCGCGACGGCGGGTTCTGGTACGAGCCGAAGTGGGACGGCTTCCGCTGCGTCGTGTTCCGCGACGGCGACGAGGTCGAACTCGGTTCGCGCAACGACCGGCCGCTCACTCGGTACTTCCCGGAGCTGGCCGAGCTGCTGCGGGAGGCGTTGCCGGACAAATGCGTCGTCGACGGCGAGATCGTGCTGGTCACGCCGCGCGGGCTGGACTTCGGGGCGTTGCAGCTGCGGCTGCACCCGGCGGCCAGCCGCGTCCGGAAGCTGGCGGAAGAGACGCCGGCCAGTTTCGTCGCGTTCGACCTGCTCGCGCTGGGGGAGCGGGACCTGACCGAGGAACCGTTCGCCGAGCGGCGGCGGGCGCTGGAGGGCATTTTCGCGCCCGCGATCGGCTTGCAGCGGGTGCACCTGACCCCGCTCACGACGGATCCGGACATCGCGCAGGACTGGTTCACCCGGTTCGAGGGCGCGGGCTTCGACGGGGTCATGGCGAAGCCTGCCGACCTGCCGTACGAGCAGGACAAACGCGTGATGCTGAAGGTGAAGCACGAGCGCACCGCGGACTGCGTCGTCGCCGGATTCAGGTGGCACAAGGACGGCAAGGGCGTCGGATCGCTGCTGCTCGGGCTGTACGACGAGGACGGGGCGCTGCATCACGTCGGCGTCGCGAGCAGCTTCACGGCGGCGCGGCGGCGGGAGCTGGTCGAGGAGCTGGCCCCGTGGCGGGAGAACGCGCTCGACGGGCATCCGTGGCGTACTTGGGCGGAATGGCAGGCCGACGAGGTGCGTCGACCGGGTGCCAACAGCCGGTGGGCGCCGGACAAGGACCTGTCGTGGGAACCGCTGCGCCCGGAACAGGTCGCCGAAGTGCGCTACGAACACCTGCAAGGCGGCCGCTTCCGCCACGGCGGGCGATTGGTGCGCTTCCGTCCGGACCGGACTCCGGAATCATGCACTTACGCGCAGCTGGAAGAGGCCCCGCCGGCCGAACTGGCGGATCTGTTCGGGGAGGCCCGATGAGCGGCGTGACGCTGGAACTCGACGGCGTGGAACTGACGATTTCCAGCCCGGACAAGGTGTATTTTCCGGAACGGGGCGAGACGAAACTCGATCTGGTCCGCTATTACCAGGCTGTCGCCGGTCCGCTATTGGCTCGGTTGGGCGGACGGCCGTTGCTGCTGGAACGCTATCCAGACGGCGCGGGCGGAAAATCGTGGTTCCAGAAACGCACGCCCAAGAACGCGCCTGCCTGGTTGACCACCGCCGTCGTTTCCACACCGAACGGCACCACCAGCGACGCCTTGGTGGCCGCGAACCTGGCGCACATCCTGTGGGCGGTCAACCAAGGCTGCCTGGGCTTCCACGTATGGCCAAACCGCGCGGCAGCGCTGGATATCGCGGACGAACTGCGCATCGACCTGGACCCGTCGCCCGGGATCGGCTTCCCGCAACTGCGCGAGGCAGCGATACTGGTGCGGGAATTCCTTGCCGAGCTGGGAATCGAGGTCTACGTGAAGACCTCGGGCTCGCGGGGCCTGCACCTGTATTCGATCCTGGAACCACGCTGGGATGGCTACGAAGTGCGGGCTGCCGCGGTAGCCCTGGCACGAGCTTTGGAACGGCGCCACCCGGACCTGATCACCGCGCAATGGTGGAAAGAAGAACGCGGCTCACGAGTCTTTGTGGACTTCAATCAGAACGCGCCGCATAAAACGGTCTTCGGAGCTTGGTGCGTGCGGCCAAGAATCGGCGGACAGGTTTCGACCCCGATCGCCTGGGACGAGCTCGCGACAGTGGAGCCGGACGCCTTGACGCTGTCAACGGTCCCGGCGCTGGTCGCGCAGCGAGGAGACCCGTGGGCGGGAGCAAACGATCGCCCGCAGTCGATCGAACCACTGCTGGAGATGTCCCAGGAAGACCTGGCGCGCGGCCTGATGGACGCACCCTGGCCGCCGGTCTACCCGAAAATGCCGAACGAACCGCCCAGAGTCGCCCCGAGCCGCGCAAAGAAAGTAACCGCCGAAGACTAACTCGAACAAACCGCAGCCGCCGCACCCTCACCTCCAGGCGGCCAGCCCCCACCCCGCACCCCGATACGAAGCCTCCTCTGCGGTTCGGGGGTGCTTGTCAAGGCATCTTTCCCGCCTTGACAAGCACCCCCGAACCGTCAGCACAATCAGCTTCGGGGTGCCCCACCGCACCACCCACCTGCAATGTCGCCGCCAGGCGACGAGCAACCCGCGACCTCACCCCAACGGCAGATCAAACGCCAACTGCTCCTCCGCGCCAACCCCCACCGGCACCCCAGCCAAAGTAGCCGCGCACCCAGGACAAGGCGTCACATGCCCAGTCCCCGGCGCGGTCAAATCGATCGGCGTCCAAGTCCGCGAATCCCGCTCCCCGCAAGCGGACCGCCGATACCGCAGATCGTCCGCGCGAGTCATCAGATGCGCGACAGGATCGTCCTCCGGCAGCGCACCCACGAGGTACCACCGGGCAGTCATCGTCTTCGCCATGGAACTCGTCCTCCAAAGAGGCTGGTTCGAGCTACCACGACATAGTGCGACCGAAAGCCCGCCAATCCGCGCGTTTACGCTTCTTCGGCGTGGCGCGCCGAGTCCTCGTCAGGCTCATTCAGATACCGGAGAAACCGCAAAAGCCCCCGCTCGTCAGGCACCTCGTCCTCGGCCACACAAGCACTGAGCTGCCGTTCGATCTCAGCGGCATCAATCCCGGCGCCAATCAGCACGAGCTCGGTCCGGCGCGGCCCGGACGGCCAAGCCGACCGCTCCACCTGCACAAACGCCCCGACCGTATGCAATCCGAACCGAGACCGAGACTCCGGCGAAGCGAGGTCGACGTGCCCCTTCACCCGGTACAACCCGGCCGGTCGGCTCTCCAGAAACGCAAGGAATCGCCGGGGCGAAAGCGGCCGATCGGACGTGAACGTCACGCTCTCGTACTGTGCGTGCAAATGCTCGGAATGATCATGCTCTCGCAGATCGTCAAATGACAACTGCCCGTAACTCTCCCGAGGCCGAGGATCGAAAAACAACCCCGGATCAACCCGCCCCCGCTCGGTCGTCAGCACCGGGACCCCAGGCGCGTGCTCCTCGACGACCGCACGAACTTTCGCCAGGTCATCCGCCTCCACCCGGTCGACCTTGTTCAGCACCACCAGGTCGGCGACCCGCAGGTGCTCGGTCAACTCCGGATGCCGAACCCGCGCGGCCTCGAACTCCACGGCATCGACGACCTCGACCAGCCCGCCGTACCGGATGTCCGGGTTCTCACTGGCGATCATCAGCCGCAGCAGATCGCGGGGCTCGGCGATTCCACTGGCCTCCACCACGATCACGTCGATCCCGGCCTCAGGCCGCGACAGTTTGCCCAGCATTGCGTCGAGCCCGCTGGCGTCGACCGCGCAGCACAGGCAGCCGTTGCCCAGCGACACCATCGTGTCGACCTGCCCGGCAACCGCGAGCGCGTCGATGTTCACCTGGCCGAAGTCGTTGACCACCACCCCGACCCGGACGCCCTGACGGTTGGCGAGCAGATGGTTGAGCATCGTGGTCTTCCCCGCACCGAGAAAACCCGCGACGAGCACTACCGGAACCCGCTGCCTGGCCACGCCTCACCCCTCCTGTCGTCCGGGTCGCCGACGATACCTCCAGCGGGCACCCGGACAGCGGCAGCCCGGCTCGGTTCGCCGGGGCATTGCCGCCCCGGCGAAAGCGGTTGGCAGAGTGTGCCGTTGTGGCAGCATGAACGGATGATCTGGACGCCAGGCAGCCCGGACCGGGTCGACGGCATGCCGACGGCCGCGGAATGGCGGCAGTTGTCGGTTGTGCCGGAGAAACGGGAGGTGTTCGGCTACGACCTGTATTTCCGCGAGGGCTGGGCGGATTTGCTCGCGGTGTTCGGCGACGACGCGGCCGACGTGCTCGGCGGGCTGGCGATGCTGGTGGTCAAGCCGGACGCGGTGGTCGGCCGCAGGCTCGGCCCGATCCTGGAATACCTGGGGGACAACGGTTTCGTCCCGGTCGCCACCACGCGGTTCGGCTACACCCGGCATTCGATGCGCGAGGTGTGGCGCTACGACTGGCACATCTACACCGTCGACCGGCTGCAATTGTGCACTTTCTGGTATCTCACCAACGATGTGCTGCTGTTTCTGGCGCGCGACGCCCGCCCGGTCGCGGGATTGCCCGCGACGGTCCGGCTGTGCGAACTCAAGGGCGTCGGTGATCCGGTGCAGCGCCGGCCGCACCATTTGCGCACGAAGCTGAACCCGCCCAACCGGATCCTGAACTTCGTGCACGTCGGCGACGAACCGTCGGACATCGTGCGCGAGCTGGCGATTTTCCTGGACCGCCCGGAACGGCTGCGGTTCCTCAAGGAGCTGCGGGAACATTTCGCCGAGGACCGCACGGCCCAGGCGCGGGCCGAGATCGCCGCCATCGAAGCGGATTGCCCGGCGCACGACCTGGACATCGATGCGACGTTGGCGCGGCTGGTTCCGGTGGCGGGGGAGGAGGCGGTCGGGCGGTTGCGGGAGGTGGTCGCGGGCGCGGACCGGATCACCTGGGACGACCTGGCCCAGCTGGTCCCGTTCGACAAGGTCGACCGGTGGGATGTGATCGTCACAGCGTCTTTCGTGGTACACAACGAGCGTCCGGTGCCGCATGCGTTGCTGCCAGCCGTTTCACCGGAAGCGTGGACCGCGCAGGCAGTAGGCCACCCGTTGTAGATGCTCGGCCTGGCGTTGGTCCCATGGGTGAAGCACCGATGAGCAGTCGGCCAAGAAACGCCAGCCGAGCCGTATGGGACGGGTGAGCGGTCCGTCTATTGTGGACACCAAACCGGCCCTCGCCGAACGCGCGCGGTGGGTCCTGCTGGGCGCGAAGATCGAAACCCTGACCGCGGACGATCTCTTCTCCGGAGACGGCGTTTTCGTCGCGTCGTCGGGTCGCGAACTGACCCGGGTGCACGCTCTAGGCGGCAATGAACTGCCCGACTCGACCGAATCGCACCGCGAAGTGAGTGCGGCTTACGAATCGGCTTACCGGTGAGGATCTTGCCGACCGAGCCCGGGAGCGGGCAATATCGGAAGCGGTTCCGCCGCCGGACGTCGGTGCGTTCCGGTGCCGGACGGGCGATGCGGGCAGGGAATATTCGAGGGGATCCGATGATCGACGACCCGGTTCTGCAGGCCGCTTCCGGTGCGCGGGGAAGGCGATGACGGCGCGGCTCGGCTGTCCTGGTCGCGGTCGGGCGGGTGGCGTTGCGGGGTCGATTGCTGACGTTGGCCGGTGGGTCGGTCTTGTCGGTGGTTTCTTGCGTGGGGCTTGGTTCCGGGCTGGCCCTGCGGTCCCGGGGTTCGCTGAACGGGAGGTTGTGGTGCACCATCAGCCGATCGTGGGCGTCGGTCCTGTTTCGCGGACCGTATCCGGCTTGTGGGCGGCATCGTGAGCAGCCGCCTGGTCGTTGCGGCATCCGAGGTCGCGAGTCTGTGGTGTCTCGGTCGGGTCCGGGAGCCTGTCGGTGCGGAGGCCGCCGTATGACCGCTCGCCCCGCTCCCGCCGCTCCTGAGCGCGCGACCCCGTTGCGTCCCGCGCTCGTTCTCATCGGCGTCTTGCTGATCGCCACGAACCTGCGCGCCGCGATCACCACCCTCGGCCCGATCCTGAGCCTCGTCCAGGCCGACCAGGGGCTTTCCTCCGTAGCCGCCTCGGTCCTGGTCAGCGTGCCGCTCATCGCCTTCGCCGTGTGCTCGCCGATCGCGCCGAAGGTCGCCGCGAAGCTCGGGCTCGAGCGGGCGCTCGGCGCGGCCGTGGCGCTGCTCGCGATCGGGATCCTGCTCCGCTCGACCCCGCCGCAGTTGTTGCTGTGGACCGGAACCGTGCTGCTCGGGGCCGCCATCGCGATCCTGAACGTCCTGCTCCCCGCGTTCGTCAAACGCGATTTCCCCACTCGCATCGGGCCGATCACCGGCACGTACACCGCGGTCCAGTCCGGCGTCGCCGCGGTCGCCGCCGGGGTCGCGGTACCGCTGGCCGGACAGCAGGCCGGCGGATGGCGGCTCTCACTGGGCGTCTGGGCCGGGCTCGCGCTCATTGCCCTCGGGGTTTTCCTGCCGCAGCTGCGCCGTTCCGCCGCCGCACCGGCACTCGCGCCGACGACCGGTGCCGCGCGCCCGTGGACAAACGCGCTGGCCTGGCAGGTCACCCTCTTCATGGGCCTGCAATCGCTCGCCTTCTACGTGCTCGTGACGTGGCTGTCCTCGATCGAGCACGCCGCGGGCATCAGCTCGGTGACCGCCGGGTTCCACCAGTTGCTGTTCAACCTTTCCGGCCTGGCCGGCAGCCTGTTCTGCTCCGCGCTCATCCACCGGCTGCCCGACCAGCGCGCGGTCGCCATCACCGGGTCGCTGCTGCTGACGACCGCGCTGACCGGACTCCTGGTCGCTCCGGGGATCGCCGTGCTGTGGGCCGTCTTCGCCGGGCTCGCGGGCGGGAGCACGCTGGCGCTGGCGTTGTCTTTGTTCGGCTTGCGCACCAAGAATTATTCCGACGCTGGGGCGCTGTCCGGGATGGCGCAGTCCGCGGGGTACACGCTCGCCGCGCTCGGCCCGATCGCCATCGGTGCGATCCACGACGCCACTTCGTCGTGGACGCCTGCGCTCTGCGTGCTGATTGGGCTCGCGCTGGTTCAGGCGGTGTTCGGGGGGTTGGCTTCGCGGCCGAAGACGATTGCTTGATCGTCGACGGGTGGGGCACCCCGAAGCTGATTGTGCTGACGGTTCGGGGGTGCTTGTCAAGGCGGGAAAGATGCCTTGACAAGCACCCCCGAACCGCAGAGGAGGCTTCGTATCGGGGTGCAGGGGCGGGGGCTGGCTGCCTGGGTGAGTTGGGTGCGGCGGCTGCTGGTTTGGCGGAAGGTCCGTGAGGAAATCAGAGTTCCTCGAGGTTCCCCTCACGGAGTTTGGCCGGGCGAGGTCCGGCGACGGGGTGGACAATAAGGACATGATCAAGGTCCTCGTCGCGTACGCGGGCAAGCACGGCGGCACCCGCGAAATCGCCGAAGTCGTCGGCGAGGAGTTGCGCGCCGCCGGGTTCGCTGTCGACGTGCGCGACGCGGGCGAGGTCGACAGCGTCACGGAGTACGCCGCGGTGGTGGTCGGCAGCGCGCTTTACTACGCGCGGTGGCGGCCCGAAGCGGTGCGGCTGCTGGAACGCAACACCGAAGCGTTGCGGGCACGTCCGGTCTGGCTATTCCACAGTGGACCTTGCGGCCCGGGAGCGAACCTGACGCGGGTCAGCTTGCCCGCGCGGGTGACGCTGCTGGCTGCCGCGATCGACGCGGGCCGCACTGAGACGTTCGGCGGGCGGCTCGATCCGGCGCTCGCGGGCGGCGTGCTGGAAAAGCTGATGGCACGCGGCAGCCGGGTCGGCGATTTCCGCGACTGGGACCGGATCCGGGCGTGGGCGCGCGACATCGGCCGCCGGGTGCACTCCCGCGTCCCGATCTGAGCCGGGGGCGCCAAGCCTGAGCCGCGTCAGGAGTGTCGGCAAATCTGAGCCGGACCGGGAAGGGTCGCGCTCCGGGCGTCAGGACGCGCCGAGCACCCGCAGCACCGTGGCGGACAGCTCTTTTTCGGCTTCGTCCGGGGAAAGCCGCCCCGCCTCGGCCTCGCCCGCGGCGGCGTGGCCGAGTTGGATGATCACCGTGACCAGCCAATCCACGGGTGGCTGCCGGTCGAACTCCCCGGCGAGCTGCCCGCGTTCGACAATCCGGCGCAACCTTTCGGCGACCGGCTCGTGCTGCTCGCGCCCGTCGTCGGCGGAGGACGCCGTCGAGCCGAACCGGTGCAGCAACTTCGGATAGCGCGAGGACGCCCGGCGCGCGGCGTCGAGCACGCGCAGGATCGCGTCCGCCGCGGGCCCGGTGTCCGGACCCGCGGCGTCCATCGCGTCGACGGCTTCCTCGGTGAGCCGGTCGAGCACCGCGGCCAGAAGCCGTTCGCGGGAAGGGAAATGGGCGTACACGGTCTGCCGGGTCACGCCCGCCGCCGTGGCGATGCCTTCGACGCTCGCGTCCGGATCGGCTTCCAGCACGCTGAGCGCCGCGTCGAGGATCGCGGCGCGGCTGCGCTGGGCGTCGGCGCGGAGTTTCGCCATCTCTTACACCTTGTCAAGATTAGCCGGAACGGGTATCTTACAGTGTGTCAGAGTTCAGCTGGGAGGGTTCATGAACACGCTCGAACGCGCCGATCCGAAGGAGTTCATCGCGCGCTTCTTCACGTCGTTCACCGACGATCTGGTGCGCACCGACGAGGACGCGGCGACGGTGGTCGACCGCTATCACACGCCGGACGTCGTGCAGATCGCCGACGGGCTGCGGATCGACCGCGATCGGCTGGTCGCGCACTGTCGTCCGATACGGAAAAACCGACCGGAGAGCCGGATCGAAGTCCACGAGGCGATGGCCGACGGCGACCGCATTGCCGCGCGGTACACCCTGCATGTTCGCCAGCGCGGGAAGGAACTCGAGATCGAGGTGTCCTTCTTCGGACAGTTCGCTTCGGACGGCCGGATGCGGCAGGCGCACCTGCTGACCCGCTCGGCGAAACCGTCCGAGTAGACCGATTCATCCAGTTTCGCTGGTATGTCGGGGATCGGCGGAGTCCACATGCGACTGTTGCCTCGCCGCCGCACCGGGTGTAGACCAAGCCGGTGACCGAAAGCGCAGCCGGGGGCAAGGAAAAACGCAAGCTCAACGCCGACCAGCGGAACTCGTTCCTCGCCGCGTGGCTCGGCTGGAGCATGGACGCGTTCGATTACTTCCTCGTCGTGTTCGTCATCGCGGACATCGCCAAGGACCATTCGTTCGGAGCCACCGCCACGCAGCTGGCGTTCATCACCACCGCGACGCTCGTCATGCGCCCGGTCGGCGCGCTGCTGTTCGGCCTGTGGGCGGACCGGTCCGGACGGCGCATCCCGCTGATGGTCGACGTCCTGCTGTACTCGGCGGCGGGCGTGCTGTGCGCGATCGCGCCCAACTTCACCGTGCTGCTGATCCTGCGGTTCATCTACGGCATCGGCATGGGCGGTGAATGGGGCCTGGGCGCGGCGCTCGCGATGGAGAAGATCCCGGTGGAGCGGCGAGGGTTCTTCTCCGGGCTGCTGCAGGCCGGCTACTCCGCCGGATACCTGATGGCCGCGCTCGCGTACCTGCTGTTCCACAGCGCGCTCGGCCTGGAGTGGCGGTGGATCTTCGTGCTGAGCATCTTCCCGGCGCTGATCAGCCTGCTGATCCGGTCGCGGGTCAAGGAATCCGAGGTGTGGGAGGCGGCGCAGGAGAAGATGCGCGTCACCCGCACGTCGGTCAAGGACGTCCTGTTCAACCCGAAGGTGCTGCGCCGGTTCGGGTACCTCGTGCTGCTGATGACCGCGTTCAACTGGATGTCCCACGGCACCCAGGACGTGTACCCGACGTTCCTCAAGGCGACCGACCACGGCGGTGCCGGTCTGAGCGCGGCGACCAGCACGTGGATCGCCGTGCTGTACAACGTCGGCGCGATCATCGGCGGCCTGCTCTTCGGCTCGCTCTCGGAACGCTTCGGCCGCCGGATGACGATCGTCGGCGCCGCGGTGCTGGGCTTGCCGATCATCCCGATCTTCGCCGTCGACCACGGAGCCGGGATGCTCGCGCTCGGCTCGTTCCTGATGCAGGTCATGGTGCAGGGCGCGTGGGGCGTCATCCCCGCGCACCTGACCGAAATGTCCCCGGACGCGATCCGCGGTTTCTTCCCCGGCGTCACGTATCAGCTCGGCAACCTGCTGGCCGCGCTGAACCTGCCGATCCAGCAGAGCATCGCGCAGTCGCAGGGCTACACGGCCGCCCTGCTGTGGACGGTGATCCCGGTGCTGATCGCGGTCGCCGTGCTGACCTCCCTGGGCAAGGAAGCGAAGTCCATCCGCTTCGGCGGCGAAGGCGCGACCACCGCGCCCGCTGGTACGTCCGGCTGACCGCTTCCCTCCCGCCTGCTCGGGCGACCTTGCCGTCGAACACTCGCCGATATATCGTGACCATATCGGCGATCGTTCGACGATGGAGGAGGACCACATGACCAGCACGGCAGGCGAAGAACATCTGTTCCGGGGCTTCGGCGGCCCGGAACGCTTCGGCGGAGTGCCGTTCGGCTTCGGCCGCCCCGGCCCAGTTCACCCAGGCGATGGGGGCCGAGGAATGCCGTTCGGCAGGCCGGACGCACGCGGCGACGGGCCGGGCGAGGGGAGAGGGCGACATCCGGGCGGACCGGGGGAAGGACACGGCTGGCCTGGGGGCGGAGGGCTGGGCGAGCAACTCGGCTGGCCGGGTGCGCCGGGGGAGCACCATGCGCATCCTGGCCATTCGGGTGGGCACGCGGACGAGTTTGACCATCACGGCTGGGAGCACCACGCGCACCTCGGCCATGCGAGCGGGCATGCGGGAGAGCCCGGTGACCATCACGGCTGGCGGTGGGGGCTGGGGGAGCATCACGCGCACCCCGGCCATCCGGGCGGCCATCTCGGCCACCTGGGCGGCCATCACGGCTGGCGGTGGGAGCTGGGGGAGCATCACGCGCACCCTGGCCATCCGGGCGGCCATCTCGGTCACCTGGGCGGCCATCCGGGCGAGCGCCCCGGCCACCCCGGCCACCCCGGCCAGCACGGCCAGCACGGCCACCCCGGCGGCGAGGAAGGCTGGGGCGACATCGTCTTCGAAGCCCGTGGCGGCTTTCCTCCGGGGCCTCCCGGTCCGCCTGGACCGCCCGGGCCGCCGCATCGGCCCGGACCTGGATTTCCCGGTTTCCCGGGCTTCCCCGGGTTTCCCGGTGGTCCAGGAGGCCCCGGCGGGCCCGGCGGGTTCTTCGGCGGACCGCCCCGCGGCGGACGGGGTCCGGCGCGGCCGGTGCGTCCGGCGGTCCTCGCCCTGCTGGCCGAGGAACCCCGCCACGGCTACCAGTTGATGCAGGAGATCCGCCGCCGCACGAATGACGAGTGGCGGCCCAGCCCGGGCTCCATTTACCCGATTCTGCAGCAGCTCGAGGACGAAGGTCTCGTCCGCACGGCGGAGGAGGGCGGCCGCCGCGTCGCGCATCTCACTGAGGCTGGACGGGAGCACGTCGCTGGGCGCGAGGAGGAGTTCGCCGCGCTTTGGGAGTCTCCGGCTCGCGACCAGGAGCCCGCAGCGGACCGGTTCGCCGCGCTGTATCAGCAGATCGGCGAGCTGGCCGGGGCCGCGGCGCAGGTCGCGCACACCGGCAGCGAGGCGCAGTGCGCGGAGGCGCGCAAGATCCTCCGCGAAGCCCGCCGCCGGCTGTACGCGTTGCTCGCGGACGACGACTCCGAAGAATAAAACCGCCGGTTGGCGAGTCCGCAATGGACTCGCCAACCGGCGGCCATCATGGGGCACAACCGGAGGTGGTCCGAGCGCGCGTGTCGGTTGTGGGACGACGGCGCGATGCGACGGGTCCAATGCGGCCATGCCATCGTTCGTCCACCTGCACGTTGCTGCACACACGGGCGGAGAAGGCGACGCTGCCGGTGGTGCTGGAACTCAAGCAGATTTTGCGGGCGCACCAGGGAAACACGCCGGTGCACCTGCACGTGGGGAGCAGCGCTACGCCCCGGACGGCTACTCGGTCGAGGTGACCCCGCCGCTTCTGGACGGGATCACCGCGGCCTCGTGAGTGCAGATCACGGTTCTAACCGGGACGAACACTCACGAGGACCCCTCAGCGCTTCAGCCCGTGCTCGATCGCCTCGATGATCCGCGGCCGAAGCTGCGCCGTGCTGACGATCGCGTCCACCGACCCGACCTCGACCGCTCGCTGGATGCTGTGCACCCGGTCGAATTCCGACGCCACTTCGCCGAGCTTCTCCGCCCGCACCGACGACGTCACCTCGGCCAGTTCCGCCGCGCACGCCGCCCGCTCGGCTCCGCTCAGCTCGCCGAGCCGCTTCTGCAGCTCAGCCACCCGCGGGTCGTTCGCCGTCCGGGTCTTGACCTCGCCCGCGAACACCACCGCGGCCGCCGGGGCGCCGCCCAGCACGGAGGCGAACGAGCCCTCCAGCGCCAGCACCGTCATGTTCGGGTTCAGCGCCTTCGAGAACACCACGAACGCCCCGCCGTGGTAGCGCGAGATCACCGTGAACACGATCGGGCCCTCGAAGTTCACGATCGCGCGGCCGATCTCGGCCCCGTACTCCAGCTGGAGTTTCTTCATCGACTCCGGCGAGCCGTCGAAACCGGACAGGTTCGCGAGCACCACCAGCGGACGGTTGCCGCTCGCCGCGTTGATCGCGCGGGCCGCCTTCTTCGACGACTTCGGGAACAGCGTGCCCGCGGTGAACGTGTCCGGGCCGTCGGTGGGCGGGAAGCCGCGGCGGGGCACCGACCGCGATTCGATCCCCAGCAGGCACACCGGGTGGCCGCCGATGTGCACGTCCTGCACCGCGGCGGTGTCCGCGTCCGCCATGCCCGCCCAGCGTTCCAGCACCGGGTGGTCCTGGTCGGACAGGGCGCGCATCACCGTGCGGATGTCGAACGGCTTCTTGCGGTCCGGGTTGTGCTCGGCGGAGAAGATCTGGCCCACCGTGGTGAAGTCGCTGCCGACGACGGCGTGCGGGTAGTCCGACACGTCCCGAGCCACCGGGTCCGTGGTGACCGCCTGGCGCGGGCCCGCTTCGCCCGGCACGACGTAGGTGTGCGCGTAGTGCGCCATCAGCACGTCGCGCGCCCCGGCGAGGTTCGGCGCCCAGTACTGCGCCTGCCCGTTCGGGCCCATCACGCGGTCGTAGCCGCCGATGCCGAAGTTGTCCTCGGCCGACACGCCGCCGGAGAAGTCGAGCGACTGCTTGCCGGTGAGCACCATCGCCGAATCCGGCGTCATCACCAGGATGCCCTTGGTGTGCATGAGCATCGTGGCCTCGGCGTTCCAGTACGGCTGCGCGCCCACGGTGATCCCGGCGACCACGATGTTGATCTCGCCGCCGTCCTGGGTGAACTCCACGATCCGCTTCAGCGCGGCCGCGACCCAGTCCATGTTCTCGGTGCCGGACTCCATCGAGATCCGCGCGCCGGACGACAGCGCGAACCATTCGACCGGAACCTTCAGCTCCTGCGCCAGGTTCAGCGCCGCGATCACCCGCGTGCACTCCGGTTCGGCCAGCGCGCCGAGCGACTTCGTCGGGTCGCCCAGCAGCACCACGCGCTTGACGCCCTCGGGCACCAGGTCGGTCGGCGTGCTGACCACGCCCGCCACGAGCCCGGCCTTGTTCTGTCCGCGCGGCCGGTCGACCGGGACCAGCGCGCCGGTGTCGTCGAGGTCGTGCTCCACAAAGGACCCGCCGCCGGCCAGCAGCTCGGTGAGCTCGTACGGGTACACCGTGTCGCGGCGCGCCGCGCGCAGCACCTTCTGCCGGTAGTCGTCCAGCGGCTGCACCGGTTCGGTGCTCGGGGCCCCGACCGTCAGCCGCACGCCCGCGCCGACCTCGTTGCGGATCGTCACCGCGATGTCGGTCAGCTCACCGGTTTCCGCGTTCCGCTGCCGGGCGAGGAACTGGATCTCCTCCAGGCCCGCACCGGCGGTGGTCGGCAGGACGCGGCGCGCGAGCAGGTTCAGCTCGTCCATCGTCAGGTCGCTCGGCGGCCACACGTAGATGACGATCCGGTTGGTGTCGAACCGGTTCTTCGCCGGGCGCTTCGCCTGCGCGTTGCGGACCGCGTCGAGGCACGCGGCGAGCGTGTCCTCGGCCGAGGGCAGCGACACGAGCCTGCCGTCCGCCTCGCGCAACGGCGTGAGGTCACGGACCTGCGCCATCGCGATCAGCCGCTCGTCCGCCGGGTTGGTCCGGGCGGTGCCGGTGAACAGGTATACCTCTTCGTCCGCCGACGGCAGCCGCGTCAGGTCGAATTCCTGCAGCCGTTCCAGCTGCAGCCGCTCGGCGACGCGCGGGTGCAGCCCGCGGATCACGCGGTCCTCGGCGAACCCGGATTCGGTCCGGCGGAAGGTGAAGTGGTGGTGCATCACCGCGCCACCGCCGCCCGCGACGGTCGTGACGACCCGGTCGACGTCGTCCGGAAGCGGTTGCGCCGCAACGATTTCGCCGAGCTTCTCGGCCATCGCGTCGCTGTCGGGCTGGTCGGTCCACTTCAGATAGACGTCCGCGGCGACCGGAACGCCGGCGCCGGCGGACAGCTCGGCCACCGCGCGCATCGCGTCCGGCAGCTGCGGGAAGTCGACCGCGGTGGTGACCACGCGCGCCGGTTCGGGATGCTCCGCGGTGACGAACGAGCAGCCCGCGACCTCGCGCACGCGCACGTCGGTGAGCGCCTTGTTGCCGTAGTAGCGCCGGGTCAGCACCTCGAGCATCGCGGCCGGGTCCGCGCCCGGGCGTCCGATCCGCTGGCCGAGCAGCCGCACCAGCGGCTCGTTGCTCGACACCATGCTGGAGATCCGCTCGGCGCGGTCGGCCGCGTCCGGGTTGCGGTCGAGATAGCGCAGGTGGCCGCGGATCTCGGCGTACACCTCGGCGCGGGCCCGGCGCAGCAGAGGCTGCGCGAACCAGCGGAACACCACGCCGCGGGCGAGGTCGCTGACCACGGGGAAGCGCAGCTGGGTGGCGGCGATCAGGTGCTCCAGCGCCAGCCCGGCCGCCTCCCGCAGCTCGGCCGACGGCGGGGCCTCGGTGAGCCATTGCCGCAGCAGCGCGGAAACGATCGCGCTGTCGCTCGAGGATCGTTGCTGGGCAAGGAAAATCCGGAAGACCGCTTCTTCCAGCTCCGGGGTGCGCTCCAGGTCGCCGACGCCGTAGTGGCCGAGCACGCGGCGCAGCCTGCCCTGGAATTTCTCCGGTAGCCCGGCCCGTTCGACGTCGAGGCTCTGCAGGTAGGTGTGGAAGTACTCGCGGGCGCTGTGCACCGGGCTCGACGCGCTGAGGTCGTCCGCGGCCGGCTTGTTCCGGCTCAGCTCGGACAGGTCGGCGAACACGTCCAGCAGCTCGAGCTCGCCCTCCAGCGGACGCGCCGGCAGCTCCGCGCGCGCCGCGAGATAGCCGCTGAGCACGCGGCCCTGGTCGTGCGGGTCGACGTCGAATCCGAGCAGCAGGCTGCGCAGGTCCTGCCTGCCGCGCTCGACCCGGTCGGCCGCGCTCGTGCCGTCCTGCTCGGCGGGCAGGTCGATCTCGGCGGTCTCGATCCGCGCGGCGGCCTCGTCCTCGGCGCCGTCGGCCAGCGGTTCGAGGCGCAGCAGCGGCGCCCCGGTCTCCACCTGGCTGCCGATCGACACCGGGAGTTCCTTGACGCGGGCCCGGAACGGCGCGCGCAGCACCGTCTCCATCTTCATGCTTTCCAGCACGAGCACCGGCGCGCCGGACTCGACCTCGTCGTCCACCGCGACCGGCGTGGCGACCACGAGCGCGGGCGCGGGGGAGCGGACGACGCCGCCCTCGTCGCGGCTGATCCGGTGCGTGACGGCGTCCACCTCGACCAGGTGGATCGGCCCGTGCGTGCCGGTGACGAGCCGGAACCGCGTGCCGTTGACGGTGATCTGCCCGCTGTGCTCGTCGAACCGCTCGAGTTCGACGTCGGCCGGGTGCACGTCGCCGCCGCCGCTGACGCCGATCCGGAACCGTTTCGGCCCGGTGCGCGCGACGGTGACGCGGTAGGACGCGCCGCGCAGCTTCAGGTCCAGCGGACGGGTTTCGTGGCGCACCTGCGGACGGCCGCCGAACGCGGTGGACAGCAGGCGCTGCCGGCCGACCTCCTCGTCGTCCTCGTAGGCCTCGATCGCCGCCGCGGCGAGCGCGACCGCGGAATGCCGCGTGGTGACGAGACGGCCTTCGGCGCGGACGCGGTCGATCCAGCCGGTGTCCGCGCTGGCGTCGATCACCTCGGGCTGGTCGAGCAGGTCGAGCACGAAGCTCTTGTTCGTGGCGCCGCCCTCGATGAGCACGGAGGTCTCGGACATCGCCCGGCGCAGCCGCGCGAGCGCCTGGTCGCGGTCGCGGCCGTAGGCGATGATCTTGGCGATCATCGAGTCGAAGTCGGCGGGGATCGTGTCGCCCTCGCTGACGCCGGTGTCGACCCGGATGCCGGGGCCGGCGGGCAGCAGCAGCCGCGCGATGCGGCCCGGCGACGGCGCGAAGTCGCGGTCCGGGTCCTCGGCGTTGAGCCGGGCTTCGACGGCGTGCCCGGACTCCTCCGGCTGAGTGCCTTCGAGCTTGCCGCCGGACGCGACGTGCAGCTGCAGCCGCACCAGGTCGGTGCCGGTGGTGATCTCGGTGATCGGGTGTTCCACCTGGAGCCGGGTGTTGACCTCGAGGAAGGCGAACATCCGGTCGCCGGGGTGGTAGAGGAACTCGACGGTGCACGCGCCGCGGTAGCCGACCGCGACCGCGAGCCGTTCGGCCGACGCCTTCAGCTCGGCGGTCTGGTCCGCCGCGAGCACCGGCGACGCGGACTCCTCGATGATCTTCTGGTTGCGCCGCTGCACCGAGCAGTCGCGGACGCCGAGCGCCCACGCGGTTTCGCCGTCGGAGATCACCTGGACCTCGACGTGCCGTGCGCCGGTGACCAGGCGCTCCAGGAACACGACGCCGCTGCCGAACGCGCGCAGCGCTTCCTGGCTGGTGCGCTCGTACGCCTCGGTGAGGTCGCCCGCCGACTCCACCTTGCGGATGCCGCGCCCGCCGCCGCCCGCGGTGGCCTTGAGCATCAGCGGATAGCCGATCTTGTCGCCCGCGGCAAGGGCTTCCTCGAGCGTCGCGACCTCGCCGCCGCTCCACGGAGCGACCGGAACGCCGACCTCTTCCGCGATCAGCTTCGCGCCGATCTTGTCGCCGAGCTTGCGCATCGCGTCCGCGCTCGGGCCGACGAAGGCGACGCCGATCTTCTCGCACAATTCGGCGAACGCCGGGTCCTCGGCGACGAAGCCCCAGCCGACCCACGCCGCGTCGGCCTTGGTCTCGACCAGCGCCTTCTCCAGTTTGGCGAGGTCGAGGTAGGGCCGCGCGGAGGCGGGGCCGAGGGAAAAGGCGACGTCGGCTTCGCGGACGAAAGTCGCGGTGGCGTCCGCGTCCGTGTAGAGCGCGACCGTCTCGATCCGTCGCCCGGTCTCGGCGGACAGGTCCCGGACGGCGTGGATGAGCCGCATCGCGGCCTCTCCCCGATTGACGATGGCGACGCGATTGAACACGGACAAAGCCTCCCAGTGAACCTGACTGCACCCACGCACAGCAGGCGACGCCGGACCTGCCGAACGTCGCCTGTCTTCGTCGTACACACTGCTCCCTTACCGCCGGGTACACCAATGTCGCGGATGACGCATGCCGCGCCTGCCGGTTTGTAGGAACCCGCCAAAAACGGCTCGTGTCACGTCGTCCGGGCCTCGTTTATCGCGAGGTATGCCACAAATCACGCCCGGCTGGCCAGGGACGGCGGCAACTGGACGGCCAGGCGTTTCCAGGGGGTCGGACAGGGGTCACCGGAAGTTCAGGCGGGCTCGGGCCGCGGCGGGCCGCAGCGCGGCGGAGGCCTTCTGGGCACTGGGAAAATGTGACCCTTGACACTCCCTATGGGTGCCCCTACCGTCTCGGGTAATCGATTTCTCGACGTGGGGCGGGCCGAGAGGGCGGGGCATGGGCGACGGCGTCGCGCTGGCCGAGCTGGCCGGCGTCAGCAAGACCTACGGCGGGGTGCGTGCCCTGGGCGCGGTGGATTTCACCGCGGCGAAGGGGGAGGTGCACGCCCTGCTGGGCGAGAACGGGGCAGGCAAGTCCACGCTGCTGAAGATCTTGTCCGGAGAGGTCGCCGCCGGGGAGGGGGCGATCCGGATCGCGGGGGAGGCGGTCCGGTTCGCCCGACCGGCCGACGCGCGCCGCGCCGGGGTCGCGATGATCCACCAGGAACTGGATCTCGTGCCCGCGCTTTCCGTGGCGGAGAACGTCTTCCTCGGCCGCGAACCGCATACGCGCGGCGGAACGATCGACCGGCGGCGGATGGTCGCCGCCACGCGCGAGGTGCTGGAGCGCTCCGGCGTCGACCTCGACCCGCGCACGCCGGTCGAGCGGCTGCGCACCGGCGAGCAGCAGCTCGTCACCATCGCGAAAGCGCTGTCGCTGGACGCGCGGATCCTGCTGATGGACGAACCGACGTCGGCGCTGTCGCCGCGCGAGGTGGAGCGGCTGTTCACGGTCATCGACCAGCTGCGTGCTGACGGCGCGGCGATTGTTTACGTGTCGCATCGGATGGACGAGATCGGCCGGGTCGCGGACCGCGCGACGGTGCTGCGCAACGGCGAGGTCGTCGCGGAATTCAGCGCCGCGGAGCTGACGGCCGAGCGCGCCGCGGAGGCGATGGTGGGCCGTCCGGTGCACCTGATGTTCCGCGCGGACAGCGTGTCCGAGCCGGATCAGGAGGACGTCCTGCGCGTAGAGGATCTCGTGGTCCGGTCGCGCGCCGGGCGGCGGGAACCGGACGGGATCAGCCTGACGGTGCGGGCCGGCGAGATCGTCGGCGTCGCCGGGTTGCTCGGCGCGGGACGGACGGAGTTGCTGGAGACGCTGTACGGCGCGTCCGGCGGCAAGGTGGTCGGCGGGCGGATTTTCCTGCGCGGCAAGGAGTTCCGGCCGCGGTCTCCGCGCAGGTCGCTTCGGTCGGGCATGGCGTTCGTGCCCGAGGACCGGCGGATCGCGGGGCTGGCGCTGGAGCATTCCGTCGTGGCGAACACCGTGTTGTCCATTGTGGAGCGGCTGGCCCGGTTCGGGGTCGTTCCCGGCCGGCGCGAACGTGCGGTGGCCGGAGAGGAAGCGCGGCGGCTCGGGGTGAAACTGGGGTCGCTCGCCGATCCGGTGGGCTCGCTGTCCGGCGGGAATCAGCAGAAAGTGGTGCTGGGCCGGGCTTTGCTGACCGAACCGGTGTTGCTGCTGCTGGACGAGCCGACGCGCGGTGTGGACGTCGGGGCGAAGGCGGAGATCTACCGGCTGCTCGGCGAGGCCGCCCGAAGCGGCGTCGGGGTGCTGCTGGCGTCGTCGGAACCGGCCGAACTGGTCGGCGTGTGCGATCGCGTGGTGGTGCTGCGCGGCGGGCGCAGCGTGCATGAACTGGACACGGCGAGCGCGGGCGAGGCGGAGCTGCTCGCCGCGTCGATGGGAGACGTCCGGTGAAGGGGCGCGCGGTGCTGGCCGCGGTGTTCCGGTTCCAGAGCGTCTTCGGGCTGGTGCTGGTGTTCGCCGCCGCGATCGTCTTCTCCCCGCACCGCGGCGGGGAGCTGGTGTTTCTCGGCAGCGGCAACCTGTTCAACGTCGTCCGCGCGATCTCCGAGATCGGCATCATCGCGGTCGGCATGACGCTGGTGATCCTGGTCGGCGGCATCGACCTGTCGGTGGGCTCAGTGATGGGGCTGGCCAGTGTCGGCGTTGCGCTGCTGCTGACCAGCGGCGGCTGGGGGCTCGTGCCGGGCGTGCTGATGGTTCTCGCGCTGGGGTTCGGTTTCGGGCTGCTGCAAGGGATCGCGAGCGCGCGGTTCCGGATCCAGTCGTTCATCGTGACGCTCGCCGGGATGCAGATCGCCCGCGGGATCGCGCGGATGTGGTCTGGCGGCGAGGGCGTTTCGATCACCTACGGCGACGGCCCCGGCCAGGCTCCGGTGCCGTTCTCGCTGCTGGGCGAGCGGACGTTCGGCGGCGTGGTGCCGATCCCGGCGCTGTTCTTCGTGGTCGTCGCCGCGCTGGCGGTTCTCGTGCTGCGGGCGAGCGCGTTCTCCCGGCACGTGTACGCGATCGGCGGCAACGAGAAGGCCGCGGTGCTGTCCGGAGTGCCGGTGATCCGGGTGAAAGTGCTGGTCTTCGGCCTGTGCGGGCTGCTCGCCGCGCTGGCCGGGATCGTCCACGCGGGACAGTACAACTTCGGCGGCCCCAACGACGGCACCGGCTACGAGCTGAACGCCATCGCGGCCGTCGTGATCGGCGGGACCAGCCTGTCCGGCGGGCGCGGGTCGGTGTCCGGCACCGTCGCGGGCGCCCTGCTGGTCGGCGTGCTCGACAACATTCTCCAGCTCAACGACATCGATTCGAACGTCCAGCTGATCGTGGTCGGCGTGGTGATCGTGCTCGCCGCCGGCCTGCAGCGGCTGCGCCCGGCCACGGTCTAGGCGTTCGGGAAAAGAGGAGCAGATGTCCGGCATCCTCCGCGGCGGAGCGGTACTGGCGGGGCTCGCCCTCGTCTCGGCTGTCACCGCTTGCGGCACTACCCACGAGAACGCGCCGGGCGCGGCGTCCGGCGCCGCGCCCGCCGCGAAACAATGCCACGGTCCCAGTGGCAAATACAAAATCGGGATGAGCCAGGCGAATCTCGCCGAACCGTATCGCGTCCGGATGGACGACGACATCCGCAAAGCCGCGGCAGGCGTGCCGCAATTCAGCGTCAGTTACGCGGATGCCGCGCAGGACAACGCGAAACAGGTCGAGCAGGTCAATACTTTTCTTACCCAGGGAATCGACCTGCTGATCATCAGCCCGAACGAGGCGACGCCGCTGACCGGTGTCGTGAAGAAGGCGTACGACCAGGGAATTCCGGTGCTCGTGCTGGACCGGAAGGTCGACGGCGACGGGTACACGTCCTTCATCGGTGCGGACAATGTGGACATCGGCCGTCAGGCGGGCAAGTTCTTCGCCGAGAAATTGCTGCCGCACGGCGGGAAAGTCGTCGAACTGAAGGGGCTCGCCGGATCGACGCCCGCCAAGGAACGCAGCGACGGATTCAACGAGGGCATCACGGACCGCAACATCACAGTGGTGGGCAGCGCGGACGCGGACTGGTTGCGGGACAAGGGACAACAGCAGGCGGACGCGTTGCTGAAAGCCCATCCGGACGCGCAGGCGATGTTCTCCGAAAACGACCCGATGGCCGAGGGCGCGCGCATCGCCGCGCAGAACGCGGGGCGCGCGGACCTGCCGATCGTCGGCATCGACGGCCTGCCAGTGCCGGAAGGCGGCATCAAGGCGGTGGAGGCCGGCCGGCTGTCGGCGACGTTCATCTATCCGACCGGCGGCAAGGAAGCGGTCGCGGCAGCGAAGAAACTGCTCATCGACTGTCAGACCGTGCCCAAGACGCAGACCCTGCCCACCCGCCTGGTGACGCGCGAGAACGCGGCCCAGGTCTACGCCGAGCTGAACCGGAGCTGACCTATGGCACGAATCGGTGTCCTCGCCGTCTCCGACGGGCGCGACCACGTGCACCGGCGGAACACCGGCTTCATCCGGTCCAAAGTGGACGATTTCACCGCCGCGCTGACCGCGGCGGGCCACGACGTCGTCACCGGCGGGCTGGTCGCCACGAACACCACCGCGACCGCCGCGGCGCGCTCGGTCGCCGCGAGTTCGGTGGACGTGACGGTGCTGTACTACGCGGTGTGGGCGTTCCCGCACTTCACGATGCTGGCCGCGGACGCGACCACCGGCCCGCTGCTGCTGGTCGCGAGCACCGACCCGACCGAGCCCGGCCTGGTCGGGATGCTCGCCGCCGGGGGCGCGCTCGACCAGATCGGCCGCGCGCACACCCGGTTGTGGGGCGGGCCTTCCGACCCGGAGCTGATCGCCGAAGTCGGCGCGCACGCGAGCGCCGCGGCTGCCGTCGGTTCGCTGCGCGGTTCGACCTTCGGCCGCTTCGGCGGGCGGCCGATGGGCATGAACACCGCGGTGGCCAATACTGATCAGTGGATGCGCGAATTCGGTGTGGACGTCGAGGAAATCGACCAATACGAACTCGTCCGCCGCGCTGATTCCGGTGCCTCGGGCGAAGCCGTCAGCGGTCGGAAATGGCTGGAACAACACGCTTCCGTGCACTACGATGGTGATCGGCTCACACCGGAATTGTTGGAACGCCAACTGCGTCTTTACCTTGCCGTGCGCGATGTCGCGGCCGAACGGCACCTGGATTTCTCCGGCATCAAAGCACAACCGGAACTGACCGAACATTTCGCGACCGCCGACGTCGCCGAGGCGCTCCTCAACGATCCTTACGACTGGAACGGCCCGAAGGCGGTGCACGTCACCGCGACCGAGGCGGACATGGACGGCGCGCTGACGATGCAGCTGATGCACCGGATCACCGGGACGCCGGTGCTGTTCGCCGACGTCCGGCACTACCACCCGGACCGGGACGTCTGGGACCTGTGCAACTCCGGCCAGCACGCGACGTGGTTCGCCGCGCGGAGCGAAGACCCGGCGGAGAACCTGGCCCAGGTGCACCTGTACCCGGAAGTGTTCTTCTTCCCCGCAGGCGGGGCTTCGGTGCAGCACATCGCCGCCCCCGGTCGGATGACCTTGGCGAGGTTGAGCCGGTTGGACGGGGAGTACCGGTTGCAGCTGGTGCTGGGGGACTTCGAGGCCTACGACGAGCGGACGACGGAGGAACTGGTCTCGCGGTCGACGCGGGAGTGGCCGCACGCGTTCGCGCGCCTGGACGTGGCCCCGGAGACCTTCCTGTCGCGCTTCGGGGCGAACCACGTGCACGCGGTGCCGGGGGACCGCCGAAGGGAACTCCGCGCGGCGGCCGGGCTGATGGGGGTGCGGGTGGAGGAGTGGAGCCGGTGACCGGGTGACCTGATGGTGGGGTGCCGTTGGGTTTTCCGGCGCCTCCCTGTGGCTGTCCCTGGTTGGCCTCGTTGCGTCGTGCCTGGTGGATTGGGGGTGGTGTTCGTGGAGCCTCGTGACGGGTGCGCTTAAGCGACGTGGCCGTGCCGGAGCGGTGCCCGGTGTGCTGGCGGGTGCGCGGCGGGTTTGGGTGCAGTCGTATTGAGGCGGTGCCAGCGGGGCTCGATGCGGGCGGGTATGAGCGAGGTGGCTGTGTCGGAGTGCCGTCCGGTGTGCCGGTGTAGCGCGCGGCGGGTTGGGGTGCGGTCGAATTGAGGCGGTGCTCGCAGGGCTCGAGGCGGGTGTGC
>NZ_JACJHR010000072.1 GCF_014174495.1 Amycolatopsis echigonensis
ACCGCGCAGACCAGCGGGTTCGAAACGCTCGGTGCCGGGCAAGCGCGGGTAGCGGCAGGCCGCGACCGCGTTGCGCGCCTCCTCGACGCGGGAGATGTGCGGCCAGACGATGCCGTACGCGCCGAGGTCGAGCGCCTGTTTCGCGTGCCACTGGCCGTGTTCCGCGCCGTTGACCGGCACGCGGACGAACGGGGTCGGCGCCGGGGCGAGGGTGCCTGCTTCGAAGATGCGTCGCCGGTCGAGCAGGTACTGCAGGCTGTCGCGGAGGTTCGCGGCGTCCCACGGTTTGTGCTCGGCTTCGAAGACCACTCCGTCGTAGGCCGAACCGGCGAAGTCGAGCGCCGCCGACGGCTCGGGCGGGGCGAAGGCCGCGAAGGCGGGCTTTCCCGACTCCAGGGCTCCGATGACGCTATTCAGCCTGGCCACTGCGCACCTCGCTCTGTTCGTTCTGTCGCTTGTGGATGATTCGCTGCCACCAGTCGCGCAGCCGCGCCCACAGCGAGGGGCGCGCGGGCGGTTCGGCAGCGGCGTCGCCGGCGCACTTGCGCACCAGTTCGGCGGAGAAGTCCTTGGTCATCCGGGAAACCACCGCACCGGCACCGGCTTCGATGAGCGACGCGAGCTTCCCCGCGAGGCTCACCTGGCCGGTCACGCGGACGCGCGAACCCCCGGCCGCCGGATCCGGGACGACCCGGAAGGTCGCGTGCGCCGAGAAGCGCGTGGCCCCCTGCCCGTCGCGGCCCTTCGCCGACAGCCGCCCTTCCCGCTCGGGCTCGTCCAGGTCCAGCGCGACCCGGGCGCCGAAACGCACGCGCACCGCGCCGAACTTGACGACCAGCGTCCCGTCGAACGATCCGTCCTCGTGCGAAGCGCCAAGCTCGGCACCGCTGATGCACGACACCACCGCTCCGGGGTCGGACACGACCTCCCACACCCGCTCCGGCGGTGCGGGAACGGGGATCTCCTCGTCGATCTCGATCACAGCTCTGCCCTCGCTCGGCGGCTGCGCCCGTCACCGGGTCGACCGCCAGATTGTTTAACAACTTTGCGGCGGACCGTAGCAGCCCGCAGTGACGGTCGGCAAGAATTCCTTGTTGAACAAGATTCTCGACGTCACTCGATCTGCTCCCCGCTGAATCTTGTAGGACAAGAGTGGTCGGAGGATGTTCTCGCAGGTCGAGCGCGTGATCGCGGCGGATCGGACCGGGTGGAGAGGCGTCGGTGAACGCAAGATTGTTAGACGATTTGCGTCCTCGATGGTTGAAACACCGGCAATCGGCGCGTACGGTCGCTGACACTGTTCGACATTTCGGGTGTCCGCCCGGTCGCGTCGGTGCCCGTTCCGCTCCAGCGCAGCAGAGGAGTCGTCCCCTATGGCCAGGACCTTGTCCGTCGCGGTGAAGGCCTACCCGCACACGGAGTTCGTCACCGCCCCCGGTTTCGCCCCCGGCGGCCGTCCCGTCGAGGTCGCGCACGCCGACCCGATCTACCGGGCGTTCGCGCCGATGGTGCGGGAACTGCGCTACGACGTCAGCGAACTCGCCCTCGCCACGTTCCTCCAGGCACGCGAAGCGGGCGTGCCGATCGCATTGCTTCCGGTCGTGCTCAGCGGCGACTTCCACCACCACTCGCTGACCCGCTGGCCCGGCTCCGCCGGATTCGCCCCGGCGGACCTGGCCGGAAAACGGGTCGGGGTGCGGGCCTACAGCCAGACCACCGGCCTGTGGGTGCGCGGCATCCTGCACGAGGAGTACGGCCTCGACGCCAAGGACGTCACCTGGGTGACCACCGAGGGACCGCACGTCGCCGAGTACGCGGAACCGGCGAATGTCGAGCGCACGGAAGGAAAAGTGCTCGACGTCCTGCGCCGCGGCGAAGTCTCCGCCGCCGTCCTCGGCCCGCCCGCGCTCGACGGCGCGGAAGGCCCGCTGGTTCCGGTCATCCCGGACTGGCGCGCGGCCGAAGAAGCCTGGGGCGAACGGCACGGGACGGTGCCGATCAACCACCTGCTCACCGTCCGGCGAGACCTGCTCGAGGCCGAACCCGGCACGGTCGCCGAACTCTACAAGGCGTTCGGCACCCGCATCGAAGAACGCAAAGCCGCCGACGCCGAACCCGGGCCGCGTGTGCGCGCACTGCGCTTCGGCGTCACCGACGAACTCGTCGCCGGGCTCCAGGTCGCGATCGACTACGCGCTGCAGCAGAACGTCATCCGCACCCCGGTGACCGTGGCCGAACTTCTCGACGACTTCTCCCGCCACCTCGCCTGAGCCCACCGAAAGCAGAGCCCATGTTCCGCGTCGACACGCACACGCACATCATTTCCCCGGATACCGCCGCGTATCCGCCCGCGCCGCTGGGCGGGCACCGCTCCGACTGGTCCCGGGAACGCCCGGCCGACATCGACGGCCTGCTGCGCGAAGCGGACGCCGCCGAGGTTGACCACCTGGTCCTCGTGCAGGCCTCGACGGTCTACGGCTTCGACAACAGCTACGTCGCCGACCAGCTCGCCCGGCACCCCGACCGGCTGAGCGGCGTCTGCTCGGTCGATTTCCTTTCGCCCCAAGCCGTCGACGACCTCGCCCGCTGGATCGACGAACGCGGCTTCTCCGGCGTCCGTATCCGGGCCGCCGACGGGACGACCGCCGTGCCGACGCCCGGCCGCGGCCTCGACGACGACCGGATGACGCCGGTGTGGCAGTTCCTGTCCGACCGCCGCGTCCCGGTCTGCGTCCAGATGCACGCCGAACACACCCCGATCCTGGCCGGACTGCTCGAGGCGTACCCGGGCCTGACCGTCGTACTCGACCACGCGGCCCGCCCCGATCTCGGCGACGGCGTGCTGCCGTATCCGGCGCTCGCGCGGCTGCGCGACAGCGGCCGGGTCTTCGTGAAACTCACCCCGCCCGCCGTTCTGCGAGCCCAGCGCGAAGCCGGATCCGCCACCCCGATCGTGCGCACACTGGTCGAGGAATTCGGCGCCGACCACGTCATGTGGGGCTCGAACTTCCCTGCCTCGGCGGGCGCGCTGGGGGAGCTGGCGGACCTCGTGCGGGCGCAGCTTCCCGCGCTCGACGACGCCAAGCGGGCCCTCGTCGCAGGCGGCACTGCCGCGCGGTTGTACGGCGTGGCAGCCACGACGGGGGGACAGTGAGAACCGTGCGTACCCGTCGGAAGACCGTGCTGGCCGCGTTGGCGGCCGTGGTCGCGCTGCTCGGCGCGGGGTGCAGCAAGCCGCCGCCCGCGCCGGACGCCCGCAACCTCGCCGAGCTTTACCAGGCGGCGAAGAAAGAGGGCCAGGTCATCTGGTTCGCGCCGAAGCCGGAAGCCCAGATGCGGCCCGCGATCAAGGCGTTCGAAAAGAAATATCCCGGCATCACGGTCAAATACACCAACAAGAAGGCCCCGGACCTCGTCACCCAGCTCAATGTCGAACAGGCCGCCGGCCGCGTGAGCTTCGACGTGTCCAACGCGGGCGGGCTGACCGTGCTGCCGTCGGTGGACATGGCCGCGAAGGTCGACTGGAGCCGGTACGGCGTGCCAGGGAACCAGATCTTCGACGGCAACTTCGTCTACGTGTGGGCCGTGCCGAAGGTCTGGGCGTACAACACGACCGCCGTGCCCGCCGCCGACGCGCCGCACAGCTGGAACGACGTGCTGTCCCCGCAGTGGGGCGGCGGCAAGCTCACGATCGAGTCGCGCGGGTCGTTCATGACCGTGTGGGAGCAGGACAAGACGCTGGGCGCCGGACCCGGGCTGGCGTTCTCCGCGAAGCTGGCCAAGCAAAGCCCGCACTACACGGACAACACGACCCAAGCGCACACCAACATCGTCTCCGGACAGACCCCGCTCGGCACAGACCTGATCAACCTCGTGCTCTCGGACAAAGCGAAGGGCGCCCCGGTCGCGGTCGCCCCGATCGGGCCGACCAACGCCAACAAGGCCTACCTGTTCGCGCCCGAGGGCTCGCCGCACCCGGCGGCCGGGCGGCTGCTCACCGCGTTCCTCGCCTCCGCCGCGGGCCAGAAGGCGCTCGCCGGCAGCTACAACTCGATCATCCCGACCGAGACCGACTGTTCGAAGGCTGCCCTCGCCAACCGCGTCGTCCGCGCGCTCTGCGCCGCCGGGGTCCAGTGGCACAGCGAGACCGACATCCAGCAGTACCAGCGGTTCGCCGATTTCTTCCCCCAGGTCGAGAAGGCCTTGGGCACCGACGTGAACTGAAATCCCCTTGGAGACTCCGACGATGCAGTCCGCCACCAGGGCCGCCCCCGCCGCACCCCCGCGCCCGCCCGCCGAACCCGCCCGCCCGCGCCGCCGCGGCCGCGTCCGCACCGGCCTCAACATCGCCATCGGCCTGTTCCTCGCCTACCTCGTGGTGTTCCCGCTGGGCATGCTGATCTACAGCAGCCTCAAGAGCGCCGAACTGAAGCTGCCCTTCGACATCCCCGGGTTCACCCTCGACAACTTCGTCAAGATCTTCTCCTCGCCGCGAGTGCTCGAAGTAGCCCTCAACTCGGCGATCTTCGTGGTCGGCACCGTCGCGGTGGCGCTGGTGATCAGCGTCAGCCTTGCCTACCTCTTCGAACGCACCGACCTGCCGGGCCGCCGCGTGCTGGCACCGAGCGCGCTGGCGCCGATGGGTGTGCCCGCGACCGTGATGGCGGTCGCCTGGGTGCTCGCGGCCAATCCCGCCAACGGCCCGCTCGCACTGCTCGTCGAGCGCGTCTTCGGAATTTCGGTCACCATCTATTCGCTGCCCGGCATGATCCTGGTGGCCGGCATCTTCGGCGTGCCCAGCATGTACCTGATGCTCGCGCCGACCTTCGCCCGCCTCAACCTCGAATTCGAAGAGGCCGCGGCCACCTCGGGCGCCGGGTGGCTGACCCGCACCCGCAAGATCGTCCTGCCGCTCACCCTGCCCGGCATGAGCGCGGCCGCGATGCTGCTGGCCGTCATCGCTCTCGAAGAGTTCGCGATCCCGTCCATTCTCGGGACCCCGCACCAGATCTTCGTGTTCAGCAGTCTCGTGCAGGCGGCGCTGCAGCCGCCGTCGGGCATGTCGGACTACGGGCTCGCCAGTGCCTACGGCGTCCTGCTGGTGCTGCTGTCCCTGGTGATGATCGCGCTCTACCGGCGGCAGACGCGGGAATCGCACCGCTTCAAAGTGGTCAGCGGCAAGGGATACCGGTCGGCACCGGTGCGGCTGGGCCGGTGGCGCTACCCGGCGGCCGCGATCGTGACGCTCTACGTGCTCGTCGCGATCGTCGTCCCGATCCTGACTCTCGTGTGGACCAGCCTGACGCCGTTCTTGCAACCGATCAGCTTGCACAGCCTCGGCAGCCTCGGTTTCGCCAACTACGGCACGATTTTCACTGACCCGAACCTGACCCACGCGGTGGTCAACACCCTGGTCATCAGCCTCGTCACGGCGACCCTGACCGCCGGGTTCGGCCTGTGGCTGGCGTTGGCCTCCGAACGAGGCGGGCGGGCTGGGCGCGCGCTGTTCGACCTGTCGTTCCTCGTGTTCGCCGTGCCGAGCGTCGTGCTCGGCGTCGCGGTGCTGTTCCTCTACCTGTTCCTGCCGATCCCGGTCTACGGCACGATCTGGATCATCGTCATCGCGCTCACCACGCGTTACATCCCGCGCGCGTCGCGGATGCTGCAAACCTCCCTGCTGCAACTGGATGGCGGGCTCGAAGAGGTGGGCCGGGTGTCCGGCGCCCGGCACGGCACCGTGCTGCGCCGGGTGGTGCTGCCGCTCGTCGCGCCGTCGGTGACGCGCACCTGGCTCTGGGTCTTCGCGAACGCGCTGGGCGAGCTCCCGATCGCGCTGCTTCTGTCCAATTCGGACAACCGCACCGTCGTAGTGCTGCTGTGGGACATGATCGGCGAAAGCGCGAACTACCCCGAGGCCAGCGCGCTGGCCGTGCTCCTGCTCGCCGTCTCCGCCGGTTCCGTGTGGTGGGTCAACCGCCGCGGCTTCCAACAACACATCTGAGGTGTCGTGACCATGCAGAACACCGAGCACGCCGTGGCGATCTCCGGTCTCGAGAAGCGGTTCGCCCGGAAGCAGAGCGCCGAGGTGAGCCTCGCCGTCGACAACGTCGGTTTCACCGTGCCCCGCGGCGGCTTCTTCACCATGCTGGGCCCGAGCGGCTGCGGCAAAACCACCACGCTGCGCTGCCTGGCCGGGCTCGAAAGCGCCGACCGCGGCGAAATCTCCATGAACGGCAAGGCCGTCTTCTCCTCGGCGGCCCGCCGGGACGTGGCGCCCGAGGACCGTCCGATCGCGATGGTGCCGCAGTCCTACGGGATCTGGCCGCACATGAAAGTCTTCGACAACGCGGCCTTCCCGCTCCGCTACGGCCGCAAGACCTGCTCCCGCAGCGAGGCCCGGACGCGAGTGCTCGCGATGCTGGAACAAGTCGGCCTGTCCGAATACGCGGACCGGTGGTCGACCCAGCTGAGCGGCGGGCAGCAGCAGCGCCTGGCACTCGCCCGCGCCCTGCTGTGCGAACCGGAAGTCCTGCTGCTGGACGAGCCACTGTCCAATCTGGACGCGAAACTCCGGTCGCAGCTGCGGGCCGAGTTGCGGTCCTTTCAGCAGAAGTTCGGCGTCACCACGATTTACGTGACGCACGACCAGGGTGAGGCGCTGGCGATGTCGGACACCATCGTCGTGATGAACCGCGGCCGGGTCGAGCAAATCGGTTCGCCGGCGGAGATCTACGACTCGCCCGCGTCCCGGTTCGTCGCCGATTTCGTGGGCAGCGCCAACCTCGTCCCCGGAGTCGTCGACGGCCCGCCACGCCGCGTGGCGGAAGTGAAGACTGCCATTGGCGTCATGCGCTGCGAGCGTTTCGCCGCGCCGCCCGCCCAGGTCCGCGACGTGCACGTCTGCATCCGCCCCGAGCACGTCCGGATCGTGCCAGGAACCTCGGACGCCGGTGAACTCAACCGATTCCCAGCGCGCGTCATCTCCACCGAATACCTCGGCGACCGGCTCGAAGTGGTCGCCACCGTAGGCGACGTCGAATTCCGCGCCCACGCCGACGCGCACTTGCGGATCCGGCCGGGCGACGACGTCGGAGTCGTGCTGGATCCCGAGTGGACCGTGGCGCTCTGGTCCTGACCTACTCGCCGGAGAACGTCAGTTGGAGAGCACGGCGGACCGCGGACAGGTGATGACGCATCGCCGCGGCCGCCGCCTCCGGGTTGTGCGTGACGATGCCGGCGAGGATCGCTTCGTGCTCGTGGACCACCGTCGCCCGCGGCCGCGAACGGTCCATGTCGCGGTACTGCCGCAGCACCAGCGGATACAGCAGGCTGTCGACGAAGCGGGTGAGTGTCGACTGTCGTGCCGCCTGGCGCACCTGCTCGTGGAAGGAGCGGTTGAGCGCGGAGTACTCGTCCCGGCCGTCAGATTCCCGGCCCGCCCACATCCGCTCGCAGGTCGCGGTCATCTCCGCGATGTCCTCGTCAGTAGCGCGCTCGGCTGCCTTCGCCGCCAGGGCCGCTTCCAGAATCTCGCGGGTCTCGAGGATCTCGATCGCCTCATCCTCGGAAAACGACCGCGTCCGCGCACTGCGGTTCGCCTCCGCCGTGACGTAACCCTCCTGCGCGAGCCGGGCCAGCACCGACCGGATCGTGCCGCGCGAGACCTCGAGCCTGCTGGTGAGGTCGGCTTCGGTGAGCCGCGCGTCGGGAGCGTACTGTCCGGAGAGGATCAGCTCGCGGAGATCGTGGTAAGCCCGCGCTGTCCGGGTGGCACCGGGATCCGCGCTCTCCACGCGCGAGTCCTGCGCCTTGTCCACCGTCATCGCAGGCAAACCTCCCACACCGCGCCGTCCGATCGCCTGATCTTAACCCGCCTCCGTGGCCTGGCTGGCGTACTGAACGTCCGTCCGCCTGTCGATCACTGAAGCCGGGCGAGGGCATCCCCCGAGAAGTCCGCGACAGTACGGATCGACGTGTCTTCGGAGGCGGCGAGCGAGCACGGGCGGCAACGTCCTGTGCACCTGGTTCTCAGTAGGGCCTATTCGCCGTGCCAGAACGCGGGTCAGCCTTATCGTTATGTGCCCGGGGCTGACCCGCGACCTAGCGCAGCAGCGGTCCGGCCGGCGGGGGATCCGCGTCAACGCGATCGCCCCGGGCTACTTCGCCAGCGAGATGACCGCCGAGATCCCGCAAGACCTGCTGCTGCCGTTCATCAAGCAGCACAGCCCGCTCGGCAGACTCGGCACCCAGCAGGAACTCGACACAGCCGTGGTGTTCCTCGCCAGCCCGGCGTCCTCCTACATCACCGGCACCACCCTCGCAGTCGACGGCGGAATGTCCGGCCACTGACGGTTCGGCGCCGACCCGGGCACCGAACCGTCCGAAGGCCTACGCGCCGAGTTGGTCCAGCGGGGTCCGGAACGTCTCGCGCGAGAAAAGGACGGTGACGGCGGCGATCAGGCAGACGACCATGGCGAAGACACAGGCAGGCCACCACCGTGCGCCGTCGGGACCGGCCATCGCCTGGGCGATCGACGGGGCGAAGCCGGAGATGACGGCGCCGAGTTGCAGGCCGAGTGCCATCCCGGTGACTCGATAGCGCACGTGGAACATTTCGGCGAAAAACACCGGGTGCACCACGTTCACCGGACCGTAGGCGACCGACAGCGCCAGGGCCATCCCCACCACGATCAGCCCGACGTTGCCGGTGCTGATCGTCCAGAAGTAGAACCACACCACGCCCGCGCACAGCAGGCACGCGGAGATGAGCACCGGGCGGCGGCCGATCCGGTCGCTGGCGATCGCGGCCAGCGGTTGCGTGATCAGGCAACCCGCGTAACCCGCGATCAGCACCCAGAGCATCACGCTCCCGGGGACCTTGACCGAGCTGGTCGCGTACGCGAGGCCGAAGATCATCACGATGTTCGCGTTGCAGATCACGAGTGCGATGAGGATGACCCGGACGACGTCGCGGCCCTGCATGACGAACAGCTGCTTCAGCGGCAGCCGCGCATGCGTTCCCGCGTTCTTGTGCTCGACGAACACCTCGGGGTCCACGACGGTGCGGCGGATGAGCAGCCCGATGACCACGATGACCGCGCTCGACCAGAACGGGATCCGCCAGCCCCAGCTCAGCAGCTGCCCGGACGGCATGGTGCTGACCGCGACGAACACCATGCTGGCGAGGATGTAGCCGACCCAGATGCCGCTGGTCTGCCAGGACGCGTAGCAGGCCCGTTTGCGCTCCGGGGCGTGTTCGACGGTCAGCGAGACGGACCCGGACAACTCGCCGCCCACCGAGACGCCCTGGAGCAACCGCAGGGCGATCAGCATGATCGGCGCGGCGATGCCGATCGTGCGGTACTCGGGCAGGCAGCCGATGAGGAACGTCGCGATGCCCATCACGAGCAGCGTGCCGATCATCATGTCCCGGCGGCCGAATCGGTCGCCCACGTAGCCCGCGATCAGGCCGCCGACCGGGCGGGCGACGTACGCCACCCCGAAAGTGCCGAGCGACAGCAGCAGCGCGCTCGCCCCGGCGTCCGGGAAGAAGATGCGGGCGAAAACGAGCGACGACGCCGACGCGTAGATCGACATGTCGTAGTACTCGAGCATGCCGCCGAAGAACCCCGCCACCGCGGACCTCGTCGCATGGTCGGGTGTGGGCGAGTCAGGTCTGCGGACCGGCTGATCCTGCTCCGCAGCGGCGGGGACGATGTCGGTCACCGGTGCCTCCCCGGTCGCGCAGGGGCTGGCAGAGGTGCGGTGCACACATGAGTCCTCAGTGGACTGGTCATCGGGAGTCCCTAACGTCGTTGTCCGGGCTGTCCGGTCTTGCGACGGTATTCATTCCTCCGGCGCCACCGGCACGGAATTCCCGTGTGCAGAACGCCGCGGGGGAGGCGGCCGGTGCGGCCGAGAATGACAGGTAATCCGGTCCAGTCCCGGCACGAGGAGGAAACCGTTGCCTGCCAGGGTTCCCGCGCTCTACCACCCCACCATCGCGGTCGGCGATCTCGACGCCGCCCGCGACTGGTTTCGCCGCGTGTTCGCCCGCCGCCCGCTGCGCTGGGAGGAGACGCTCGATCTGGACCTGCTCGAACCGGACTATCCGGTGAACTACTCGTTCTTCGCGTTCGTGGCGGATACCCATTGGGTTTTCCTCTGCCCGTCCCTGCACGCCCGCGGCGCGCTGGCCGGCCAGACCCGCTACCGGAACGTCCCGGACGGGATGATCGGGCTCGGCTGGTACACCGACGACGCGGTCGAGCTGTTCCACCGGCTGGCCGCGGCGGGGATCCGTGCCCATGACCAGCAGGGAAGGCTGATCACCGACGCCGAACCGCCGCGCTCGTCGTTCGCCGCGGACGTGCTGACCGGTTTCACCGAGCCTGCCGACACCGGTATCCGCTACGAGTTCCAGCAAACCGGCAAGCGGCACTGGGCGAAGTACGGGCAGGAGGCGGATCCGCGGCTGCGGGCGGACTGGGCCGGCCCGGTTCTCGATCCGGCCGATCCGCTGGGGCTGCGCTACACGTCGCACCACACCGTGGTCACCCGTGATCCGGCACGAATGCTGCGGCTGTACACGGAACTGCTTGAAGGAGAGGTCGTCGGCGAAGGGGAAAACGCCGAGCTGGGGGCCGCGAGCACCTTCGTGCGACTGGGCGACACGGTGCTCGAGATCGCGGTGCCGACACAGCCCGGCCCGGAGACCGCGAACGGAGCCGACCACTACCGGGGAGTCACCTACGTGGTCGGTGACTGCGCCCAGGTCCGCGCGCACTTGGCCGCCGTCGGTGTGTCCACCGAGGACAGGCCTGATGCGACCGTGATTCCGCCGAAGCACGGGTTCGGCGCCGAGTGGCGCTTCGTGCAGGAGCCGCCGTATCCCGAGGAGGCGCGGCGTCCGGCCCGGCTCGGCTGACTTGCGGGGCCGGACCGCATCCGGCCCGGCCCTACGCGTCAGGCCAGCGGACCCCAGCGGACGTTCCACTCGTTGATGGCGCGGTCGGCGACGAGCCCGCCGGTCCAGAACGGATCGGCGTCCATTGTGGACTTCGCGGCCGGAGCGTCCGGCGCGGCGATCGCGAGAACCGCGCCGGTCCCGTCCGCGAACGCTCCGGCGGTCAGCAGCTCGCCGCGGGAGTCCAGGCCGGCGAGCCAGTCGCGGTGCTCGGGCAGCCGTGCGGCACGACGGTCGGCGAGGGCGGCGTCGTAGGTGTAGCGGATGACGAACTTGGCCATCTCAGGAATCCTTCCGGGAAACGAATCCCCAGCGCGCGCCGAAGCTGGTGCGGGGGTCGGTGACGAGTTCGCCGCCTGCCCGCCGCAGGCCGACACCGTGGCTGCTCAAGTGGGTCTCCACCGCGTCGAGGTCGACGACTTCGAAGGTCATCCCGAGGTACTGGTCGGTGTGGCTGGGCGCACCGGTCAGCACGTCCAGAATCGGGGCGTCGCGCGGAGTGGCGAACTCGATGACGGAACCGGCATAGCGCACCGGCATGACGTCAGCGTCGAGCAGGGCATCGTGCCGGCGGGGTCCTGCGTCGCCGCCGAGCACCTCGAACAGCCGGACTGCCCGTTCCGGCTGCTCCGTCAGCACCGTGTGGTGCGAGCAGCGGATGACGCCGAGCGGGTCCGCGGGATCCACCACGCCGGGCTTCCAGCCAGGGGCGAGGCGCGGGTCGGCCAGCCGCGAGTACTTCGGCCGGTGCCGCTCCGCCAGGTGGTAGTACTCGTAGGTCAGCCCGGTGTCCTCGGGCAGCGACCAGATCATCGGGCAGTCGGCCACCAGGCTGGATTCCGGCACCTTGCCGTCGCGGATGACGTTGCCCTCCTGGTCGCGGGTGCGGAAACCGTGCTGTTCGAGCCTGCGCGCCAGCGCCTCGATGTCGTCGGCATACCAGGCGATGTCGGCCAGTCCCTGGCCCTTTGGGTAAACGGCCTCCCGCTCGCCGGGCAGTATCAGCAGCGAAGGAGCGAGCACGTCGAGGCTCACGTCGCCGATCACGAAGAAGTACGAGTAGTTGACCGGATAGTCAGGGTTCAGCAGGCTCAGGTCCCACTTGTCCTCCCACCGCACTTCGGTGCGGCCGAAGACCTTCCGGAACCAGGCCGCCGCCTCTTCGAGATCGTCGACTATCAGCGTGGGATGGAACATCAGCGGGAAAGGGCTGCTCAACGTCGGTCCGCTCCTCGGTCTCGGGGTGCTTCCCCGGCGACACTAAGGCCGGTTCCGCGAGCCGGTCACTGCGTTCCGCAAGGGAGAACTTGCTCGAAGGAACGGGTTGTTCTGTGGTGCGGAATTGCGGGGCCGCCGCCGTCCGGGCGACGGATCATGGGCAGATCGCACGTTCGCCGAGAGAGGGACGATATGACCGACCACCGGACCGGATACGACGTGGTTGTGCTGGGCGCGGGCATCGCGGGTCTCACGGTCGCGCTGTCCGCCGTCGAGCACGGGCTTTCGGTGGCGCTGCTGGAAAAGACCGCGGCCGTCGGTGGCAGCAGCGTGATGAGCGGCGGCTTTTTCGCCTTCTCGGGCACCGACGAGCAGCGCGCGCACGGTGTCGGCGACTCGGCCGAGGCCTTCCTCAAGGACCTGCTGGAAGTCGGCGCGCACCGCAACGATCCGGCTCTGCTGCAGCAGTATCTCGATCACCAGCAGGACACCTACCGGTGGCTCAAGGCGCACGGGGCGGAATTCCCGGTGGTCGAGATCAGCTCCGGGCAGTCCTTCGCCCGCAGTCATCACACTCCGATCCGGACGCTCATCCCGGCGCTGGCCGAGCAGTTCACCGAGGCGGGGGGAACCTTGTTGTGCGCGTCCCGGGCCACGGAACTGGTCCGGGACGCCGGCGGCCGGGTCGGCGAGGTCGTCGCGGAGACGCCCGACGGCTTGGTCCGGTTCGCTGCGCGGCGGGGTGTGGTGATCGCGTCGGGCGGGTTCAGCCGCGGCGAGGAGCTGCTGGCGGTCTTCGCCCCCGACCAGCTGGCGGCGATTCCCTACGGCGGACTCGGGAACACCGGCGACGGGCTTCGGATGGCGTGGAAGCTGGGCGCAGGCATGGCGGACATGTCCGCGGTGTGCGGCACTTACGGTTCGCACCCGGACACCGGGATCGAGTTCCACGAATTGCTCACGGCCTACTACCTGGGCGCGATCATCGTGAACACCGCCGGCCGGCGGTTCGTCGACGAGTCCATCTCCTACAAGTCCCTCGGCGCGGCGTGCCTCGCCCAGCCCGAAGGCCTCGGATTCCAGGTGTTCGACGCCGTGGTCCGGGCCCGGTCGCATCCCGGCGTTCCGCTCAACGACATCGGCATGCTCGAAGAGATCGGGCACGTCCACCGGGCCGGCACGCTTGAAGGGCTGGCCGAGGCCGCGGGAATCGACCCGGCCGGACTGGTGTCGACGGTCGAGCGCTACAACGCGGCGGTCGCCGGCGGCGAGCCCGACGAACAGGGACGGACCGGGCTTGTCAACGGCGTGGGGGAACTGGTCCCGGTAGTCGAGCCGCCGTTCTATGCCTACCCGGCGAAGACGCTGATGACTACCACCTACTGCGGGGTGACGATCGACCCGCACGGGCGGGTGCTGGACGTCGACGGCGCCGTTATCCCCGGGTTGTCCGCGATCGGCGAGGTGACCGGCGGTTTCCACGGTGCGGCGTACATGACTGGAACTTCGCTGGGGAAGGGCGCGGTGTTCGGCCGGATCGTCGCCGCGCGGCTGGCGGCGGAAGCGGCGGCTGCTGCCTGAGCACCGGCTATTGCCGGAGGTGCGCGGCGAGCTCGCTGGAACACAGGCGGAGCGCGTCCAGCAGCCGGTCCTCGACCGCGGGTTCGCGTTTCGCCGGATCCCTCCGCACCCGGGCGAGCGGTGCCGAGACGGCGAGTGCGCACAACGGTTTGCCGTCCCTGCCCTCCACGGTGACAGCGACCGTGTACAGACCGAGGTCGGTCTCGGAGGCGTTGATCGCATAACCGTTCCGCCGGACGTCCGCCAGCTCGCGCAGTAGGGCGTCGGTCGTGCGGAGCGTGTGGGGCGTCAGCGCTTCCAGTTCGCTGCCGAGCATCTTCCGGATCTCCGTGTCGGGCAGCTGCGCGAGCAGGATCTTCCCGGCCGCTGTCGCGTGCACCGGCACGGTCCTCCCGACGCTGCTGGCCACCCGCACCTGCCGGGTCGACTCGACGGCCAGCGGAAACCTCACCTGCCGCCCCGTCCGCACCGCGATGTGCACCGTCTCGCCGGTGGAATCGCGCAGGCTGGCCAGATGGTCCGGCGCGACCTCGAGGCAGCGCTCTAGCTCAGCGCCCGGCCGTCCCAGCACGATGCCGGGGCCGAGCAGGTATCGCCGCGTGTGCGGGTCCTGTCGCAGAAACCCTTCGGTCCGCAGGGTGCTCGCGATCCGGTGCGCGGTCGAGGGGCTGATCTGGAGTTCCTTGGCGAGGTCGGTGATGGCCGTGGCGTCGCGGCCTTCCAGCAGGCGCAGCAGGGCCAGCCCGTTCCGCAGGGTCTTCAGCTCGCTCATGACCTGCAGTATTCCACATAGAGGGACACTTGACGACAGTATTCCATTATGCGGTGTCCGCGGGTATGCTGCGATCAGCGCGCGGAGCTGGAACGGCGCGATATCAAGTGCAAAGGAGCATTTGAGGTGGTCACCACACGTCGCATGCGCATCCGGGGCTCGCGATGACCCTGTTGTCCGTGGATCGCACTCTCGAGATCATCGACATCCTCGTCGACCGCGGGGAGGTCGGCGTGTCAGAGGTCGCGGAGCAACTGTGTGTCGCGCCGTCGACTATTCACCGGGTCCTAGAAACGTTGGGCCGACGGATGTTCGTCGTGCAGGACGAAGACACCAGGCGGTACCGTCCGGGCCCGCGCATGGTTGCCATGTCCGCTGAGATCGAGCTGGTCGCGAGGTCGCGGCGGCTCGTCGAAGCGCTCGGGCGAACGACCGGGATGACCGCGCACATGTCGGTGCTCGACGGCCCGGACGCCCGCTACATCCACCACTGGACGCCGAAAGCGCGAAGGGCGATCGGCAACAGGGTGGGCACGAGAATGCCCGCGCACGTGACCTCAGCGGGCAAGGCACTGCTTTCGTTTTCGACCCCCGAGCAGATCCGGAAGATGTTCCCGCACCGGTCGCTGCCGAAGCCGACCCCCGCCGCGATCGGCGACCGGCAGGCGCTGCTGGAGGAACTCCAGACCGTGCGCCGGGTGGGCTACGCGAGGAACGTGCAGGAATCCGAGCGCGGAGTCGTCGGATTCGCCCGCCCGGTCGCGAACTCCGGCGCGCTCGTGGCGATTTCGGTGAGTGCGTGGCTGACGGACTTGCCGCGCTGCGGCCGCGATTCGGAACGAGAGAAGCGGATCGCCGACGCGCTCTTCGAAGCGGGCCGCGGCCTGCAGAGTGTCTACACGCGACACTGACGCGAGCCGCCGTCAGCCGTTGGGCAGGATGACCGCACGGCCCGCGACCTGAGCGTTGCGCAGGTCGTCCAACGCCGTTTCCGCCTGGTCGAACGGGTAATGGGTCTGCGGGAGGTCGATCCGGCCGGCCGCCGCCAGTGCGACGACGTCCTCCAGATCGGCCCGGGTGTATCCGCGGGTGTTCTCGAAGCGCGAGTTCCGCGGCATCCGTTCCCAGCCGAGTGTCACTTCCGCGCCGCCGATGCCCGCCACGATGATCCGTCCGCCCACCCCGATGGCATCGAGCGCCGCGGTCAAGGTTGCTGTGCTGCCTACGAAATCGAGCACCACGTCGACGGTGCCGTTTCCGAAGTCCCGCATCGCGGCCGCCGTTTCGCCGCCGAACAGGTGCAGTTCGTCGGCACCGTACTGCCGCGCGAATTCCAGCCGCTCGCGCACATTGTCGATCGCGAGCACGGACGCACCGGTGAGCTGCTTGAGGAACTGGACCGCGTATCCGCCGAGACCGCCGATTCCGAGCACCGCCACGGTGCTGCCGGGCCACAGCGATTCTTTCGCGTTCATCACCGCATGGAAGGAGGTGGCGGCGGCATCGCCCAGCGGCGCGGCGCGGCGTGGAGTCAGCTCGCCGAGCGGAACCAGGTGGATCGCTTTGGCCAGCATGTACTGGGCCAGCCCGCCATCGAGCCCGACCCCGTAGCCGACGTGCGTCATCCGCTGGCACTCGTGATCGCGGCCGCGGAGGCATCTTCCGCAGGCCCCGCAGGCGTAGACCGCCGACACGAGCACCGGATCGCCGACCTGCACGCGTTGCGCTCCGGGCCCGAGCGCCACGACGACGCCGGCGATCTCGTGGCCCAAGGTGAAAGGCGGCTGGGGCCAGTAACCTCCTGCGCTGGACAGGATGTTCAGGTCGGTGCGACACAGTCCCGCCGAGTGCACCTCGAGCAGGACCTCGTCCGGTCCCGGCTCGGGTACGGCCACCTCGGTGAACCCGCTCCGGCCCCAGTCCGTGATCCGATAAGCCTTCATAGCGCCGGGCGATGCCGCCCTACCCCTCTCCCGCGAAAGAGTCCCTGACTCGTCGCGGCCAGCGTGACACCGGCACGGGGCTTCGGCACAGGCTTTCCGGAATGAGGAAAGGTCCTGCTCCGGCGGTGCGCGCGCGAATAACCTGCGGTTGTCCAGCTGAATTCGCACCTCCGGGGAGAGCAGTGGAAACCACCGAAGCATTGCTGCGGGAGACCGCGGATCGCCTCGCGATCATGGAGGCGAAGGCCGCGTACTGCCGCTATTCGGACTACCTCGACGTCGAGGGAATGCTGTCGGTGTTCACCCCCGACTGCGAATTCCGGTACGGCCCTGACGAAGACGTCATCGTGGGCCTCGACGCGATCCGTGAGTGGTACCACCGCGAAGTGGACCGCACCGTGGCGAGCCTGCACCTGGTGGCCAACTTCGAAATCGATTTCGTCTCGCCGGACCGCGCGAATTCGCGGTGCGCGCTGCATTCCTGGAAACGGTTCAGGGACCAGCCCGAAGACCGCCGCCGCTACGTCCACTACGTGGAGCAGTGGGTGCGGACCGGTGCGGGCTGGAAACAGGCGCGGCTGGAATACCAGGTCATCGGAGAGACGGGTACCGCGGAAGCCCGCGGTCGCGAGCACCTTGGGGGAGACCATGCAGCTTGAGGGAACCAGGATCATCGTCGCCGGCGCGGCCCACGGAATCGGGGCGGGGACATTCCGCGCATTCGTGGCCGAAGGCGCGCAGGTCGCCGTGCTGGACATCAAGGACGATCTCGCGCGGGAGGTCGTCGAAAAGGCCAATTCAGACGGCCCGGGACAGGGCCGCTATTACCATTGCGACATCACCTCGCGGCAGGAAGTCGAATCCGTTTTCGCGGAGGCGGTTTCCTGGCTCGGCGGGCTCGACGTGCTCACGACGGTGGCCGGCATCCAACGGCGCAAACGTCCCGAGCAGTTCACCGACCAGGACCTCGACGACGTGTTCGGGGTGAATGTCGTCGGGACGATCCACACCAACCAGGCGGCTTTCGAGCACCTCCGCGAATCCGGCGGGACGATCCTGAACATCGGTTCCGACGGCGGCCTGATCGCGATGCCCGGCATCGCGGCCTACGCCGCGTCGAAAGGCGCGGTGATGTCCTGGACCCGCGCCACCGCCGGAGAGTGGGGAAAGCACGGCATCCGGGCCAACTGCATCGTCCCCGCGATGAAAACCCCGATGACGGACGCGGGCGGAGCGGACGGCCGCTCCGTGTACTCCACGGTGCCGCTCGGCGGCGAATTGGGCGACGTCGACGACGACCTCGGTCCGGTGATGGTGTTCATGGCCGGGCCTGGCGCCCGTTTCATCACCGGGCAGCTCATTTCCGTCAACGGCGGCCTCGCGATGGTCCGGTGAGCGATCGGTGGGCGGCAAGGCGCAAGGCGAGAGAAAGGCTGGAGGTATGAGCGAGCAAACGAACGTCGAGCTGGAACTGCAGGTGGCGGGACGGGAGGCGCTCGCCGAGAACGTCGTGGGGCTGCGCCTGCGACACCCGGACAACGCTCCGCTCCCGGAGTGGACCCCCGGCGCGCACATCGACCTCGTGCTCGACGACGACCTGGTCCGGCAGTATTCGTTGGTGGGGCCGGTTTCCGACGCCTTCGAGTGGCGGATCGGCGTGCTCATCGAAGCCGACGGCCGGGGCGGATCCCAGCACGTCTTCGAGAACCTGCACCCGGGCACGCCGGTGCGAGCACGCGGCCCGCGCAACCATTTCGAGCTGGCTCCGGCCGAGGAGTACCGGTTCATCGCCGGGGGAATCGGCATCACGCCGCTGACCGGCATGCTCGCCGAAGCCGACCGCGCCGGAAAGCCGTGGACGCTCACCTACGGCGGCCGCACTGCCGCTTCGATGGCGTTCGCACAGGAACTCCGGGATCGTTACGGTGATCGCGTCACGCTCGTCCCGCAGGACGAGCAGGGCCTGATCGACCTGGCCTCGCTCATCGGCGAACCGGCCGAGAAGACGCTGATCTACTGCTGCGGTCCCGCACCGTTGCTCGAAGCCGTCGAGGCTGCCGCGGCGAACTGGCCGCGGGACTCGCTGCGGTTCGAGCGGTTCACCCCGGCGGAACCGGCCGATTCCGGCTCGGACGAGGCATTCGAGGTCGAGCTCGCGCTCAGCGATCTCGTGCTGACCGTGCCGCCCGGCAAGTCGATCCTGGACACGGTCGCCGAGGCCGGGATCGACGTTCTTTCCTCGTGTGCCGAAGGAATGTGCGGGACCTGCGAGACCCCACTGCTGGCCGGGGAGGCCGACCATCGCGATTCCGTTCTCACGCCGGAGGAAAAGGACGAGAACGGCTCGATGATGATCTGCGTGTCCCGCTCGAAGGGAGCCCGCCTCGTCCTGGAGTTGTGAAGCCTCCGGGCGAGCGAGACATCAGCCCGTACCGCAAGAAAGAAGCGATCATGACGTCGACCAGCAACCCGCCGAGCGCGGTCCCCGTGAGCGACTACGATCCGTTCACGGCCGAGGCGCTCGCCGATCCGATCCGCTACGACGGCGAACTGCGCGAGTACGCCTCGATCGTCCACCTGGCCAAGTACGACGTGTACGCGGTGACGCGGCAAAGCGAACTGCGCCAGGTGGGACGGGACCGCAAGAAGTTCTCCAGCAGGTCGCGCGCCTTCGCCGACCCGTCGCCGTTCAAGCCGCCGCTGATGCTCATGCAGGATCCGCCCGAGCACACTGCGATCAAGAAGCTGGCGCTCGAGCTGTTCTCGAAGGAAAACCTGCGCACGCTGGACGAGACCTTCCACGAGGAGGCCGAGCGCCTCGTCGCCGGGCTGCTGACCGCGGACTCGGTGGAACTGGACGCGGTCGAATCGATCGGCACGAAATTCATCACGAAGGTGTTCCTCGACGCGCTGGGTGCTCCCGAGGAAGGGCGTGAGCTGCTCAAGCATTTCGCCGATGCCGCACTCAACTCGACGGCGCCGAAGAACGACCTCTACTACCGCAAGCACGCCATCGGCGCGCCCGCGCTCGAGTGGGTCGAGCGCAACACCAAACGCGAGACGGCCGGCGAACACGGCTGGGGCAAACAGATCTACACGATGGTGGACGAGGGCAGGCTGAGCGAGGAGGACGGCGAGCAGCTCGTCAAGCTCATCTTCGCCGCCGGTTTCGACACGACCGTCGGCTCGATCGTCAACTCGATCCGCGCCTTCGCCGACAACCCGGAGCAGTGGGCACTGCTCAAGGCGAACCCAGATCTGCTCGGCAATGCGATCGAGGAAGTCCTGCGGTACTACCCGCCGGTGCGCTACACCGGACGCGTCGCCGCGGCGGAGTCCGAAGTGGACGGACACCTCGTGCCCGAGGGAGCCCCGATGATGATGATGTGGCTCAGCGGCGGCCGGGATCCGCGGTTCTGGGAGAACCCGGACGTCTTCGACATCCGCCGGGAGAACGTCGCCGGGCACATGACGTTCGGCGTCGGCATCCACGCCTGCCTCGGCCAGCACATCGCGCGGATGGAGACCCGGGCCGTGCTGACCGCCATGCTGGCGCACGTGGACAGCCTGGAGTCGGCCGGGGTGCCCGAAGTGTCCGACAACATGCAGGGCTTCGGCTTCACGAAGGTGCCCGTGCGGCTGTTCGCCGCCGGCAAGCACTGAATCAGAGGGAAGTGATCATGACCGCGCCATACCGCCCCACGCTCATGTTCGAGGTCTACCGCTGGGCAGGCACCACCCCCGAGCAGTTCCGCGAGCACTACCGCGAGGTGCACGCCCAGCTGGGCAAGAAGATTCCGGGCGTCGTCTGGTACGAGACGTTTCTCAACGAGCAGCCGACCTCGACCTGGCAAGCGCAGGAGCGGCCGCGCCCCGACGCGTACGTCATCATGAAGTTCGAATCGGAGCAGGTCCTCGAAGCCTTGCGCGAGACCGACGAATGGCGGATCGCGAAGGACGACGACATCGGCTTCGCCAGCCACTCCTTTTCCCAGCGCGTCGAGCGGATCACCTGGATCGCCGACGCCGATCCGGTGATCGTCGACGGATATCCGGAAAACTGACCCGGCCTAGGGCGGCCCGCGGTGAGGAACAAACCGGCCTACAGCGTCGAATCGGTGGACCACGCCCTCCGGTTGGCGGTCCTCCTGCAGCATGAGGGCCCGCTGCGGGTTTCGGAGGCAGCGGAGCGGCTCGGGGTGGCCCGTTCGACCGCACACCGTCTCCTGGCGATGCTGGTGTACCGCGATTTCGCGGTGCAGACCGGGGATCGCCGCTATCAGGCGGGCGGGGTGCTGCGGCGGCCGACGGCCACGGAACCGGCCGCCACGCTCCGGTCGGTCGCGGTTCCGCACCTGCGGGAACTGGTGGACCGGGTCGGGGAGACGGCCAACCTGATGGTGCTGGCCGGCAGGCAAGTGCGGTTCGTCGTCTCGGTCGAATGCGGGCAGATCCTCCGGGTCGGCGACCGGGAAGGCAAGATGCTGCCGGCCCACCTCGCCTCCGGCGGACGGGTGCTGCTGGCGCGGCTGTCCGGAGACGAGCTGGACGGCCTGTTCGGCGCGAATGCCGAGTACGCCGGGAACACCTACGAACTCGACGAGGGGACCCCGATCGACCGGCGGAACATGCACCGCGCGCTGGGGCAGATCAGGAAGCAGGGCTTCGCGGTGAACAACCAGGCGACTGAGATCGGGGTGACCGCGATCGGGCACGCCGTGGGCCAGGTCAACGCCGCGGTGTCGCTGGCGCTGCCTACTGCCCGGTACGCGCAGCAGGACCTGCCTGGGTATGTCGAGGCGCTCCGGATCGCCGCTGGTCGGATCGAGCATGAGTTGCGGGTCGCGGGCCAGGGTCTCGCCAGCTGATTGGCTACGAGACGGCGGGCGGAAGCAGCCCTCGCTGACGGCCTCGAACGAGGTCAGCATTTGTGTGCGCAGATCCGGTCGAGCATGGGCAATCCCGCCAAATACCGAAGCCGCGAGCGAACCAACCGCGATCGGCTGGGACACCTCGTGGAGATCGGCAAGGCGGCAGGTTCCACATTCAGCAGGCGCGCTCGACCAGGCGGTTGTCTGTCGTGAGCACTGCGCATGTGCCGAGGCCGCGGCTGGCATCCCGAAACTTCTCCCGCTGTGTCTTTCTTGAGACGGTCCGAGCCGACGTGCGCGGCGGCCGGGTCGTCGTCGCGGAGGCTGCGCGACCGGTCGACCAGAGGCTTTTTGGTTCGACGCGGGTCGCTTGGGCGAACGTGCGGCATGGAAATGGTGAGCTATGTCTGTATGGCCGTTGCCGTCGAACACGGCATCAACCAAACGATCGGTAGGTACACCGGCTGCGGTCGTGAGCACGCAATCTGAGCTGTGCGGCGAGCTCAGCTGTGCTCGACAGTGGCTGCTTGCTAGCTAGACCGCAGCTCGGCTGACTTCCCTGCCGCCTCTTTCGCTCCCGTCGCAATGCGAGTAACCTACCAATCGTTTGGAAAGGAAGGAGCCGCGCGTGACGGTAGACAAAGTCGTCCCCTCCGCCGAGGCGGCCGTCGCCGACATCGGCGACGGTGCGACGGTGATGATCAGCGGCTTCGGCCCGCCCGGTCAACCGGATGTGCTCATCCAAGCCCTGCTCGACTCGGGCGTCGGTGACCTGACGGTGATCAACAACAACGCGGGCGCGGGCGGCAAAGCGATCTCGGAGCTGTTTGCGGCGAAGCGGGTGCGCAAGGTGGTGTGCTCGTTCCCCAAGGCGATCGGCTCCACGGTTTTCGACGAGCTGTACCTCGCCGGGGAGATCGAGCTGGAGCTGGTGCCGCAGGGCACGCTGGCGGAACGGATCCGCGCTGCCGGGGTCGGTGTGGCCGGGTTCTACACGCCGACCGGCTACGGCACCGAATTGGCCGAGGGCAAGGAAGTCCGGGTCTTCGACGGCCGCCCGCACGTGTTCGAACGGCCGCTCTTCGCCGACTTCGCGCTCGTCCGCGCGCACCGCGCCGACGCGCACGGCAACCTCGTCTACCGGAAGACCGGGCGCAACTTCGGGCCGTTGATGGCGTCGGCCGCCGAGGTGACCGTCGTGGAGGCAGGGGAGATCGTGCCGGTCGGAACGCTCGATCCGGAGGTCGTGGTGACCCCGGGAATCTACGTCGACCGAGTGGTGCTCGGAACGGAGGAGGGACGATGAGCTGGTCGCGGCACGAGATCGCGGCGCGGGCCGCGCGCGATATTCCGGACGGCGCCTACGTGAACCTGGGGATTGGCATGCCCACGCTGGTGGCCGATCAGGTGCCGGCGGGCAAGCAATTCATCCTGCACACCGAGAACGGCATGCTGGGAATGGGGCGCGCGGCGGCCGAGGACGAGATCGACCCGGACCTGATCAACGCGGGCAAGATCTACGTCACCGAGGAACCCGGCGCCGCGTACTTCGACCACGCCGAGTCTTTCGGGATGATCCGCGGCGGCCACCTCAGCTACTGCGTGATCGGCGCCTACCAGGTGTCGCAAGACGGGGACCTCGCGAACTGGCGGACGACGTCCTCGACGGTGATCCCCGGCGTCGGCGGCGCAATGGACCTCGCGGCGGGTACCCGGCACGTCTTCGTGGCCATGGACTTGTTCACGCGATCCGGCGAGTGCAAGCTCGTCCGGTCGTGCAGCTACCCCTTGACCGCCACGCGATGCGTGGAGCGGGTCTACACCGACCACGGCGTGTTCGAACCGGCTCAGAAGGGTTTCCGGGTCGTTGAACTGGCGGACGGCGTCGCGATCGAGGAGCTTCGCGAGCGCAGCGGCCTTGATCTCGTCGACGCTGTCGCGGCGTGACCGAAGAAGGGAGTGCCATGACGGCGACCAACGCGGTCCCAGTGTCCTGGGGCGGGCGAGCCTGGGAAGGGCAGACTGCCTGGCCTGACCGGACATCGAAGGCTTACGACCTCGCGGTGCGGCTGGAGGTGGGCATGACCCAGCACGCCGCGCACGAACGTTACGGGTACCGGCTCGTCAAGAAGCACGGCGATCACAACTACCCGAAGGGCATCTCGGCGGCGATGGAGCTGATGTCGATGCCCGGCCATTGCGGCACCCACGTCGACTCGCTGGGGCACGTTTCGGTTGACGGCTGCATCATCGGCGATCGCGACATCACCGCGTTGCAGTCCGAAGAGGACGGGGTGCCGATCGGTTCGGTCGAGGAGCTGCCTCCGCTGGTCGGCCCGGGGCACCTCGTCGACGGAGAAGTGCTGTTCGGACGCGAGATGACGAATCGCGACGGCTTCGGCGCGCGGGAACTCGAGGAGTGGTTCTCCGGACGACCCGAGCCTCAGCCTGGTTCGATCGTGCTCTTCCGCACCGGCTTGATGAAGCACTGGGAAACTCCGGACCGCTACCTCGGCACCGGCGTGGGACTGCCCGGAGTATCGCTGTCCGGCGCCGAATGGCTGTCCTCACGGGGGATTCTGGCCGTAGGCGGGGACACCGCGAGCTTCGAGCACAAGCCGGAATGGACAGTGCCCGCGCTCGACGTCCACGTGCACTTCCTGGTGAAGTCCGCGATCCCGATTATGGAGTCGGTGTACCTGGAGGGGCTGGCAGCGGACGGCGTATACGAGGAGTTCTTCTTCGTGGCTTCGCCGCTGCGCATCAAGGGGGGCACCGGATCGCCTATCCGGCCGCTCGCTTTCGTATAGGCGGCGCGGAGAACGGATCTCGACCGTATGGTCAGCACAGCCGGTGCCGGAGGTTTCCGCGGCACCGGCTGTGCCGTGTCTGGACGTTGCCCGTCACCCTCCGAGCAGTCGCCGGACTTGGTGCCGGGCGACCTTCTGGCTGTGGGTCATCGGCAACGATTCCACGAACCGCACGACGGTCGGCTTCTTGTACCCGGCGAGGAACCGCAGGCAGTGCGAGATGACGTCCTCGGCGGTGAGCACCGCACCCGCCGCGGGCACCACGGCAGCCGCCACGGTCTGGCCCCACCGGGGATGCGGCAGGCCTACGACCGCGCAGGCAGCGACTCCGGGCGCGGTCAGGATGACCCGCTCGACCTCGCTGGGGTAGACGTTCATCCCGCCCGAGACGATCAGGTCAGTGCGGCGGTCGGCGATCCGCACGTAGCCGTGGGGATCGATGGTGCCCAGGTCGCCGGTGCGGAACCAGTCCTTCCGGAACGCGGCGTGCGTGGCCTCGGGCTGCTGCCAGTAGCCGTCGGCGAGGCAGGGCGAGTGCACCCACAGTTCGCCGACGGTCGTACCGTCGCACGGCGCGGGTTCGCCGTCCGCGTCCGCGACCAGCACCTGAGTTTCGGCGACCGGGCGGCCGACGGTGGTGAACAAGGCATCCCCGAGGACAGCGACGTCGGCGGGGCTCGTGACGGTCATGAGGCCGCCCGAATTCTCGGTCATGCCCCATCCCTCGATCAGGCGCGTTCCAGCTGCGTCGCCGAGTTGCCGCAACGCTTCCGGCGACGCCTTCGACGCGGAATGCAGCAACGTGGTCAAGCTGGCCCACTCCGAAGGATGCGAACGGATCGCCTCGGTGAACTCGCCGAGCAAGGGCGAGGGAGCGTAGGTGAACGTCGCACGGTGCTCTGCCACCAAAGCCGTCAGCGAACCCACGTCCCATCGACCGGGGAACACCACAGTTCCGCCTACGTAGAAGTGCGTGAGCACGTGTGCGGGCACCACAGCGACGAAGGACATCGATCCCGTCATCGCCGCTACGCTGCCGAGCGGCAGCCGATACGACAGCGCGTTGATTCGCGCCAGGTTCAGCACCGAGCCCTGGGTTAACCGAGCGCCCTTCGGCCGTCCGGTCGTGCCGCTGGTGTAGCCGAGGATGAACAGATCCGCCGAATCCGGCTCCGGAAGCGGCTTGGTGGAACCGGCTTCGAGGAAAGCGCGGTAAGCCCGCACTTCCGCGGTCGGCAGCAGGAGAAGGTCGTCGATCCCGGGGATTTCGGCGACCTTCTCCTGTACTGCCGGGCCGAAGACGAGCGCTTTGGCGCCGGAGTCGGTCAGCACGTGCTCGGCTTCGGCGGCGGTGTGGCGGACGTTGACCGGTGCCACGACCAGTCCCGCCAGCGCACACGCCGCGTACAGCACGACGTGGTCCGCACCGTCTTCGAGCCAGACGGCAACCCGGTCGCCCGCCTGGAGCCCGTTCGCACGGAGGGCGTTCCCGAGCTGGGTCGCGTCGTCGGCGAGCTGGCGGTAACTGAGCCGTCGTCCGTCGGGATCGATCACCGCGACCCGCCCGGGGTGCCGGATCGCGCCGGAGGTGATCAACTGCGCGACAGTTCGCAAAGGCGCGGGCATGGTGCGCTCAGTCGACGGCGGCGAGCGTGCGGAAGCGGCTTCCGTGGAAGACCAGGGGAGCGGTGTCCGGATCGGCGCGCAGTCCGTGGATCCGCAGCAGGGCGATCGCGTGGTCGCCGGCGGGAAGTTCGCGCTCCACGGAACAGTCGAGCCAAGCTGTCGCGCCGTGGAGGTAGATCGCGCCGTCGGCCGTTGCCTCCCATGACACGCCGGCGAACCGATCACCATCCTTTTTGGACAGCTTGAGGCATTCCGTGTCGTGCCCCTCGGCGAGGACGCTGACGCCGAGGCGAGTCCGCGGCCGGAGCTTGGGCCACGTCTCCGAAGTGTGCTGTACGCAGACCGACACGAGCGGCGGATCCATCGACACCGAGGTGAACGAGCTGGCGGCCATGCCGGTCGGGACTCCGTCGATGAGTGCGCACACGGCCGTCACGCCGGACGGGAAACAGCCGAAAGCCCGTCGCAAGGTGCGGGCGTCGCCGGTGAGCGGTTCGAGCTGGATCATCGTTGCCTTCCAACACATCAGGGATCGGTCAGAGTTCTCCGGCGAGGACGGCGCCGCGCAGGCCCGCCCCGGTGAACGGTTCGTAGCGGTGCACGTGGAAGCGCCAGGCGCCTTCTTCGTGCCGGAACTCGTCGAGGTAGCGGCCCAAGGTCACCAGCCGGACCGAGTCCTCGGCCACCGTCACGGCCTGGACGTAGGCGGTGCCGGACGCCGTGTCGCCAGACCCGTCGTCGACGCTCACGGACGACACCAGATGACGGATCCCGTTCGGGGTCCGGGCCTCCGCGACCAGGCCGGCGATGGCGGCACGTCCGGTCACCGGTTCGGCGCCGGGTGCGCGGAGGAACGTCGCTGTCGTCGTGAACAGCTCTCCGAACTCTTCTCCGCGACCTTCGTCGAAGCAGTGCGCGTACCGCCCGTACAGCTCGGCGATTTCTGCTCTGGTCACCGTTCCACCGTCACTTCAACAGGGCGCCCGCGTCAACGGGAAGCGGGACGCCGGTGATGAAGCGCGCCTCGTCGGAGACCAGGAACAGCAGGGCGTTGGCGATGTCTTCGGGCTGCACCCATGGAGTGGGCAGCACCTGCAAGGTGCGCGCGGCCTCCAGGAAATCCTCCTGAGTCGGATTCTCCAGATCCGGGCGGAACATCCGCCAGGTCGCCTCGTTGTCGGCCATCGGCGTGGCCACCTGCGTCGGGTGGATGCTGTTGACGCGGATGTTCTCCGGGCCGAGTTCGAGCGCAAGGGATTTGGTCAGGCCGACGACGCCGTGTTTGGACGTCACGTAATGCGGGATGTTGGCGAAGGGATGCAGGCCGGCGACCGAGCTGGTGATCACGATCGCGCCGCCGCGGCCTCCGGCCTGGATGTGCGGGATCGCGGCCCGGCAGGTGTGGTAGGCACCGTTGAGGTTGATGTCGATCATGTCCTGCCACACGGAGTAGTCCATGCCGGACGCCGTGGTGGGCGCCGCGGCGATACCCGCGTTGGCAGCGACGATGTCGAGCCTGCCCAGCTCCTTGACGCCCTCGTCGACCACCGCCGTGAGCGTCGCGAGATCGCGTACGTCGGCGACCGCCGTGATGATCCGTTTGCCCAGGGCCTCCACGGCTTTCGCCGTCTCCGCGAGTTCCTCGCGGGTGCCGCCCGGGTAGGGCACTCCCGGAATGTCCTCGCAGATGTCGACGGCGATGATGTCCGCGCCCTCGCGGGCCAGCGTGACGGCGTGCGCGCGGCCCTGGCCGCGCGCGGCTCCGGTGATGAAGGCGACCTTGCCTTCGACCCGTCCAGCCATGGTCATGAGCTCCTTTGCCGGTCGATGGGCGAACGTTCGGCACCGGACAGCAGGTGTCCCAGCCGGTCCTGCTTGGTCCGCAGATAGCGGATGTTGTGCGGGTTGTGGCTGACCGGGAGCATGACCCGGTCGGCGATCTCCAGTCCGTAGCCCTCCAGCCCGCCGTACTTGGCGGGATTGTTGGTGATGAGCCGGAGCCTGCGGATGCCGAGATGGCCGAGGATCTGGGCCCCCACGCCGTAGCTTCGCGAGTCGACGGGCAGCCCTTGGGCCAGATTCGCGTCCACTGTGTCCAGCCCTTGCTCCTGCAATGCGTAGGCGCGGATCTTGTGGCCGAGCCCGATTCCCCGGCCTTCGTGGCCGCGCAGGTAGACGACGGCGCCGCAACCCTCTTCAGCGATCGCCTGCAGCGCCTGTTCGAGCTGGGCGCCGCAATCGCACCGCAGCGAGCCGATGATGTCGCCGGTGAGGCATTCGCTGTGGACCCGGACCAGCGCGCCGTGCTCGGCGCGGCCCGCGGTGGCGACGTCGCCGAGGACGAGCGCCAGGTGCTCAGTGCCGTCGAGCCGGGAGCGGTAGGCCACGGCGCGGAAGTCGCCGAACACCGTCGGCATCGCCGACTCGCCGACCTGCTCGACAAGTTCCTCGGTGGCCCGGCGATAGCGGACGAGATCGGCGATCGCGAGCAGCGGCAAGTCGTTCTCCGCGGCGAAATCGGCGAGCGCCTCGCCGCGGAGCATCTCCCCGTCGTCGCCGACCAGTTCGCTGATGACGCCGACGTTCGTCCGTCCGGCGAGCCGGAGGAGGTCGACGGCCGCCTCGGTGTGCCCGGCACGGACCAGCACGCCGCCTTCCCTGGCGCGCAACGGGAACAGATGCCCCGGACGGCGCAGATGTTCCGGCTGGACAGCGGGATCGGCCAGCGCGCGGCAGGTCAGCGCCCGGGCCGTCGCCGAAACGCCGGTGCCGGCGTCGAGATGGTCCACCGAGACGGTGAAGGCGGTGCCGTGGGCGTCGGTGTTGTTCTCGACCATGGGCGGCAGGCCGAGCGCGTCGGCGCGGTCGCCGGTCATCGGCGTGCACACGATTCCGGTCGTGTGCCGCACCAGGAACGTCATCTGCTCGGCGGTCACGCTGTCCGCGGCGAGGACGAGGTCTCCCTCGTTCTCCCGGTCGTGGTCGTCGACGACCACGATCATCTGTCCTGCGGCGAGCGCCGTGACGGCCCGCTCGACCGCTTCGGCTGGGGTGGTGCGCATCGGGAAACCTCCTTGTTCCGCCGGGCCGGCTCGTCAGCCGCGGAAGTGTGCGATGGCCTGTTTGAGGCCGATCTCCTTGACGAGTTCCTGCAATTCGGTCACGTCCGGAGTGGTGTGGATCAGGGCGTCGGTGTCCGCGCCCATGCCCGCTACGGTGAGGAACCCGTTCATCTCCTGCACCCGGTTGATCGCGAGTTTCTTCATCCGCAGGATCGACGCGGGAGTCTTCGCGATGGCCAGGGCCAGTTCGCGCGTGTGTTTCTCCAGTTCGGCGGCCGGGACCGCGGCGTGGGCGAATCCCCATTCCGCGGCGGTGCGTCCGTCGATGCGGCGGCCGGGCACGAACGACATCTCCTTCGCGCGCTGCGGTCCGACCTGGAACGACCACAGGGGCGAGATGAAGCCCCCGCCGAGCGGGATCGCCGGCGACGCGGCGATCTGGGTGTCGTCGGCTACGACGGTGATGTCGCAGAACAGTGCGAGCTGGGTGGCTCCGGCCATGCAATAGCCGTGGATCTGCGCGATGACGGGCTGCGGGTGGCGCCAGATTCTGGTGAAGCGGTCGATGTAAGCGGCTTGCCGGTCGCGGTCGGCCACCGAGCTCCGCGAGTGGGCGTCGCCGATCTCCTCGGACTCGCCGGAGACGTCGTAGCCCGCCGAGAACGCCCGGCCCGCTCCGCGCAGGACGACCACCCGCGCGTCCGACTTCTCCAGGTCCGCCAGATGCGCGGCGAGTTCGTCGAGCATGCGCATGGACAGCGCGTTGAGCCGGTCCGGCCGGTCGAGGGTCAGCCAGGCGATCGGCCCGTCGCGCTCAACGCGCACCTCGGCCGAGGGGGTGGTCGCTGTTTCGTCGCCCTGGGACACCGGTCCTCCTCGTCTCCACGCTGTGACTCTAACAACCTACCGGTTGGTTGGCTATCTTTTCAAGACTTGCCTGGCATCATAAGTTGTGGATGAACGCGCTTGCATTGACGAAACGTCGCGCATGTTCGTAATCTACCTATCGATCGTTTGGTTAATGGGAAGGTGAGGTGGCGATGACGCCGTCCGAGCGAGGGGAGCTGTCGCGGTTCTCCGACGACGCCGAGCAGTGGCTCGCCGACGCCGTGCCCGAGCGCTGGCGGAGCCAGCGGAACTCGCTGTCGCCCGCGGAGGTCACCGAGGTGCGCCGCGAGTGGGACAAGCAGCTGTACCGAGGCGGTTACGCCGGTCTTTCGCTGCCTCGCGAGTACGGCGGGCAGGGGATGGGGCTGGCCGAGGAGGTCGCCTTCCACGAACTCGCCGCCCGTGCGCACGCTCCCGAGGGCTTCGGGCGGATCGGCAAGATCCTGACCGCGCCGACCCTGATCGCGCACGGGACGCCCGACCAGCAGGCGCGGTTCCTGCCCGGGATCCTCTCCGGCGAGGACGTCTGGTGCCAGGGCTTCTCCGAGCCGGGCGCGGGCTCCGACCTCGCCAGCGTCTCCACCACCGCGCGGCGCGACGGGAACGGCTACCGGGTCACCGGCCAGAAGATCTGGACCAGCTTCGCCGACGTCGCCGATCGCAGCCTGTTCCTGGCCAGGACCGACCCGGACGCCCGGCGTTACCGCAATCTGTCGATGCTTCTGCTGGACATGAAACAGCCCGGCGTGACCGTGCGGCCGATCAAGCAGATCTCCGGCACGTCGCACTTCGCGGAGGTCTTCTTCGAAGACGTGTGGGTGGGCGAGGAAGACCGGCTCGGCGGCGAGGGCGAGGGCTGGAAGGTCGCGATGACTGTGCTCCAGAACGAGCGCGGCGCGATCGAAGGCATCACTCGTTACGTGGAGATGCGCGGGGACATGGACCTGCTGCTGCGATGCTGTGCGGCAGGCACCGAGCGCGCTGCCGTGGCCGAGCAGTTCGACGTGCGGCTCGAACTCGTCCGCTGGCAGGTGAGCAAAGCAGTCGAACTGGTCGACGATCCCGTGGCGTTCGCTCGTGCGACGTCGGTGCTGAAGGTGACCTGGAGCGAACTCTGGCAGGAGATGACCGAGTTCGCGATCGTGGGCTCGTGCCCGGAGCACCAGGCCCACTGGCGGCACCAGTACCTGGAGACCCGGGCGTCGTCGATCTACTCCGGCTCGTCGGAGATCCAGCGCAACATCATGGCCGAGCGGGTGCTCGGCCTGCCGAAGTGAGGGACCATGACACAGTTGATCGTCGGCAAGATCGGCGCGTTGGCCGCCGAGGGCATCCGGGACCTGCTGACGCGGTCTCTCGGCGGCGAACCGATCGCCCGGTACACCGAGCAGCGCCTGCTGGAGTGGGCGACCTTGCGGGAGGGCGGCTGGGACGAAATCGGGGTGCCCGAGGAGGCGGGCGGCGCCGGCGCGACGTTGCGCGACCTCGCCGAAGTCTCGATGACGTGGGGCGAATTCTGTGTTCCCTTGCCGCTCGTGGTCACGCTGGCTGCCAAACGATGGTCGCCGGTGGCGCGTGAGCATCCCGGCCCGGTCACTGTGTCGGTGCTGTCTCCTGTCGCGGGTCCGCTGGTCCCGTACGGAAACGAGCCGGGTATTCGCGTGCTGGCCGGACGAAACGAGTTTCTGGAATCCAGCAATGATGGTGTCGCGGATCCGTTCTCGCTGACCATGCAGCCGGTCGCGGTCGAGGGCAGCACCACCTTCGATCCCGTTGCCGCGCGCGAACTCGCGGTGCTGTGGGCGGCTGAGGCGGTAGGCGCGGCGAAGCGCTGCCTGCGCGACGCCGTGGCGTATGCCAAGGAGCGCAAGCAGTTCGGTGTCCCCATCGGCAGCTTCCAGGCCATCAAGCACCGTGCCGCGCACATGCTCGAGCTGACCGAACGTGCCGAGACCGCCGTGCTGTGGGCTGCTGCCGACGACTTCCGGGAGGGGGCCGAATCGATCGGCACGCGACGCCTTGTTCTGCACGCACTCGCCACCTCGCGCGAGGTTGTCGAAAGCGCGATCCAGGTCCATGGGGGAATGGGCTTCACCTGGGAGATGGGACTGCACGTGTACCTGCGCCATGTTGTCGCACTGCGAGAACTCGTGCAGGGGCTGTTGCCGGCGTAGGAAATCGTGGCGGTGCCGGTTCCGCGCTTGCGGAACCGGCACCGACGTGCCTGGAAAGCCTTGTGTGACAACAAAAACGGCTCCCGGGAGTGCGCTACCGCAGTGCGCGCTCCCCGGAGCCGTTTTTGGTGGTGCTCAGCCGTAGTCGTGGTACTCCACGAGCAGCCCGTCGCGCACGGTCAGAAACGTGCCGAGGTCGAGGCTGACGGTTTCGCCCGCCGCCGCCCAGCCGGGCACGTCGGCAGCGGCCTTGCCGCCCCAGGTGTGCTCGACGAAGACGCGGTCGCCGGCCTGGGCGATGCTGCGCCGGTTCGTGAACGCCTTGTCGGGGAAGAGTTTCCCGTAGGTCTCGAACAGTTCCAGCGCGGCCGGCTTGCCTTGCACGTCGACGCCGCGGTTGTGGTGGACCAGCCGGACGTCCTCGGCGAGGAGGGCGCCGATCCGGTCGAGGTCGCCGCTGTTGTAGGCGTCGACGTAGTCCTCGGCGAACTGGAGCAGGTCGTCCTTGTCCGTAGTGGTCATGCTTACTCCTCGGAGTCAGCGGGAGGGCGTCCGTCCGGGGATGGACGGCCGGGAGCAAGTTAACAAACATACGGTAGGTTGACAAGAGTTGACCGACGGGACTGCTGAGGATAGACCCGTGTTGACTGGGAATGAAGCGGCCGATACGCTATCCAAACAGTCGGTTGGTTGGCCCATGTCCCACCGGCCCGGCACCACTTGCTTCCCTTCGCTGGCGGGAAGCGCGTCCACAATCGGCAAAGGAGCTAATCCGTGCACGCTGCTGTATTCCAAACCCCGTTCATGCCGCCGACGCGCTCGGCGCGCGAGGTGTTCAAGTGGGCGGTCGACCGGGCGACGGTCGCCGACCAGGTGGGTTGCACCGAGTACTGGGTCGGCGAGCACGCGACCCAGTCCTGGGAGTGCATCCCGAACCCGGAGATGGTGCTTTCGGCCTGTGCGCTGAACACCGAGAAGATCATCCTGGCCCCGGGTGCGCACCTGCTGCCTTACCACAATCCGGCGTCGCTGGCGATCCAGATCGCCTGGCTGACGCAGGTGCTCGAAGGCCGGTACATCCTCGGGGTGGGCGCGGGCGCCTACCCGGCGGACGGAACGCTGCGCGGGTTCACCGACCTGTCGAAGAACCACAAGATGCTCAGCGAGGCCATCGAGCTCATGGAGCGGATCTGGAAGGGCGAGCCCTTCCATCAGGAGGGCGAGTTCTTCAAGGCCGGCTTCCCGGAAGAGGACCCGAGCCACCCGTTCCGGAAAATGCTGCCGTACGGCGGGAAGGTGCGGATGGGCGTGACCGGGCTGAGCGCCAATTCGCCGTCGATCCGGTTCGCCGGCGCGCACGGTTACCTGCCGCTGTCGGTCTATTCCGGCACCGCGTTCGTCAAGAACCACTGGAAGGTCTACTCCGACGCCGCCGCCGAAGCCGGTCGCCCGGCCGAGCGCGAGGACCACCACGTGGTGCGGGACGTCTTCGTCGCCGACACCGACGCCGAGGCGAAGCGTCTGGCCAAGGAAGGCGGCATGGGCAAGGCCTGGGCCGAGTACCTGCTGCCGGTGTACAAGCAGTTCGGCATCATCGACGGCCTGGCCGAGGGGACCGGCGTGGACTCCGCCGACATCGACCTCGACTTCCTCGCCGAGCACGTCTGGATCTGCGGAAGCCCGGACACGGTGGTCGCGAAGTTCGAGGAGTTCCAGGAGACCGTCGGCGGTTTCGGCACCAACATGATCTACGACTACGACTACCTGGACGACCCGGCGCCGTGGAACGAGTCGCTGCGCCTGCTCGCTCAGGAGGTCGCGCCTCGCGTGAAGCTGCCGAGCGCCGCGCAAGGCTGATGACGTGCCGGACGCGAGGGGTTTTCCCGTGGCTCCCGCGGGAAAACCCCTCGCGTCGCGTCAGGAAGCTTTCTTCCGGGCGGGGGGAGGAGTCGGGTTGCACAGCGATGCGAGCGTCATGTCGGTGTAGATGCCCGCGACTTCCTCAGGCGAGTACAGGCCGTCCGGCCGGTACCACGTCGGGATGCTGTTCAGCGCGCCGACGATCAGCTGCGCGGCCACCCGGGGGTCGACTTCGGGGCGGACCTGCTCCTCGGTGCGCGCCTTGTCGATCAGCGACCGGATGAACGAGTGGAACTCCCGGCCCTGGGCGTGCACCTTTTCGAGCCGTTCGCCGGTGAGCCGCTTCCCCTCGTTGAAATAGATGCTGACCCGCTCGATGTTGGTGAGGTACCACACCGCGGTCGCGTGCAGGAACGCGCGCAGCTGGTCGAGCGGGTTGTCGGCGGCGGCGAGGGATTCCTCCATAATTTCGGAGGACTGCCGGTGCGATTCCACGCAGATCCGGGCCAGCAGCTCCTCTTTGGAGGAGATATAGTGGTACAGGCTGCCTTTCAGCACCCCGACCATGTCTGCCACGTCCTGCAGGGACGCTCCGTCGTAGCCCTTCCGGTGGAAGAGTTCGATCGCCGCGGCGATGATCTCCGGCTCCCGGTTGCGCCGATCGGTCGTCCTGTCCTTGGCCCGCGCCATCGTGGTCCCCTCGTGTCGACGTCGTCGACGATCTTCGCGAAGTGCGTCGAGCCGCTTCGCACCTGCTCGGATCATACAACCAACCCGGTACGTTGAACAAACCCGTCGCGGAGACGTGGCGTGAGCTGTTACCCGGTCCCACCAGTGTATCCGCGACAACCGTTGTGAACCAACCAGCTGTTTGGTAGGTTACTGCGTTGTGTCTCGGCACGCTGGCGCGAGAAGTCTGCTCCGCGCCCGATTCCGCCGCGGTCGAAGGAGACGTTCGTGAGCAGTCCGACCATCGAGTTCGTGGACCAGACGCTGCGCGACGGCCAGCAGAGCCTCTGGGGCCTGCGCATGCGGGCCTATCAGGCGGCGGACGCGTTGCCGCACCTGGACCGGACCGGGTTCCGGGTCGTCGACCTGACCGGTCCCGGCATGTTCACGGTCCTGTTGCGGGAGTTCAAGGACGACCCGTGGGCCTCGACCGATTTCCTCGTGCGCAACCTGCCCGGCAGCGTGCTGCGCGCGGGGATGCGCACCACCGCCGTGATCGGGTTCGCGATGGCGCCCGACGCGATCGTCGACCTGTGGGTACGCACCCTGATCAAGCACGGCGTCACCAGTTTCTGGATCTATGACTGCCTTTACGACATGCCGACGATGCAGCGGCTGGCGGCGGTGATCCACGAGTCCGGCGGCCAGGCCGTGCCCGCGATCATGTACGGGCTGACCGGTGTGCACGACGACGCGTTCTTCGCCGCCCGCGCCAAGGAAATGGCGAGCTGGAAAGGCGTGGAGACGATTTACGTCGAGGACGCGCCGGGTGTGCTCACCCCGGAGCGGGCGCGCACCCTGCTGCCGGCCATCCGGGAGGCCACCGGTTCGATCCCGCTGGAATTGCATTGCCACGCCTCGACCGGGCTCGCGCAGCACAATTACATCGAGGGGATCAAGGCCGGGTTCACGATCCTGCACACCGCGTCCCGGCCGATGGCCAACGGGCCTTCGCTGCCGAGCACCGAGGGCATGCTGCCGATCCTGGAGACGATGGGCTGCTCCCACGGCCTCGACGTCGACCGGCTGGCTCCGGTCGAGGAAAACTTCGTGTGGGCCGCCCGGGACGCCGGGTTCGAGCCCGGTGCCCCGGCCGAGTACGACCCGCGGATCTACCAGCACCAGCTTCCGGGCGGGATGACCGGAACGCTGAAGAACCAGCTGGCCACCCACGGGATGGCGCACCGTCTCGACGAGGTGCTGGCCGAAATCCCGAGGGTGCGCGAGGAACTGGGGCATCCCATCATGGCGACGCCGTTCTCCCAGTTCGTCGGCATTCAAGCCGTGCTCAACGTCGTCACCGGCGACCGGTACCGGCTCGTCCCGGACGAGGTCGTGCACTACGCACTCGAGCACTACGGCCCGCTGGCCGCTCCGCTGGACCCGGACGTCCAGGACCGGATCCACGCGAGCGACCGGGCGAAGAAGCTCGCCGACTGGGTGCGCCCGCAGCCCACGATCGAGGAGATCCGGCGGAAGTTTCCGCTCGGGATCTCCGACGAAGAACTGCTTCTCCGGTACCTCACGTCGGACGAGGAGGTCGACGCGATGAAGAAGGCCGGCCCGATCAGGACGGATCCCCGGCGTTCGGCGAACACGATCGTGCAGGAGCTGACTGAGCTCATCGCGGAGGAGAGCTCGGTGACCTCGCTGCACGTGACGCGGCCGGGGATGGAAATCCGGCTCGGCCGGAGGAAGGACTCGTGATGAGCGAACCGTCTTACGACGAGCTGCCCGAGCTCGGCACCCTCGGCGTTCGGCACGCGTGGGACGTGCTCCCCGCGCCGCTGGGCACTCTGGCCCGCCTGTCCGCCGAGGCGGTGATCAGTGCGTCCGGGCTGGTGCGCACTGGGGAGGTGATCTCGCTCAATCAGAGTGTGGACGCCTTCGACCCGCCGCTGTTCGGTCGAGCCGCGGTGGAACACGAGGTTTTTCCCCATGACCGCAACACTTTCGAGGACACGCTGAGCGCTTTCAACCCGCAGGCTTCGTCGCAGTGGGACGGACTCGGGCACGTCCGCGCCCGCGAACACGGCTGGTTCGGCGGAAGCACCGACGAGAAGGAAGCACGAGAACGCCTCGGAATCCACCATTGGGCCGCGCACGGCATCGTGGGCAGGGGAGTGCTGCTCGACATCGCCGCGCATCGGGAACGGACTGGAACGTCGTACGACGCTTTCGGCGGCGACGCGGTCACGGCCGACGAGTTGGCCGCAGTGGCCAACGAATCGGGCGTTGAACTCCGTCGCGGTGACATCCTCTGCTTGCGGTTCGGCTGGACGGCGGAGTACCGGCGACGCAGGGACGCAGGCGACGACCTGCCTTCGGCAGTGAAAGCCTGGACGGGCCTGTCCGGTGCCGAGTCCACCGCTCGTTTCCTTTGGGACAACGGCATTGCGGCGGTCGCGGCGGACAATCCCGCGGTCGAACGCGGACCGGGCTCGCGCGAGGACGGCTCGCTGCACCGCAGGCTCATCCCGGCGCTCGGGTTCGCCCTTGCCGAACTGCTCGACTTCGAAGCGCTCGCCGCCGCCTGCGCGAGCCAGGGCCGCGTTGACTTCCTCTTTGCCGCAGTGCCGCTCCCGGTCGCCGGCGGAGTCAGTTCACCGGCGAACGCGATCGCACTGCTCTGACGAATCCGTCGAACCATTCACCCGTCTCAAGGACGAGAGGGCTTACCAAGCATGTCCGCTGAATCCACAGTTTCCGAACCCGGCAGACCCGCGGCCGCGAACGCGGCTTCGCAGCCCATGCAGCGAGCGCGACGCGCGGCTATCGCAGGCGGCGTGGGCACCTTCGTCGAGGGATACGACTTCAGTTCGTATGGCTACCTCTCGGTGTTCATCGCCCCGCTGTTTTTCCCGAACCATGACCCGGTCGTGTCCCTGCTGCTTACGTTGGTCGTCTTCGCGACCGCATACGTGGCAAGGCCGCTCGGCGGGATCGCCTTCGGCCTCCTCGGCGACCGAGTGGATCGCGGAAAGGTGCTCGTCGCGACGATCCTCTGCATGGGCGTTTCCACCACACTGCTCGGGTTGCTCCCGGCCAACTCCACGATCGGCATCACCGCGACGGTGCTGCTGATCGTGCTGCGGCTGGTCCAGGGATTCTCAGTCGGGGCGGAAGTCGCCGGCGCGGCCACGTTCGTCTCCGAAGCGGCGCCGGACGAGGCCAAGAGCCGGTTCGGCGCGTTCAACCCGGCGGGGGCGCCCCTCGGCTTCGGGGTGGCGGCGGCCGTGGCCGGTCTGGTTTCGTTGCTCACCACCGCCGCGCAGATGGCCGAGTGGGGCTGGCGGATTCCGTTCCTGCTCGCGTTTCCGTTGACGCTGGTGTCGTTCGCCATCCGGCGGCGGATCACCGCCGAAGCCCATCCGGTCGAGCAGGCCGCCAAACGAACGTCGTTGCTCGACGTCGTGCGGCTCGGGTGGCTGCCGATCCTCAAGGGCGCGGGGCTTTCAGCCGCCGTCAACGGCACGGCCTACTTCGGCCTGACCTACGTCAGCATCCATCTGATCCAGCGGCTCGGATACCCCAAGACCGGCGTGTACTGGGTGACTACCGCGGTCGTGGTGCTCACCGCGCTCCTGATGATCCCGGCCGGCCGGCTCGGCGACCGGTGGGGCCTTCCCCGGCTGGGCGCGATCGGGCTCGCCGGATACCTCGTCGTGACGTGGGCGGGCATGTGGCTGATGGGGCAGGGCAACCTCGCGCTGGCCGGGCTGGCGTTCCTGGTGATCATGAGCAACAGCGCGCTGCTGCAGGTCACCGGATACTCGCTTTCGCCCGAGCTGTACCCGCGTCCGATCCGGTTCACCGCTACCTCGCTGGGCTGGAACATCGGCGTTGTCGTCGCGGGAGGAACGGCGCCGGTGATCTGCGTCTGGCTGGTCGAAGCGACCGGCAGCACGCTTGCCCCCGCCTTCTTCGTCATGTCGGCCGCCGTGGTCGGCCTCGTCGCGCTGGCGGCCATCGCGGCCGGACCGCGCCCGGGCCGGACCGGCGACTAGGCCGCTCGGAAAGGGACCTCGACCGATGGAACCGATGCGCTTCGACGGCCAGGTCGCCGTCGTTACCGGGGCCGGTCGCGGGCTCGGCAACGCCTACGCCCGCCTGCTCGCCGAACGCGGCGCGAGAGTGGTGGTGAACAACCGGATCCGGCCCGGCACGGAAGCGCAGCGCCCGATCGCCGACGAAGTGGCGGAAGCCATCACCCGCGCCGGCGGTTTGGCGGTCGCCGACACCTCCGACGTCGGGACGACTGAGGGCGCGCAGGCCGTCGTGGAGGCTGCGCTCGCTACGTACGGCCGGCTCGACATCGTGGTCAACAACGCCGGTGTCGTGCAGTTCCACTCCTTCCCGGATTATCCCGACGACGAGTTCGAGCGGATGGTCGACGTTCACCTGCGCGGGACCTGGCACGTGAACCGGGCGGCGTGGCCGCACCTTGCCGCGCAGGGCTACGGGCGGATCGTCAACACCGTCTCGCGCGGCGCGTTCTTCGGCGATCCGCGTGGTGCCGCCTACGCCTCGTGCAAGGGCGCGATCCTCGGGATGACCCGGGCGCTGGCCGTGGAGGGCGGGCAGGCCGGGATCGCGGTCAACGCCATCTCGCCGACCGCGTGGACCCCCCTCTACGCCAGCGCACCCGATGTGAGCCCGGAGCGCCGGGCTGAACTGGAACGGGACTTCCGGACGGAGCAGGTCGCTCCGGTCCTGGTGCTGCTTGCCCACTCTTCGTGCGACTTCACCGGCGAGGTCATCGCGGCGGCGGGCAGCCAGGTCAGCCGGTTCTTCCTCGGGCAGACCGCGGGTGCGTCGCTCGGCGCGGAACCCACCCCCGAGGACGTCGCGCGCGCGTTGCCGGACGTGTGGGACGAAACCGGGTACCACCCGGTCGGTCTCGTCACGCCGGGGCAGCGGGCGCGGAAGACGCCGCGTGCCGAAGTCCCGCCCTCCGCGCGCCGATCTCGAGCCGCGGGCGGCGGCGAGGCCGGGTTGCGGGCCGTCGGTGAGCAAGCCGAGTAGTGACTACTGCTGACCCGCGGCCGCCCCCGGCGCAGGGTGATGGCGTCCGCGATCCGCCAGGCAAGCCGACAGGGTGAGCCTTCTCTGCGGTTGGGAGTACGAACAATGAAGTTCGCGATGTTCCAGACACCGTTCATGCGGCCGGCCCGCTCACCTCGCGAGGTCTTCGATTGGGCGGTGACCCAGGCGGAGGAGTGCGATCGCGCCGGGTTCACCGAGTATTGGATCGGCGAGCACGCGACGATGACCTACGAGTCGATCCCCAACCCGGAGCTGGTCATCGCCGCGGCCGCGCGGGGAACGGAGAACATCAAACTCTGCCCGGGCGCGCACCTGCTGCCTTACCACCACCCGGGCACCCTCGCGGTGCAGGTCTCCTGGCTCACGCACGTCACCCAAGGGCGCTACATCCTCGGCATCGGCGCCGGCGCGTACCCCAGCGACGGGGCCATTCGCGGGCTGAAAGACCTGTCGGAGAACCACCGGATGACTGTCGAGGCGCTGGACATCATGCAGCGCGTATGGAAAGCGGAGCCGTTCCATTTCGAGGGCGAATACTGGAAGGCCGGATATCCCGAGCGCGCGGACGGCCACGAATGGCGGGACATCCGGCCGTTCGGCGGCAAGGTCGACATTGCGATGGCCGGGCTGAGCCCGAACTCGCCCACGCTGAAGTTCGCCGGACGCAACGGTTATCTGTCCTTGTCGGTTTACGCGGGCGAAGCCGCGATCACGAACCACTGGGAGACCTACGAGAACGCGGCCCGCGAAGCCGGACTCAGCGCGGACCGGTCCGACCTGCACGTGGTGCGCGACGTGCTGGTCGCCGACACCGACGCGGAAGCTCGCAAGCTCGCCGTCGAGGGCGGGCTGGGCCAGGCCTGGCTGAACTACCTGTTGCCCGTCTACAAGCGATTCGGGCTGCTGCAAGCGATGCTTCCGGACCACGACGTCAACGACGTGGACGTGGACACGCTGCTCGACCACGTCTGGATTGTCGGATCCCCGGACACCGTCGCGGACAAGCTCGGCGCGATTTGCGACCGAACCGGCGGCTGGGGCACCACGATGGTCTACGGCCACGACTACACCGAAAACCCCGAGCCCTGGAACCGTTCGCTGGAACTGCTGACCAGCGAGGTCGCTCCCAAACTGCAAGAAGCGTGACGCCTGGCCGCACGGCTGGGGCGGATGCCGGAACACAATGAAAGGAATCGCCGCAATGGGGCGTGTAGAAGGAAAAGTCGCGTTTGTCACCGGTGCCGCCCGCGGGCAGGGCCGCTGCCACGCGATCAGGCTCGCGGAAGAGGGCGCGGACATCATCGCGGTCGACATCTGCGCTCCGGTCGAGACCGTCAATTACCCGATGCCCACGCCCGAAGACCTCGACGAAACCGCGCGAGAAGTGGAAAAGCGCGGCCGGAAAGCCCTGACCCGCGTGGCCGACGTACGCGACCAGGCAGCGCTGCGCGAGGTCGTGGCCGACGGCGTCGCCCAGTTCGGGCGGCTCGACATCGTGGTGGCGAACGCGGGAATCCTGGCCATCGCGCTCGACGAGCCCACCGACCCGGACCAGCGGCGGGAAGTCTGGCAGACGACGCTGGACATCAACATCGGCGGAGCGTGGAACACCGTGGAGGCGGCGGCTCCGGCCATGGTGGAGGCCGGGAACGGCGGGGCCATTGTGTTCACCTCTTCCACGCAGGGCTTGAGGTACGCGGCCAACAACGACCTGAGCCTGACGTCGTACACAGTCGCCAAACACGGAATGGTCGGCCTGATGCGGTGCACTGCGGCCGATCTCGCACCGCACGGGATCCGGGTCAACAGCGTGCACCCGACCGGCGTCAACACTCCCATGGTCACCAACGACGTCATGGGGCAGTACGCGGAGAAACACCCTCGCCTCGGCGAGCTGATGGGCAATCTCCTGCCGGTCGGGGTAGTCGAACCCGAGGACATCACCGAGGCCGTGCTGTACCTCGTCGCGGAGTCCGGCCGCTACGTCACCGGAGTCACGCTGCCGGTGGACGCCGGTCACCTCGTCAAGTGATCCGCTCCTCCGCGCGCTGACGCGCGACCGCACCCGCGAAACCGGGCCGCCTCAGCGGGCGGCCCGGTTTTGTTGTCCTGCAAGGCATCTCCGGCCCCTCGCCGAGTGGTGGTGGCGGGGCGGGCAAGTGCGGTAGTCACTACTCCTGCCCCTGGCATGGTGGCCGTGGTCACATGAGCGGACGTCACATTCACCGGCTGAGCACCGCTCGATGAGGAGATTTCCCATGGATCTGAGCGTCGACTGGGACAGGTGCCAGGGACACGGCAAGTGCTACCTGACCGCACCGGAACTGTTCCAACCCGACGAGAACGACGACTGGGGCCGGGCCGCGGTCCTCATCCCGGTCGTGAACGAGAGCGACACCGCGACGTTCGCACGCGCTCGCGAAGCTGTCTCGCAGTGCCCCGAGTTCGCGATCCAGCTCGGTTCTTCCGTTCCCGCCGAATAGTTCCCCCAGGAGGTTCTGTCGTGACCGCAACCGAAGCCTGCCCGTTCACTGGCGCCACCGGCGAAAGCCTGATGGCGACCGCGGACCACTACAACACGCCGCTCGGCCCCGACGGCTCGCCGTTCGCCTACTTCGAGGCGCTGCGCGACGAGGCCGAGCGAACGCCGATCGCCTGGAGCCAGGCCTACGGCGGGCACTGGGTCGTGGGCGGCTACCAGCAGACCGTCGAGATTATGCAGAACACGACGGCGTTCTCGAACAAGGGCGTGACGTTTCCCCGTTACGAGACCGGCGAATTCGAGCTGATGCTGGCCGGCCAGGACGACCCGGTGCACAAGAATTACCGGAAGCTGGTGGCCGCGCCGTTCTCGCCGGCCAAGACCGCCGAGTTCACCCCGCAGCTGCGCGCGACGGCGAACGACCTCATCGACAGCCGCATCGGGCTCGGCGAGGGCGACGCCGCTTCGTGGTTCGCCAACGAGATCCCGGGCCGGCTCACCGCCATCATCCTCGGTCTCCCGCCCGAGGACGGCGAGCTGTACCGGAAGTGGATGTGGGCGATCACGCACTATTTCGTCAGCGAGCCGGAAAAGGCGGCCGCCACGTTCGGCGAAATGGTCGAGCACGCCCGCCAGTTGATCAGCGAGCGGCGCCGCAACCCGGGCGACGACATCATGTCGCTCGTCGTCAACGCCGAGGTCGACGGAGACCGGCTTTCCGACGACGACCTGGTCGGCTTCTTCACGGTGCTGCTGATCGGCGGGATCGACAACACCGCCCGGTTCCTCTCCACCGCCTTGTGGCGCCTGGCCTGGGACGTCGAGCTGCGTCGCAGGCTGATCGCGAACCCGGACCTGATCCCGACCGCCGTCGACGAATTCCTGCGCTACTACAGCCCGGCCTTGCTCGGCCGCTTGGTCACCGAGAAGGTGACCGTCGGCGGGGTCACCATGGAACCTGGCCAGACGGCGATGCTGTGGCTGCCGGTGGCCAACCGCGACCGCTCCGCCTTCCCGTACGCGGACGCTTTCCTTCGCGACCGGACTCCGAACCGGCACCTCGGTCTCGGCAACGGCATCCATCGCTGCCTCGGAGCACACCTGCTGCGCGTGGAGGGCAAGGTCGCGCTCGGGGAGTTCCTGCGGCGGATCCCCGAGTTCGAGCTCGATCCGGCGAAGAAGCCGGAATGGACGCCCGGGCAGGTCTCCGGATTCAGTTCCGTCCCGATCGTCTTCCCCGCCGGGAAGTGACCTCGTGCCGGGGAGGAGCCGCTGCGGCGACTCCTCCCCGGCCAGCCGAGAAATGATCAGCCGAGGAGAACGAGTTCATGTCCGGGGAATCGCTGGAGCACGTGCTGGTGGTCGGGGCCGGCCTGGCCGGTGCCCGCAGTTGCGAGCAGCTGCGGCGGCAGGGATACGAAGGCCGGATCACCTTGCTCGGGGCGGAAACCCATCCGCCGTACGACCGTCCGCCGCTGTCCAAGGACCTGCTCACCGGGGCGCGGGCGGACAGCGCCTTGCCAGTCGATTTCGCCGCGCTGGGGGTGGAACTCCGGCTCGGCGTGACGGCGACTGGGCTCCGTCCGGCGGACCGGGTCGTGCTCACCTCCGACGGCGACATACCCTATGACGGGCTGGTGATCGCGACCGGCAGCCGGCCGCGCGAGCTGCCTGGCACCGGCAGCCAGTGGACTCTGCGGACGCTCGAGGACGCCCACCGATTGCGGAAGCGGCTGGAACCGGGAGTGCGAGTGGCGATCGCCGGAGCGGGGTGGATCGGTGCCGAGGTGGCCACGGCGGCACTCGCCTCGGGCTGTGAAGTCGTCTGCCTGAGCGCCGGCACTGCCCCCTTCGCGGGCCTCTTCGGTGCCGACGTGGCCGCGCGGATGCTGCCCTGGTGGGACGGCGTCGACTTGCGGCTCGGCTGCCTCGCCGAGTCGGTGACCCGCAATGGGGTGCGGTTGTCCGACGGCAGTGTCCTGACCGCTGACGTCGTGGTCACCGGAATCGGGGACGATCCGGAGACCGGCTGGCTGGAGAACAGCGGGCTGGACCTGGATCGCGGTGTGCTGGTGGACGAATGGCTGCGGGCTGCCCCCGGGATCGTGGCGGTGGGCGATGTCGCCGCCTGGTGGTCGAGGCGATGGGCGCGCCGGCTTCATGTCCGGCACTGGGACCACGCGGCCAGTGCGCCCGCGGTGGCGGTGGCCGCGCTGCTGAAGCCTGGGCTGTGCGAGGTGGAGCCCTATGACCCGGTCCCGTATTTCTGGAGCGACCAGTTCGGGCACAAGCTGCAGTACGCCGGGCTGCACGACGCCGGTGACCCGGCGACGGCAGAGGAGGGCGAGTCGGGCTGGTGGAAGATCGGCTGGGCGGACTCGGAAGGCAGGCCGACCGCCGCGCTGGTCGTGGACTGCCCCCGGGAACTGCTCAAGAGCCGCCTCGCCATCGGGCACGGGCGCAGGAGCCTCTCGCGGTTGTGAGCCAAACGACTGTTTGGTAACGTGATTCGATCCTGGGCAAGGCCGGATGGGTTGGTGACATGGTTGTCACAGAACGGAAGTTTCGTCGCGGGATCGCGGATCCGGCCGGTCGGGACGATCCGGAGCGCGGCTCCGCCGTAACGGGCGAGTGGCCGCTGGTCGGACGGACCGACGCGCTGCGCCGGCTTCGCGAGACGCTGACCGGCCCGGGCGATCGCGGGGTCGTGCTCGCGGGTTCGCTCGGGGTGGGCAAGAGCCGGCTCGCCGCCGAAGGTCTCCACCTCGCCGCCCGAGCGGGCCTGCCGACGGCGCGAGCCTCGGCGACGCGTTCCAGTTCCGGAATTCCGTTCGGCGCGCTCGCGCCGTTGCTGCCGTCGATCCGCCAGGCCGAAGCGGGTGCGGTGGACGACCGGGCCGACTTGCTGCGCCGCTGTACCGCGGCTCTCGTGGAGCGCGGCGAAGGGCGGCGTCTGGTTCTGCTCGTCGACGACGCTCACTTGCTCGACGACATGTCGGCGACCTTGATCCATCAGCTGGCGGACACGCGCGCGGTGCAGATCTTGGCCACGGTGCGCAGCTGCGAACAGGCACCGGACCCAGTGGTCGCGCTGTGGAAGGACGGCCTCGCCGAACGGGTCGAGGTCGAGGGCCTCGGTCCGGACGCGGTCGCCGAGGTGCTGTCCTGGGTGCTCGGCGGGCCGGTGGACGACGCGGCGATCGCCGATCTGGCCCGGCGGTCCGAGGGCAACATGCTTTTCCTGCGCGAACTCGTCATGGGCGCCCTCGCCGAGGGCGTGCTGTGCAACGACGGCGGGGTCTGGCGGTTCGTGGGGGAGCAGCGTCCCACCGACCGGCTCGTCGAGCTGATCGAGGCGCGGCTGGCAGGACTCGCTCCGGACGAGCGCGCCCTGATGGAAACGGTGTCGTTCGGGGAACCGCTCGGCCCCGCTGAGCTGGCCGCGCTCGGCGATCTGTCCGTAGCGGAAACCCTCGAGCGCAGCGGGCTTCTCGTCAGCAGGCTCGACGGGCGCAGGGTTTCGGTGGCGCTGGCACACCCGCTCTACGGCGAGGTGCTGCGGGCGAGGATGCCGGTCCTGCGTGCGCGCTCGATCGCCCGGTCGCTGGCCGAAGCGGTCGAGGCCACCGGGGCGCGGCGCCGGGAGGACGTCCTGCGGGTGGCGACTTGGCGTCTGGTCGGGGGAGGCGCGCGTCCGGAATTGATGCTGGAGGCCGCGACGGTGGCCCGGTGGCGCTACGACTTCCCGCTCGCCGAACGGCTCGCCCGTGCGGCTCTGGACGCCGGCGGAGGGTTCGACGCCGAGTTGCTCGTCGCTCAGCTGGCTTGTCTCCAAGGCCGGTTCGCGGAGGCGGCTCCCCGGCTGGCGGCTCTCGCCGAGATGTCCGGCGATGCCGAGCAACGCGCCAGGGTCGCTCTGACCAGGCTGGACAACCGGGTGATCTACGACGGCACGATCAACGAGGGGCTGAAAATCGCCGAAGCCGAGGAAGCGGCCCTGCGGGGCACCCCGCGGCACGATCAGATCGCCGCCCGGCGAGTGGCATTGCTGCTCGCGACCGAGGGACCGGGCAGCGCCGCCGCGGCGGCCGAACCGCTGCTGCGGAACGCAACCGGCCAAGCGCCGGTCTGGGCCTGCATGCCGGGTTCCTACAGCCTCACCCGGACCGGACGCATCGAGGCCGCGCTCGAAGCCGCAGACCGCGGCAGGGCCGCGCAGCTCGCCCTCACCGAACCCATGGACTGGTATCCGTGGATGCACCTGTTCTACCGGGGCGAAGCACTCGCGCAGTCGGGGCGGTTCGCCGAAGCGGAGGCGCTGGCGGCGGAGCAGTACCAAGCCGGGCTGGCGGACCGGTCCGTCGAGGCGCAGGCGATGTTCTCCTGGCAGCTTGCCAAGACGGTGGCGGACCGGGGGCAGGTCGCCCGCGCGGTCCGGCGCGCGCAGACGGCGATCGCGATTTACCGCCAGCTGGGCCGCCCGCAGTTCGTGGAGTTCTGCCTGATCTATTTGGCGCTGGCGCACGCGATCGGACGGCAGCCCGCCGAAGCCGCGGCCGCGCTGACGGCGAGGGATGAACTGGGGATCACCTGCTCGTACTTCATGGGGGTCGATCTGCAGCTCGCGCGTGGCTGGACTGAGATCGCGAGCGGGAACTTCCGCCGGGCGCAAGCGCTGTTCGGCGAAGCCGCCGACGAGGGCGAGCGAATCGGCGATCTGGTCGGCGCTGCCGCCGCCTTGCACGGGATGGCGCGGATCGGCCACGCGAAGGAGATCGCGGGCCGGCTCGGGGATGTCGCGGCGGGCATCGAGGGCCCTCTGCCCGCAGCACGCGCCGCGCACGCACGAGCGCTCGCGGACGGCGATCCGGAAGCGCTGGAACGGGTTTCCCGGACGTTCGAGGACATGGACGCGGACCTGCTCGGCGCCGAGGCGGCTGCCGACGCGGCAGTCGCCTGGCAGCGCAAGGGAGAGCGGCGTTGCGCGGCCGCAGCGGAGCGTCGCAGCGCCTGGCTCGCCGCTCGGTGCGAAGGAGCAGACACCCCGGCGCTCCAGGGAGCGCAACTGCGCGTCGCGCTCACCTCCGCGGAATGGGAGACGGCCCAGCTGGCTTCCGCCGGACGCTCCAACAAGGAGATCGCCGAACACCTCGTGGTCTCGGTGCGCACGGTCGAGAACCGCCTGCAGCACGTGTACGGCAAGCTCGGCGTCTCCGGGAGAGCCGAGCTTGCCGACGCGCTGAAGACGATTCATCCCGCGGGCTAGCTTTCGCTCCGGAAAAAGCGGGCGTTGGTCTCCGCGTAGTGGCTCCACTCGGGCGGAAGGTCGTCCTCGTAGTAGATGGCCTCGACCGGGCAGACCGGTTCGCACGCTCCGCAATCGACACACGTTTCCGGGTCGATGTAGAGCATGTTTTCGCCGATCGCGATGCAGTCGACAGGGCACTCCTCGACGCAGGCTTTGTCCTGGACGTCGATACAGGGTTCAGCGATCACGTAGGTCATGCGACGGTCCAGGTGTCCTTGCCGCGCAACAACCCTTGCAGGTCCGGTTTGCGTGCTTCGCGGGCCTGTTCGACCTGGGCTCGTGCGGCGTCGTCGTAGGTGGGGCGTTCGACTTGGCGCAGGATGCCGGTGGGGACGTGGTTGAGGTTCTGGTCCCCGAGGCGGGACAGCGCGAAGGCGTAGGAGGTGTCGGCGATCGACGGGTCGTGCACCACGAGGTTTTCCTCGCCGATTTCGGCGACCTTGCCGACGTCGAGGCCGCCCCAGTCGCCGCGGCGGACGCCGTATTCGCCTTCGGGGCCGAAGCGGATCGGTTCGCCCGCCTTGAG
>NZ_JACJHR010000073.1 GCF_014174495.1 Amycolatopsis echigonensis
CACCATGTCGTGGAACCGCACATTCGGTGCCGTCGGTGCACCGCCACTGTCCTGTGTGGACGACCGGAAAAACCGTGCGGTGATTCGCGGCGGGCTGGGTAGAGTGCGCGGGCATGGGCCATGTGGAAGCCGCGCATCTGCGCTACGTGCTGCCCGACGGGCGTCCGCTGCTCGGCGACGTCTCGTTCCGGGTCGGCGAGGGCGCGGTCGTGGCGCTGGTCGGCCCTAACGGCGCGGGCAAAACCACGTTGCTGCGGCTGTTGTCGGGAGAGCTGAAGCCGGACGAGGGCGCGGTCACGGTGTCCGGCGGGCTGGGCGTGATGGCGCAGTTCGTCGGATCGGTGCGCGACGAACGCACGGTGCTAGACCTGCTGGTTTCCGTTGCCCCGCAACGGGTTCGCGAGGCCGCCAGGGCGGTCGACGCGGCCGAGGAGCGGATGCTGGAGGTCGACGACGAGGCCGCGCAGATGCGGTACGCGCAGGCGCTCAGCGACTGGGCCGAAGCACGCGGGTACGAGTTCGAGACCACCTGGGACATGTGCACGACCGAGGCGCTCGGCGTGCCGTTCGACCGCGCGCGCTGGCGGCTCGTGCGCACGCTCAGCGGCGGCGAGCAGAAACGCCTGGTGCTGGAAGCGTTGCTGCGCGGGCCGGACGAGGTGCTGCTCCTGGACGAGCCGGACAACTATCTCGACGTCCCCGGCAAACGCTGGCTCGAAGCCCGGCTGAAGGAAACCCGCAAAACCGTCCTGTTCGTGTCGCACGACCGCGAACTGCTCGCGCGAGCGGCGGACAAGATCGTGAGCGTCGAGCCGGGCGGCGACGGCGCGGACGCCTGGGTGCACGGCGGCGGTTTCAGCACGTATCACGAAGCGCGCCAGGAACGGTTCGCCCGCTACGACGAGTTGCGCCGCCGCTGGGACGAGAAGCACGCCCAGCTCAAGCGGCTGGTCCGGGACATGCAGCAGTACGCCGCGCGCAGCGACGAGATGGCGTCGCGGTACAAGGCGGCGCAGACCCGGCTGCGGAAGTTCGAGGAGGCCGGTCCCCCGCCGGAACCGCCGCGCCCGCAGGACATCCGGATGCGGCTGCGCGGCGGCCGCACCGGCGTGCGCGCGGTGACCTGCGCGAATCTGGAGCTGACCGGGCTGATGAAGCCGTTCTCGCTGGAGATCTTCTTCGGCGAGCGCGTCGCGGTGCTCGGCTCGAACGGCTCCGGGAAGTCGCATTTCCTGCGGCTGCTCGCGGGCGGCGATGTCGCGCACACCGGCGAGTGGAAGACCGGCGCGCGAGTGGTGCCCGGCCATTTCGCGCAAACACATGCCCGCCCGGAACTCGCCGGCCGCACGCTGGTCGACGTGCTGTGGACGGAACACGCGGCCGATCGCGGCGCGGCGATGGCCGCGTTGCGCCGGTACGAGCTGCACCGCCAGGGAGAGCAGGCGTTCGACCGGTTGTCCGGCGGGCAGCAGGCGCGGTTCCAGATCCTGTTGCTGGAACTGGCCGGAACCACCGCGCTGCTGCTGGACGAACCGACCGACAACCTCGACCTGGAATCGGCCGAGGCGCTGCAGGACGCGCTGGAGTCGTACGAAGGCACGGTGCTCGCGGTCACGCACGACCGCTGGTTCGCGCGCTCGTTCGACCGCTACCTGGTCTTCGGCTCGGACGGCGTGGTGCGCGAGACCCCGGAGCCGGTCTGGGACGAGCGCCGGGTGGAGCGAGTGCGCTAACCCTTGCGCAGCAAGGCATCGAGCTCACGCACCAACTCCCCTACCCGGCCGCGACCGTCCGGTGCCATCGGATACCGCGACAACACCCGGACCACCACCGGATCGGCAACGGGGCGTGGAGCCGCCAACCCCGCCAGCTCGAACGCGTACGCCGCGTGCCCGGCCGAACCGAGGATGTGCCAGACCTGCGTCGCCTTCGCCAACGGATGCAGAAACGCCGCACCGGCAGCAGCCACAGCGGCCCGCGCGGCCTCGCTCGCCGCGGCCTGAGCGGCGTCGCGGGTTTCCTGATACGCCCGCTGCGCCGCCCACGCACGGTCGCGGATCGCCTTGCTGCGCTGAGCCCCTTCGGCAAACGCGCGAGCCGCCTCGATCGCGTCGTGCGGACGGCGATCGTCCGGACGGGCTCGTTCGAAGATCGGCAGCGCGGGCTCCGCACAGGCCACCGCGTAGGCCGTGACGGCGCGGAGCTCCGACCGGCCGAGTTCGATCTTCTCGGTCATGTGCTTGAACTGTATCGTTGAACCGCCGGTTGGCAGTTCAACGCGGCTTCCAGCAGGAACCTCGAGCGAAACCCTCAACCGGGGAAGGACGGCGGTGGACGAGCGGAGGGCGTGGTCCGAAGCCGACAAGGCGGCCTACCGCCGGTTCGTGCGCACCCACCATCCGGACGTCGGCGGCGACCCGGACCAGTTCGCCGCCGGGCTCCGCGAGTTCCGGCGCGGCCCGCGAAACGAAATCGCCGCGGGGACCGAACCGGCCCCACGCGGCGAATCCTTGGTGTTCGTGCGCCGGAGCCGAGGAGTGCCCCGGCTCCTCGCGGCCCTGGCCGCGCGCAGGCGGCGGAAGCGGAATCCGCGCGTGCGCTAGCGCGTCACATCCCGCCGGTCAGCGCCTGCAGCCCGAGGCTCGACGCGGCGACCGCGATCCACAGAATGGCCCCCATCAGCAGCGGCCGATGTCCCGCCTTGCGCAGGTCGGACGGCTTGAGCGCCAGGCCGATCCCGGCGAGCGCCATGGTGATCAGGAAGGTGCCGAGCGTCGACAGCGGCGCGTGCCACGCCGCCGGGATCCAGCCCGCGCTTTCCACCGTGGCGGCGGCCAGGAAGCCGATCAGGAACGGCGGCACCAGCCGGTGCCAAGGCATGGCGCGCAACGAAACCCGGCCGCCGGCCTGCTTGCGCGCGGCGAGCACGGCCAGGAACAGCACGATCGGAATCAGCGTGAGCGTACGGGTGAGCTTCACGACGAGGCCGTACGCGCCGGCGTCGCCGCCATACGCGTAAGAAGCCGCGACGACGGAAGACGTGTCGTTCACCGCGGTTCCGGCCCACAGGCCGAAGGCGTGCGGCGACATCCCGAGCGCGTGCCCGAGCGGCGGGAAAAGCAGCACCGCGGCGATGTTGAAGGTGAAGATCGTGCCGAGCGCGTAAGCGATATTGGCTTCCTTCGGCTTCAGCACCGCGCTGGTCGCCGCGATCGCGGACGCACCGCAAATGCCGGTGCCGACGCCGATCAGCGTCTGGGTTTCCCCGCGGACGCCGAGCAGCCGGCCGAGCACCCACGCGCCGCCGAGCGCGACCGCGAGCGTGCCGAGCATCACCGGAAGCGACTGCCCGCCGACGTGCACCACCTGCTGGATCGACAGCCCGGTGCCCAGCACGACGATCGACAGCTGGAGCACCGGCCGAGACGCGATGGCGTAGCCCGGGCTGAACCGCCAGCCGCGCAGCCCCGGCACGACCGCGCCGGCGACCGCGCCGAGCAGGATCGCGAGCACCGGTCCGCCGACCACCGGAACGAGCTTGCCGCCCGCCGTCGCGACCGCCGCGACCAGCAGCGCGACCGCGAGACCCGGCACCGGACGGGCGAGCTTGGCCCGCCATTCCGCCGTCGCGCGCGTCGCTCCCAGCGCCGCGCCGGTCACCGGTTCACTCCTGTGCGCACTCTGGCCTCCTCGGTAATGTACGTACATTTAATCTAAGAGCTGTCCGTACATTTGGCAAGAGGTACTGTTCCCGGCATGGGCGAGGCAGAGCTGGTGCGCACCGGCGGACAGCCCCTGTGGCGGCAGTTGCAGCAGCGGCTCCTGGTGCGCATCCGCGCCGGGGAATTCGACAGCGCGTTCCCCGGGGAGCTCGCCCTCGCCGACGAATACAGCGTCAGCAGGCAGACCGTCCGGCAGGCGCTGCGGGAACTGCGCGCGGACGGCACCCTCATCGCCGAACGCGGACGCCAGCCCCGCGTCGCCGCGGCGGCCGAGATCCAGCAGCCGCTCGGCGCGCTCTACAGCCTCTTCGCCGCGGTCGAGGAAGCCGGGCTCGACCAGCACAGCGTCGTGCGCAGGCTCGACATCCGCGCGGACGCGGTGGTCGCCGAACGCCTATCGCTGGAGGGCTCCACTCCCCTGCTGTACTTGGAACGCTTGCGGCTGGCCGGAAACGACCCGCTGGCCGTCGACCGGGTGTGGCTGCCCGCCGACCTCGCCCGGCCGCTGCTGGACGCGGATTTCCAGCACACCAGCCTGTACGGCGAACTCCACCGCCGCACCGGCGTCCGGCTCGACCACGGCGAGGAGCAGATCCGCGCCGTCGTGCCGACGCGAGCCGAACGCACCCTGCTGGGCTGCGGCGAGACTGTGGGCGCGTTCTCCATCGGACGCCTCGGCACCAGCGCGGGCAAACGCATCGAATGGCGGCACACGCTGGTCCGCGGCGACCGGTTCGCGCTGACGGCGGAGTTCTCCGGGCGCACCGGGTACCGCTTGGTCACGACGGGGGCACTGGCCGGAACCCGCTGACCCGGACGCGCCGAGACCGGCCTCAACCAGCCATGAGGATCACTCTGGGTTCCCCGCACTGGCTGCGGAGGCCGTGAGGTGCCCCTTCACGAACGCAGATTTCCGATGCCGGGGAGTGTCGGTGCCGAGGCGCGGCCGCCGAGGTCGAAGGACGGTCGCGGGTCCGGACTGGCTGAGCGGGCCAGCCCTGGTGACCGGGCGCGGGAGTCCGGGAGGATCGAGCAGGGCCGGTCGAGTCAGCCGATCCGGATCCCCGCCAGCTGCGTGCCCTGCGCGACCAGCGTCCCGGCGCTGTCCCATACGTGGCAGGACTCGTCGACCCGCCCGTCGCCGATCAGGTGGGCGCGGTGCAGCACCCGCACCGGTCCGGGAGCCGGGTGGGCCCGGACGTAGGCGGTCAATTCCAGCGTCGGAACCCAGCCGGACGGCGCGACGTCGAGGGTCGCCGGAGGAAGGGCGTCGACCGCGAACAGCAGGCTGACCGGGTCGAACGGCTCATCGCCGGGCAGCGCCAGCAGGGCGCGCAGTTCGCCGCGGCCGCTGGGTCCGTCGGCGAGCGGACGGTCGAACCGCACGTCGATTTCGTCGCGGATCGCGATCGGGATGCCCGACGTCAGCACGGCCGGGCCCCACGGCTCGTCCGCGAACGGCCCGAATTCCGGCCGCGGCACGCCGTCCTGCCAGAACGGCTCGGCCTCGCCGAGGACGCCCAGCGTCAAGAGGGCTTCGACCTGCGGCACGCCGTCCTTGAGCAGCCGTCCGCGCAGCTGCGTCGCGGACCGGCCGGTGCGCAGCACCTCGACCTCGATCTCCGCCGGACCCGGCTCGGGCGAGCGGAGGTAGTGCGCGCTGGCGGCGAGCACGTCCGGATGCCCGGAAACGACGGTCGCCGCGCGGGCGACGGTGGCCAGCAGATAACCGCCGTTCGGGCGGCCGCCGATGGTCCACGCCGGGCTGAGGTCGACGCTGAACTCGGTGTCCGAACGCTGCTTGACCGCCGACACCGCGGCGAAGGTCGTCGTGCTCACGGTCCCTCCAGGTGGGTTGCTTTCCGCAACCTACCTGCTAGACCATCCGGTCGTCCTGGGCAGTGAGACCCACGCCACCCGTTCCGCGAAATTCCCCGGCAAGATGTCCGCGGTGCGTGTCGAGGACGGCGCGCGGGTTCCGTTCCCTTGGCGAGCCCACCCGGAAGCGGCGGGCCGGACACTGGAGGAAACGCTATGCCGAAGTACATGCTCCTGCAGACCTACGCCCAGGGCGAAGGCTGCGACGTCCCGTTGCCGGAGTGGGCCCCGGAGGACATCCGCGCGCACATCCAGTTCCAGCACGTGCTCAACGCCGAGCTCACCGAAGCCGGGGAACTCGTCGAGGCGGAAGGGCTCGCCGGACCGGAAGCGGCGAAGACCGTGGTCGCGGACGGCAAGGGCGGGGCGGTCGTCACCGACGGACCCTTCCCGGAGGGCAAGGAACTGCTGGCCGGATACCGCGTAGTGGACGTCGAATCGGAGGCGCGGGCGCTGGAGATCGCGACCCGGGTCTCGGCCGCGCCCGGTCCGGAGGGCGCGCCGCTGCGGGTGCCGATCGAAGTGCGCCAGGTCATGAGCGCGCCGGAGGTGTGATGACGGAGGTTGAGGACCTGGTGCGCACGCTCGCGCCCCAGGTCCTGGCCGTGCTCGTGCGCCGGTCCGGCGATTTCGGCGCGGCCGAGGACGCGACGCAGGAAGCCCTTCTCGCGGCCGTGCGGCACTGGCCTGCCGAGGGGATCCCGGAGAACCCGCGCGGCTGGCTGCTGCAGACCGCCAGCCGCCGGATCATCGACAGCTTCCGCAGCGACCAGGCTCGGCGGCGGCGCGAGGACGCCGTCGCCGCCGAGCCGCACGGCGCCGAGGTGCCGGACCGGGACGACACGCTGACGCTGTTGTTCCTGTGCGCGCACCCGTCGCTGACCTCGGCGTCGGCGATCGCGCTGACGTTGCGGGCGGTCGGCGGGCTGACGACCGCGGAGATCGCCAGCGCGTTCCTCGTGCCGGAAACCACGATGGCGCAACGGATCAGCCGGGCGAAGGCGAAAATCAAGAAGTCCGGCCTGCCGTTCCGGATGCCCGCCGCGGACGAGCGGCAGGCGCGGCTGCGGTCCGTGCTGCACGTGCTGTACTTGGTGTTCAACGAGGGATACACGAGCAGCGGGGGCCCCAGCCTGCACCGGACCGAACTGTCCGCCGAGGCGATCCGCCTGGCCCGGCTGCTGCACGCCGCGCTCCCGGACGACGGGGAGGCGACCGGCTTGCTCGCGCTGATGCTGCTCACCGACGCCCGCCGCCCGGCCCGCACCGGCCCGGACGGCGAGCTCATCCCGCTCGCCGATCAGGACCGGGCGCGATGGGACCGTTCGCTGATCCGGGAAGGAGTCGCGCTGATCACCGACGCGCTGACCCGCGATGGCCTCGGCGAATACCGCCTGCAAGCCGCGATCGCCGCGACGCATGACATCGCACTGCGGGCCGAAGACACGGATTGGCCGCGTGTGCTCACGCTGTACACGCGGCTCGAGGCGCTCACCGGCAACCCGGTCGTCGCGCTCAATCGCGCGATCGCGACGGCAATGGTGCACGGGCCGGACGCCGGGCTCGCGATGCTCGCCGGACTCGACGACCGGCTCCCCGACCACCACCGCCTCGCCGCCGCCCGCGCGCATCTGCTGGAACTGGCCGGCGAACGAGAGGAAGCCGTCCGCCACTACACCGCGGCCGCCGCGCGCACCGGAAACACCGCCGAGCAGCGCTATCTGACGCTGCGCGCGGCCCGGCTCCGCACTGGCCATTCCACAAGCCGCTCGCCGATCGGCACCGAGTAGTATCAGGACACTTCACGAGCGGAGCGCACCATGGCGAGCATCGAAGACGCCCGTCGCCGGACCGGGTACGACGTCACCGAGGCGACTGTCGACGACGTGCTGTCCGCCCTCCGCTCCGCCGAACCGCCGACGCCGGGCACCGGGATCGTGTGGTGGCTGTACGCGGGCCGCAAGCCGCGGACGCCGTACCTGGTCGCCGGGTTGCGCGGCGCGCGAGGAAGCCTGGCGTGGCACGAAAACGGCGAGACCTTCCTGCCCGCGGACGGCGTGGGCGAGGAGCCGGTCGACTACTTCAGTCTTCAGGGCGCGCACTTCCCGCAGCCCTCCGGGAGCGAGGTCTCCGCCGAGGAAGTGCTGCGCGCGGTCCGGGAACTGTGCGAATCCCGGACGCGACCCGCCTGCGTTTCCTGGAAGCCCGCCTAGCTCGTGTCCACATCGGACTGTTCGTTACCTCGGCGCGAAGTCGTCCTTGTGCGCCCGCGCCCACTCGCGGAATGACGTCGCTCGGCCCGCGAACCGTTCCACGGTGTTGTTCACCGGCGCCACCCGGCCCACCGCCGCCTCCTCCACGTCCATCAGATGCTCCAGGACCGCCGCGGGCATCCACTCCGGACGCCGGGCCAGGGCCTCGCTCCGCGTTTCGGTGACCACTTCGATCGAGCGACCCAACTCCTCCGCAAGGGTTTCCACTACCGCACGCTGCGTCATCGACTCCGGTCCCGTCACCGCCAGCATCCGCCCTGGATAGCTACGCTCAGTGAGCAGCTTCGCGGCAACCGCGGCTACGTCCGCCTCCGCCGTCGGCGTGAACTGCGACTCCGGAGAGAAGAGCCGCACCGGTTCCCCCGCCCGGATCGCCGCACCCCAGTCGCGCCGGGCATTGCCCGCCAGCCAGCCCGGATACAGCACCGTGAACGGCAGTCCGGACTCCGCCACCGCCGTCTCCGCGGGCAGATGCCCCAGCCGGATCGGATTGTCGGCAGCTCCCTCGTAGACGTCCGGTGAGGACAGCAGCACGACGTACGACACTCCTGTTTTTCGCGCCGCAGCAAGGAAGTGCACCGCACCGTTCGGCCGTGTCGGGTACAGGAAGATCGCGTCCACGCCGCGCAGCGCATCCTCGAACCCGCTCTCCGCCGTGAGATCCAGCGACACCGCGTCCGGCAAATCCAGCACGGCCGCGTCGCGCGCCGACCCTCTCACCTCGTGCCCGCCCTCGCGGAGCACCCGGACGACCTCGCTCCCGACATTCCCGCGCGCCCCCGTCACCAGGATGGTCATCCGCACACTTCCTTTGCTCTTAAATTAACTTTACTTGCAAAGCTAACTCGGTGACTCACCGCTGTCAACCTGGGCCCCTGGTACACGACCGGGCGAGATCGTTGTATGGATCGTGTACGGATCCCTCCGACACTCCGGCAGTTCGATTCGGACGAGTGAAGGGAGATCCGTCGTGGTCGGGAATCTGACGGTCCGGCGCACGGTCGCCGCACTGCTCGCCGCGGGGGCGGTCACCGCAGTCGCGACGCCCGTGAGCGCTGCCGAGGCTTCTGGCGCCTGGCGAGCCGATCTGTCCTCAGTGGACAGCGACGACGTCAATGTCACCGCCTCCAGCGGCACGCTGACGCTGCGGGACTCCACATGGAGACCCGCCGACCAGGCCGCGGGAAGCGAGGGCTACCTGCTCTCCGCCGAACGGCGCCTGCCCGCGCCGGTGAACCGGGTAGCCGCCGAGATCTCCGCCGACGCGCCCCAAGGCACCTCTGTCGACGTCGACGTCCGCGGCCGCTCCGGCGCCGACGACTGGACGGAGTGGGTCCCCGCCGGCACCGCACTCCCCCGGGCGGTGAGCGTCGTGCAGACCAGGATCACCCTGTCCAGCACCACCGCCGCCCGCCCCACCGTGCGCGACGTCGAATTGACCGGATCCCTGACCCCACAGGCGAACGCCCTCGTCGCGGCCACTCCGCTCACCTACACCGTCTACGCCACCCGCGAAGGCCTCGCCGGCCACACCACCGCGAACGGCCACACAATCGCGAGCAACGACCACTTCGTCGCGCTTCCGTCCGGAAAAGCCTTGTCGCCCAAGGGAACCGGCAACTACAGCGTGCGCGTGTGCAAGACGGACAACAGCCGCTGCGAATACGCGCCGGTGTGGGACGTCGGCCCGTGGAACACCAAGAACGACTACTGGAACCCGTCCTCGGTGCGCGCGGAGTACAAGGACCTGCCGCAAGGCCAGCCCGAGGCGTACGCCGCCTACCACAACGGCTACAACGGCGGCCGGGACGATCTCGGGTACAAGGTCGGCAACCCGGCGGGCATCGACCTGGCCGACGGCACCTTCAGCTCCGGCGTCGGCCTCGGCGACAACGGAAACGTGAAGGTCACCTACCTCTGGACAGGTTCCGCCGCGGCGACTGGCCTGGTCCAAACGGCAGGAGACCCGGTGAACGTCCGGTCGGGCGCGCACACGTCCTCGTCGGTGAAAGGCCTGGCGGCGAACTACGCCAGGGTGAACATCGAATGCTACGTCAACGGGGACTCCGTGACCGGGAAGTTCGGCACGAGCAAGATCTGGGACCGGATCGGGCCCGGACACTACATCTCGGACACCTACGTGAAGACCGGCTCGGACCAGCCGGTGGCACCGCTCTGCTGAGGTGACTGGGGGTGCCGGTGCGGAGCCATGGGGCTGGCTCCGCACCGGCGACTCCGACCTGCCCAACCGGTGCGGACCGACCGGTCGTGCCGCACTTCTGATGTGACTGGGGGGCGCCGGTGCGGAACCTGGGGCTGGTTCCGCACCGGTCGCTCCGCCCGATGCGGCCGGTGCGGCCGGTGCGCACCAGCCGGTCGCGCCACACTGCTCAGTCGCCTGGGCACCCGTGCGGAGCCTGAGGGCTGGCTCCGCACCGGCGACTCCGACCGATGCGCTTCCCTCGGCTACAGCTCGTGCACCCCTCTTGCTGAGCAGTTTCTCGTCAACGTGGCCTCGTGAGGATTCACTGCCTGGTCCTCGCTCCGCAGGATCTTCTTGGCGCGGACTGCGTCTCCGAATTCCCTCAGCCGTTCTTCATCACTGGCTCCATCGCCAAGTGATCGACCCTTCGCGGCCCTCTTTCCTTTCGCCGCAACTCATCTCTCGGGCCCGTCTTCGCAATCCCTTTGCACTGCACGAAGAGATGCTCCCTGATGGGCAAAGCCCGCCCCGCCCCCGGATTCGAATACTCCGGGCAATCGACGGCTTGCCCCATCACCCTCGGCTGAGCCGAGCCCGCATCGCGGAACAACCAGCCGCGCATATCGCGCACGACACTCCAAGCACGGCACGGTAAGGTTCGAGACATGACGTCTCCGGAGGCCAGCAGACGGTAGCCGCCCAGCCGCAAGCTGGGCGGCGGAGTGACGGGTACCGGGTTTGCTCCCGGGCTGGGCTGACCAGCGGAAGCTTGACCACAGACACCGCACTGTTGAGCCGTAAGCTGTTGCCTCGGTCAGGTTCCCGTGCGTGCGCCGGTCCTCACCGGCATAAACACTCACGACTGCGACGGGCGCAGCGACCGCGCCATCGGCAAGGTTCGCAAAGCCTGCGTCAGGCGGCCAGGTCGTGGTGAAGTCCGGTGTCACAGGCAAAGTCTGTCGTTGGCGGACTCGTCTGCGCGGAGCCTGAGCACAGCAGCGCCAGCGGCAAAGCAGGCTCGCATCGTGGCACGGCTGGGTTCACGCTGCCCAGCCGCGAATGGCAAAGGCCACGCACAGCGACCGGCCGTCAGCGGCAAAGCCTGCGCACCGCAACAGCACCACGGCTTTCTCTGCACGGCAAGGCCTGCCCATCAAAGCCATGGCCTGCTCACTGCAGCAGAACCAGCACGGGGACCGTTGTGCGCGGCTGGGCCGAGACGAGGCCACGACAACCACGTCGTAGCAAGGCTCGCCTGTCGCAACTGCAGCCGCTGACGAAGCCTGCGCGCCCGAGCCACGGCCAGGCGTCCCCGAGCCATCGCCCAGCGAACGCACGGCTGGCTCAAGGCGACGCACAGCCAACGCGAGCTGGCTCAACCCAACCCGCGGCCGCGGCACACAAGCCCAAGGCACCCCACTCCGCACCCGAACTGTCCGCATCCCCCCGCGTCCCACCGACGCTCCAGTCATCCGGAGTCGATTCCTCTTGCCTCCCGTCCTTTTCCTCCTCGCCGCCGCGGTCTTCGCGCAAGGCACGTCCGAGTTCGTCCTTTCCGGGCTGCTCCCCCAGATCGCCGCTGGCACCGGCGTCTCTCTCGGCACCGCCGGGCTGCTTACGTCCCTTTTCGCGGCCGGAATGGTCGTCGGCGCACCAGTACTGGCGATGCTTGGCAGCAAACTGCCGCGCAAGCTCGCGCTCCTCGCCTTCCTCGGCCTTTTCAGCGGAGTACACGTCATCGGCGCCCTCACCACCGATTTCCCGCTCCTGCTCGCCACCCGGGCGCTCGCGGCGTTCGCCAACGCTGGGTTTCTCGCCGTAGCACTCGCGTCGCTGCCGTCGCTCGTCCCGGCGGACGCCGTTGGGCGGGCGACTTCCGTGTTGCTGTCCGGTGTCACGCTCGCGTGCATCGTCGGCGTTCCGGCCGGGACGGTGCTCGGCCAGTACGCCGGGTGGCAGGCCGCGTTCTGGGCCATCGCGGCGATCACCGCGGTGGCCGCCGCCGCGTTGACCACCACCTCGTTCGACGACCCGCCATCGGCTAGCCCGGTGGTTCGCGAGTGGCGCGTCCTCGCCCAGCCTTGCGTCGCGGCCATCGTGGGCAAGGGAATTCTCGTCAACGGCGGGACGTTCGCCGCCTTCACCTATCTCGGCACGATGACCGCCCCGACAGGGTGGGTTCCGGTTGTACTGGCGGCTTTCGGAGTGGGATCGTTCGTCGGCGTCACGATCGCGGGCAAGGCAGGTCCGAAGATGCTCAAGGCGGGCACGGCGGTGCTGACCGCCGTGTGGGTGGCGGCGTTCTTCGCGGCGCAGAGCCTTCCGGGGCTCCTCATAGCCGCGTTGCTCACCGGGGCGACGGCGTTCGGCGTCGGATCCGCGCTGATCGCTGCGATCGTCACTACCGCCGGCAATGCGGCACCCCGGGTGGCCGGGGCGATCGCGACCACGGCGTTCAACCTCGGCGCCGTGGTCGGGCCCGCGGTGGCGGGGGCCTTCGTCCTCGATGCCACGCAGGCGCGGGCGGCGTTCTGGGTCAGCGCGGCCTTCACCGCCGCGGCGATGCTCCTGCGGGTCAAGAAATAGAGAAAGGCGGCCCGGGCCAGTGAAAAGCCCGGGCCGCCTGGCTCAGCGCAGGGTGTCCCAGCCCGCGTAGCGAGCCTCGGTGCCCAGCTCTTCCTCGATGCGGATCAGCTGGTTGTATTTCGCCGTGCGGTCGGACCTCGACAGCGAACCGGTCTTGATCTGGCCGCATCCGGTGGCCACCGCGAGGTCGGCGATGGTGGTGTCCTCGGTCTCGCCCGAACGGTGCGACATGACCGCCGAGTAGCCCGCCTTGTGCGCGGTGTCGACCGCGGCCAGCGTCTCGGTCAGGGTGCCGATCTGGTTGACCTTGATGAGGATCGAGTTGGCGATGCCGCGCTCGATGCCGTCGCGCAGGATCTCGACGTTCGTGCAGAACAGGTCGTCGCCGACGAGCTGCACGCGGTCGCCGATGCCGTCGGTCAGCTGCTTCCAGCCGGCGTAGTCGTCCTGCGCCAGGCCGTCCTCGATCGACACGATCGGGAAGCGCTCGGTCAGCTCGGTCAGGTACGCGACGTGCTCCTCGACGCTGCGCTTGCGGCCCTCGCCGGTGTAGTCGTAGACGCCGTCGCGGTAGAACTCCGACGCCGCCGGGTCCAGCAGCAGCGCGATGTCCTTGCCCGGCTCGTACCCGGTCTTCTCGATCGCGCGGACCACGAACTCGAGCGCCTCGTCCGCCGACCCCAGCTGCGGTGCGAACCCGCCCTCGTCTCCGACATTCGTGTTGTGTCCCGCTTCGTGCAGCGATTTCCGCAGCGTGTGGAACACCTCCGAGCCCATCCGCACGGCCTCGGCGAACGACGACGCGCCGACCGGGCCGATCATGAACTCCTGGAAGTCGATCGGGTTGTCCGCGTGCGCACCGCCGTTGACGATGTTCATCATCGGCATCGGCAGCAGGTGCGCGTAGACCCCGCCGACGTAGCGGTACAGCGGCAGCGTGTTCGCCGCGGCGGCCGCCTTCGCCACCGCCAGCGAGACCCCGAGCGTCGCGTTCGCGCCGAGGCGGGCCTTGTTCTCGGTGCCGTCGAGGGCGATCAGCGCGCGGTCGACATCGGCCTGCGCCTCGGCCTCCATGCCGACCACGGCGTCGGCGATCTCGCCGTTCACCGCGTCGATCGCCTTGCGCACGCCCTTGCCGTGGAACCGCTTCGCTTCGCCGTCCCGCAGCTCAACGGCCTCGCGCGTGCCGGTGGAGGCCCCGGACGGCACCGCCGCCCTGCCCGCCGACCCGTCCGCCAGCACCACGTCGACCTCGACCGTCGGGTTGCCCCGGCTGTCGAGCACCTCACGGCCCCGGACCCGGACGATGGCTGTCATAACGCTCCTCGGAGGTTCGAGCCGAAGCACTCAGCGCACGCTCCGTGAAGCGCTCCGGCGGCAACGCGGCACCACGGCGAGCCGCACGTCAGACCGGAGGCTAGCAGAAACCTACTGAATCGATCCCGCTCAGCCGGGAGATTCCACTGAGGACAGTCCGGAAGCCGTTTCCCGGCAAAGAGAACGAACCGGAAATCGTCCGGCGGACAACTTCACGCCCCGGACAGCTCGCGTTCATCGCCGGGCCGCGCGGCGAGCATAGCTTCGCTTCCGCCTGGGAGCCGGAGGAGGCCGTCGCCATGTCCAACACCGTCAGCCGTCGAGGAGCATTGGGCCTCATGGGAGCAAGCGCTGCCTTACCACTGCTCGGCACTGGTACGGCAGCAGCCGCGCCGCTTTCCCCGGCCCCGGGCGGAGGCGGCGCGACGCCGGTGCAGGGTTTGCATCTCACGTTCGGCCGCGATCCCGCGCGGCAGATGGTGGTTTCGTGGCTCACCGACGGACCGGTCCGCCGTCCCCGCGTCCTCTACGGCACGCTCGACGACGGCTTCGGCTCGTACGCGCCCGCAGTCACCCGGACCTACCTCGACGGCGATTCCAACCGCACGGTCTGGGTGCACCACGCCGAGATCAACCGGCTCAGCCCGAACACCGAGTACCTCTACGTCGCCCAGCACGACGGCGCGACGCCCGACGCGGGCACGTTCCGCACCGCGCCCGGCGGCCGGTCCGCGTTCACCTTCACCAGCTTCGGCGACCAGTCGGCGCCGCAGGTCACCTGGGATCTCAAGGGCGCGCCCGCGCTCGACTTCTTCTCGACGCCGGCCACGAAGGACATCGTCACCGGCATCGAAACCGTCGCGCCGCTGTTCCACCTGCTCAACGGCGACCTCTGCTACGCCAACCTCGACGTCGACCGCGTCCGCACCTGGAACAACTTCTTCACCAACAACACCCGTTCGGCGCGGTACCGGCCGTGGATGCCCGCCGCGGGCAACCACGAGATCGAGAAGAAGAACGGCGCGATCGGAATGGACGCCTACCAGGCGTACTTCCAGCTGCCCTCGACCGAAACCGATCCGGAACTCGCCGGCCTCTGGTACGGCTTCACCGTCGGCTCGGTCCGGGTGATCGTGCTGCAGAACGACGACAACTGCCTGCAGGACGGCGGCGACGTCTACGTCAACGGGTACTCCGGCGGACGGCAGCTGGCCTGGCTGGAGAAAGAACTCGCCGCGGCGCGGGCGTCGCGCGACGTGGACTGGATCGTCGTCGCGATGCACCAGGTCATGATCAGCACCTCCGACGCGAACGGCGCTGACCTGGGCCTGCGCGAGAAGTACGGCCCGCTGTTCGACCGCTACGGCGTCGACCTCGTGCTCTGCGGCCACGAACACGACTACGAACGCTCCCTCGCCGTGCACGGCGTCGTCGCGGAAAGCGAGACGCTGACGCCGAATCCGGTGTCCGACGCGACCGACAACATCGACGCCACGCACGGCACCGTGCACATGATTCTCGGCGGAGGCGGCGTCTCCGGAACCACCAACGGCAGCTTCTTCAAGGACGGCACCGGAAAGGTGCTGACCGCCGTCGCGGACAAGCGGGATCCGGCCACGGGCAAGCGGAAACCGACCTACGTGCGCGAAAAAGCGGTGTGGAGCGCGGTGCGCGACCTCGACCACCCCTACGGCTTCGCCGCGTTCACCGTGGACCCCGGGCACCGTCCGGGAGGAACGACGACCATGCACGTGACCTACTACAACGTGAACAAGCCGACCGGCGAGCTGTCGGTGTTCGAGCGGTTCTCGCTGCACCGCAAGCGCGCCGACGGCTGACGTCAACCCCTTCTCCGGCCTGGTCCGGACCACCCCTCAAGCCGGACAGGACACTCGTCAGCCGCGTTACGCTTGCCGCGGACCCGGTGGCCGCAACGGACACCTCCCTCATCGTCAGTCCGTTGTGGACCATCGGGCCGCGAGGAGCGCCCATGGACCACGCCGTGACCCCCTTTCTGCTGGACCCGGCGGCGCCGGACGTGCACGGCGAGGGCGCCCGGCTTCGCGCCCGCGGACCGCTGACCGTGGTCGAACTGCCGGGCGGCGTGCTCGCCTGGTCGGTCACCAGCCTGCCGCTGCTGCGCGCCCTGCTCGCCGACCCGCGCGTGTCGAAGGACGCCCGGCAGCACTGGCCTGCCTACCGGGACGGGGCGATCTCGTCCGACTGGTCGCTGCACATCTGGGTTTCGGTGCGGAACATGTTCACCGCCTGCGGCGACGAGCATCGTCGGCTGCGATCGTTGGTGTCCAAGGCTTTCGCCCCCGGCCGGATCGCCGCGCTGCGCCCGGTGGTCGCCGAAATCGTCGACGGCCTGCTCACCGGCCTCGACGCCGGGCCGGCGGAGACCGACCTGCGCGAGCACTACTGCTATCGGCTGCCGATCGAGGTGATCTGCCGGCTGACCGGCGTCCCCGAAGAAGCGCGGCCGGGCCTGCGCACCGCGGTGGCCGGGATCTTCGCGACGTCGGCGACCGCGGAAGAAGCGACCGCGAACGTCGAGCTGCTGTATGGAATTCTCGCCGACCTCGTCGAACAGCGGCGCGCCGAACCGGGTGACGACCTCGCGAGCGCCCTGATCACCGCACGCGATTCGGACGGCTCCCGGCTCAGCGAAGCCGAACTCGTGGACACGCTGATCCTGGTGATCACCGCTGGCCACGAGACGACGGTCAACCTGCTCGACCAGGCCGTGACCGCGCTGCTCACTCATCCCGCACAGCTGCGGCAGGTCCTCGACGGAACGTGCGCCTGGCCGGACGTGGTGGACGAGACTTTGCGCTGGCAGGCACCGATTTCGCACCTGCCGCTGCGGTTCGCGCGGGAGGACATCGAGGTCGAGGGCACGACCATCCGCGCGGGCGACCCGATCCTCGCGTCCTTCGGCCCCGCCGGACGCGACGAGAGCCACCACGGCCCGGACGCGAACGAGTTCGACCTGTCCCGCAAGGACAAAACCGCGCTCGCGTTCGGCCATGGCGTGCACTATTGCCTCGGTGCGCAGCTCGCCCGGATGGAAGCGGAGCTCGCGCTGCCCGCGTTGTTCGAGAGATTCCCGGGTCTGGCGCTGGCCGTGGACGAGGAGAAGCTGGAGCCGGTGCCGTCGTTCATCACCAACGGGCACGTGACTTTGCCGGTGCGGTTGCGGGGCTAGGCGCACTCCCTGGCTGGCGAACGATGCCGTAGTCCAGCACGTTGCCTCGCCGCGAACGACCAACCGCGTCACCGCACCGGCGCGAGCCATTCCCCGACCTCGCGCTGACGCGGTTCGCGGGCCAGCCGAAGCCGGGACGCCGTCGTGCGGCAGGTGCGGCTCCTAGGCCTCCCAGTCGGCGAGGACTTTTTCCGTGTCCGCGCCCGGGACCGGCGGCGAGGACGGCGTATCCGGTGTGCTGCGCGAAAACCGCGGCGCCGGGGCGGGCTGGACGATCCCGTCCAGCGTGATCAGGCCGGACCGCGCGGCGATGTGCGGGTGCTGGGGAGCCTCGTCGGGCGCGAGGACTGGCGTGACGCACGCGTCGGTGCCGTCGAAGACCTCGGCCCATTCGTCGCGCGTCCGAGTCAGGAACACGCGGGTGAAGGTGGCGCGGAGGGTGGGCCAGCCGTCGCGGTCGAGTTGCGGCGGGAGGTCTTCCGCCGCGAGGCCGAGGCCGTTCAGGAGAGCCGCGTAGAACTGCGGTTCCAGGGAACCGACGGCGACGTAACGGCCGTCCGCGCAGACATACGTGTCGTAGAACGGCGCACCGCCGTCCAGGAGGTTCGTGCCGCGTTCGTCGGACCAGGAACCCAAGCCGCGCAAGGCCCACATCATCTGGGAGAGCACGTTCGCGCCGTCGACCATCGCCGCGTCCACGACCTGGCCGCGTCCGGTCCGGCCGCATTCCCACAACGCCGCGAGCACACCCGCGATCAGGAACATCGATCCGCCGCCGAAGTCGCCGACCAGGTTGAGCGGCGGCACCGGACGTTCGCCCGCGCGGCCGATCGCGTGCAGCACGCCGGTGAGGCCCAGGTAGTTGATGTCGTGCCCGGCGCGCTGGGCGAGCGGGCCGTCCTGGCCCCAGCCGGTCATCCGGCCGTAGACCAAGCGGGGGTTGCACGCGAAGCAGTCGTCCGGCCCGACGCCGAGCCGTTCGGTGACGCCCGGGCGCAGGCCCTCGATCAGCACGTCCGCCTTCGCCGCGAGCCGCAGGACGAGTTCGCGGCCTTCGGAGGTCTTGAGGTCCGCGGCGACCGAGCGGCGGCCGCGCAGCAGCGGGTCCGGTTTGCCGCCGCTGAGGTCGAGCGATCCGGAAGGCCGTTCCACGCGGACGACGTCCGCGCCCAGGTCGGCGAGCACCATGCACGCGTGCGGCCCCGGCCCGATTCCGGCCAGTTCGACGACTTTCAGCCCGCTCAACGGTCCCGCCACATGTCCTCCTCGGCTCCGGCGCCCTGCGGCGGCGACCCTACCGGCCGCCCCGGCCCGGACCCGGGCGTGTGGGGTAACCCACCCGTGGCCCGACCCGGGCAGAACCGGCGCCGCGCCTCACCCGAACCGGGGACTGGCGTCTCGCTGCCGCGCCCGTCGGGTACCCGGCTGGTATCCATGGGTCACGAATGGATCAAGGAGGAATTTAGATGAGCTTTTTCGACCAGGCCAAGGACAAGATCCAGGAATTCGCGGGCAACAACCCGGACAAAGTCGGCCAGGGCATCGACAAGGCCGCCGAATTCGCCGACCAGAAAACGGGCGGCCAGCACGGCGACCAGATCCGCCAGGGCGCGGACAAGCTGAAGGAAAACTTCGGCGGCGGCCAGCAGGGCGGCCAGGAACAGGGCGGCGGCCAGCAGCAGGGAGGCTTCGACCAGGGCGGCCAGGGCGGCCAGCAGCAGGGCGGTTTCGAGCAGGGCGGCCAGCAGGGCGGCTTCGGCGAGGGTCGCGGCCAGCAGGGCGGCGGCCAGCAAGGCGGATTCGGCCAGGGCGACGAGGGCGGCTTCGGCCAGGGCGGCCAGCAGCAAGGCGGGTTCGGCCAGGGCGGCGGACACCAGGGCGGACACCAAGGTGGACACCAGGGCGGCCAGGGCGGCTACGAGCAGGGCGGCCAGGGCGGTTTCGGCCAGGGCGAGCAGGGCGGCTACGGCGAAGGCCGCGGCCAGCAAGGCGGTTTCGGCCAGGGCGAGCAGGGCGGCTACGGCGAGGGCCGCGGCCAGCAAGGTGGCTTTGGCCAGGGCGAACGGGGCGGCTACGAACAAGGCGGCCAGGGCGGTTTCCAGCAGGGCGGCCAGGGCGGCTACGAGCAGGGCGGCCAGCAGGGTTTCGAGCAGGGCGGTCAGCAGGGCGGCTACGACCAGGGCGAGCAGCAGTGGGGCAACCAGCAGTAACAACGGCTTTTCCGGCCTGAGTTACGGTGCCGAGCACGTCCAAGACGAGCCGCGCGCGTCAACGCCCACCGGCGAGCCACGCGCGTCTAACGTCGACGGGGCGAACCACCAGCAACAGCGTCCACGGGCGAACCATGCGCCTCAACGTCCGCGACGAGCGCGTCAATGTCCGCAAGGAATCGCTCGTCAACGTCCGGGGCGAACCGCGCGCATCAGCGTCCGCGGCGAACCACCGCAACGTCCACGCGAGCAACGCGCATTCAGTGTCTACGGCGAACCACGCCCAAGGAGCGTCCGTGGCGGGTCAACCTCCACGGGCACACCGCGTGCGTCAACGGCCGTCGCGGACCGCGCGTCAACGTCCACGGCGGACCACGCACAAGAGCGTCCGTGGTGGGCCGCGGGTCAACGTCCATGGGCGCACCGCGTGCGTCAACGTTCGTCGCGGACGCGCGTCAACGTCCGCCGCGAACGGCGGGCATCGGCGTCTGTTGCGAACCACGCGTCACATCGCGACAAGCGAGCCGCGTCAGACCGGTAATCGTCAGGCTGTAGTCAGACCTCATCCGGCGAGCTAAGCGAAGGACGCATCGAGCGAGACGGGGCGGCATTTTCCGCGCAGTTTCCGGCGTGTTTACCCGGAGAGCGCGAAAATGCCGCTCCGTTTTTCCGTCCGACGCGCTACCCCGCCGAATCTATTTCACGATCCCGCCGCCCCAGCGCGATTTCCAGCCCCGCTCAGCCGGGTTTGCGGGCCGAGATCAGGACGTGTTCCTCCGGCTCCGTCCCCGGCGTCTCCGGCTCGAACGTCTCCTCCCGGGTCCCGGTCACCTCCAGTCCGGCCGCATGCACCCGCTCGACCAGCGCGTCCACCGGGAAGCTCGTCACCCGGATCGAGTGGCCGAGGAACTCGATCGGCACGTCCTCGATATCAGCGGGCACGGTCACCAGCGCGAACCTTCCGCCCGGCGCCAGCCAGCCGGCGATGCGGCCGAGGACCCTCTCTGTCTCGGCCCTCGACAGCTGCACGAACGAGAAGAACGCGCACACCGCGTCCCACGAGCCCGGAGCTGTCTCCCATTCCCGCACGTCAGCCCGCACGAACTCAGCGCCGGGCACCTGTTCGCGGGCGATCCGCACCATCTCCGCCGACACGTCGATCCCGGTCACCCGATGTCCCGCGGCAACCAGCTCCGCCGCCGCGGGACGGCCGGTCCCGCTGCCGATGTCGAGCACGCGCGCCGACGGCGGCAGGACCTCGATCAACTCCCGTACCGCCGCGTCCACCACCGGCCGGCGGCCGAACGCCTCCTCATAGCCAGCGCCGATCGCGTCGAACAGTTCCGCCGCGGTGGTCAGCTCCTCGGACATCCCAGTCTCCCCTCGCCGTCGAAGAAGCCCAGGCTATCCGCCCCCACCGACAATTCCGGTCACTCGGCAGCTTCGTAGACGGCCGCGGCGACGACCAGGTCCTCCCAAGCCATCCCGACGCTCTTGAACACCCGAGGCCCCGCTCCCACGGCATGCCCCGAAGCCAGTGCCGCGAGCGAGACAAGATCATCCAAGGCGAGCACACCGGATTCCCTTGCCAGCACTACCTCCCCAGCCTCGCTAGCAGCCGCGCCGATTCCCTCAACGACCACAGTGGACCGTCCAATGAGGACATCGTCGACTTCCCGCGCCTCAGGTTCATGCGAGCCAACGGCCACGACGACGGCGTGCTCGGGCACCTTGGCACCGTCGAACACCGGGGTCCGCGAAGAGGTGCAGCAGGCAACGAGATCAGCTGAGGCCACGTCGTCCGGCGTGCCGACCCGGGCGAACGGGTACTGCGCGGCAAAGGCTCGCGTCCGCTCCGAATTCCGGCCGACCACCACCACGTCCCGCAGAGATCGCACCGCCCGGAAAGCCTCGATGTGACTCCGCGCCTGCGGCCCCGTCCCGAACACCACGAGCCGTTCCGCGTCCGGCACCGCGAGCAGATCCGCCGCGACCGCGGAGACGGCCGCCGTGCGCACCGAAGTGAGCGCGACGCCGTCCAGCAGCGCTATCGGCGTGAGCGTCTGGCCGTCCATCAGGAGGTAGTGCCCCTGGATCCGCGGCAGTCCCCGAGCCGGGTTGTCCGGCGCGACGGACGCGACCTTGACCCCGGCGAAGCGGTCCCAGAACGCGGGCATCAGCAGGAACTGCCCGGGGGGCACGGGCACGACGGACCGCGGCGGGTCCTCGTCCGGGTCGAGGCCGTCGGCGAGGGCCGCGCGGACGGCGTCGACGGCTTGCTGCACGGTCGGCCGGGCATCAAGGAGCAATCGCACGCCAGCGAGGATCGCACAGGGCCCCGACAGAACTGCTGAGCCGCAGGTCACAACACCTTAGATACAAGCTGGGATGCATGTTAGCGTCGCTCCTGTGAACGCTCTGAAACCCGCCGCCGACCGCGCCTACGAGCTCACCAAGGAACTCGTGCTCACCGGCGAGCTGCCCGGCGGACACCTGTTCAGCGAGGGCGAGATCGCCGAGCGCCTCGGGGTGAGCCGCACTCCGGTGCGCGAGGCGTTCCTGCGGCTGCAGGTCGAGGGACTGCTCAACTTGATCCCGAAGCGCGGCGCGATCGTCGTGCCGGTCACCCCGGGAGAAGCGGAGGACGTCCTCGAAGCCCGTGAGGCCGTCGAAAGCGCCGCGGTACAGCGGCTCGGCCGCCGCCCGGAGCTGATCCCGGACGCGCTCGAGCAGCTGCGCGCGGTGCTGGACACCCAACGCCGACACGCCGAAGCGGGCGACGTGCCCGCGTTCGCCGAAGCCGACGAGCTGTTCCACCGCACGATCGTCGCCGCTGGCGGCAACGCGCTGCTGCTCAGCTTTTACACCACCCTCGCCGACCGGCAGCGCCGGATGAACGTCCACGCGCTCGCGCCGATCCCGGCCCGCCTGCCGCGGGTCGTCGGCGAGCACGAACAACTGCTCACCATCATCGCGGAGGCCGAGACGAAGGCCGACACCTTCGCCCCGGCCCTGCGAGCCCACTTGGATTCGGTGCACCGTCGATGACCGCTACCGCCGACCGCGCTCCCCTGCCCGAAACGACCACGCTCCCGGCCTGGTTCCCGGCCGCCGCCGCGGTGTTCGCGTGCGGCTGGGGCGGCAACCAGTTCACCCCGCTGCTCGTGATGTACCACGCCGCGGGCTACTCCGCGTTCACCGTCGACGCCCTGCTCGGCGCGTACGTCGTCGGCCTCGTGCCGGGACTGCTGCTGTCCGGCGGACTGTCCAATCGGTACGGTCGCCGCCCGGTGATGTTCGCCGGCACCGTGCTGTCGCTGCTGGCGAGCATGCTGCTGGCGCTCGGCCCGCTCGGCGTCGCGTGGATCGCCGCCGGCCGGTTCCTCGCCGGCATCGCGGTCGCGGTCGCGATGGCCGTGGGCTCTACCTGGATCAAGGAACTCGCCGACGCCGACCCGTACAGCGCGGCCGACACGGGCACCCGGCGCGCCGCGCTGTGCCTCACGCTCGGGCTCGGCATCGGCCCGGGCGTCGCCGGAGTGCTCGCGCAATGGGGGCCGTGGCCGATGGTGCTCCCCTATCTGGTCCACATCGGACTCGCGCTGGTCTCGCTGGCCGCGGTCACGCGCAGTCCGGAAACGCTCGCTGTCCGGACCGCGTCGGTCCGCGCCGCGCTGCCCGCCACCGCGAGGCATCCGCGATTCCGCCGCGTCATCCTGCCCGCGGCACCGTGGATCTTCGGCTCGTGCGGCGTCGCGTACGCGATCCTTCCGCAGCTGGTCGAGCACCAAACCGGGTCGTGGGCGCTGGCCTATTCCACTTTGCTCACCGTCTGCGCGATCGGCGCGGGAGTCGGGATCCAGCCGATCGCCAAGCGGGTCGACCGCGCCACCAGCGCCCGGGCCGTGCTCACCGGGATGACGGTGCTCTGCGTCGGCCTCGTCTTGAGCGTCTTCGCCGCGGCACGGGAATCGCCGTGGATCGCTCTCGGCGCGGCGGTCGTGCTGGGCGCCGCTTACGGCATCGTGGTGGTGTCCGGGCTGCTGGAATTGCAACGTCTCGCCCGGCCGGGCGAAATCGCGGAACTCACCGGCGTGTACTACGCGCTGGCGTATGTCGGATTCCTCTTGCCGTCGCTTTTGGCGGCCCTGAACGGAGTAGCGGGCTACCCGGTGCTGCTCGCCTGCGTCGCGGCGGTCGCCATCGCGGGAACCCTTGTGGTGACCCGGCACTCGCGCCGGCACCTGCCGCAGAACTGACCCCGATTCCGGCAAACGGGACCGAAGGCGCCAACGCGCGGAAATTCGGTCCTGTTTGCCGGATTTGTTTCCCACTATTGTCGCTTGTGGATCGCGAAGGAGTCGGAAAGAGTTCCCCTACTGGGAAATCGGACGCGGCACGAATGCGCCCGATTTCGTCGGGGCCGGTAACTCACGAACCCTTCTAGCAGGAAGTGGGAACTGCACATGGGGCGTTCCTCGCGATCCGTTCGCGCCCTGGTCATGGCTGCGACCGGCAGCCTGGTGCTGGCCGGGGTCACCCAGCCGGCGCAGGCTGCCTCGCCAGCCGCGTCGGCCGACACCACGCCGCAATCGGTGATCGTCGTCCTCGCGGACCAGCTGCCCAGCGCGCCGCCCACCAAGGCGGCCTCGGACACTCGCCGCGCCAAGGCCACCCAAGAACAGGACTCGGTGCTCGCCAAGCTCGCGGGCGCGGCACCCGCGAAGGTCAAGCATTTCGCACTGGGCAACGCTTTCTCCGCCACCGTCACGCCCGCGCAGGCCGCGCAGCTCGCGCACGACCCGGCGGTCGCGCAGGTGCTGCCGGACAGCAAGGTGACGCTGCCGGACGCCAAACCGAGCGCTCCGGCCGCCGCGCCGAAGGCAGGCGGACCGGCCTCGCCGGCCACCCCGAACGCGATCTGCCCGGCCGATCCGGCGAAACCGTTGCTGGAGCCCGAAGCGCTGACGTCGATCCGCGCGTACAGCACCAACGGCGGCAAGAGCGCTTCCGACCTGGCCAATGGCACCGGGGTGAAGGTCGCGTTCCTCGCCGACAACATGGACCCGAACTACGCCGACTTCATCCGTCCCGACGGCAGCCATGTGTTCTCGGACTACCAGGACTTCTCCGGCGACGGCCCGAACACGACCGACGCCGGGGCCGAGGCCTTCGGCGACGCCTCCTCGATCGCCGCGCAGGGCGTCGTGGTCCACGACCTGTCGAAGTTCGTGAACGAGAAGCACCCGCTCCCGGCGGGCTGCAACATCGTCGTCAAGGGCGTCGCCCCGGGCGCGAGCCTGGTCGGCCTCAACGTTTTCGGCCGGACCGCCACGAACTCCGCGGTGCTGCAGGCGATCGACTACGCGGTGACCGTCGACCACGTCGACGTGATCAACGAGTCGCTCGGCCTCAACCAGTACCCCGATTCCAGCTCCCGCAACCTCTTCCAGGTCTTCAACGACCAGGCCGTGGCCGCGGGCGTCACGGTGACCGCCTCGAGCGGCGACGCGGGCGTCACGTCCACGATCGGCAGCCCGGCCACCGACCCGCTGGTGATCTCGACCGGCGCGACGACCGACAACCGGCTGTACGCGCAGACCGGCTACGCGGCCTTCCCGTTCTCCAACGGGAAGTGGGTGAGCGACAACATCTCCGCGCTGTCGTCGTCCGGCATCACGCAGGACGGCCGCACCATCGACCTCGTCGCACCCGGCGAGGGCAACTGGGCCGATTGCGCGCCGGCGTACGCGGAATGCCACAACTTCAACACCGTGCCGCAGCCGACCGACCTCGAATCGTTCGGCGGCACCAGTGAATCCGCCCCGCTGACCGCGGGCGTTGCCGCACTGGTCATCCAGAGTTACCGCAATTCCCACCACGGTGCGTCGCCGACGCCCGCACAGGTGAAGCAGATCATCACCAGCACCGCACGCGACCTCAACCTCCCGGCCGACGAGCAGGGCGCTGGCCTTCTCGACGCCCGCGCGGCGGTCGAAGCGGCGCTCACCGCCACGGGCTCGACCGGGGCACCGGCGGGAGTCGCGTCGAACATCTCGCTGTCGGCTGACCAGCTGACGCTGGAAGGCGCGCCCGGCAGCACGCAGCAGGCGTCGGTGAACGTCACCAACTCGGGCACCAAGCCGCTGACGGTCAGCACCGGCACGCGGACCTTCGCCCCGATGGGCACGCAGACGCAGACCACCGGGTTCGACTCGACGAAGCTGCCGACGTTCCCGTACTTCAACGGCACCAACTGGGCGTACAAGAAGGTCACGTTCTCCGTGCCGAACGGCGCGCAGCGGCTGCTGGCTCGGATGGCCTGGCAGGGCAGTCCGAAGGCGGTCAACGGCCAGTCCGTCACCCCGGTGGTGCGGCTGACGCTGCTCGCGCCGGACGGCACTTTCGTCGCCAACAGCCGTCCGCAGGGCGGGGCCGCGACGGCGAACTACGCCAACGTGGACGTCACGCGGCCGGCCGCGGGCACGTGGACCGCGGTGCTGTACTCGGCGTCCGGACAGGCCGGATACACCGGTGACATCCAGCTGGCGACCACCGCGCAGCGGGCCGTCCCGTACGGCCAGGTGTCGCCGCAGATCCTGCAGCTCAACCCCGGTCAGACGAAGCCGGTGCACGTCGCGCTGCAGACCCCGGCCAGCGGCGGCGACGCGGACTACTCGATCACCTTCGGCAGCTCCGACGGCCACCAGACCAGCGTGTCGGCCGTGCTGCGCGCGCTGATCCCGACGAACCACGGCCCGGGAACCTTCGGCGGCACGATCACCGGCGGCAACGCCCGCGCGGTGTCGCCCGCGCAGACCTTCTCCTACGAATTCGACGTGCCGCGCGGCAAGCGGGACCTCGACGTCGCGGTGAAGCTGCAGGATCCGGGCACGCTGCTCGACGGCGTGCTGGTCGACCCGAACGGCGAACTCGCCGACGTGAACAGCAACGCCTTCCTCACCTCGGCCACGACGCTGGGCCAGGGCACCGCGTTGCAGCTCGTCGACGCCAACCCGCTGCCGGGCCGCTGGCACCTGGTGCTCGTCGTGCAGAACCCGGTGACGGGCAAGCAGATCGACCAGCCGTTCACCGGAACCGTCGGCTTCGACCAGGCCTCGGCCAGCGCACCCGCGCTGCCGCAGTCCGCGTCGCTCGCGGCGGGCAAGCCGGTGACCGTGCCGGTGACGGTGCGCAACACCGGAATCGAGCCAATCGCCATCGGCGTCGACGCGCGCACGAACACCCGGCAAACGCTGCAGCCGCAGCCGATCCAGGGTTCGACCGAGGTCGACCTGCCGGAGCTGAACACGAACGCTCCGGTGTATTCGATTCCGCCGGAGACGAGCAAGTTCACTGTCGCGACGTCCTCGACCGTGCCCGCACAGGCGGAAATCCAGGGCTCGGCGGCGGGCATCGACGTGCTCGGCGACCTGAAGTCCGCGCAGAACGGCAGCACGGTGTCGGTCGCGACGATCGGCGAGAAGACCGGGTACGTCACCAAGGGCGTCTGGTTCGCCGACGTGCAGGAGATCGGCCCGTTCGGTCCGGACGGCGCGCCCGCCGGGCATTCGAGCTACACGGCGTCGATCCAGACCGCGGGCTTCGACGGTTCGGTGACGTCGTCGACCGGCGACCCGTACGGCCAGTCGGTGGACCCGAACGGCACCGGCGGCACGCCGCAGCTGGTGAAGCCGGGCGAGACCGCGACGATCATGGTCACGATCACGCCGTCCGGCAACCGCGGGGACAAGGTGGCCGGGCACTTGAACATCGTGACCGTGCCGTCGCTGCCGACCGGGGTGACCGGTCTGCCGCAGGTCGGAACCGGTGAGGTGCTGGCGACTCTGCCGTACAGCTACCGCATCGGCTGATCTGGCATTCCGTGAGGGGAATCCTGAGCGACTTCAGGGTTCCCCTCACGGCTTTCGGCGGGCACCGGGCTCGTCGCGGCGGCGTGGCAGGCTCCGAAGCCCTCGGCACGCAGCAGGATGTGTCCATTGTGGACTCGGAGCGCGGTTTCGGTCGCGTCGCTCACCGCCGAAACGCCTGCCGCGGCAGCCACCGCACCGGTCTCGTCCACGATCACGCGCACGTCCGGCCACGCCTGCTCCGGGCAGGACTTCTTCAGCAATCCCCGCAGATCCGCCAGCACCAAGCTGGTCAGCGGAACCAGCTCCCCCGGCTGACCGGTCACGACGACGAGCGTGACGTCCTTGGCTGCCCGCAGCGCTTCCTCCACCGCGGACAGCCGATGCAGCCCGATCACCGCGACCACTCCGTCGCCGTCGATGCGCACCGGACGCCCTCGCAGGGCGTCGAAAACCTCCGGCGGAGACCAGGTTTCCCCGGCAGCTCGCGCTGGGGCCACGATCGGCGGATCCGGCCAGGTGTCGCTCATCTCCAGCGCCGGCAACGCTTCGCACGCGCGCACGACGTTGAACGGCTCGCCGAAACCGGGTGCCGCGGCCGCGAGCTGACTCGCCCCGTGCAGCATCGTCAACGCCGCTTCCGCCACTCGCACCAAGCGTCCGGATGAGGGCGAAAGCCGCTCCAGCACCAGACCGAGCACGATCGCGTCGAACCGCAGCAACTGCGCGTACGGCCGGTGGGTGACTTCGTCGGCGAGGATTTCCGGCAGCAGATCGACGCCGAGGCGCGCGTCCGGATCGGTGGCCAGCGGCAGGCGGGCGACCCAGGCGCGGGCGAACGCGCCGAGCGCTTCGGCGGGCGTCAGGCCCGGGTCCGGCTCGGGCGGCTGGGCAGCGAACTGCTCCGCCTCCGCCGCGAGCACGGCGAAGTAGAGCGCGCGTTTGCCGGGGAAATTGGAGTAGACCGCGCCGCGGGTCAGCTCGGCGCGCTCGGCGATCACGTCGATCTTGGCGTCGCGGAACCCGCGCTCGGTGAACTCCTCGCGGGCGGCGGCCAGCACCTTCGCCCGGTTGCGCTCCTGCGTCTGCGCCCTGGTCAGCCGCGCCATCGTGAGTCCTCCCGATCCGCTTCCTTGTCAAGATACCGTCGTCATCCATATGATGAGATCATCTGAAATGACCATCTGGAGGTCGCGGTGTCCCCCGTTCCCGAGCTCGACCTGACCGATCCGGCCGTCACGAGCGACCCGTTCGCCGCCTACGGAGCCGCCCGCGAGCAGGGCCCGCTGGCCAAGCTGACCGGTCCCGGCTTCCCGCCGATGTGGGTGCTGACGCGGCACGCCGAGGCGCGCGCGATGCTCACCGACCAGCGGTTCGCCTTGAGCGAGGCCAGCTATCAGCGTCCGGAGGTGCCCGAGCACTGCCGTCCTTACCTGCGGACGATGCAGGAAATGGAAGGGGCCGAACACGCCCGGTTGCGCCGTCTCGCCACGCCCGCGTTCGCCGCGCGTCGCGCGCTGGATTTCCGCCCGGAGATCGAGAAAGTCGTCGCCCGGTACCTGGACGCGCTGCCCGCGGAAGGGCCGGTCGACCTGCTGGCCGAGTTCGCCCAGCCGTTGCCGATGGAAGTCGTCTGCGCGCTCGTCGGCGTCCCCGAGGCGCAACGGCCGCGCTGGCACGAGTACGGCGCGGCGGTCGTCCAGGTGTCCGGCGACGGGTTCGCCGCCGCCGTGCCCGGGATCATCGACAGCTCGCGGACGCTGGTCGCGCATCCGGACAGCGCGATGCTGGCGCATCTGGCGAACGCGGGCCTGACGGAAACGGAATCCGTCGCGCTCGTCTGGCAGCTCGTGCTGGCCGGGCAGACTCCGGCGAACTTCATCGCCAATTCCGTGGAAACGCTGCTGTCCCATCCGGATCAGCTCGACCTGCTGCGCGCGGAACCGGACCGGTGGCCGGGCGCGGTCGAGGAATTGATGCGCTGGTGCGGTTCGCAGCTGCTGACGATTCCCCGGCGGGCGACCGAGGACGTGGACCTGCACGGCGTGCGGATCCGCCGGGGCGAGCCGGTCACCGCGTCGATCGCGGCGGCGAACCGGGATCCGCGCGTCTTCGCCGATCCGGACCGGTTCGACGTCCGCCGCTCGGCCGGCGCGCACCTCGGTTTCGCGCACGGTCCGCATTTCTGCCTCGGCGCGTCGTTCGCGAGGGTGCAGGCGGAGGTGGCGCTGACCGCGTTGCTCGACCGGTTCCCCGGCTTGCGTGTCCTTGAGGCGAAGCGGGTACCCGACCCCGGGACGTGGCGCCTCGCCGGGCTGACGGTCGCGTGGTGACGCCCTCGATCGGGTGAGGTCCCGGCGGTGCTGTCCAGGTCCGGCTACCGTTTCGCCAGGTCAGCACGACACCCCGGGAGGCGCTCGATGTCCACGCCCATTCCGCCCGTCCTCGGCTTCGCGGTGGTCGATCCGCGGCGCGCGTGGCCGCTCGTGCTCACGCGCGGGATCCTGGGCGTGCTGTTCGGCGTGCTGGCGCTGGTGTGGCCGGGGATCACCGTGCTGGCGCTGGCTTTCCTGTTCGGGATCTACGTGCTGATCGACGCGGTCGGCGCGATCATGCACGCGTTCCGGCCGGGCGACGGCGCGCACCGGATCGCGTACGCGCTGCTCGGCGTGCTGGGCCTGATCGCCGGGGTGCTGACGCTGGTGTGGCCTGGCGTGACCGTGCTGGTGCTGGCGACGCTCGTCGGGGCGTGGGCGGTGGTCACCGGGATCATGGAGATCGTCGCCGCGATCCGGCTGCGCAAGCAGATCACCGGCGAGGCGTTTCTCGTCGTGGCGGGCGCGCTTTCGGTGGTCGCCGGGGTGCTCGTGTTGTTCCACCCGATCGCGGGCGCGTTCGGCGTCGCGCTGCTGATCGGGATTTACGCGGTGATTTACGGGGTAACCCTGGTAGTCCTGTCGTTCCGGCTGCGTTCGCTCGCGAAGTCCGCCGAACCGGCGGAGCAGCCGAATTAGCGCGACAATCAGCAGCGACCGGTTTCGCGATGGAAGGACCGCCCGATGGTGCAGCAGTACCCCGGCAGTTACGGGGAGGACACCCGGCCAGGCATCGACGCCGCCAGGTTGTGGGCAGGCGGAGTTGCCACCGCGATCGTCGCGGCGCTCGTGGCGGTCGTGGGCCTGCTGATCGCGCGAGGCATCTTCGACGTGCCCGTCCTCGCCCCGAAAGGCGACGGGCTGTGGGGCAAAGCGAGCACGCCGACCTACGCCGTCTCCGCCGCGGCCGTCGCCCTGCTGGCGACCGGGCTGATGCACCTGCTGAGCGTGGCGACCCCCGCGCCGGGCCAGTTCTTCGGCTGGATCATGGTGCTGGTGACGGCCATCGCGGTGGTCGTGCCGCTCACCCTGACGGTAGGCCTGGAAGCGAAGATCGCGACGGCGGCGATCAACCTGGTGATCGGGCTGGTGATCGCCTCGCTCGTGAGCAGCATGGCGGCCAGTGCCCGGACGCTGCATCGGCGGAAGCGGAGCAGCCGGGCGGAGCAGCCGCCGCCTCCCCCGCCCACGCGGCAGTGGCCGGAGGGGCCGACTACGTATTACGACCGCTGATCTAGCGCTTCCGAGGCGGCCGCACCCGTCTCGGCGAATGTCTCAGGGCCGCCGCGGTCAGCACGATCGCGGCGGCTTCTTCCTGCCTGGCCCCTTGAGTTCTCGTTGCGCAGCACCGCTTTCGCCAGTTCCGCCCCGAACTCGTCCGGCACCGAGCGCGAAGCAGCCGACCGCTCCGCCGCGTCTCGTGACGGTCCGTTCTACGTGTTGTCCCCGGCTCTCGCCAGCTCGGGACGGGCCCAGCTCACCGGTCCGGCTCGCGGAGGTCGACGTCGTTCTGGTGCGCGATCTCCCGCAGTTCGGCCAATCGCTCGCGGTGGCCTTCCGCCTCTTCCTCGCCCGCGTCGTCCAGCGCCTGCTGCGCCGCCGCGATCCCCCGCTTCAGTTCCCGCACGAATTCGCTCGTCACATCGCCTCCGGTCGGATTGTTCACCGTGCTTCAGGCCGCGTGCTCGGCGCGCAGGTCGGCTTGGCGCGCCAGCACGCCGGTCAGGACCTCGCGCGCGACCGCCAGCAGCTCCGCGACCGCGTGCTCGCGCTGCGTCAGCAGCTCCAGCACCCGGGTCCGGGCCGGATGGCCGAGCGTCTTGAAGAACTCGGCTTTCAGCTGGTACAGCAGCCTGCTCACGGCTGCCGCCATCGGCCCAGGTCCCACCCCTGAGCCGGGCGGGTTCGGTAGTCGCACATATTAGCAATTGCTGAAGCCGCGGGTCAGCGCGCCGCAGGATCGAACTCGGCCGCGTGATCGGCCACCCACTGGGCGAAGGTCCGCGCCGGAACCCCGGTGACCTCTTCCACCGTCGACGTCGGCCGGTCGGGTTCGCTGCTGGCCAAGTGGGCGAACGCGTCGAGCATGGCGTCCGCGTACTCCGCCGGAATCCGCTGGAGAAGGAGTTCGCGCGCGACCTCCCGCGGCACCTCCTCCCAGCGGGTCTCCCGGCCGATCACCTCCCCGATCACCCGGACCTGCTCGACCTGCGTCAGCGCGGCGGCACCGGTGAGGTCGTATTTGGCGCCGACGTGACCGTCGGAGGTCAGCGCAGTCACCGCGACCGCCGCCAGATCGGCCTCGTGGATGAGCGTCGAGTACACCGAACCGTAAGCCCCGCGTACGACACCGCTCTCGCGAATCTGCGACGCCCAGCCGAGCGTGTTGGTCGCGAACCCGTGCGGTCGAAGGAACGTCCACTCCAGACTGGTGTGCTCGATCGCCTCCTCCACCGCGCGATGGACCCGGCTGATCGCGTCGTCCGAGTCACCGCGCACCGCGGCCGAAGAGAGCAGAACCAGCCGACGGGCGCTGCCGGCGATCGTGTCCGCGATCGCCTCGGCCGGATCGCGAGACATCAACGGCCACATCAAGAACACCGAGTCCACGCCGCGCAAGGCGGCGCGCAGGCTGTCCACATCAGACAGGTCACCGGGCACGACTTCAACACTGGCGGGAAGATTGGCCTTCTCGGGCCGTCGAGCCAACGCGCGCACCGGAAGTTCTCGTTCGGTCAGCTGAACAGCCACCTGACGGCCGACGTTGCCGGTAGCGCCGATCACCAGCGTCGGAGCAGTGGTCACGGGGAGTACCTCCTTGCTTCGCAGTGATACTCACCCTAGGTTTTGGGCTATCTTTTCGTAAGTACGCACCCTGAGGTAAGCTCCTGACATGGGAGTAGGCACCGAGGCAGGCCGTCGCACCTCTCCGGACCCGGGTGACGCATTCAACAGCGACTGCCCCGGCCGGACGGTGCTCGACCACGTGTGCAGCCGCTGGGGCACGCTGATCCTGCTCTCCTTGCGCGAACGACCGGCGCGCTTCTACGAACTGCGCGACACGATCGGCGGGATCAGCGAGAAGATGCTGTCGCAGAACCTGCGCACGCTGACGCGCGACGGGTTGATCCACCGCGAGGTGGAGCCCGCTACGCCGCCTAAGGTGACGTACTCGCTCACGGAACTTGGCCAGGAGTTGGCGACGCCGCTGGAGGGCCTGCTGGAGTGGGTCAGAGCGAGGGCCATTGATGTGGTCAAGGCGCAGAAAAGGCATGATCGACAGCACAAGCCTGCGTCCTGAGCACAAGAAAAAGCGGCACTGCCATGTCGACGGTGCCGCTTCCAAAAGTTGAAGAACCTCAGCCCTTCAGCAACTGCCGAGCCATCACCAGCCGCTGGATCTGGTTCGTGCCCTCGTAGATCTGCGTGATCTTCGCGTCCCGCATCATGCGCTCCAGCGGGAAGTCCCGCGTGTAGCCGTAGCCGCCCAGCAGCTGGACCGCGTCCGTCGTCACGCTCATCGCCACATCCGACGCGTGGCACTTGGCCGCCGCGCCGAAGAACGACAGGTCGTCGTCGCCTCGTTCGGACTTCGCGGCCGCGGTGTACACCATCTGGCGCGCCGTCTCGACGGCCATCGCCATGTCCGCCAGCATGAACTGGATTCCCTGGAAATCCGCGATGTGCTTGCCGAACTGCTTGCGCTCCTTGACATATCCCAGCGCGTGGTCCAGCGCGCCCTGCGCGATACCCACGGCCTGCGCGGCGATCGTCACGCGGGTGTGGTCGAGCGTGCGCAGGGCGATCTTCAGGCCCTGCCCCGGCTCGCCGACCATGCGGTCGCCCGGGATGCGCACCTGGTCGAACAGCAGTTCACGCGTCGGCGAACCCTTGATGCCCAGCTTCTTTTCCTTGGCACCGAAGGAAAAGCCGGGATCCGACTTTTCCACCACGAAAGCGCTCACGTTGGCGCCGCGGCGGCCGTCCGGGTCGGTTACCGCCAGAACCGTGTAGTACTCGGAGAAGCCCGCGTTGGTGATCCACGACTTCTGTCCATTCAGGATCCAGTCGTCGCCGGAAGGGGTGGCGCGGCAGCGCATCGAGGCGGTGTCCGAGCCCGCGTCGCGTTCGGACAGTCCATACGAGAATCCTGCCTCGCCCGAAGCCAGCGGGGGCAGGTACTTCGCCTTGACCTCCTCGTTGGCGGCCAGGATCAGCGGCATGCTGCCGAGTTTGTTCACCGCGGGGATGAGCGAGGACGACGCGCACACCCGCGCTACTTCCTCGATCACGATGCAGGTGGCCAGCGCGTCCGCACCGGCACCGCCGTACTGTTCCGGCACATGCGGGGCGTGGAAGTCCGACGCGACCAGTGCGTCGTAGGACGCCTTGGGGAATTCCTCGCGCTCGTCGGCTTCCGCGGCGTGCGGGGCGATCTGCTCTTCGGCGACCGCGCGCACGGCCTCGCGGATCGCTTCGTGGTCTTCGTTGATTTTGAACAGGTCGAAGCTCATCGGGATCTCCTCGCCGGAACTCAGTAGGTGTAGAAGCCGCGGCCGGTTTTGCGGCCCAGCAGGCCGGCGTCGACCATGCGGGCCAGCAGCGGCGGCGGCGCGTACAGCGGCTCCTTGAACTCCTCGTACAGCGATTCCGCGACGGCCTTCGTGGTGTCGAGCCCGATCAGGTCGGCCAGCGCGAGCGGGCCCTGCGGGTGCGCGGCGCCGCGCACGAGGCCCTCGTCGATCGCTTCCTTCGTCGCGAAGCCCGACTCCAGCATGCGGACGGCGGCGAGGATGAACGGGATCAGCAGCGCGTTCACGACGAACCCGGCGCGGTCCTGGCACAGGATCGCGTGCTTGCCCAGGGTTTCCTCGGCGAACTTGCGCGCGCGGTCGGTGGTCTCGTCCCCGGTCAGCAGGCTCGGCACCAGCTCGACCAGCGGCAGCACCGGAACCGGGTTGAAGAAGTGGATGCCGAGCACCTGCGCCGGGCGCTCGGTCGCGGTGCCGAGCTTCATGATCGGGATCGACGAGGTGTTGGACGCCAGCACCGCGTCCGGCGCGGCGACGATCTTGTCCAGCTTCCCGAACAGCTCCGCCTTGACCGCCTCGTTCTCGACGATCGCCTCGACGACGAGCGTGCGGTCGGCCAGGTCGTCGAGGCTCTCGGTGATCCGGATCCGCTCCAGCACCTCGGCCGCGGACGCGATCTTCCCCTTGCGCTCGGCCCGGCCCAGCGACGCCTCCAGCCGCGCCCGGCCCGCGTCGGCGGCCGCCCGGCTCGATTCGACCGCCACGACGTCCAGCCCGGCGCGGGCGCACACCTCGGCGATCCCCGCCCCCATCTGGCCGCAGCCGACCACGCCGACGAGCTCCACGTGCCTCACCCATCCCTCCGGTACTTGGTTTCATGATTACGGTACTCAGTACCGACGAGTAGGCGAGAGCGAGGTGGCCCACCTCACCCTGCTCCCGGGGCGCCGGGGCCGATTAGGCTGGCCGCAGCGTGCGTGCGAAAGGTGGCCCGATGCCCGAGAAACCGGCCAAGCAACGGCTGACCGAGGCCGCGTTCGCGCTGTTCGAGGAGCGCGGTTACGACCAGACGACGGTGGACGACATCACCGACCGCGCGGGAGTCGGGCGCAGCACGTTCTTCCGCGCCTTCCGGTCCAAAGAGGACGTGATCTTCCCGGACCACGAGGTGCTGCTGAGCGCGATCGCGGCCCGGCTCGCCGGATCCGACCCGCGCACCGCGACCGTCGCGGTCACCGAAGCCGCGCGGCTGGTGCTGCGGCATTACGTCGCGGAGGGCGACCTGGCGCTGGCGCGGTACCGGCTCACCCGCAGCGTGCCCGCGTTGCGCGCCCGGGAAATCGCGGGCACCCGGCAGTATCAGCGGCTGTTCCAGGAATTCGTCCACCGCTGGATGGGCGGCGGCGAAGAGACCGCACTGCGCGCCGAACTCATGGCGGCGGCAGTGGTGACGGCGCACAACCACGTCCTCCGCCGATGGCTGCGCGGGCAGGCGGCGGACCCGGAGGCGGCCTTCGACGCCGCGATGGCGGACACGGTCGCGCTGTTCGGCAACACCGGCGAGACGGAGACGACGGTCGTCGCTTTCCGCACGGGCAAAGACCTTTCCGCGGTCCTGCCCGGCTTGCGCAAGCTGCTCGGCGACGAGGGCACGCTCGGCTGAGCGGCTACCAGGCCTCGTCGAACCGCACGCCTGCCTCGTACCAGTCCTCGTCGCTGACCGGGCGTTCCGGTTCCGCCGGAAGCTGGGGGTCGGCGGTGCGGTTGCGGAGGTAGTCGCCCTCGCCCTGCACGGCGGCGGCTCCGGGAGCACTCGCCGTTTGCCGAGGCCCGGACTTTCTTGCCGCAGCAGAATCGTCCGACGAGGCGGACGGCCTTGCTTCAACGGCCGGAGCGGGTCGTCGAGGAGCAGCCGCCGGCGCGACGTCGGGCGTGAACCCGGCCCGCCACTTCAGCCGGTCCATCACATAGCCACGGGTGCCGAGCGGAGCCAGCAGCCCCGCCGTGCGGTTCGCCGATTCCCGCTGCGCTTCGGCGTACGTGCGCAGCACCAGCGCGGCCAGCTCGTCCGGCGGCAGATTCCGCACTGTGCCAGACAGCTTCAGTCCAGTGAGGACACCGTCGGTGTTGACCGTGGCGATGACCGCGTTGCCGGGCGAGGACGCCTCGACCGACAACGCGGCCAGTGCCTGGACCAGTTCTTCCGGACCGGGCACGTCAGTCCAGTGTGGACGGAGACAGCGGCTGCGACACCGAGCCGTCCGGTGCGATGTCGACGTTGCGGTCCCGGACCCGCTTCTCGGTGCCCTTCGGGGTGTTCGAGGTCTCGAAGTTGGCCGGGTCGAACGAATCGCCGGGGCTCACGTCGGGCGGGTTCGGCACCGGCGGCAGGTTGACCGACTTCTCGTGGATCTTGTCCGCGAGCCGTCCCGCCGATTCCTGCATGTGCGAACGGATCTTGTCCACGCCGCTGAGGAAGCTCTCGAAGATGTCGTTCGCGTTGTCGCCCTCGACCTTCGCCGAGGCCTGCGCGGTCACCTCGGTGAGCCCGGCTCCCGCACCCGCCACCGCGGCCTGCGCTCCGACCGCGCTCATCGACAGCCCGCCCGCCGCGGCCGCGGCTCCCGCCGGGGTGGCGACCACGGCGAGCATCCCGACCAGCGCGCCGGTGAACGCCACCGCCGCCACCTTCGACCAGGAGATTTCGCCCTCTTTGGCCTTCGCCTTCTGGTATTTCTCCGCGGTCTCCCGGAACGTCAGCGCGAGCGAGCTGAGGTCGTCGCGCGCGGCCCACACTCCGTCGCGGCTGGCGACGAGGTCGCTCTCCACGACCGTGATCTCCGCGGCCAGGGCTTCGTAAGCCTCCGAAAGCCGGTCGAGATAGGTCTTGACGTCCTCGGCCGCGTTTCCGCGCCACGAGCCCAGCAGCTCCTTCGCCCGCCGCAGTTCGGTGATCGACCCGCGGCTGAGGTTCTTCCACACCGGCTCGTACGAGTTGATCATCGCCTGCAGGCCGCCGCCGGTGTCCTTGAGGTCGGCCTCGGAGAACTCCCGGAAGACCTCGGCGACCTTGTCCTGGTAGGCGGCGAACAGCTCGTCCGTCAGGGCGAAGCTGAAGAACTCCGCGTAGCGCAGGAATTCCAGCCCGTCGAGCGCGTCGTTCGCGCCCTTCTGCAGATCGTCGCTGATGCCTTCGAGCAGTTCCGCGCGCGGACGGCCTTGCCCGCCGCCGCTAAGCCCGAAGTAGTCCTCCTGCTCGCTCACGTCAGCGCACCTCCCCGCCCGCGCGCCGCACCGCGGACTGCGCGTCGGCGTCCGACGCCTCGTACAGCTCGGCCACGCGCTTGAGCGCTTCGCTCGCCTGATGCGTCGTGTAGGCCAGTTTCGCGAGTGCTTCCTCGACCTTCGCGCGGTGGTTCTCGTACGCCGCCGCGACCTTGGGCATGCCGAGCGATCCGCCGAACGCCGTGGTCGGGCCGCCGCCGAACGGGGTGATCGCGCCGATGATGGCAGCCGGGCCGACCGCGTCGGGCAGGTCCAGCTTGCGCACGCCGCCGCGCGCGGTGTCCGCGGCGTCCCCGGCGGCCGCGACGAACCCGCTCGCCTTGCGCAGGTCGTCGAGGTCGGTCTCGAAACCGATCATGAAACTACCCCCAGTCGTGTGAACCGTGACCCTACCGGGCGAACGGTATCCCTTCCGACTCATCGGACGACGGGAAGGTTCACGGCATTAACGTGACGGCGCTCACATAACGGACAGTTCCGCTCGGCGCTCAGTCCGAAGTGGACCCGACGGCGCTCCCGCGACGGCCGGCCCGGCGCGGGAACCACGGCACGATCGGAGAAACACGCCGCTGGTAGTCCGCGTACTCCGGATAGCGGCTGAGGGTGATGCTCTCGGTGAAGATCGTCGAGCCGACGAACAACGCCGTCAGCAGGACCGCACCGGCGATGGTCCAGGTGACCGCGCCCGCCGCGGAGACGCCGAACAGGAACACCAGCCACCACTGCGCTTGTTCGAAGAAGAAGTTGGGGTGCCGGGAAAACCGGAAGAGGCCGGTCCGCGCGAACCGGGGGTCGGGAGTCCGCCCGGCCGCCGTCTCGCGCTTCTTCCACTGATGGAAGTTCCACTGCTGCTGGTCCGCGATCGTTTCGCCGGCGAGGCAGGCCACGAACGCGACGGCCAGCACGACATCGGCGGCGCCCAGCGGGGTCCGGTGGTCCAGCGCGGTCCACGCGGGAAGCGCGATGAGCAGCAGGATCGCGTTCTGGTAGAGCGTGATGAAGAAGAGGTTGAACAGCTGGAACTGCCACGGGGCCATCCGGCCGCGCAGCACCGCCCAGCGGTAGTCCTCGCCGCCGGGCGCGTAGCCGCCCTTGCGCGCGTAGTTGAACGTCAGCCGCGCGCCCCACAGGAACACGAGCGCGAACAGCAGGTTCAGCCTGGCGTCCGCGAACCCCGCGTGCCCGGCGAAGATCCCGGTGTAGGCCACCGGGACGACCGACCAGATCCGGTCCACCCAGGAGTACTCCCTGGTGAGCACCGACAGCAGCCAGCAGCCGGCGCACACGCCCGCGAACACCCAGAGGCACACCTGGAACGCGTTCATGCCCGCGACTGTACTGCCGGAATCGCCGGTGCGAGGACCTACAATCCGCCGATGACGGCGAACCTGCCCCTGCGCGAGCGCAAGATCGACATCTTCTTCGCGGCGATCTTCTCCGTCTTCACGGTGACGTCGCTGATCAGCGACCTGCTGCCGACGATCGGCGTCGACTTCTCGCGTCCGACCGGCACCTTCTTCGTCGACTCCAACTACTGGTACGCCCACGACGCCGACCCGCTGTTCATGCACCCGCCGGACTGGATGCGGATCGTCACCGGGCTCTCCGCGTTCGTCTACCTCCCGTTCTACGTCGTGCTCGTCTGGTGCCTGGTCACGGGCCGCAACGGGATCCAGCTGTTCGCGGTGGTCTACGCGACGATGATCGTCACCCTCACCGGGATCGTCGTGTTCGGCGTCGAGTTCTTCGGCGACCCGGCGACCCGCACCGGCAACCCGGGCAAGTTCCTCGCGTTCAACCTCCCCTACGTGCTGATTCCGTTGCTGCTGCTGGTGCGGATGCGGCGGCCGCGGCCGTTCGCCCGGCGGTTCTGACCACTGTGGACGGTCAGATGGCTCCAGTTCTGCGCGTTCCTGGCCTCAGTTTTCCTGCAGGACCGAAAGAATGTTCCCCGCCGGATCCTTGAACCACGCGATCAGCGGACCGCCGAGCCGGAAGACGCCCTTTTCGTCGACTCCCTCGAACGGTTCTAGGGAAACGCCTGCCGCGGCGAGGTCCGCGACCGCCTGGTCGATGTCGTCCACCGGGAAGTTGAGAATGGTGTACTCCGCCGGGACGTGCTTGTCGCCCTTCGGGTAGACGAGCACTTCGCGTCCTTCGGCGAGACGCAACCGCAGCATCCCCCAGTTCTCGGTGACCTCGATGCCGAGCGTCTCGGCGTAGAACTCGCGGGCGGCCGGGATGTCGTCCACGGAGAAACCGCTGAAGGCCCTGCTGGTGTCGAACACGGCTATGCTCCTTCTTCAGCTGACAGATGCACGGGGGACGTCGGAGCCGGAATCCCGAAGGCGACACCGGCGGCGAAGAATTTTCGAAGGGAGCCGTCGTGCGGTACCTGATCATGATCCACAGCAATCCGCGGTTCCGGGCGCTGTGGGAGGAGCTCCCGGAAGAGAAGAAGGCCGAGTTCGGCCGGAGCCATCTCGCGCTCAGCAAGGCCCTCGAAGAGTCCGGCGAACTGGTGCTCAGCGACGGGCTGGCCGATCCCGCCGAGGCCAAGTGCGTCACCGTGCGGGACGGCAAGGCGGTGGCGAGCGACGGGCCCTTCGCCGAGGTCAAGGAGCATCTGGTCGGGTTCTACCTGGTCGAATGCGAGAGCATGGAACGGGCGCTGGAGCACGCCGCGCGGGTGCCGGACGCCTTGTACGGCAAGGTCGAGGTCCGGCCGGTCCGCACCGTGAAAGAGCTGGGTCTCTGACTCCCCCGGCGGGCTTCGAACAGCTCCTGCGCGACCTCACGCCGCAGGTGCTCAGCGCTGTCTGCCGCCGGTTCGGCGACTTCACGCTTTGCGAGGACGCGGTGCAGGAAGCACTGCTGTCGGCCGCGGTGAAGTGGCCCGAGCAAGGTCTGCCGGACAATCCCAAGAGCTGGCTGATCACCGCGGCCGCGCGCAGGCGCATCGACATCGAACGCAGCGAATCCGCCCGCAGGCAGCGCGAGAACACGGCCGCCGCGCTGGCGGTGCCGCAGCCGGAACTGGCACCGGCCGACGACGACACGCTCACCCTGCTGATGCTGTGCTGTCACCCCGAACTCAGCCGGTCGTCGCAGCTCGCGCTGACGTTGCGCGCAGTCGGCGGCCTCACGACCGCGGAAATCGGCCGGGCGCTGCTGGTTCCGGAGAAAACCGTGAGCCAGCGGATCAACCGGGCGAAGAAACGGCTCAGCGGGGCCCGGTTCCGGATGCCGCCGCCGGACGAACGGGCCGAGCGGATGGCCGCGGTGCTGCAGGTGCTGTACCTGATCTTCACCGAGGGGCACACGGCCAGCTCCGGGACCGCCGTCAACCGGGTCGAGCTGACCGCCGAGGCCATCCGCCTGACTCGGCAGCTGCACGCGCAGGTCCCCCACGACGGCGAGGTCGCCGGGTTGCTGGCGCTCATGCTGCTCAGCGACGCGCGCCGGCCCGCGCGGACCCGTCCGGACGGCACCGCCGTACCGCTGGCCGAACAGGACCGCACCCGCTGGGACGCCGCGGCGATCGCCGAAGGACTCGACCTGATCGGGAAGACCCTGGCCACCGCCCAGCTCGGGCCGTATCAGCTCGAGGCCGCGATCGCCGCGGTGCACGACGAGGCGGCCCGCGCCGAGGACACCGACTGGCCGCAGATCCTCGCCCTCTACGACCTGCTGCTCGCCCTCGCGCCGACTCCCGTCGCGGCGCTGAACCGGATCGTCCCGGTCGCGATGGTCCACGGCGCCCGCGAAGGATTGCGGCAGCTGGACGAGATCGCCGGGCTCAACGAGCATCACCGCGTCGACGTCGTGCGCGCGCACCTGCTCGATCTGGCGGGCGAGCCGGAGCAAGCCCGGGTCTATTACCGTTCAGCGGCACGGAAAACGCTGAGCATTCCCGAGCGGAAGTACCTGGAATCCCGTGCCGCCCAGCGAGAAAAGCCTTAGCCGGCCATCCGCGCCATCGAAGGCGGACGCAACGCGTCCGGGTTCGGCAACCGCATCGGCACGGTGTCCGCGTGGTACTCGAAATGCCACCATTCGTTGTCGTAACGGCGATACAGCCGGTACTCCGGCCCATGCCGCTCCAGCCACGCCGCGCCCTCGCTCGGCCGTACGTCGAGCGCCGTGCCGCGGACGTGCGCCGATTCGTGCGGCGGCAGCACGCGACGGCGAGCCGCGGTGACGGAACCGGTGCGGTGCACCTCTTCGGCGAACAACCGGTGCTGGTGGGCGGCGTCGCGGTGGCCGGAGGTGAGCCCGATGAGCTGACGGTGCCGCCAGAACGCCTCGGTGCGCGCCGCGGTGAAGGCCGCGCGGGCAGGTTCGCTGAGACCCGCGAGGTCCTCGGCCGGGTACCGGATCGCGAGCGCCCACTGGCAGGCCAGATACCGGCCGCGGCCGGGCGAACGCAGGAACGCCGCCGGGAGCAGGGCCACCGCCAGGAGGCGGGTGACGGCCGCGAGGACCCGGGGCCGGCGAAGCGACTCGATCATGAGGTTCACTTTCGAGCCCCGGTGTGCGCGCACTGCGCACGGAGTTTGACAGCTCGGTAACAGTTCCCCCGACGGCGCTGTTACCGAACGATGACACAGCTCGCACCGAGCGCGGATCCGGGCGAGGCAGGCTGGAGCCCGGTTGTCCGCTGTGGACTGTCCGGGCGGCCGGACGGGCGGGCTGCGATAGTGGGAGACATGCCGAGGGTGCTGCTGATCGAAGACGACCAGGCCGTGCGGGACGGCCTGCGGCTGGCCCTGACGTATCAGGGGCACACGGTCGACGCGGTGGAGACCGGCGAGGAAGGCCTCGCCCGGCTCGCCGGAGACCCGGCCGACGTCGTGGTCCTCGACCTCATGCTGCCCGGGATGGACGGGTTCGAGGTGTGCCGCCGCATCCGCGCGGCCGGCGACCTGCCGATCATCATGCTCACCGCGCGCAACGACGACATCGACGTGGTGGCCGGGCTCGAAGCCGGAGCCGACGACTACGTCGTGAAACCCGCGCAGGCCCGGGTGCTGGAGGCACGCATCCGCGCGGTGCTGCGCCGCACCAGCACCAGCGGCGAACCGCGCGGCCCGGGCGCGAAACCAGACCCGGAACGGCACGGCGACCTGACGATCGACCGCGAGGGTCTCGTGGTCAGCAAGCACGGCACCGTGATCGGGCTCGCGCCGACCGAACTGCGGCTGCTGCTGGAGTTGTCGTCGTCCCCCGGCCGCGTGCTCAGCCGCCAGCAACTGCTCGAATCCGTGTGGGACCAGGGTTATCTCGGCGATTCGCGGCTCGTCGACGCGTGCGTGCAGCGGCTGCGCGCCAAGATCGAGGACGACCCCGCGAAACCGGTGTACGTCCAGACCCTGCGCGGTTTCGGCTATCGCTTCGGGCCGCTGTGACCGGCTGGCGGCTGCGCGGCCTGCGCACCCGGCTGCTGGTGGCGTTCGCACTGCTGAGCGTGTTCACCGCGCTGGCCGTCGCTGGGATCGGCTACGTGCGGGCCCGCGACGGGATCCTGCAGCGCACCCAGGACAACGCCGCGGTCGAGATGACCACCCAGCTCAAGCAGCTGTACCCGCTCCCCCGGCAGCCGGTGGACACGAGCACGCTGCAGGCCGCCGCCGAGCGGCTCGACGGCCGGAAGAGCTCCGCGCTGGTGACGAGCGGCAGTCACAGCGCGGGCGACATGCCCGCCTCGGCGATCACGCCGGAGCTGCGGCAGGTGGTGCGGTCCGGGCGGGTCGCGTGGCAGCGCGTGGACGTCGGCGGCGTGACGCAGCTGGTGCTGGGTGCGCAGTTGCTGATCTCGACCGGCAACCGGCGGAACCCGACGATCCCGTCCGGCATCGAGGTCTACGAGCTGCGCAGTCTCGACGCGGAAATCGACGCGGTGAACCGGCTTGCCCGGGACGCGTGGCTCGCCGGCGGGGCCGCGCTGGTGGTGGCGTTGATCCTCGCCGTGCTGGCCGCCGGCAGCGTGCTGCGGCCGGTCGGCGAACTGCAGCGCGCGGCCCGTCGCCTCGGCGCGGGCGACCTCGACGCCCGGATCACCGTCCGCGGAAGCGACGAACTGGCCAGCGTCGCCGAGACGTTCAACGCGACCGCCGAGTCGCTGCAACGGCACGTCGGCGAACTGCGCCGGATGGAAGCCGACGCGCGGAGGTTCGTCGCTGACGTGTCGCACGAACTGCGCACGCCGCTGGCCGCGATGACCGCGGTGACCGACATGCTCGACGCCGAAGCGAAGCGGCTGCCGGACGCGGCGGGCGAGGCGGTGCGGCTGGTCAGCCAGGAAACGCACAACCTGACGCGGCTGGTGAACGACCTGATCGAGGTCACGCGGTTCGACTCCGGCACCGCGTCGCTCGAGGTGGACGACGTCGACGTCGCCGAGGCGGTCCGCGCGACGCTGCGGGCGCGGGGATTCGCGGTGGAAACCGATCTGCCGGACGGAATCCGGGCGCGGGTCGATCCGCGCCGGCTCGACGTGATCATGGCCAATCTCGTGGGGAACGCGCTGCGGCACGGCGCGGAACCGGTGACGGTCCGCTTGCGGGGCGACCAGGCGGGGATCACGCTCGCCGTCGAAGACTCCGGCCCCGGGCTGGACGAGGAGGTGCTTCCGCACGTGTTTTCCCGGTTCTACAAGGCGGACACCGCGCGCAGCCGGTCCGAGGGCAGCGGGCTCGGGCTCGCGATCGCCTGGGAGAACGCGCGCTTGCACCGCGGCGAACTGGTCGCGGGGAACCGGCCGGAGGGCGGTGCGGTGTTCACGTTGTGGCTGCCTCGGGAGGTGCGGCGATGAAGCGGTTGCTGGTGCTGCTCGCGGTGGTGGTGCTGGCGAGCGGCTGCGGGGTGCGGCCCAGCGGCGTGATCCCCGGCGAGAACGCGCCCAGCGGGCCGCCGAAGGGGAACGTCGGGAACACGGCGACGGTGTATTTCGTGCTGAACGGGAGGGTCGTGCCCGTAGTGCGCACCGGGGTCGGCGACGTGGCCGCGGATCGGGTCCGGGCGTTGGAGCAAGGCCCGGACGAGGACGAACGCGCAGCCGGGTACACGACGGAGCTTCCGCCGTCGTTCGAGCCGATCGCCATCGGGGTCAGCGACGCGGCGATCGGGGTCGATGTCCGGGAACTGTCGCCGAACGCGGTCGCGCAGCTCGTCTGCACGGTGATCGGGGCGGGCGGCGGCGGGCCGTCCGGGACGATCACGCTGTCCGGCGGGGGCCAGAAGCTGCCGCCCCGGGCTTGCGGCGGCTGACTCAGCCGCGCGGTTTCATCGCGGGCGCGAACACCACGGCCACCACGCACAACGCCAGCGGCAGCAGGAACGCGACGTTCAGCGGCACCCAGTGCGCCAGCCCGCCGATGATCGCCGGACCGGCCAGCAGCCCGACGTACCCCACGCCGACCACCCGCGCCATCAACGCCCCCGACGCGCGTTTGTCCAGGTTGCCCGCCGCGGTGAACAACTGCGGGACGCCACCGGAAAGCCCGAGCCCGAACAACGCCCAGCCGCACAACGACAACGGAACCCACGGCGCGAGCGACGCGATGGCCAGTCCCAGCGCGGCCAGCCCGCTCCCGTACCGCACCACGGCGACCGGACCGGCCAGCGCGGCGACTCGGTCGGTCGCGAATCGGCCGACTGTCATCGCCACCGCGAACGAGCCGTAGGCCAGGGCGGCGGTGCTTTCGGACGTCCCCAGCCCGTCTCGGAGGTACAGCGCGGCCCAGTCGTTCGCGACGCCCTCGGACAGCATCAGCGCGAAGGCCAGCAGGCCCAGCAACCACACCACGCGCGCCGGGATACGGGCCGGTTTGGCTTCCTCGGCGGTTTCTTCGGCGGCCTGCTCGGACGAGTCGAGCAGATACCGGCGCACCACAAGCGAAACCACGATGCACAGGATTCCCGTGCCGCCGAGCGACACGAGCGTCGGCACGCCCGCGCCCAGCACCGCCGCGCCGACGACCGCCGCGATCGCACCGCCGATCGACCACATCGCGTGGAAGGCCGCCATGATCGGCCGCGGATAGGCGCGTTCGACGACCACCGCGTGCGCGTTCATCGCGACGTCGAGGGAGCCGTTGAAGAATCCGAACGCCGCGAGCGCGAGCCCGAGCGTCCACCAGTTCGCCGCGAGTCCCGGCAGCACCACCGCGACCCCCACGAGCACCCCCGAGACGGACACGACCCGCGAATGCCCGAACCGGTCCGCGAGCGGCCCGGTGACCTGCATCCCGATCAGCGCCGAACCGCCCAGCACAAGCAGCAGCGCCCCGAGCTCGGTGTGCGAGACGCCGGTCGCGCGCTCGATCACCGGGATGTGCACCACCCACATGCCGACCGCGAACCCGCACAGGGCGAACACGAGCCAGGTGGCGACGCGTGCCGCGCGGGGCAGCACCGGAGGCGGGGAAAGCTCGGTCATCGGGCTCGGCTCCTCTTCGGGGGTCGGGTCCAGGCAGGAACACGGGTGCGGGCAGGCGGAATCGGGCTGGGGCATGATGGGCGGGTGGAAGCCGAACCGATCGCCGCCCCGTGAGCGAGGGCTATCTGAAAGGCAGAATCCGCCGGGACGACATCGTTTCGGCGGCCGCCGCGGTGTACGGCGAAGCCGGCTATCACGGGTCGTCGCTGCGGGAAATCGCCAAACGAGCCGGCATCACCCACGCCGGGCTGCTGTACCACTTCCCGACGAAAGAAGCGCTGCTCGCCGCGGTCCTGGAACGCCGAGACGCCGAGGACGCCGTCCGCGAGCAGTTGAACATCCCGCCCGGCCTGGACGTCCTGCGCCATTTCCTCGCGCTGGCCGAACACAATGTCCGCCACCGGGGCATCGTCGACCTGTACTCGCGCCTCGCCGCGGAAGCGATCTCGGAAGACCATCCCGCGCACGCCTACTTCGCCCGCCACTACCGCGAGGCCCGCGACAGCATCGCCCAGTCGTTCCGCGCGCTCGCCGAAACAGGCGAGCTGCGCCCCGGCGTAGACCCGGACTTGGCGGCACTCACCTTCATCGCACTGATGGACGGCCTCCAGGTCCAGTGGCTCACCACCCCCACGCACGTAGATGTAATCGGTTCCCTCCGCCTCTCTCTGGAAACCCTCCTCACCGTCCCCCTGTTCCCGGAATAGGCAAAAACGCGCCCATTACGCCCAAACGGCGGCTTCCTCACCCGACTCCAACCGCCACCAACGCACCCAACAATCGAGGCACCCACACCACCCCCGCGCCCCGATACGAAGCCTCCTCTGCGGTTCGGGGGTGCTTGTCAAGGCAT
>NZ_JACJHR010000074.1 GCF_014174495.1 Amycolatopsis echigonensis
CCCCCCGCACCCCGATACGAAGCCCCCCTGCGGTTCGGGGGTGCTTGTCAAGGCATCTTTCCCGCCTTGACAAGCACCCCCGAACCGTCAGCACACTCGGCTTCGGGGTGCCCCACGCAACCACCCACCTGCAATGTCGCCCCCAGGCGACGAGCCGCCCACCAACCCCACCCGAGCTACAGTCACCCCGTGCCCGAGATTTCGACCGCCGAGCGAGCCGGTGTCGGTTCCGACGGCCACCCCCGCCCCACCGAAGACCACATCGCCCTCCTGGACCAAGCCATCCTGGTCCTCGACGGCGCCACCTCCCCCAGCCCCGACCTCCCACCCGGCGGCTGGTACGCCGCCCTGCTCCGCGACCAGCTCGCCAACGAACTGCGAGCCGATCCACAGGAGGACCTCGGCGCCGCACTGGCCAACGCGATCACCGCGGTAGCCAAAGCCCACGACCTGCGACCAGGGCATTCCCCCTCCAGCACGGTCTCCGTCCTCCGCTGGAACGACTCCGAAGTAGAAGCCCTGGTCCTGGCCGACAGCCCGATCGTCGCTTTTGGACAGTTCGGCACCGACGTAGTCTCCGACGACCGCCTGATCTCCCTGCGCAACAACCGTCTCCTGCAAACCGGCACAGACGTCCGCCGCAGACGCAACGCAGCGGACGGCTTTTGGGTAGCCGAAGCCGACCCGTCCGCAGCACACAGAGCAGTACGCCGCAGCTGGCCGCGCGCAGACGTCGACGCCGTCCTCATCGCCACCGACGGCGTCGCGATCGGAGTGGACGAGTACCGCCTCTTCGACTGGCCGGAAGTCCTGCGGCTGGCCAAAAACAAAGGCCCCGAAGCAGTACTGGACGCAGTCCGCGCCGCGGAAAACGGCGATCCGCACGCCGTCCGCTGGCCGCGCGCCAAACGCCACGACGATCAGGTGCTCGTCGTCGCCGACTTCGCGAGGTAGGGGCTGAATCAGGGGTTTTCCCTGATCACGAAACGCCGCTGAGCCGCCAATCTGGCTACATGGGGAACTCACGAGGCGTCCGGGGATGGCGCCTGACCGCACTCGCGGCGATCGCCTGGGGGCTGTTCACGATCACCGTGCTGCACATCATCAGCTCGCATGATCCGATCTACGACACGCTTTCGAGCTACACGATCACCGACCGCGGGGAGGGCATGCTCGGAGCGAGCGTGCTGTCGGTGGCCGTCGGATCTCTCGCGGTGCTCGGCGCGCTGATCGCCGGCGGCGTGCCGATGACGTTCAGCACCAAGGCTTTGCTCATGCTGTGGGCGCTCGGGCTGGCGGTCGCCGCGGTGTTCCCCGCCAGTTACCCGCCAAGCCCGAATCCGCTCAGCGGCGACATCCACCTGTACTCGTGCCTGATCGCGTTCGCGAGCCTGCCCGGCGCGGCGATCACGATGCTGGAACCGTTGCGCGGCACGGCGGAACGCGTGTTCGTGGTGCGCTGGCTGAAGTTCGGGCTCGCCGCGGTCGGGCTGTTCGCGTTGAGCTTCCTGTTCGTCCGCCTCGACGAAGCCGGGGTGCAGCCGTTCCACGTACTCACCGAGGTGCTGCCGGTGGGCGCGACGCAGCGGCTCACCCTGATCGCGAACGTCGCCCTGCTGCTGGTCCTGCTGCGCATCGCGGTACGGACCGAAACCGCGCGCGCCGCAGTGCTCGTTACTTCTGCGCCTCAGCCATGAATTCGGGCGCGTAACCGAACAATCCGGGAAGCCCGCCGGTGTGCACGAACACCACGGTCTCCTCGGGCGAGTACCTTCCCGCCGCCGCCCATTCCACCAGGGCGGCGGCGGCTTTTCCGGTGTAGACCGGGTCGAGCACCACGCCTTCGGTGCGGCCGAACAACCGGATCGCTTCCCAGGTCCCCGACGCCGGAATGCCGTACCCCTCGCCGATCGTCGTGTCGTTCATCCACACGTGCTCCAGCTTCGGCGGGTCGATCCCCAGCAACTGCGCGGCCCCGGCGGTGAGGTGGGCCAAGTTGTCCACGGCCTCGTTGAGCGGGTGGCTGACGCAGGCGATGTCCAGCTCCAGCGCACCGAGCACCTCCGCACCGATCGCGAGCCCGGCCGCCGTGGCCCCGCTGGCATGCGGACCGACGACGCGAGCGCGGTCCAGGCCAAGGTCGGCCAACTGGGCCGCCAGCTCGCGAGTGGCATCCACATAGCCGAGAACGCCGAGTGGGTCGGACCCACCGACGGGGACCGTCCGCACTTTCCGGCCCTCGTCCGCTGCTTCGGCGAGCAGCCGTTCGTACGTCGCGGCCGATTCCTCCCCAGACGCGCAGATGTGCACGCGCGCGCCAAAAAGCAGGTCAAGCGGAACGTTGCCGGATCGCTCGTACGCGTCGCCGGAGCGCGGCACCTCGGCGGTCAGCACCAATTCGCAACGCAGTCCCAGCTTCGCGCAGGCGGCGGCGGCCTGGCGGCCGTGGTTGGTCTGGACCGCGCCGAAGGTGATCACGGTGTCGGCTCCCTCGGCGAGCGCCGCGCCGAGGTGGAAGTCGAGTTTGCGCAGCTTGTTGCCGCCGACGCCGAGCGGGTGGACGTCGTCGCGCTTGAGCAGCAGCCGGGGGATGCCGAGAGCTTCGCCCAGCCGCGGTGCCGGGACCAGCGGTGTCGGCCCGTGGTGCAGACCGGCGCGCGGAAAGGCGTCGAAGGAGGGGAACCGGGCGAAGTCGAACGTCATCGATCCTCCGTGCGCTGGCCGGGCAGACGGCGTGCAGTTTAGGCGGATTTTCCCGCTGTGGCTTGGTCCGCGGCTTTGGCTGCCCGCTCGATTTCGGCCCGCCGGGCTTCCCAGAAGGCCGCGTCCTGGCCGCGCTTGGCCATGGCTTCCGCGTCCATTTCGACCACGCCGTCCAGTTGCTCGCGCAGGATGTCGGCGTGCCCCGCGTGCCTGCTGGTCTCAGTCAGCAGGTGGACAAGGACGTTGAACAGCAACACGTCCGGCCGCGGCCACCAAGGCACGTAGCCGGGCGAGTCGATGGCGAGAGCGGCGATCGTCGCGTCGGAGTGCGCGCACGCGCGTTGGTAGCGATTGGTGATTTCCTCGCGGGTTTCGTGCTCGGTCGCCCACAGGTCGGTCCCGCGCTGTTCGAGGTCGTCCCACCGCGGGACCGGCTCGGGAAACGGCCGGCCGAAGACCTCGCCGAAGTACCGGGCCTCAGCCACGGTCAGATGCTTGACGAGGCCGAGGAGGTTGGTCCCGGTCGAGGTCAGCGGGCGGCGAACGGCGTACTCGGACAGTCCGTCGAGCTTCCGGAGCATCGTCTGCCGGATGTCTCTCAGGTCGCTGTGCAGGTATTCCTTCGCGAAGTCGCCGTTCACGGCTACGAGCATGCCCGAACCGCTCGGTCAGGGGTGCTTTCCCGGCCGGCGCCGTGATACGTTCGTTCGAGCGAACGAGAGAACGGGGAGCCGCCGATGCCTTCCGCGACGACGGAGTTCCAGACCCTTGCCGACCAGAGCGCCGCGCTCGAATCCGGCGACGTCACGGCCGTGCGGCTGACCGAAATCGCGCTCAAGCGGGCGCATGCGAGCCAGCCGGTGCTCAACGCGTTCCGCGTGCTGCGCGACGAAGCCGCACTCGCCGAGGCCGCCGAGGCTGACCAGCGTCGCGCCGACGGTGATCGCGCGCCGTTGCTCGGGGTGCCGGTGGCGATCAAGGACGACGTCGACCTCATCGGCCTGCCCACCGCGTTCGGCTGCCCGGGCGAGTTCCCGGCGGCGACCGCGGACGCGCCCGCGGTGGCGAAGCTCAAGCAGGCCGGCGCGGTCATCATCGGCAAGACGAACACCCCTGAGCTGGGCCAATGGCCGTTCACCGAGGGAAGCGCCTTCGGCGCGACGCGCAATCCGTGGCAGCCCGCGCACACGCCGGGCGGGTCGTCCGGCGGATCGGCCGCGGCGGTGGCGGCCGGGATCGTGGCCGCCGCGCTCGGGTCGGACGGGGCGGGTTCGGTGCGCATCCCGGCGGCGTGGACCGGGCTCGTCGGGATCAAAACCCAGCGCGGCCGGATCCCGACCGGCGGCGAACTGTTCCACGGCCTCACCGTGCTCGGCCCGCTCGCCCGGACAGTCGCCGACGCGGCCACTCTGCTCGACGTCACCGCGGGCACCGGCACGTCGTTCCAGACCGCCGCGCGACGCGAACCCGGACGGCTGCGAATCGGCATTTCCACGCGCATTCCCTTCACCGCAACCAAAACGAGGCTCGACCCCGTGGTCGAAGCAGCGGTGCGGCAGACCGCCGACTCGCTCGCCGGGCTGGGGCACGAGATCGTGCCGGTCGAACCCGGGTACGGCCTCATCGGCCTCACCTTCCTGCCGCGGTCGCTCACCGGCGTGCGCGATTGGGCCCAGCGCGTGCCGGAGCCGGCCGCGCTCGACCCGCGCACTCGCAGCAACGCCCAGCAAGGCGGCCTGCTCGCCGGGCCCGCCCTGAGACTCGCCCGCGCGCTCGAACCCGCGCTGCGCCGCCGGATCGGCGGGATGTTCGGGGACATCGACGTCCTGCTCACGCCGACCACCGCCACCCCGCCGCCCGCGATCGGGTCCTTCGACGGGCTTTCCGGCTGGCAGACCGACCAGACGATGATCGCCGCGTGCCCGTACGCTTGGCCGTGGAACGTGCTGGGCTGGCCCGGGGTGAACGTGCCTGCCGGACTGACCGCGGACGGGTTGCCGCTCGGCGCCCAGCTGCTCGGCCCGTCGCATTCCGAGGAGCGGCTGATTTCCGTTGCCGCGCAACTGGAAGAGGAGCTGCGATGGCCGGACCGACGTCCCGAGCCGGGGTGGTGACCACGCGCGACGCGATCCTTCGCGCCACCTTGAAGGTGGTCGGCGAGCAGGGCGTCGGCGGGCTCACCAACCGGCGGATCGTCGCCGCGGCCGGGGTTTCGCTCGGCACGCTGACGTATCACTTCCCGAGCCAGACCGAGCTGTTGCGCGAGGCGATGCTGCTGTTCGCCGAGGAGGAAACGGCGAAGCTGGCCGGGATTGTCGAGGGGTACCGGGCGCAGGGGCTGAGCCTCGAACAAGCGGCGACCGTCGTGGAGCACGTGATCAAGCAGCTGCCGTTCGGCACGGACGAACTCGCGCCCCACGAGCTGTACCTGCAAGCCGCGCGCGACCCCGGGCTGCACGAGGCCTCCGCGAAATGCTTTGCGGCGTATGACGAATTGGCCATCACGATCCTCACCGCACTCGGCCTGCCCGATCCGCAGCGGGTGGCCGGGCCGGTAGTCGCGTTGATCGCCGGGCTGCAGTTGCGCCGGCTCGCCACCGGCACGGACGTTCCGGCCGCGGAGCCGTTGATGATGCTGTTGCACGGTGCGCGAGGCTGACGTGGCCCCGCCGATTGTCCGCGGTACCGCGGCTTGGCGTTACCTCGGCGACTTCCGCGATCTGCTGCTCGCGGGGCAGGTGCTCGTGCTGCAGGTCGCGCATCCGGTCGTGGCGGCCGGAGTGCGGGATCATTCGGACTACCGCGAGGATCCGTGGACGCGGTTGATGCGCACCGGGGCTTCGCTGTCGATCTATGTGTACGGCGGGACAAAGGGCGCGCAAGCCGAGGCCGAGCGATTGCGGAAACTGCACCGCTCATTCACCGGCAGCGCGAACGGCCGCCGCTACAGCGCGCTCGACCCTGGCGCGTACGCATGGGTGCATGCGACTTTGGTGATGGCACCCGTTGACGCGCAACGGTTTTTCGGCCGTCCGATGTCCGCTTCGGAGCTTGACGAGTACTACGCGCAAATGTGCGGCATCGGCCGGATCCTCGGCGTGCGCGAGCGAGATCTGCCGCCGACCTGGCCGGAATTCGAACGCTACTACCGGGCGATGATCGCCGGGTTCGGTCCGAACGAGACGATCAGCACGTTGTTCGAGACCATCGACACGGTGCGGAAACCCTTCTCCCGCATGTCGGACCAATGGTGGTCGAAACTCCAAAAGGGACACTCACGCGCGCAGATGTTCCTTATCCGCGCGACATTGCCGCCCGAACTTCGGGACCGCCTTGGTCTGCGATGGACCGATGAGGACGCACGCAAGTTCGGCCGCTTCTGCCGCGCGACCAGAATGCTCGGCACCGTGCTCCCGCCGTCGGCGCGCACCGTCCACATGCGAGCGATCGGCAAACTGAACGTGTGGCTGCGCGCGCACCCGTGGGCTTACCGGTTCTTCGTCCGCTCGTAATGCGCGCGCGCCTTCGCGCGGTTCCCGCAGCGGGACATCGAGCACCATTGCCGAGTCCGACGAGGCGAGGTATCGACAAACCGCAAGCCGCAGTCGTCCGCTGCACAGATTCGGATGTCCTCCACGCCAGTAGCGAGGTCGACAGCGTCAGCGGCCAGTACGGCAAACGCGGTCGCCACCGGATCTACCGGAGCGGACGTTTCCCGCTGCAGCACACCGTCCTTCAACAGCAGCCGGTCGGGTTTCGGAGCGGCGGCGAGCGCGTCGTTGACCAGCCGGACATCGGCGGCCAGCGGCTTGGCGGTCAGCAGCCGGTTCACCGCCTCGCGCAGGTCCTTCGCCGCCGCCACCTGGGCAGCGGTCACCGGCAGGCGGCCGAACCCGGCCAGCTCAAGCCACTCCGCGAGTGCGTCCGGGCCGGTGAGCAACTCGATGCCCTCCGGGAGATGCCGGGAGCGCAGCGTGTTCACCAGGTGCAGACACGGCCGTCCGGCGTCGAACACCCAATCCATATCGCTCATTCTAACCGTTGAAACCGGTGAGAACCCGCGCTACCGTCTAACCCCATGAGCCGGTTAGAAGCAGCGATGGCCCAAGTAGACGACCTGCGCATGCACTACCTCCGCGGCGGCGACGGCCCGCCGCTCTTCCTCCTGCACGGCTGGCCACAGACGTCGCACTGCTGGCACCGCGTCGCCGGGCCGCTGACCGAAACGCACACCGTGATCGCCCCAGACCTGCGCGGATATGGGCGCACTGACAAGCCCCGCACCGGTTACGACAAGCGCACGATGGCCGCCGACGTCGCCAAGCTGGCCGAGCAGCTCGGATTCGACCGGGTCGCGGTGGCAGGACACGATCGCGGCGGACGAGTGGCACACCGGTGGGCGCTCGACCGTCCGGACCAGGTCGAACGCCTGGCCGTGCTGGACATCGCGCCGACGCGCGAGATGTGGCGCCGCCTCGACCGCGACCTCGGGAAGGCGTACTGGCACTGGCTTTTCCATCTCCAGCCGGACCTGCCGGAGCTGCTGGCCGGCCAGAACATCGCCGCCTACCTCGGGTACTTCTTCGAGCGCTGGACCTTCCAGCGGCAGGGACTGCCCGCCGAGGACGTCGCCGAGTACGTGCGCGCCTTCGAAGCACCCGGCGCGCTCCGAGCCGGTTTCGACGACTACCGCGCCTCCTTCCCGGACGACGCCGACCTGGACGACGCGGATTACGCCGCCGAGAAACGCCTCACCCAGCCGGTGCTGGCGATGTGGGGCAAGTCCGGCTTGCTGGGCAGCCTGCCCACGCACGAGATCTGGCGCGACTACGCACGCGACGTGACCGGCATCGGCCTCGACGACTGCGGACACTTCCTCCCCGAGGAACAGCCCTCACAGGTCGTGGCGCATCTGCGGGAATTCCTGGCCCGTTGAGGAAATCCGCGCGAAACCCGCGCCCACGGTCTGCTCGATCGCCGCACCCACCCGGAACGTCGTGCCGTCGCCATACTTGCCCGCGACCACCTGGACACCTGCCGGCACGCCGCCGACGTTGAACGCCGGGGTGAGCGAAGCGTCCGAAAAGTGTTCCAGCGCAGCACCATTGACCACGACCTGCGCAGAAAGGCAATCCTCGCCGGCGCCGAAAGCCGTGGCACCGAGGGCCGGCACGATGAGTGCGTCGAAGCGCGTGAACACCGCGTCGAGGCGTTCACGGATCGCCGCTTCGACTGCGCGGCCAGTTTCAGTGTCCACAATGTTCTCGACGCCCTTGCGCGCGAAAGCCCGGCAGTACGAGGTGATAACGCCCGGGTTCTGCCGGTCCAATTCCAGGACCTCCGCGGCCAAACCGGTCCCGAAATGCGCCCACAGGGCCTGCTTGACCAGGTCGAGCGTCCAGTCGAGCTCGACCTCGGTCACCACCGCACCGGCGGACGCCAGTGCGTGCGCGACGGCGCGGGTGCTGGCGGCGACCTCCGAGTCCACCGGGAAGTCGCCGGGCACCGCGCAACACGCGATACGGAGCCCGCGGACCTCGCCCACGTCGATCCGAGCCGGGGGAAGCCGCGAGCGCGGGTCCCGGGGGGCCTCTCCGGCCATGACGTTCTGCAGGAGCGCGCAATCGGCGACGGTCCGGGCCATCGGGCCGTGGTGGTAGCAGGTGTCCAGTCCGGCGGGCAGGAGGACCGGGTTGCGGCCGTGCGGCGGTTTGAACCCCACGACGCCGGTGAAGGAGGCGGGCGCGCCGGGCGAACCCCCGATGTCCGATCCGGTGGCGAGGAAGGCGGTCCGGCCGCCAGCGCCGCGCCCGAACCGCCGGACGAGCCGCCCGCCGCGGTCTGCAGGTTCCACGGGTTGCGCGTGGTTCCCCCGCGTCGCGTTTGGGACAGCGGCATGCAGCAGAACTCGGACGTCGTCGTGCGAGCGTGCAGAATCCCGCCTGCCGCCCGGATCCGGCTGAGCCCGATCGCGGTTTCCCGCGCTGACCGTAGGCGGGCGCAGGAGGGTGGCGTCGGTGACCGGGTGCCCGGCCAGGGGCTGTTCTTCCTTCGCCGCGATCGGCAGTCCTTCGAGCGGCCTCGGCCGGCCGCCGGGCGCGTACTGCTTCTCCGCGAAGACCGCCGCCCGCAGCGCCTGCTCGAACAGCTGCTCGGCGAACGCGTTGACGTCCGGCTCGACCCGCTCCGCCCGTTCCACGACCGCCCGCATCAGCTCCACCGGAGACAGCTGCCGGGTCCGGAAAAGGCGCAGCGCTTCCTCGGCGGAGAGGTAGTGGAGTGGGGTCATGACGCGCTCCGCGCGGCCGGGCCGCTCAACCTGCTCGGCTGGCGACCCTTGCCAACCCGGCATTAAGCCCACAACCACCGCCACCCACGGTAACCAGGGTCCTTCGTGGTCCACCCGATCGAGTGACTGTTTGCGAATCGCCCTCCGCTGAGACCTCGCCGTGGTGGACTACTCGCTCGGCGGCAGGTCGAACTGACCAGCCTTGACCGCGACGAGGAAGGCGTCCCACTCGCCACGGTCGAAGACCAGAACCGGGCTCGCCGCGAGCTTCGTGTCGCGCACCCCGATCAGGCCGGGACGGGAGAGGTTGACTTCGACACAGTTTCCGCCATTGGGCTCGCTGGCGAACGACTTCGCCCAGGCCGCGGCCGCGAACAGCGACTCCGCCGTGTCCGGGTCGTAATCCTGGAGCGACGGATAATCCGTCATGGGTCGTCCACCTCCGAGCCTTGTGCTGGGGCGCGCGTCGTCGCGCACGTCCCCGGCTTCTTTGCGTCACTACGGAGCAAACCGCAGGGCCAAGCGGGTGATCAACTCGACCCGATCTCGACATGAAGATTATTCCAGGAGTAGGATTAATCGCAGCGATCGGGGCGTCAGTGGTGGGTGAATGGCTTGCGTCATTCCGTCCAACACCGACGGCACCGGCCCGGGCACCCGGCCCGGGCGGCGGAACAGCCGCGAGACATCGGGAGGAGTGCGGATGCGAGCCGACCCGTTCGGCCTGGCGAGCCAATCCGCCGGCCTCCCCGGAATCGATGCTGGTCCAGGTGCCGCGACGACCCTGCGGAGACGCCGCAACGAAGCGGTTTCCCCGGCGCCCGGCGTTGACCCGCCGAGCGCGAACCACCCCGATCCGGCCGACGCCGACCCGCGCCGGTTCCCGTTATCCGAACTGGGGGTGTGATCCCATGGCCGTCCGGCTCACCACGCTTTTCCGCCGTGAGGACGAACACACTCGCGGCCGAGGTGGGATCAATCACGAATTGCGCAACCGGTTCGGGTTCAGCCTGATCCAGGCCCCGCTGCGCAGCCCGATGGTGGTGGACACCGAGATCGAAGTACCGGCTCCGCGCCAAGCGGACACCGTCCACGCCACCCGCCACTGTCGCGAGACACGAGTACCGCTGCTCCACGGGCTCGGCTGACCCGCCGCCCGCTTCGTCCACGCTCCCCGGAACTCCTTGCCCCGGGGAGCGTTTTCGTGTCCGGCATCGGGTCCTGTGTAGGTCTAGACCACCATGCCGGTCTAGACCATTCCCCTCGCCCGGCCGCGACCGCAGTGCCCTCGGCTGAAAGCGGCGAAGCGTAGGCGCGAGCTAACCGCCCCAACGCCACCTCGGGTGCGTCAGATGCGCCCAAGGCCACGTTGGGGCAACAGTGATCGGGCGTCAGGGCTTGCGGCCCAGAGCGCAAATCCCGCCGCTGAACGAGGGGTCGTCCGCCATCCGGTCGCCCGCGCTCGATTCGCCTGCCTCCGGGTGCCAGGCCGACACCCACGAGATGCCCGGCTCCACCAGTTCCAGTCCGGAGAAGAACTCCGCGAACTCCGCCCGCGTGCGGAAGTGGAACGGCGTGCTCGACTGCTGGTACTGCTTGTGGATCGCGTCGCGGCGTTCGCCGTCGTCGGTCGGGACGCCGTCGTCGGTGAGGTGCGAGGACAGGAAGTACGAGCCGGACGGAAGCAGCGACAGGTATTTCCGCACGATCTCCAGCGCCGGTTCGTCACGGCCGATGAAGTACAGCACTCCGACCATGATCAGGCCGATCGGGCGCTGCGGGTCGAGTACGCCGGTGTCGAGCGCGCGCGGCCAGACGTCGGCCGGGTTGCGCAGGTCGCCCTGCAGCACCGCGTGCCGGTCGGCGACGCCCTCGCGTTCCAGCAGGATCTGCGAATGCGCGACGGCCACCGGTTCGTTGTCGACATAGACACAGCGCGCGTTCGGGTTCACCGACGTGGCGATCTCGTGCACGTTGCCGACCGTGGGCACGCCGGAGCCGATGTCGAGGAACTGGTCGATGCCCTGTTCGGCCATGTACCGCACGCCGCGGCCGAGGAACTCCCGGCCGGCCCTGGCGATGGTCTTGATCATCGGAAAGGTCTGGACCGCCCGTTCGCCGAACTCGCGGTCGATCGCCCAGTTCGCGGTGCCGCCGAGGAACCAGTCGTAAATCCGCGCCGCGTTCGGCCGATCGAGGTCGACGCCCTCCGGGGCTTCCGGATCCGGTGCCTGAGTCATCAGCTTCCCCTTCCGTGCGGGTACCAGTGTGCCCACTCGCCGCCGTCGCGCGCCGCCGACCCCGGCGACCGCCCGAAAATGCCACGACTCCGGTGTCTCCGGGCCACTAGGTTGCGGTGGATGCGCATCCTGTTCTCGTTCGTCGGCGGTCGCGGCCACTTCGACCCGATGGCTCCGGTCGCGCGAGCGCTCGCCGCGCGCGGCCACACCGTAGCGGTCGCCGGCGGCGGTTCGCACGTACCCGCGCTCGCCAAAGCCGGGTTCACGACCTTCGCAACGAGCGCGCCGCGCGAGGTCGAGGCGGCACGGCAGCCGATGCCGCCGGTCGATCCGGCGCGCGACGACTGGGAAATCCGGGAACTGTTCGCCCGCCGCGCGACCCAGGAGCGCGTGCCGGTGCTGCTGGACCTGGCCCGCGATTGGCGTCCGGACCTGATCGTCCGGGACGAAGTGGACTTCTCCGCCGCGATCGCCGCCGAGGTGCTGGGCCTGCCGTGCGCCACCGTCCTGGTGCTCGCCGCCGGAACGTTGCTGCGCAAGGAACTCATCGCCGAACCGCTCGCCGAAGCCCGCGCCGCGCACGGCCTGCCGGACGACCCGCGGCTCGAAATGCTGACCCGGGGCCAGGTGCTTTCGCCGCTCCCACCGTCCTTTCGGGACCCCAGCTCGCCGCTGCCGCCCGGCACTTTCTCGTTCCGCCAGGGAGATCCGGTGGCGCCCCGCCAGCCCGCCGGGAAACCGCACGTGTATTTCACCCTCGGCACCAACTTCAACCTGGAGTCCGGAGACCTCATCGAGCGCGCACTCGCCGGGCTTGGCCAGTTGGACGCCGACGTGACCGCGACCGTCGGCACCCAGATCGACCCCGCCGAGTTCGGACCGCAGCCGGCGCACGTCCGCGTGGAGCGGTTCGTGCCGCAGGCGGAACTGTTGCCGCGCACCGATTTGATGGTGTCGCACGCCGGGTCCGGCAGCGTGATCGGCGCGCTCTCGCACGGTCTGCCGTCGCTGCTCTTCCCGATGGGGGCCGACCAGCCCGGCAACGCCCGGCGCTGCGCCGCGCTGAACGTCGGCCGCGCACTCGATCCGGAAACGTCCACTCCGGACGAAATCTGCCAAGCCGCCGCGAAAATGCTCGCCGACGCCGCCTATCGCGAAGCAGCGCAACGCGTGCAAGCGGAGATCAACGCGCTGCCCGCCGCCGAGGAAACCGTGCCGGTGCTGGAAGCACTGGTCACGACATTTGCGCGCGGTAGTGTTCCGCCAGCTCCTTGAGGAACTGCCGCGTCTCGGCCCGCTCCAAGGCGGCGCCGCGCAGCCGGTCCCACGAGTCCACGAAGATGTTGAAGTCCTTCACGTCGTCGAGGTACAGCCCGCCCGCGGAGTGTTCGATGTAGACGAAATCGCGCGTGCGGTCCGGGAACCGCATGATCGTGAAGTCGTTGGGCACCGCGGCGAGCTTCGCGCTGAACGGCAGCACGTGCACGTAGACGCGCGGGTGCCGGTCGAGCGCGAGCAGGTGCTCGACCTGGTCCAGCATCACCGCGGGCGCGGACCCGCCGGGCGCGCGGCGCAGCGCGCCCTCGCTGATGATGAACCGGTAGTACGGCGGCTGCTGCTGGTCGAACACCGCCTTGCGGTCGAGCCGGTTGCGCACCAGCGACGTGACGTCGGTGGCTCCGGCCTCGGTGAACTGCTTGAGCATGTAGTGCTCGGACTGCAGCGGCCCCGGCACGCGCTCGCCGTGCCAGGTGAGGATCTCCGCGGCGGCCGGCTCGAGGTCGGTGAAGGTGCGGAACCAGTGCGGCACCACCGACCGGTAGCCGGACCAATGGCCGCGCTGCCCGGCCGCGGCGCGGGCCAGGTTCATCAGAGTGTCGGCCTCTTCGCCGTTGATCCCGAACGCGTTCAGCATGGTCCGCACATCTCCGAGCTTGACCCCCACCGCACCGGACTCGATCTTGTTGACCTTGCCCTGGGTGCAGCCGAGGACCTCGGCGACTTGCTGCTGCGTCATCTTCGCGGCGTTTCGAGCATGCCGGAGCTCATTGCCGAGCTGCTTGCGGCGCGAGGTGACGGTGCTCGCCATCTCCCCTTGCTCTCCTGGACCACTACTGCCGACGGGCTCTCCGCCGGACCGCGAACTACGAACCACCCAGGCCACTGCGACCCAACGGAGTTCGATGATGACACCCGGCAGCGTTTCAGGAAATGCGCGAGAACGCCAGTCACCCGGCATGTCACCCTGCCGGAGCAGTGGATTCCGGGCGCCGCGGACATCCCGGCTACTCCATTCGGACTAACAGGAGACTTCCGGGCACAGCTGAGCCACCGATGGCCCCACGCCGGCGGTCCGGGCGGCATAGTGTCGTCGTGATCGATCGATCCCCTGGCGCGGCGAGCGTCAAACAGCTGGCAGACGGCGCGTTCGGCTACGTCCAGCCCGACGGTTCCTGGTTCATCAACAACTGCGGCTTCGTCGATGCCGACGGGCACGCTGTGCTTATCGACACGTGTGCGACCGAACGACGGACGCGCGCTCTGCTCTCGGCCGTCGGCGACGCCGTCGGCCCGGTCACGACGCTCGTCAACACGCATCACCACGGCGACCACACCAACGGCAACTACCTGGTCGGCGGCGCCACCGTCGTCGGCCACCGCAAGACTCGCGATGCGCTGCTGGCCGACGGAATCCAGCGATACGAGGGCGTCTTCACCGACAGCGACTGGGGCAAGCTCGAACTCCGCGTGCCCGACCTGGTCTTCGACGACACGGTCACCCTCTACGCCGGACACACCCGGATCGACCTCGTCCACCCCGGGCACGCCGCGCACACCACCAACGACGTCCTGGTCTGGCTGCCCGACCAGCGCGTGCTCTACGCGGGCGACCTGGTGTTCAACGGCGGGAGCCCGTTCGCGCTGATGGGTTCGGTCGCGGGCTGGCGGGCGGCGCTGAACGTGATCCGCGAACTCGACCCGGCGGTCATCCTGCCCGGCCACGGCCCGGCGTGCGGGCTCGAAGCGGTGGACGCGGTCGACGACTACCTGGAGTTCGTCCAGCGCGCGGCGGAAACCGGGAAGGCGGCCGGACGCTCGCCGCTGGAGCAGGCGAAGGCGACCGACCTCGGCGGGTTCGCGAAGCTGACCGAACAGGAGCGGCTGGCCGGGAACCTGCACCGGGCGTATGCCGAACTCGACGGCGCGCAGTGGGGTGCGCCACTCGATCTGGTGGCTCCGCTGAAGGACATGCTGGCCTGGAACGGGGGCCCGATCCGCTGCTTCTCGTGAGCACCGGCGGGGTGACTAGGCTCGGAATCCGGCAGAGGTTTTCGGAAAGGTTTCGGATGAGCAAGAAGGCGAGCATCGGGGTCACCGGCCTCGCGGTCATGGGCCGCAACCTGGCGCGGAACCTGGCCCGGCACGGCCATACGGTCGCCCTGCACAACCGCTCCGAGGAGCGGACCCGCTCGCTCGTCGAGCAGTTCGGCGACGAAGGCGACTTCATCCCGGCGTACTCCGCGCAGGAGTTCGTCGACGCGCTGGAGCGGCCGCGGCAGATCGTGATCATGGTAAAGGCGGGCGGCCCGACCGACGCGGTCATCGAGGAGTTCGCGCCGCTGCTCGAGCCCGGCGACGTGATCGTGGACGCGGGCAACGCGCACTTCGCGGACACCCGCCGCCGGGAGCAGGCGCTGCGCGAACGCGGCCTGCACTTCGTCGGCACCGGCGTGTCCGGCGGCGAGGAAGGCGCGCTGCACGGGCCGAGCATCATGCCCGGCGGGTCGAAGGAGTCGTACGAGTCGCTCGGCCCGTTGTTCGAGGACATCTCGGCGAAGGTCGACGGTGAACCGTGCTGCACGCACGTCGGCGCGGACGGTGCCGGGCACTTCGTCAAGATGGTGCACAACGGCATCGAGTACGCCGACATGCAGCTGATCGCCGAGTCGTTCGACCTGCTGCGCGGTGCGGCGGGTTACTCCCCGGCCGAGATCGCCGACGTGTTCGGCACCTGGAACACCGGACGGCTCGACTCGTACTTGATCGAGATCACCGCCCAGGTGCTCAAGCACGTCGACGGCGCGTCCGGCAAGCCGTTCGTCGACGTCGTCGAGGACGCGGCGGAGCAGAAGGGCACCGGCCGCTGGACCGTGCAGATCGGGCTCGACCTCGGCGTGCCGATCAGCGGCATCGCGGAAGCCGTGTTCGCGCGGTCGCTGTCCGGCTCGACGGGGTTGCGTTCGGCGGCCCGCGGACTGGGCGGGCCGACGCGCACGCCGCTCACCGGTGCCGCGCTGGAGACCTTCGCGGACGACGTCGAGCAGGCGCTTTACGCGTCGAAGGTGGTCGCGTACGCGCAGGGCTTCAACCAGATCCAGGCCGGTGCCGCGGAGTACGGCTGGGACATCGACCTGGGCCGCGTTGCTTCGATCTGGCGCGGCGGCTGCATCATCCGGGCGAAGTTCCTGAACGACATCACGTCCGCCTACGCCGCGGAGCCGGGTCTCCCGACACTGCTCACCTCCGGCGGCTTCCGGGCGGCGGTCGAAAACGCGCAGGATTCGTGGCGTTCGGTGATCTCGACGGCAGTCCGCCTGGGCATCCCGACGCCCGGCTTCTCGACCGCCCTGGCGTACTACGACGGCCTGCGCGCGGACCGGCTGCCGGCCGCGCTGGTGCAGGGACAGCGCGACTTCTTCGGCGCGCACACCTACCGGCGGGTCGACCGTCCGGGCTCGTTCCACACCCTGTGGGCCGGGGATCTGTCGGAGGTCGAAGCCTGATTTTGGTGCCGCGGAAGGGCTCTCCCCTCGTGCCGGGGAGAGCCCTTCTCGTCATTTTTGCACCGTGCTGAGAATTTCCGCGAGGAATTCCTTGATCTTCGTTTCGGCCTTTTCCTTGTCGACCCCCAGTGCGGCAAGGACTTCGTAGCCCGCGCCCTCGCCCTGTTCCAGCAGCGCGAGGAGGATGTGCTCGGTGCCGATGTAGTTGTGCCCGAGCCGCAGGCCCTCGCGCAGGGTCAGTTCCAGGGTTTTCTTGCCCGCAGGCGCGAACGGCACCGGATCCGGCGCGTCGTCGACCGGTTCCGGCAACCGCGCCTCGGCGGCTTCCCGCACTGCCTCCAGCGTCACCCCCTGGGCGACAATCGCGCCCGCCGCTAGCGCATCCGGCTCGGAGAGCAGGCCGAGAAGCAGGTGCACGGTGTCGATTCCGGGGCTTTTGCCTTCGACGGCCGCCTTCTGAGCCGCGACGATAACGTGCCGCGCCCGGTCGGTGTAGCGGCCGAACATCCGCTGGATTCCGCCGGAGGAATCGTCGCTCTTCGGAACGAATCTCTTCTGGGCGGCTTGTTTGGACACGCCCATACTGGCCCCGATGTCGGTCCAGGAAGCCCCGCTGCGCCGTGCCTGGTCGACAAAGTGGCCGATCAGGTGGTCAGCGACGTCGCCAAGATGCTGGCCGACGTACACGGCGTCAGTGAGCTGGGCGAGGGCGTCTTTTTCGTTGTTGGCCTTGATGGCGCTGATGAGGTCGTCGAGTTTCACTGAGTCGGTCATGTCGTCAACTGTAGGTTGACGATCAGGTTCCGTCAACCTTGGGTTGACCAGGTACTCCTGTTATTCGCCGAGCATGACCTTGCCGGTACGCCGGTAACGAGCGTTCGGACTGCGCGGCGACTCGCCGATCAGCTCGACCAGCCCCTCGTCTCGGAGGATCCGCAACCACCGGGACACGGTCTTGTCCGGCATGTCCAGCAGCGCCGCCATTTCAGCCCGGGTCAACTCCGAAGCGCCGAGGGCGTCCAACACCTCGCGTCGTCGGTCCCGCCTGCCTGTCGACCGGAGACCCGCGCTGACTGAAGCGACGAGTTCGTATCGCGCCCACCGACGGCTTCCGGTCTGTCGCAACAAGCCCCGGGCCACCAGGTCGCCGAGTTCGGCAGTCGCACGCCGCGAGTCCACCCCGGTCGCACTGCGGTAGGAATGGTTGTCCAGGACGTCTCCGGCTTTGCTCATGGCCAACCCTAGACACTGACTGTCGGTGAGGCCGTACTCGCCGAGCCCCCGGATCCAGGCGACCACCTCGTCACTGATCAATGCGTGGTTGGGAAATTCGACCCGGAACAAGGAAATCTTGTCGACGAACCGTGGCGGGCTCAACGAGGCATCGCGCAACGCCCTCAGCATCGTGCGGATGCCCGAACCCCGGTTTTCGCACACAGTGCGCGCCGTTCCTGGCAATGGCACATCCTCGAGCAGTTTGAGCAACGTAGCGTTCCGCGCCGAGGAAACGCCTTCCTCCCCCAGGATGTCTTCGGTGACCGGCCCATAGAGCCCGCCGGGATTGCGGATGACGAGCCGATCCGGGTACATCTCGATCTGCACCTGAGTGCCACGAGACTCTGGCGAGTAATCGCGATGAGCCAACGCGTTGACCACAGCCTCGCGTAACGCTGGTTCCGGGTACTCCCAGCTGTCGATACGTCCAGCGCCGCGCACTGTCGCCCGGCGCGACATGTTCGCCCGGAGCACAGTCAGCGCGTCGCGGACCATCGCGGGTATCGACCCTTCCAGAACCCGGTTGTCGAGGAATCTGTCTCCGGTACGGAGGTCTGCTCCCTCTGGAGTCGGGTAGTGCACGAAGGAAATCATCAGCTGCGGGAAGAAGTGCTGCGGATATCGCCCGAGCGCCAGCAATCCGGCGACCGTTACCCGATCCTCGACAAGAACTTTGACCCTGCGCAGAACATCCTCGCGCGAAAGATCCGCGAACGCGTATGGCCGCTGCTGCCGAAGTCGCCCGACGAACGTAGCAACGAGCTCGGGATCCAGGTCGGCAAGGCTCGCTTCAGGAACGGCTTCCTCGTCGTCTCGCGGCTGCCCCCGGTTGGCCACCATGAGGTGAACCTCGTAACCGCTGAGCCGCCGATCCCCATCGCCGACCCGGACGTAGCTGCCTTGCGCCATTCCGAGCCGCTTGGCAAAACAGGGTCTGCTGCGACTGTCGAGGGCGGGGATCTCAGCGACGACGAGGTCGGCCCCTTCGAAACGATGCGTCCTGATCAATGGCCGCAGCGGCGGCTCCATCTCATCCGCGCAGACCGCGGCAAGACCGGCAGTCATTTTCGCCGGGTCGCGCACCCCGTTCGCGCTGAACCCCGCGGTCTCGTCCAGCCCGAGAACCAGCACTCCACCACGCGTATTCGCGAAGGCGGAGACAGTGTCCCGCACCGATTTAGGCAGGCGATCCTCAGCGCGCTTGGCTTCGACGTCGGCGTCGTCGCCGCCAAGTCGACGAAGATTCCCGACGATCTCCGCCAGTTCGTCGTCCAGCATCCTGCCCTCACAGACCTCTGCATGCTCACTTACATGCTCACTTTAACTTAAGTGAGCATGTAAGTGAGCATGCAGTCGCCCGCACACTCAGACGAACGGCAACCCCACGTAGTTCTCCGCCAAGCTCGTCGCCGCTGCCCTCGACGAGGCCGTGTACCGCAGTTGCGACAGTTGCAACCGCTGGGCAAAAGCGTCCGCACCCGGGTCCACGTGCAGCATCGTCGTCATGAACCACGAGAAGTGCTCCGCTCGCCACACCCGGCGCAGGCAAGTGTCCGAATAGGACTCCGCCAGCGCCGAATCTCCCCGCAGCAAAGCGACCAAGGCCCGCGAAAGCACCACCACGTCCGCGACGGCCAGGTTCATTCCCTTGGCTCCCGTCGGCGGCACGATGTGCGCCGCGTCGCCAGCCAGGAACAGGCGGCCGTGGCGCATTGGTTCTGCCACGAAGCTCCGCATCGGCGTGATGCCCTTGTCCAGGATCGGCCCCTCCCGCAGGGTGAACTCCCCGTCGACCGCCAAGCGCGTCGACAGCTCCGTCCAGATCCGGTCGTCCGACCAGGCCGCCAGGTTCTCCGCCGGATCGACCTGCAGGTACAGCCGCGTGACGTCCGGGGAACGCATGCTGTGCAAGGCAAATCCCCGCGGATGATGGGTGTAGATCAGCTCCTCGTGCGACGGTGGCGTCCGCGCGAGCACGCCCAGCCAGGCGAAGGGGTACTCCCGTTCGAAGATCGTCAGCACACCGTCCGGAATGGACGGACGCGAGACGCCGTGGAAACCGTCGCAGCCTGCCACCGCGTCGCATTCCAGGGTTTGCACCACCCCAGAAGAATCCCGATAACGCACAACCGGACGCGAACTGTCCAATGCAGACAGTGAAACGTCCGAAACCTCGAAGTGCAGCGGAAGATCCGCGGCCTCGTGCGCGTCCACGAGGTCCTTCACGATCTCCTGCTGCCCGTACACCGTGATTGCCTTGCCGGTCAGCTCGGTGAGCGCGATGCGGTGGTCGGTACCGTCGAACCGAAGCGAGAAACCTTCGTGCGGCAAGCCTTCCGCGGCCAATCGATCGCCGAGGCCGATCTCGGTGAGCAGGTCGACTGTCGGTTGTTCGCAGACCCCGGCGCGCACGCGTTGCCGTACGTACTCGCGGTCGCGTGCTTCGAGCACCACCGCCTCGACGCCCGCCTGGCGCAGCAAATACGACAGCAGCAAGCCGGCCGGGCCGGCACCGATCACGGCGACCTGCGTGCGCAAGGGAGCCTCCGATCAAGCCGCGGTGCGCGACTTCAGGTGTGCTTTCAGGTCGAACGAACTGGCTTCCAGATCCGCGTACGCCGGGCGCGGGTCAGCGGCGAACAACCGGCGCGCGGCGATGTGGTCCGGCGCGCGGTTGACCGATTCGACGGCGATCAGCACGTCGTCGCGGAAGGACAGCACCGAGAACTTCCCGGCGTCCCGGTCGCCGGTCACCACGGTCCGGTCCGCGGCGTCGAGAATGCCCGCGATCTGCAGTTTCGCGCCCGTCTGATCGGTCCAGAACCACGGCAGGCTGTCGTACCGCGCCGGTTCCCCGGTGATCGCGGCGGCCGCCGAACGAGCCTGGTCGACGGCGTTCTGCACGGACTCCAGCCGGGTCGCGGCCCCGGCCTGCACGCACGGGAAGCACGCGCAGTCGCCGATCGCGAAGATCTTCGGGTCGGCGGTGCGCAGGTGTTCGTCCACGACGACCCCGTTGCGCACCTCAAGCCCGGCAGCCTCGGCCAGCGCCGTCTCCGGCAGCACGCCGACCGCGACGACCACGAGGTCCGCTGGCAGCCGCCGTCCGTCGGAGAGTTCGACAGACTCCACGTGTCCGGTCCCGTGCAGCGCGGTAACCCCGACGCCCAGCAACAGCGTGTGTCCAGCCGCCCGGTGATGTCCGGCGAAAAACTCCGAGATCTCCGGCGACGCGACCCGCGCGAGCAGCCGGTCCTGCGCCTCCACCACGGTGACCGGACGGCCGGCGTGCGAGGCGAACTCCAGCCCGATGAACCCGCCGCCGATCACCACGACGTCACTCGCCGCGTCGAGCGAAGCCCGCAGCCGGTCGGCGTCCGCGCGGGTGCGCAGCGTCAGGACGCCTTCGAGGTCGGCACCGGGCACCGGCAGCGCACGGTTGCGCGCGCCGGTGGCCAGCACCAAATGGTCGTAACCCAGCTCGGTACCGTCCTCGAGCCGGACTTTCGCCGCATCACGCTCGATCGCGGCGACCCGGCCGCGGACCAGCTCGATGTCCTTCTCGGCGAAGTAGTCCTCCGGCCGCAGCACCAGCTGCTCGACGCCCGCACTGCCCGTCAGGTACGCCTTCGACAGCGGCGGCCGCTGATAAGGCACCCCCGGCTCGTCGCCGATCAAAACCACACGCCCGGCGAATCCTTTGTCCCGCAAGGACGCGGCGGCCTGGAAGCCGCTTTGCCCGCTGCCGACGACGAGAACGGTCTCGGTGCTCATCTCGCTCCTCCCGACATCTCGGGCTCCATCTGAGCACACCTCGGCCAAGATCGTCGAGGAGCAGCCGTCACACCCGATGCAGGAACGCGATCGCGTCCGCCGCTTCGACCGCGTCGAACGGCAGATACCCGCGACCGTCGCCGGCCCGCGCGGGCAATCTGGGGTCGATTCCAGCGGTTTCGACCAGTTCACGGTCCTGAACCGTCGCGGCGAGGTACGCCTGCAGCGTCCCGGGCGCGGGGTCCTCTACCCCATCGGACGAGCCGAAATCGGTGGCAATGAACACATACCGGTCACCAAGGCGGTGCGCGACCTGCGCGCCCGCGCTCCACCACTGCGCACCCATCATCGACGCCGCGCGCCGCTGCAAATGCTGGTTGTGCGCGGAGACGAAGGTGCCCGGCAGCGCGAGCAGGTTGTCCGCCATCATCGCGTCGCGTTGCGCCCCGAGCCGACCCAGCCGTTCCGATGACGTGTCGGCCATCAGCGAGTGGTAGCGGCAGAGCCCGACCGCGGTCCGGGCGAGCAGGTCGCCGCCTTCGGGCAATGCCGGACGAGCCCGTTCGAATTGGCTGGCGAGATCGTCGGCGACCAACCGCAGCTCCCGCGCCTCCGGACTGTCCCCTTTGGACTTCGCCCCGTCCCACATCGCCGCCTCGTCCGCCCAGGCCGCGTCGTCGCCGGCCAGCCGCTCGATGGTCGCGACGTCATGCGGCACGTCGTCAAGATGCTTGGCCAGGAAGCCGTGCAGTTCGGTGAGCACTGCGCGCGGGCTGGGCGCGCTGGCCATCTCCAGCGGGGCGTCGAAGCCATGGAAGTGGACCTGGTCTTCAGACTTGCGGCCAGCGTTGTGGTCACGCAGCCACTCGACCAGCGCACGGTTCGAGGGGAACGCTCCGAAGCCGTGGCTGAACCCGGTGGCGAGCACCTTGTCGAGGTCGCCTTCGCCGGTGGTCACGTACCGGTCGACCAGGCGTCCGGCCAGGCAGTCGCTCTCCAGCGCGATCGAGCGGTAGCCGTGCTCGAGGACGAGGTGCCGGAAGACTTCGTTGCGGAACAACGGGAAACCCTCGGTCCAGTGCGTGGGTTCACCCAAAGCGAGCAGGGTCGGCGAACGGCGGGCGAGGAAGTCGTCAAAGGTCTTCATTGCTTCGACCGTATCGTTGAACTCTCCGTTGGCACTTCCTCGCGGAGCACCTGGTTGAATGGCTGAAAACCCTCAAATCGGAGGTGACATGCGGCCGAAGGACCTCGCTCGCGAGCACGGCTTGTCGACCCAGGCCGTTCGCAACTACGAGGAGGACGGCATCCTCCCGCCCGCCGAGCGCGGACCGCAGGGCTATCGGACGTACACCGAACACCACGCGCAGGCGTTGCGCGCCTTCCTCGCCCTGCGCCCCGGCTTCGGCCACGCCCGCGCGGCAGCGATCCTCCGCGCGGTCAACGAGCATTCGGAAGACACCGCGTTCCAGCTGATCGACGAGGGCCACGCCGAGCTGTCGCGCGACCGCGGCACCCTCACCGAGGTCGAGCACGCGCTGCGCAACTTGACTCAGGAACCGGCCGTACGCCAGACCGTGCCGTCGATTGGCGCTCTCGCGCACCAGCTGGACGTGCACCCCGCCACGCTGCGCAAATGGGAGGCCGCCGGGATCCTCCAACCGGAGCGGGATCGAGCCGGGAACCGCCGCTACCCACCGGCCGCGGTACGCGACGCCCGCCTCGCCCATCAACTGCGCCGCGGCGGCTACCCACTTGCCCGCATCGCGGCGGTGCTGGACCAGGTCCGGAGTGCGGGCGGGATCGCGCCACTGGAGGAAGCCTTGCGTACCTGGCGTTTCCGGCTCAACGCCCGGGCACGCGCGATGCTGGACGGGGCTGCCCAGCTGTCGCGCTACCTCGCATGATCACTCCGGCAGCAACGGCCGCATGAACGTCCGCCGGTACCGGATCACACATCCGCTCTCGTCCCGGATCCGGTCCGCCGCGACGAACTCCGGGTCCACTCCGAACAGCGTCCGGTACCGCTCGTACGCGGCCAGGCTTTCGAAGCTGAACAACGCCCGAGCCTCGTCGCTGGCCCCTTCCGCGGGCAGGAAATACCCGTGGTGCACCCCGCCCTCGCGCCGCACCAGCCGCATCCACTCGGCGGCGAACCGTTCGAAGTCCGCGATCTTCTCCGGGTCGATCACGTAGTCGACGACGCAGGTGATCACGAACGGCCCCAGACCCGCTCCGCCGTCGAAACGATCAGCTCCAGCTTCCGCAGCTGGTCACTGGCGGTCAGGTCGTTTCCCTCCTCGGTGGAGGAAAATCCGCACTGCGGCGACAAGCACAGCTGGTCGATGTCCACGTAGCGCGACGCTTCCTCGATCCGCCGCACCAGCGCGTCCGGGTCTTCCAGCTCCGGCCGTTTGCTGGTCACGAGCCCGAGCACGACCCGCTTTCCCTTCGGCACGAACCGCAACGGCTCGAAGCCGCCGGAGCGTTCGTCGTCGTACTCCAGGAAGAAGCCGTCCACGGCCAGGTCGCCGAACAGCGCTTCGGCGACGAACTCGTAGCTCCCGGACGCCACCCACGACGAGCGGAAATTGCCGCGGCACAGGTGCGTCGTCACGGTCAGGTCGTCTGGTTTCCCGGCCAGCGCGGCGTTGATCGTCGAGATGTTGCGCAGGTGCATGGTGTCCGGGTCGCCGCCCATGCGCGCGACGAGTTCGCGCTGTTTCGGGTCGTTGAGGTACGCCAGGCTGGTGTCGTCCAGCTGCAGGTACGTGCAGCCCAGCGCACTCATCGCACGCAACTGCTCCGCGTACGCCGCGCTGAGGTCGGTGAAGAACTCGTCCAGCTCCGGGTACACGGTCTCGCTCACCGCCGCGCGGCCGCCGCGGTAATAGACCATGCTCGGCGACGGGATGGTCAGCTTCGGCGTGATGCCCGGGTCGGTGTGCGCCTTGAGGAACTCGAAATGGTCGGCGAAGATCGGCTCGTCGAGGCGCACCTTGCCGTCGACCTGCAGGCCTGGCGGGCTGAACTCCAGGTCACCGGCCAGGTTGTGGAATTTCACGTGCAGCCGCTCGTCGCTGCGCGAGACGCCGCCGAGCTGGTAGATGAAGTCCATGTGCCAGGAGGACCGGCGGAACTCGCCGTCGGTCGCCGATTCCAGGCCGGCCGCCTTCTGCATCTTCACGACGTCGCGGATCGCGTCGTCCTCGACGGCTCGCAGCTGTTCGGCGGTGATCTTCCCCACCGCGTGGTCGCGCCGTGCTTCGCGCAGCACCGCCGGCCGCAGCAGGCTCCCGACATGATCGGCACGGAACGGAGGTCGTGCAGTCATGTCTGGCATCGTCACACACAAACCGGCGGTATGTGCAGCCATAATCCGGCGGGACCACACAGAAGGAGCCGCTCATGACCAACGCCGCCCACCCGGTCGACCGGGGCCTCCCCGCCGGACGGCTGCTCCTGCTCGGACTGCAGCACATGGCGATCATGTACACCGGCTGCATCGCCGTGCCGCTGGTCATCGGCAGCGCGTTGCACCTGGACAACGCGTCGATCGCGCTGCTGGTGAACGCGGATCTGTTCGTCGCCGGACTGGCCACTTTGGTCCAGTCGGTCGGCATCGGGAAGGTGTTCGGGGTCCGGCTGCCGGTCGTCGCGGGCGCGACGTTCACCGTGGTCAACCCGATGATCCTGATCGCCGCGCAGTACGGCCTCACCGCGGTGTACGGCGCGATGATCGCCTCCGGCGTCTTCGGACTGCTGATCGCCCGGCCGTTCGCCGCGCTGATCCGGTTTTTCCCGCCGCTGGTGTCCGGGACGCTGCTGCTGGTCATCGGCATCTCGCTGCTCGGCCCCGGCACGGCGATGATCGGCGGCCACGACACCGGCGACCCGTCGTACGGCGCTCCCGCGAACCTCGGGCTGGCGTTCGGCGTGATCGCGCTGGTAGTGCTGTTCACCCGGGTGCTGCGCGGGTTCCTCGGCCAGATCGGGCCGCTGGTCGCGCTCATCGCCGGAGTCCTGATCGCGATCCCGCTCGGCCGCACGCACTTCTCCGCCGTCGGCGACGCGAGCTGGTTCGGACTGGCCTCGCCGTTCCACTTCGGAGCACCGACGTTCCCGGTCGCCGCAGTGGTGTCGATGTGCGTGGTGATGCTGGTGTCGTTCACCGAGACCACCGCCGACCTGATCGCGGTAGGCGAAATCACCGGCCGCCCAGTCACCCCGGCTGACCTGTCTCGCGGCCTGGCGACCGACGGCCTGTCAGCAATCTTCGGCGGCTTCATGAACTCCTTCCCGGACACGGCGTTCGCGCAGAACGTCGGACTGGTGCAAATGACCGGCGTACGCAGCCGCTGGGTAGTCGCGACGACCGGCGCCATGCTGGTCGTGATGGGCCTCGTGCCCAAGATCGGCGCGTTCATCGCCGCAATCCCGGAACCGGTCGTCGGCGGCGTCGCGGTAGTGATGTTCGCGATGGTCGGCGTAGTCGGTGTGCAAACCCTCAAGAAGGTCGACTTTTCCGGCAACCACAACGCTTTCATCGTTTCAGTAGCCCTCGGAGTCGGCTTGCTTCCCGCCTTCGGCCTAGACCGCTTCGGCAACTCCGTGTTCTTCCAACACTTCCCCGTCTGGCTACGAACGATCTGCGGCAGCCCCATCACCGTCGCCGCAGTACTGGCCTTCGCACTGAACCTGCTCTTCAACCACCTAGGCCGACGCCGCGAAGAAGACCTACTGCCCTAACCAACCACCAACCGCAGCAGACGCACCCAACCATCGAGGCACCCAGCCCCTCCCCCGCACCCCGATACGAAGCCCCCCTGCGGTTCGGGGGTGCTTGTCAAGGCATCTTTCCCGCCTTGACAAGCACCCCCGAACCGTCAGCACACTTGGGCTTCGGGGTGCCCCACGCCCCCCAAACGCAATGTCGCCGCCAGGCGACGAGCCGAGACCCGAACAGCCTCAACCCACATGCACCAACGGCCTCCGATGAGGATCCGGCTCCGCCCTCCGCAACACCTCCCGGGTAACCGGAGGCACATCCCCATCCCCAAAAAACAAATACCGAACCAAGAACTTGAACGGATTCCCCTCCGTCCAAGCAAAGTAGATATGCGGCTGCATCCCCGTCTCATCCCGCAAATGCAGCAACACCGCCGCAATGGCATTGGCGATAGACGGACTCTTCATCCGCAAAATCCGGTACCCGGCCCGCTTCTCCCCGTGCACCCGCAACGTCGTCTCGAAATCCGAAGCATCCGAGATCGTCACCTCGAGAAAGAACAACGCACTGTCCCGAGGAATATGGTTGTCCTCCCGGGCCTCCCGCTCCTTCTCCCGGTACTCCGCCTCGTCCCGGGCATCCGGCTCATTGGCGATGATCCGGACCGCTCCCGACCGCACCGCCTTGTCCACGATCCGCTGCGCAGCCGCGTCGAACTCGACCTTCTCGACCCGCAACTCCAACGACCGCGTAGCCCGAGAGACCAACGACGTCGCCACGATCGCCCCGATGAAGAACGCCGCGATCTTCACCCCCTCCGGCTTCTCCACGATATTCGCGATCGTCGTGTACAAGAACACTAGCGTGATCACCAGATAAGCCCAGAACACGCGCTGCTTGTGCCGTCGAGCAGACAACGTCACCGCGACCGACGCCGACGAGATCAACACCAGCACCCCAGTCGCGTACGCTCCGCCCTGCGCTTCCACGTCGGCATCGAAAATCCACGTGATCACGAACGCGATCGCCGAAACCACGATCACCAACGGCCGCGTAGCACGAGCCCAGTCCGGAGCCATCCCGTACCGCGGCAAATACCGGGGCACGATATTCAACAGCCCGGCCATCGCCGACGCCCCGGCGAACCACAGGATCGCGATAGTGCTGACGTCATACACCGTGCCGAAGCCATCACCGAGATAGCTATGCGCCAGATAAGCCAGCGCACGCCCGTTGGCCTTGCCCCCAGCCTGAAACTCCCGCTGCGGAATCAACACGGCGGTAGCGAAACTCGACGTGATCAAGAACGCGCTCATGATCAACGCCGCGGTCAGCAGCAACCGCCGCGTGTTCCGGATCCGCCCGACCGGGTCCGCCTCCGTGTCCCCGCTGGCTCCCCGGACCAGCGGCATCACCGAAACTCCGGTCTCAAACCCGGACAGCCCCAGCGCGAGCTTGGGGAACACCACCAGCGCCACCCCGACCATCAGCCACGGATTGGGATGCTCGCTGATCAACAGGTTCTGCCAGTCGACAATCAGCTGTGGCGCACCAAAAACATGAACCAACGCGGTAACGACGACCACGACGTTCAGCGCGAGGTAAACCCCGACCAGCACCACCGCGACCCCGATGGCCTCGGCGAATCCTTTGAGGAACACCGCGCCCAGCAACGCGATGAGCACCAACGTGATCCAGACCTGCCCGCCATGCAGCGCAGCCGGAACGAACGGATTCTCGATCACGTGCGCGGTCGCGTCGGCCGCCGACAACGTCATGGTGATGACGAAGTCCGTCGCGGCGAAGCCCAGCAGGGCAAGCACCAGCAGCTTGCCGCCCCACCGGGACAGCAGCTTCTCCAGCATCGCGATCGACCCCTGGCCATGCGGGCTTTCCCGCGCGACCCGGCGGTAAATGGGCAGTGCGCCAGCGAGCGTGAGCACCACGAGCACCACGGTGGCCAACGGCGACAGCACACCGGCCGCGAGCGCGGCGATGCCCGGCTGGTATCCCAGTGTGGAGAAGTAGTCGACGCCGGTGAGGCACATGACCTTCCACCACGGCTGCTCGTCCTTTTTGGTCTCGCGCTTGCCACCGGTCAGCTGCTGGGCGCGCTTGTGCTCGCCTTCGAGGAGCCAGGCGCGCAACTTCGTATTCGGCACGCGGCCGATCATGCCGGGTTCCGCCGAGGCGCGTGGACCGCGCTCAGCCGCCGCTCAGGGTTCTAGAGGCAAATAATGCTCAGGACGCACGGCGGCGCGTGGCTGCTCGACGTCGACGGCTGGCTCGAACTCGACGGAGTCGACGCGCTCGACGACGGCTCCTCCGTCGGCCGGGTCGGACCGGTGGTTTCCGGCCGCTCGCTCGACGACGGATGCGCCGGAGCGGAATCAGCCGGATGAGCCGGGCTGCTGGTCTCGCCGAACGGGTTGACGTTCGCCTGGGTCGAAGGGGCGTCCCCGACGCCCACGGTGCCCTCTTGGGTCTCCTCGCCGGTGGGCGTGGGCGGGTTGGTCTCGTCGACGCCGCCAGCGCCGCCGGTGCGGTCCGGCATCTCGATCACGCGCATCTCGGTGATCCGGGCGGCCCCGTCGTTCGCCGTGGTCCCGTACGAGACGAGCATGGCCGCCGCCCCGCAGCCGACGATCACCGCGAGCATCACCGCGACCATGCGCCACCGGGACCGGGACGGCGGCGGGATCCGTCGTTCGTGTCCTTCGCGCACCAACAGCTCGGCGACCGAAACCTCGTCGTTCACCAGCGAGACCTTTCACCAGGAGTGGCCTATTCCTACCGGATGAGCCCACCGAACGGGTGACGAAGGGCGAAACAGTTCTACCCTGGGTGCTCACTCTAGCGGGTGTGAATCACAGCGCATTCACAGCTGCTCTTGGCCAAAATCCCAGCATGCCCAGCCACTCTGGACGCATGACGCTGCGCGAACCGACCCCGGCACCCCGCCCGGCGCGCAGTGCTGCCACCACGGGAACTCCCCGGAAGCGGCGGTCTTTGACGTGGCTGCGCAGGCAGGCTCACGTCCAGCCGGGCCCCATCCCGCCGCCGGGGACCACCGACGTCCTCGAACCGGCCCCGACCGTGGCCCCGCCCCAATCCGGCGGAACCCTTTTGGAGGACGTCCTCGGATCACCGACAGCGACGGCCGTGCTGGCGGAGAACGCTCTGGTCCAGCCGGCTCCCCGGCCCTCCTTCCTGGCCGCCGTCCCCGCTGGCTGGCGGCCGAAGCGAGCCTGGCTGAGCCTCATCCCCAGCCCGCGGTCGACGCCGTTCACCTTCGGCTACCTCGTCCTGCTCCTCGGCACCTCGCTGCTCATCCGGTTCGGCAGCTCCAAGCTGACCGGCAAACTCCTCGCCGTCTCCAGCACCGACGCGCACAACATGGCGCGCCACCCCCTCACCGCCCTCCTGACCAGCGCGTTCTGGATCGCCGACGGCGGCTGGCTGCCGTACGCGGTGATCTTCGCGATCGCCGTCGCCCCGTTCGAACGGCGGTTCGGCGGCCTCCGGACGGCTCTGGTCTTCTTCAGCGGGCACGTGCTCGCCACGATCGCCACCGAACTGCCGGTCATGGCCCTGATCCACAGCGACGTCCTGCCGCATTCCGCGGGCCGCTGGCTCGACATCGGCGTCAGCTACGGCTTCCTCACCACCGCCGGCGTGCTCGTCGCGCTGCTGAGCGGGCGGGCCAGGATCGCCGGGATCGTAGCCCTCGAGCTCTTCGTCATCAGCGTCTACGTGACCGACGATCCGGCCAGTCTCGCCTCCGTCGTAACCGCCCTCGGACATGCCTGTGCGGCCCACTTCGGCCTGCTCATTTGGGGTCCGCGACTGCGCAGCGTGGCCCGCATCGCCCGATAGCACCCCCTGTCGGGGGCCAGACGAGTGATGCAAGCAGCTCCCCGTGTGGATATACACGGGCTTCACTCGGTGGTGTAATCGACGGGCCATACGCCGACAAGGGGGATCGGAAGCACCATGGAGGCTGACGCCCTGGCCGGCGAACCGGGTGGGATCGCCCGGCGCGCCCAGCTCGCGGGCCTGCGTGCGGACGCCGGCGCGGGGGTCCTGTTCTCCCTGCACGCCTCCGAACCGGCGACCCTCACCTGGCTGCCCGGCCTCGACGCGGTGCTCGGCCTCCCCGGCGCGACCGGCAAGGAGCTGTGCGACCGGCTCACCGAGCTTCTCCGCCCGCTCACCGCGAACCTCCGCCGCACCCCGCCCGGCCGCGATTTCGAACTCGAACAGCCGCAGGACGGCCCCGACGGCACCCCGCGCCGCATCCGGTTGCGCGCGCGGACCGTCGGCGAAGGGGACCACACGACCGGCCTGCTCGGCGTCGCCTCCGCGGTCGCGGAAGCCGCGCCGGAGAAGTCCGCCCTCGCGGAGCTGTCCGACCGCTACCAGCTGCTGATGGAACAGAGCCCGGACGCGATCTGCGTGTACTCGGGCGGCGTCGTCACCTACGCCAACCAGGCCGCGCTCGACCTGTTCGCGGCACGGGCGGCGCACGAGGTCGTCAGCCGCGAGTTCGCGGACTTCGTGGCCGCGGAATCCGCCCACCTGCTGGAGGATCACAGCGCAGAACCCCGTGAAGCGGTGCTGAAACGGTTGGACGGGAGCAAATTCGTGGCGGAAACCGTTTCGGTCCGCACCAGCGACTCGAATCCGCCGTCGTTCCAGGTGGTGATCCGCGACAGCACCGTCAAACACGCCGCCGCGGCCGCCGTCCGCGCGCAGGAAGCGCTGGTCACGCACGTCAGCGACGCCATCGTCACGATCACCGCCGAGGGCATCGTCACCGGCTGGAACCCGGCCGCCGAGACCGTCTACGGCTGGCCGGCCCCGGAAGCACTCGGCAGACGGGTGCACGAGGTGCTCGGCATCGACCCGGACGCGGCCTCGATCCGCGACGGCATCGCCGAGCAAACCCACCGCGGCCGGGACGGCTCGCCGCGTCGGGTCCGGGTGTCGGCGACCGAAACCGTCGACGGTTTCCTGCTGGTCTGCACTGACGAAACCGCACGTCGCCGCGTCGAACAGCACTACGCGACGGTCGTCGCCGCGCTCGACGAGGGCGTGCTGGTGATCGGCCCGACCGGGCTGATCCAGTCGGCGAACCCGTCCGCCTGCCGCATCCTCGGCGTCCCCGAGGCGGAACTGCTCGGCGTGTCGTGCACGACACTCGTGCTGTTCGACGAGGACGGCAACCGGATCCCGGACGACGAGCTGCCGTCCATGCACACGCGCCGCACCGGGATCACGCACAACGGCCTGGTCGTGCGCCTGCGCCGCCCCGACGGCCGCGACGTGTGGGTGTCGCTGACCTCGCGGTTGCTCGATCCGGACGACCCGAAGGGCGCCACGGTGGTCACGTCCTTCACCGACATCACCGAACGGCGCGCGATCAGCGCCCGGCTGGCCCACGAGGCGACCCACGACCCGCTGACCCGGCTCGCCAACCGCACCCTGGTCCTGGACCGGCTCGACCGCCGCGACGGCGCCGAGGCGGCCGCCGTGCTGTTCCTCGACCTGGACAAGTTCAAGCTGATCAACGATTCCCTCGGCCACCCGGTCGGCGACCAGGTCCTGCGCATCGCCGGCGAACGCCTGCGGCGGGCCACCGGACCCGACGACGTCGTGGGCAGGCTGGGCGGCGACGAGTTCGTGATCGTCACGTCCGCGACGACCGGCCAGGCGCAGGTCGGCGTGTTCGCCGCACACCTGCGTTCGGTGCTCGCGGAGCCGGTTTCCGTCCACGGCAGGCAACTGCACCTGGACGCGAGCATGGGCATCGTGCTCGTGGAGCCGGACGACCGCCGCAGCGCGGAGGATCTGCTGCGCGACGCGGATGTCGCGATGTACCAAGCGAAATCCCGCGGCGGGGGCCGGTTCGAGTTCTTCGACGTCGCTCTGCGCGAACGCATGCAGCGCCGGCTGCGGCTGGAACAGGACCTTCGCGACGCTGTCCACAGTGGACAGTTATGGCCCGCTTATCAGCCGGTGGTCGACCTGCGCACCGGCGAAATGGTCGGCGTCGAGGCGTTGCTGCGCTGGACCCACCCGAAACACGGCGCGATCTCGCCCGCGGAATTCATCCCCCTGGCCGAGGAAAGCGACCTGATCAACGTGCTGGGCAAGTACGTCCTGCGCGACACCACACGCGAACTGGCCGCCCTGCGCACCGGCCGGGGCCTCGACCTGAGCTTGAAGGTCAACCTCTCGGTGCGGCAGCTGGACGACCCGCACCTGGTGCCCGCGGTCCGCGACGCACTGGCCACCACCGGCCTGCCGCCCGGCTCGCTGACGCTGGAGGTCACCGAAAGCGCGCTCATGCGCGATACGTCGGCGGCGGCGGAAGTGTTGTCCGCCTTGCGTTCTCTCGGTGTTTTGCTGGCGATCGACGACTTCGGCACTGGCTATTCTTCGCTGGCCCAGCTGCGCCGCCTGACGCTGGACACGCTCAAGATCGACCGATCGTTCATCACCGGAATCGCCGACTCCCGCGACGCGGCCGCGATCGTCACGAGCATCATCGCGATGGCGCACGCGGTGGATCTGACCGTGGTGGCGGAGGGTGTCGAGACCGCGGAGGAACTGGCGTTGCTGCGGGAACTGGGCTGCGACCAGGCGCAGGGATACCACCTGGGGCGGCCGTTGGCTGCCGCGGAGTTGTTCCAGTAGGCGGCCCGCTGCCGCAGCGTTCAGTAAGTCTCGAGCAGCGCCGCCAGCTCGTCCTCGGTCAGGACGACGTCGAGATCCTCCAGCGTCTTGCCGAGATCGACCGGTTCGATCGTGCGCGCCTCGACCGTGCCGTCCGGGCGGCTTTCCTGGTATTCGCGGCCGAGCAGCCGACGGAACCGTCCGGGTTCGAGCCGCATCACCACGATCCGCCCGGTGAACGGGGACTTCGGATGCGTGGACGTGTAGTGGTGGAACACCTGGTAGTCGAGCGGCCGGCTGTGCACCAGCGGCAGCAGTTCGTGGAGGTCTTCCCAGCCGTCGCCGTCCTGTTTCTGCAGCACCCACCAGCCGTCGCGCAGGGTCATCCGGTGGAGCCACCCGGCCTGGTCCATCTCGGCGCCGTCGATCAACGGCATCGGCACCAGAACCCCGGCGCCGAACCCGACGTCCACGAGGAACTGTTGCCCCTCAACGGTGATCACCAGCGTCATATGGGTGTACGGCCCGCTCTTCCGCGGCTGCACCCGCGCGACCGTGCGCTGCACCTGGTAACCCAACTGCTCGGCGACGGCCGCGAACAGCCCGGCCTGTTCGTAGCAGTAGCCGCCCCGCCGCCGTCCGACCAGCTTCTCGCTGACGACGTCCAACTCGATCCCGCGATGCCGGCCGATCACCACGTCGACGTTCTCGAACGGGATCGCCTCGACGTGTGCCCGCGCCAACCGCCCCAGCGCCGCTACGGACGGTTCCTCCCGCCGCTGGCCTATGCGCGCAAGGTAGGCGTCGACGTCTACGGCCTCGATGTTCCATTCCCCAGTCATGCGCTCAGTCTGCAACCTCCAGCTAGCTCTAGGTCAATAGTCACCCAGCGTCACAACGGTTGTGACTGGCACCACTCTCTGGTGTGATGTAGCCCCGATGCCTACCAGTCAGTAGCACACGTCCGAGTGAGTGCTGGCCTTTCGAAGGGAGCCCGATGAAGACCCCTCGACCACTGGCGCGGGCCAGTGCGGTGACTGCACTGGCGACTGCCGCCGCACTGCTGCCCGCGACCGCCTGGGCAGCGTCCCCGACCTGGGCCCCGGCGGACACCGCCGCCGTGCACCCCGGGGTGCAGACGCACACCAACGGGGCGCAATGCACCTCGAACTTCGTGTACAGCAACGGAACCGACGTGTTCCTCGGGCAGGCCGCGCACTGCTCCGGCACCGGCGGTTCGACCGAAACGAACGGCTGCTCGGCCGGTTCGCTCCCGCTCGGCACCCCGGTCTCGATCGCCGGGGCGAGCAAGCCGGGAACGCTCGTCTACAACTCGTGGCTGACCATGCAGACCCGCCACGAAACGGACGCGAACACCTGCCAGTACAACGACCTCGCGCTGATCAAGATCGACCCCGCGGACGTGTCGAACGTCAACCCGAGCCTGCCGTTCTGGGGCGGGCCGACCGGCGTGAACACCACCGGCACGACGCAACTCGCCACCGTGCTCAGCTACGGCAACTCCGAGCTGCGCGGCGGAATCACCCAACTGTCCCCCAAACAGGGCACCAGTCTGGGCGACACCGGCGGCGGCTGGAGCCACACGGTATTCACCGTGACGCCCGGCATCCCCGGCGACTCCGGCAGCGGCTTCCTCGACCGCGACGGCAACGCACTCGGCGTGCTGAGCACGCTGAACCTGGCACCGCAACCAGGCACGAACGGCGTCGGCGACCTTTCGCGTGAGCTGGCGTACGCGACCGCGCACGGCGGACTCGGCACGGTCCAGCTTGTTCCGGGTACGACCAAGTTCCGCGGCCCGTTGATCTAGTTTGCGGACCCGGCGTGCCCGGCACGATTCAGTTCGTGCCGGGCACGTCTAGGTTCGGCACCCCGCTGACTCAGTTTTCGCGAGCGCCCACGACAAAACAGGACCGGCCCGCTGAACCAGCGCCGCGGCACATCAGGCACGACGCGACTCGCGCCGCGTAGACCGCCGCGCCTCAGCTCCGAACGAAGTCATCGCGCCCACCGCTCCCGCGGACAAAGCCGCTGCCTGGCGGTGACCCTGGCAGATCCGGCGCGGTCAGCGGATAAGAGGTGCGGCAGGGAAGCCGCAGCCATCCATGGCACGGTCGCGGGACCGGCGGCCCACTGGCGTCCTCGGCAACGAAAAAGCCCCCATCGCTGGGATGGGGGCTGCTTCCTTGACAATTCGCTGTGGCCAGGGCCGGGGTCGAACCGGCGACCTTCCGCTTTTCAGGCGGACGCTCGTACCAACTGAGCTACCTGGCCGGGAACGCCGGCAAGGAGCCGAACGATCTTGCGACCCTGACGGGACTCGAACCCGCGACCTTCGCCGTGACAGGGCGACGCGCTAACCAACTGCGCCACAGGGCCTTACTGGTACTGCGTACTCCCAACGGGATTCGAACCCGCGTTGCCGCCTTGAAAGGGCGGAGTCCTAGGCCGCTGAACGATGGGAGCCCGACCGGTTTCGGTGTACCGACCGACCGCGCTCTCAGGTGTTCCCCTGGGAGCGATTACAAGCATAGGGCACGTTCCGGGGGCCGTGCACCGGGGGTTCCTTAAGCGATCAGCAAGCCTCCGACCTGCGGCAACGTCCGAGTCGGCGACCTGACCGCACCGCTTCACGCCGATCGACCGCTTCGAAGCCAGGTGGGGCAATCGGTGTGCGCCACGCCACTCTACGCCGGAGACGCTTCCGCACGCCGTGGATCTGAACCTGCCCAGCCCGCGCTTCCCCGCCATGGAGCCACGAGTTCAGGTCAGTTCCCGGCGTCCTGCCAGAGAACTCAGCGCTGCACGGGCGCCTGGCCGTCGTCACCTGGGCTCAGCCCGAGCATCTCCAGCAACTGCGCGCAGTCCTCCACATCAAGCGCACCGGCCGCGACGGCGAGGCGGGCTCGGCGGACCTGATCGTCGGAGACCCGTTGCCCTTCCGACGACCCGCGCTGCGCCGGCACGCCGCCGGACAGTGACGTGCTTCCCCCGTCGGCACCTTCGTACCGAAGGAGGAACTGACGAACTTCGACCGATCCGCTCATAGCCCCTCCACGCGGTTCGCAACAACTGGCCGCGAGGCTAACCAGCGGCGCGCAGCACCGGCAGCCCCCCGGAGAGTGAACCTGTGAACACTCTCCGAAGCATCCCTGGTAAAGCATTCCAAGATCGCGAGGAACGATTTCTCCGGCTTCCCCTCGCCGATCCCCGGAACTCGTGCAACAATCGGTGTTGCTGACACACCCCCGGTCAGCGCCTGTGGAGATCCCCTCCGACCCCCGCGTTCCTCCCCCTGGCGCGGGGGTCTCTCCATTCCTGACCACGGCGCTGACCTGCGGATCTACTCTCCGTACCGCCGATCAACAGACAGTCGCGAAATGCGTTTGCCGGCTGCTCTGAACAGGTGATCGAATTAGGCTCGCCGAGTACCGAAATGCGTGTGTCGTGGCTCACAGTGGTTTCTTTGCCGAGACCCAACCGTTATCGTGTGCGCGTGCCTCTTCCCTCCCTCGGCCGCCTCAGCAGCCGCACGAATCTCAAAGCCGTCTCGAGCGGGCGGCATCGCAATGCCGCCAAGGCCGCCGGCGACGAAGTCGTCGAGGACAAGGAGCTCACCAGCTACCTCGCCGCGCTCGCCCCGGACTCCGACCCGGAGAGCACCGGAACCGGCAGCCGCTTCGGCGACGCGCAGGTCTACCAGCTGCGCATGAACCTCATCGCCAGCCAGCAGCTCAAGGAGATCGCGGTCGCCCGGAACCTGACCCCGCAGGCCCTGGCGCAGGAATGGATCCTGGAGCGCCTCTCGTGGGAGGGCCAGGCCGCCTCCGCCCAGGAGCGCCGCCACTCCGACGCGATGACCGACGAGTTCCACATCCCGGCGGGAACGTTCGACCAGCAGCCCCTCGTCGGACGCTGATCCCCGCCCCCTGAACGAAAACCCCCGGCTTCCCCCGACGGCCGGGGGTTTTCCCTTTTCCGGGGGGGTCGCGATCGAGGTCCCGGCGAGCGGGACGCTCCGGGATCCGCCCGACAGTTCGCCGGAGGCGCACGCGGGCAGAGTGCGGCGAGAGCGCCGCACGCCGGACACCAGCTGAGACGCGACGAGCCAGGCAGCTGTCACGCGGTGGCGACTAGGTCGCAGCGTGCAGTGCGCGGCGGTGCGATGGCACAGTGCAACGCGCCTCGCGCCGGTACGCCGAAGCAGTCGCACGCCAGGTCGCAGCAGGACACGACCCCGCCAGCACCACCCGATCGGGTCGGATGACCCGCACCCACTCACAGTCGGGCAACCAACCGATCCGGCGTCGCCCGTACGTGCCCGACCCCCCGCGTCACGCCCCGGACCCAGGCCCCAGCGACAGCCCCGAACCCGGCAACCCCAGCCACCCGCCCGGCCCGCCCAAGCTGTGGCAAACCCGCCAGCCCGACTCCACGGCCGCAAGCACCCGCGACAGCCGACCCACCACGGGGGACCCACCGCGGTAACCGTCGCTCCAAACATTCCCCACGACGGAACCCGCAATGAAAAAAGGCCCCGACGGGAAATCCCGTCGGGGCCCTTCATTCAGGCCTGAGAAAACGCGCGGGCCTGACTCAGATCGCGCGGACCTTCTGGGCCTGCGGACCCTTCTGGCCCTGGCCGACCTCGAACTCCACTCGCTGGTTCTCCTCGAGGGTGCGGAAGCCGCGTCCCTCGATCTCCGAGTAGTGCACGAAAACGTCGCCTTCGCCGCCGTCCTGCGCGATGAAGCCGAAGCCCTTCTCCGCGTTGAACCACTTCACAGTGCCTTGCGCCACCGCTGTACTCCTCGTAACAGATCCGCTTCGAATGCCACCGAAGCGGCACCCAGGCCGTCCCGGGCGGTTCCAACGAGACGAGCGAAGAGCTTTCGGGCCCCACGGCTCGCGTCAGAAGTTCCGCGAGTGTGAAGCCACGAACACGCAAAACGACGGCCTGGTCAGCAGCCTACCGGGATCTCACCAAATCTGAACCCCGTTGATCGCAAGGATCGGTTCCATCGTGCGCGCATCACCGGAACGTCGTATCGCCGCCTACGCAGCGCGGTCGGACCCCGAAGCTAGGCTGATCCAGTACACCCAGCGCACTTCGATGATGCACAGTGCGCGGTCGATCGAGCCGCTTCCGTAATGGTCACTCGGTGCAGTGTGATGCTGGTCACCCCGTATTCGGTGAACGTGAAGGGTGCTCGGGACGTCTGGGTGTTCGGGGTACCAAGGGGAGATTGGGGATCGGTGTGACAATCCGACACTTCGCACGCCGCCGAGCCGGCGTCGCGGTGCTGGGCTTGATCGCCGCGCTCACGCTCGGGGCGTGCAGCAGCGGCGGGTCGAGCGTCAACGCGGGCGGGACCGCGGGCGGTGGGCCTACTGAGGCGCCGTCCACGCCTGCGAAACCGGCGGCCGTGGCGTACACGCCGGCTTCCGGGGCGGGCGACGTGTCGCCCGGCGAACCGGCGAAGGTGACCGTCGCCAACGGCACCATCGGGGCCGTCACGCTCACCAACGCCGAAGGCAAGCAGGTGCAGGGGCAGCAGTCCCCGGACAAGAAGAGCTGGAGCAGCACCGAAGACCTCGGCTACGGCAAGACCTACACCTGGTCTGGACAGGCCGTCGGCGAGGACGGCAAGCAGGTCCCGATCAACGGCTCGTTCACGACGGTCAAACCGCGCCGGCAGATGCAGGGCAGCCTGAACGTCGGCGACGGGCAGACCTACGGCATCGCGATACCGATCGCACTCACGTTCCCGAGCGCGGTCAAGGACAAGGCTTCCGTCGAGCGCGCGCTGTCGGTGGAGACCACGCCGAAGACCGAGGGCGCGTGGGCGTGGCTCGACGGCGACACCTCGGTGCACTGGCGGCCGAAGGAGTACTTCAAGCCGAACACGAAGGTCGTCGTCTCGGCCAACATCTACGGCGTTTCGATGGGCGACGGCGTCTACGGCAAGCAGGACGTCTCCGCGAGCTTCACCATCGGCCGCTCGCAGATCGTCAAGGGCAACACCCAGGACCACACCATGCAGGTCATCCGCGACGGCCAGCAGGTCATGGACTTCCCGGTGAGCTACGGCCTCGACTCCGACCCGGGCCGCGTCACGCACAGCGGCACGCACGTGGTGATGTCGAAGCACGAGACCTACTCGATGAGCAACCCGCGCTACGGCTACACCGACGTCAACGTGCCGTGGGCGGTCCGGATCTCCAACAACGGCGAGTTCATCCACGGTCTCGCGGCGTCGATCTGGGCGCAGGGCAAGAAGAACATCTCGCACGGCTGTCTCAACCTGTCCCCGAAGAACGCGAAGACCTACTACGACAGCGTCCTTCCCGGAGACCCGGTGGAGATCTCCGGCAGCACCCAGCAGCTGAGCGCGAAGGACGGCGACTACAGCGACTGGACCTACGACTGGGCGTCGTGGACCAAGCTGTCGGCGCTCGCCGCCTGAAAACCGTGCACCGCCGAACGGCCGGGAGACCTCCAAGGCTCCCGGCCGTTCGCCTGTCCAGGGCCAAAAAATCCGATGCAACCCCGGTGAGGCCCGACCGCATGACTAGAGCAGAGAAGCGCCATCCGGCGCTCGTGGAACCAGGAGGAAACTCGTGCGTGTTCGCTTCGCTCTCGCCATCGGCTCCCTGCTGCTCGCCGGAGGAGCGGTGACCGGCGGCGCGGTCGCTTTCGCCGCGGACGCCCCGCCGTCGGTCTCGCAGCCGGCTCCGCAGACGACCGCCGCTCCGGCCGTCAGCCCCGGTGCCCCGACCGCCGCCCCCGCGCCCGCGGAGCGGCAGACGGCCGCCCCGGGCGCGCCGAAGGTGGTCGCTCCGGGCCAGCCGGCGAAGGCGGGCAAGCGCGTCCCGACCGCGGTGCCCGCGGGCCCGACCGGCGACCTGAACCTGCCCTCGGTCTGGGGCTGATCACCCGGTGCCCTCCCGCTCCAGTCCGGCGTCCGGGCCGAGCTCGCCGTGGGACGGCGAGTTCGCCCGGTACTTCGGCGAGCGCGCGCACAGCCTGCGGTCCACCGCCTACCTGCTTTGCGGGGACTGGCACCGGGCCGAAGATCTCGCCCAGGCGGCGCTGCTCAAGCTGTACCTCGCCTGGCCGCGGCTGGCCCGGCACGACGCGCTCGACGCCTACGCGCGCAAAATCGTGCTGCGCACTTTCCTCGCGGAGAACCGCCGCAGCCGCTGGAAACGGGAGCGGCTCACCGACGCGCCGCCCGACGTCCCGGCTCCTGCCGCCGAGACTGAGCACGACCAGCTGATCCAGCAGGCACTCGCCGCGTTGGCCCCGCGCCAGCGCGCGGTGCTGGTGCTGCGGTACTTCGAGGACCTGTCCGTCGAGGAGACCGCCGCGGCGCTCGGCTGCCGGACCGGCACGGTGAAAAGCCAGGCCGCGCGCGGTCTGGCCACCCTGCGGGCCCGGCTGGGTCCGCATTTCGAAGCACTGCCCGTTCCGGGAGGGAGGTGAACGAGATGGTCCCTGATGACGCCGAAGACACCGAGGCCGTGCGCGCCTTCTTCGCGCGGACGCCGGACGGCCCGCCCATGCGGGTCGACGCCGCGGACGTGATCGTGCGCGGTGCCGCCGTCCGCCGCAAGCGCAAACGCTGGGCGGTCGCGGGCAGCTCCGCCGCGACGGTCGCGGTGCTCGTGGCAGTCGGTCTCGCGGTAGGCAGCCGTGGGACCGAGCAGCCGCCGGTCATGCCCGCGGGTCCGGGACTCGCCACCGTCTCGCCCGCCCCGTCCAGCCCGCCAGGACCGGTGCAGGTCCCGTCGGGTCCGGTACTGGCCCCTACGCCAGGCCCGGAGGTGAGCCCTGGCTCGCCGGACAAGGTGCCCCCGTCGGAGCGGCAGACCGTTCCGCGCCCGGGCACCTCCCGTCCGGGGATGCCGCCGCGGGCGTATCCGACCACGAACGAACAGGCCCCCGTGTCTCCGGGCTCACCTGCGGGAAGCACGGCGTTACCCAGCACGACCTCCCGCTGAAACGCATTCGCGGCAAGAGTGGCGGAGGTCACCGGATCAAGTGGGTTTTCGACGAAATATCCCGGGCTTTCGGGGCGATGTTCTCAGTGGCGGCCGGAGCGGCCGTCGAACCCGTCGCTCAGCCGGCACACCATTGGCCGGCCCGAGAACCCGAGGAGGAAGCACCATGGTGCTCGTCGCACTGATGATCGAAACCGTAGTCGCCGTCGTGGTCGCCGGTGGCCTGGCAGCGTGGGCACGCAAGCGCTTCGCTCCGCAGGTCGAGGCGACGCAGAACAGCTGACTTCATACGAAAAACCGCCCTCTGTCCTTAGTGGACGGAGGGCGGTTTTCGCGTCGGCTCAGATAGTCACTTGCTGGCTCCGGCGAGTTTGCCGCCGGTGTCCGTGGTGTCGATCTGTTCGATCGGCACCCGTGCCGTTTCCGGGATCTTGATGATCGGGATCAGCGCGATGAGCGCCGCGATCATCAAGTAGTACGCCGGCCAGTCCGCGTTGCCGGTGCCGCCGATCAACGCCGTGACGATCACGCCGCAGGTGCCGCCGAACAGCGACGTCGAGATGTTGTAACCGATGGCGAACGAGCCGTACCGCACGCGCGTCGGGAACATCGCCGGGAACGTCGAGCCGATGACCGCCAGCATCAGCGCCAGCAGGATCGCCACGACCAGGAAACCGACGATCAGCCACAGCAGGCTGCCGCTCTGCATCAGCTTGATGCTCGGCCAGCTCAGCACGATGAACCCGATGGCCGCGGTGAGCAGCAAGGGTTTCCGGCCGATCCGGTCGGACAGCGCGCCCAGCGGGATCAACAGCGCGAACTGCACGATCTCCACCCCGATGATGATCAGGCTGGACTCGGTGTCGCCGATGTGCAGAGTGTCCGTGAAATACGTCGGCATCGTCGTGAGCAGCATGTAGTCGGCGATGTTCAGGAGCAGCACGATCCCGATCAGGTTCAGGATCATCCGCCAGTTGTGCTGGATGGTCTCCTTCAGCGGAGCCTTCTCCGACTTCTCGCCCGCCGCCTCGAGCCTGCGGAACTCCGGCGTGTCCTCGAGCTTCGACCGCAGGTAGAGCCCGATCGCACCGATCGGAAGCGCGATGAAGAACGGGATCCGCCAGCCCCACGAGTCGAACTGTGCGGTCGACAGCGACAGGTAGGTGATCAGCACGACCGCGTTGCCGAGCACGTAGCCGGCCAGCGTGCCCATCTCCAGGAACGAACCGAAGAAACCACGCCGTTTGGTGGGCGCGTATTCGGCGATGAACGTCGCCGCGCCGCCGTACTCGCCGCCGGTCGAGAAGCCCTGGACGAGGCGCAGCAGCAAGATCGCGATCGGAGCCGCGATGCCCATGCTGTAGGCACCCGAGTACGTCGGCAGCACGCCGACCAGGAAGGTGCAGCCGGACATCAGCAGAATGGTCAGGGCGAGCACCTTCTGCCTGCCCAGCTTGTCGCCCAGCGGACCGAAGAACGCTCCGCCGAACGGACGAACGATGAAGCCGACTGCCAGCAGGGCGAGCGATTTCAGCACCGCGTTGCCCTCGCCGGGGAAGAACAGTGTTCCGATACTTGTCGCGATCGCACCTGAGGTGAAAACGCCGTAGTCGTACCACTCGGTCGCATTACCCATCGCGGACGCGATCACCGCGCGCTTGACTGTTCTCTGATCGACCTCGGGTTTCCCCGTCTTTGGCTCACTCATCCCGGCGGCGACCTCCTCCTGCACACGTCCCGGCCCATCCGTTGGAGCACATTTCCCCAGTCTTGACCGGATGACACGTGCTGGCAGGATGAGTCGCGAAATTTCTACCGTGCGGAATTTTCCGACTACCCTGCGCTGAGGAAACGCGGCCGCGCCGGTCAGGGCGGGTGCCCGCGGGTCCTTCCGCCGGGTTAACGTCGTCCCATGAGTCCTGTTTCCGGTCCGTGGCCGCCCGTGCCGGTGGAGCCGCCGGAGATCCACCCGAAAGCCCCCGCGCCCGGCACCGAACTCGGCGCACACTTCGCCGAGTGCTTCGGCTGCGGCGACGAGGTAGACGACGGCCTGCACCTGCGCTCAGCCATCGGCGACGGCTACACGGTGCACTCGAAGTTCACCGTGACCGCCGCACACCAAGGCGCCCCCGGCCTAGCCCACGGCGGCCTGCTGGCCTGCGCCTTCGACGAAGCACTCGGCTCGACGGTAGGCAACCTGCTGCACCGCCCCGCGGTAACCGGCAAGCTCGAGACCGACTTCCGCCGCCCAGTACCGGTCGGGTCCACGCTGTACATCGAGGCCAGGCTGGACGGAGTCGCCGGCCGCAAGATCTACGTAAGCGCAGACGGACACCTAGACGCCACAGACGGCCCAGTAGCAGTGAACGCCCGAGCAGTATTCATCGCAGTCGGCTTCGAACACTTCAGCACCCACGGCGACCCGCAAGCGCTGGAGAAACTCGCCGAACAACACCGCCGCAACAAACGCGACTGGGACATCAACCCCTAACCCCCCCAGCCCGCTCGCCCCCCGAGGACCGTCCGTGAGGGACTCCTCCACGGAATTAAATTCCCTCAAGGAGCCCTTCACGACCCCCAACCGGCACCGGCGCACCCGCGATCGAGGCACCCACACCCTCCCCCGCACCCCGATACGAAGCCTCCCTGCGGTTCGGGGGTGCTTGTCAAGGCATCTTTCCCGCCTTGACAAGCACCCCCGAACCGTCAGCACACTTAGGCTTCGGGGTGCCCCACGCACACACCCGCCTGCAATGTCGCCGCCAGGCGACGAGCCGAGACCCACACCCACACTCAGGTAAGCGTCCGAGGCCGAATCGCATTCGCCCGATCCACCAACGCGATCCGATCACTAGAACTGTCGGTAAGCCGAGCCAAAGACCGATAACACCGCTCCAGCCCAAACCGGACGTCCCGCTCCTCCAGCTCGCACCCGAGCACCTTCGCGGTGGTAACCGGCTTCGCCTGGCCAGGCACCTTCAACCAGTCGTAAGCCGCCTCCAGCACCTCCGCGCTGAGCCGCGTATGCCGCTCCGCGTCCAAATTGAGCCGCTGCAACCGACCCGACGCATCGACCAGATCGCGCTCAGTAACCGCCTGGTGCTCGCCATTGCCCGCACCCTGCGCCCGCGTCTTGATCTTGATCGCCGCGACCTGCGCGTCCACGTAATGCGTCGAAGTCGCCGGAACCCCTTCCAGCACCTCGACCGCGCTCTCCCGCGCCCCCTGCGCCAGGTACACGCGAGCCAGCCCGAACGCAGCACTCACGTAGGTCCGGTCCGTCCGCCAAACCAGCTCGTAGAACCGCGCCGCACCGAAGTAGTCCCCGACGCCCTCGGCACTCACGCCCAACGCCAGCTTCGGCGCGATCTCCCCCGGCAGGTCGTCGTACACCGCGTCGAACGCCACGTGCGCCACCCGGGGCCGACCGCCCGCCAGCTCGATCAGCCCGCGGTACCAGTCGATCCGCCAGTCGTGCGGGAACCCGTGCCGGATCGCCAGGTACTGCGCGGCCTGCAACTGCCGCTGCGCCTCCACGAACTCGCCCAGCTCGATCCGGGCGCGGACAATCCGCAGCCGAACCTCGATCGACTCGCGCGGCGCCGTAGCCAGGGCCTCGATCGCCTCGTGCGGGTCCAGCGCGGTCGTCGTAGCGAGCACACCGGCGGCCGGGTCATCCGTGTCGACCTGCGGAATCGGCAGGCCGGCGACGACCTCGGCGGCGTCCGGCAGCGGCACGCGCTCGCCCTGCTCCGGCACCACGAGGTGGACCCCGAACGTCCGGCTCTCCGGCCCGAACACGGTCGACGCGGCCGGACGCGGCTGGCCAGTGCCGAGCGCCATGATCTCGCGCAACACGCCGGTCAGCTGGTCGGCCATGTCGTCCGCGGCGATGAAGCGGCGGTCCGGATCGGCGTGCGTGGCGCGCTTGAGGAACCGGTAGTACGACCCGAACAGCGCGAACAGCGGCACCTTGTCCGGGCCGGGCAGCGTGTTCTTGTACTCGCGGGTGTAGCCGGCGAACTCGAAGCTCAGCACCGCCAGCGTCCGGCCGACCGTGTACAGGTCCGAGGACACCGAGGCGCCCTGCGTCGCCAGCTCGGGCGCGCTGTAGCCGGTGGTGAAGAACAGCGGGCTCTCGTAGTCGTCGATCCGCCGCACCGCGCCGAGGTCGATCAGCTTGAGCTGCTCGCGGGTCTGGATGACGTTGTCCGGCTTGAGGTCGCAGTACAGCAGGCCCTGGCTGTGCAGATAGCCGAGCGCGGGCAGGATCTCCAGGCCGTACGCGATGACCTGGCCGATCGGCAGCGGCTCCGGCCGGTTGCTTTCCCGGTGGTGCTGCAGCGCGAGCTGGCGCAGCGACTGGCCGCCGACGTACTCCATCACGATGTAGCCGACGGTGTTGCCGGTCTGCGCGTCCGGATGCTGCACGAAGTTGTGGATCTTGACGATGTTCGGGTGCTCGACCTCGGCGAGGAACCGCTGCTCGTTCGCCGCGGCGGCCATCGCGGTGGAGTCGCCGGTGTCGATCAGGCCCTTCAGCACGACCCAGCGGTCGGACACGTTGTGGTCCTTGGCCAGGTAAATCCAGCCGAGACCGCCGTAGGCGAGCGCGCCGAGCACCTCGTACTGGCCGCCGACGAGCTCGTGCGGCTTCAGCTTCGCGACGAACGAGAACGGCGTGCCGCACTTCTCGCAGGTGCCCTCGGGCTCGCCCGGCTGCCCGTCCTTGCCGCGGCCGACCTTCGCGCTGCAGTTGCCGCAGAACCGCTTGTCCTCGGCCACGACCGGGTTCGCCAGCACGGCGGTCGACGGATCGCGGTACGGAACCGGCGGGACGTCGATGAGACCCGCGCCGAGCCGTCCGCGCCGGGAGCGGCGGGTGCCGCGCGAGCCGGTGCGCCGGGAGGTGCCGGGGAACGAACCGGTTCCGGTGCCCGTGCCAGTGCCTTGCGAACCCTGGGAGCCCTGCGAGCCGGTGCCGTGCCCCTCGCTGCCGCCGGACGGCAGAACGCTGTCCGTGCCGTGATCGGGCAGCGGGCCGCCGTCGGCCGGGGCCACCCGCGGGGTCGGCGGCATGATGCTCTGGGTGTGCGGCGTCGGGCTGGCCAGCACGCTGGTGGGCATCGGCGCGGCCGGGTCGACCGGAGCGACCGGCTGGTTCGACTGCGGCAGGATCACCGGCGCGAGGTCGCCCGGCGGACGTGTGGGGGCTTCCCCTCCGTCAGCCGGACGCTTGGCCTGAGCCGCGGTGCCCATCGGGATCGGGCCGGAGTTCGGGCCAGTGGCGCGGTTCTCCGGCGGGCGGGACGGCCGGTTGCCCTGTCCTTGCGGTGCCTGCTGCGGACGGTTCGGCGGGACCGGCCGCTGTCCGGTGCGCGACTGCGGCGGGTACGGCTGCCCCTGGGACGGCGGCGCGGGCTGATTCTGCTGCCCCGGTGCGGAAGCCGGGTACGGCTGGCCCTGA